>JBEPUY010000033.1:0-49344 GCA_041691255.1 Granulicella sp. | reverse complement strand
ATCAAGCCGCGTGAAGTCGCAAAAAGACGCTCTTTCGGGGCAGGATGTTTCGCGGCAATCGCGTCGAAGTTCTGAATCAGCAACCCGATCGTCTCGCTGCTCAACTCGGCAAGAATGTGCCATTTGTCAGGAAAATGCTGGTAGATCACGGCGTGCGTATAGCCGATCTCTTCAGCGATCGCACGAAGCGTCACGGCTTCGTAACCGCGATCGGCAAACATTTTGCTGGCCGCCGCAAGAATTTCGCCCCGCAGCCTCTCCTTACGTTCTACCCGGCGACTTGGCGATGTTGATGTCACTTCACCAGCTTACTCCCTCTTGAACATTTTTCGACCACTTGTTGATTTAGAACCATTGGACTAAATACATCCGATGAAGTATTGATTCACCTAAATACTGCAACCATTGAATAATTTGCAACCAATGGTTAGCATAGGCCTCTAATCGTCAGGTCGCACCTTTGGATGGGCGGCCAAATACGAGGCAGCAAGAAGGAGGATGCGATGAAAGTTCTAGTGATCGGAGCAGCGGGCAAGAGCGGAGAGGCGCTGGTAAATGAGGCGCTGGCGGCCGGGCATACGGTGACGGCTTTCGTGCGCAGTGCCGCGCAGTACAAGAAGGCGAACGTCAGGGTGGTTGCGGGCGACGTACTAAACGCGGCTGCGGTCGACGTTGCGGTTGCCGGACAGGATGCGGTGATCGACGCGCTGGGCGGCAAGACTCCATGGAAAGTGACGACGATGGAGACGAGCGCCGCACACAATATTGTGAACGCGATGCGACGCAATGGCGTGCGCCGATTGCTGAAAATTTCGGCGGTTGGTGCGGGCGAGAGCGTCAAGAACGCCGGCTTCTTCAACGAGCACCTGCTTATGCGGACGTTTCTGCGGGGTCTGCTGGTAGACAAGGCGGGCATGGAGGCCGAGATCGAAGGCAGCAACCTGGACTGGACGCTGGTGCGGCCGCCTATGTTGACCGACGTCGAGAAGACCGGCATTACCAGGGTGCTGAGCACGGAGGGCGGCGAGAAGGCGTACAAGATCGGGCGGGCCGATCTGGCAGCCTTCATGGTGCAGCAACTGGAAAGCAGACGGTATGTTCGCCAGGCCGTGACAGTGACGACCACATAGCAAGGTCTCCGCGAGGATCAACTATCTCTCTCATCGAGGCGATCCGATCGGCTGCGTAAGGTCAGTAACGATTCATGCGACAGATAACTGTGGAAACTCACAGGACTAGCGAAGTGCTAGCTGCGCAACTCACGAGCTCTGGCGTTCGCATCAGAGCATCACCTTCGTTCTAACAAGGAGAAAACGAGCATGTATTTAGTCATGGGCATTACTGGAAATGTTGGGGGCGCCACCGCACGACATCTACTGAAGCAAGGCAAACAGGTGCGAGCACTTGTGCGCAATCGCGAGAAAGCGGCGAAGTGGGCAGACCAAGGCGTGGAGTTGGTGGATGGAGACTGGAACGATGCGACAGCCATCGCGGCGGCGCTCAAAGGTGTCGAGGGCGCGTTTGTTATGTTGCCGGCTGTATGGGCCCCCTCGCCTGATTACAGAGAAGCAAAGGGCGTGATTGCGAACTATGTCGAGGCGCTGACCAAGGGAGTGCCTCCGCGGGTGGTAGCGCTCTCGTCGATGGGCGCGGATAGAACAAGCGGGGTGGGGATGATCACGGCCTTATCACTCCTGGAGCAAGGTTTTCGCAGCCTGACCTCTCCGGTCGCATTTGTGCGCGCAGGCGGCTTTTTCGAAAACTTTCTTTTCGGCTTGCAGGCCGCCCAAGGTGGAACACTACCGGTCTTCTACAATCCTACAAACCGGAAATCGACAATGGTCGCGTCAGACGACATCGGCGCAGAGGTGGCAACGCTTCTGACCGGGCCGGCGTGGTCAGGGCATCGCGTCATTGAGCTGGGTTCGATGGTAAGCGCGGATGAAGTGGCCGCACAATTGGGTGAAGTCCTGACACTCGACGTAAAAGCCTTTGCAATCCCGCGTGCGGGATGGGCGGAAGCGTTCGAACAGTTCGGCATCCCGAAGGGCCACACTGGAGCTGCCGAAGAGATGTTTGAGAGCGTTAACGCGGGATGGATGGACCTCGGGATTGCGGGTACGGAGCACGTAGCAGGTACGACGTCCGCCCGCGATGTGTTTGCGGCTGCACAGAACGCCGTCAAGGCGTAAGTCCGGGGCAAGCTGAATCAGCCCCGTTCCTTGGAAAGATCGAGGTCAAAACATGAAAGTTCTTGTTTTGGGTGCAACGGGCGGAACCGGACGGCTGATCGTCCGGTTCCGCCCTGGCGAAAGGCTATTCCGTCGTAGCCCTGGTTCGCTCGAAGGCGAGCGCCGATCTGGCGCCAGTAGACATGATCGAGGGCGATGCTCGTGACGAGAGACCTCACCTGTTCTCTTGCGGTGAAGGATGCAGAAAGCCCTCGTTTAATGCACGACCCGGAGGCCGTCCCGCCCATGCAGCGCGTTGATTTCAGTCGCGTACGAGAGCCGACTTATTGCAGAACGATTTAAACCATTTAGACCGCAAGAAGAGGATCGTTTTTAATATGAAAGCTGAACACGCAATAGATAAACCCGCGCAGGCAGGTCGAGCAACTCAAATAGCAGCGATGCTAACAACCGGCCTTGTCGCCCTCATGTGGATGTACTTCGGAAGGCTATATCTCATTCGCGATCCCGGCGAATGGAGGATCGCCAATCAGCAGCTCGGATACCCGCTCAATATCATCCCTCTGATTGGCGTGACCCACATCCTTGGTGGCGTGGGCCTTCTGATTCCCAATGTGCCTCGATTGACTGAGTGGGTTTATGCTGGTCTCGCGATCAATCTTTTACTCGCGTTCTATTCACAACTGAATGGCGGTGGCAGTACCTGGGATAAATTTGATCCGATTCTCGTCATGGCGTTCGTCTTTGCTTCGTATGTATTAAGACGCTGCATGCGCGCAAACAGGTGGTCGATATGAAGAATACGCTCGGCGAGTAGTTTTACCTTTTCCAAGCACGTCGGGGAGGCCCAACGAGGGTCCGGCCCGCCACTCATCCAAAGCCATAAACTTACAAGTCGTGAGCCTCTTCAATCGAAACCGGGGGACGCTGGCGCCTATCTCCTTCGCCAGTGACTCGATTGTTTCGGGACCGCGGGAGTTTGCAATTCCGACTTCGACGTTTTAGCGCGCGAAGATATGTGCAAGCGCGGCACCGATCTGGCCAGAGCCAATAATGGCGTACTTCATAGCGATACTCCAATCTCCCAGCGTGTGCTGAGTGGTGTTTGTTGAGTCCTGAGGCGACGCGGAGCAGAGGTTCTGTGCTCCCCCTGCTCTGCAGACCTCACGTAATCTTCTAACCTCAGACCTGGCCGACGCCGCCGTCTACCATCAGATCCGCGCCCGTCTTATACGAACTCTGGTCAGACCCGAGAAAGACAGCCATTCGCGATCTCCTCGGCCCCGGCGAGTCGGCCGATAGGGATCATGCTCAGATACATTTTCACCAGATGCTCGGGCTCTCCTAGTCCCGAGGACTGAGAGTCGAGCATCGGCGTGTCAGTCACGCCGGGGCTGAGTGTATTCGCGCGGATGCCCCGGTCTTTAAATTCCGCAGCCCAGGTACGGGCGTAAGAACGGAATGCCGCCTTGGTTACCGCGCAGGCGGTATGGCCAGGAATGCCCATGAGATGCATGGACGATGAGACCCATATGATCGATCCACCACCGACCATGTCCCGATTCATGTTCCTTGCTGGAGGTCCTGCTCGGCTGGAGTGAGCAGTGCCCGGAAACGGCCGAGGGAGGGATGTTCCCAAATCCGTTATCTGGTAAGCCCTACTCGCTACCGGGATTCAGAAGCGCTATCTGAAGACTGCGGGGATCAAGTTGGGTTTGGGGCCAATTGGCTGGCATACGTTCCGCCACACGTACCTCTCGTGGCTGGACGAGACCGGCGCACCGATGAAGGTCCAGCAGGGACTCATGCGTCATGCGTCGATTCAGACGACCATGAATGTGTACGGACAGGCGATGCCGGAGTCGAAGAAAGAAGCGAATGGGAAGGTGTCACGATGGTGCTCAAGCCATTGAAAGCGAATGCTTGAAAGTGTCGATTTTCTTATTGGGAGTCAGTGGGAGTGAATCCAATTTTACGATTCTCTCTAAACCACTGATTTGATTGGTTGCGGGGGTAGGATTTGAACCTACGACCTTTGGGTTATGAGCCCAACGAGCTACCGGGCTGCTCCACCCCGCTCTTTGAATATACCGCTGTTGAGATGGAAGGTCAATTGCGCCAGAGTTGATGGAGGCTTATGCGATAGAGGTGGAGAGTTTTTCTTTGTAGTAACTTTTTTCTGTAGATAGAGTTTGTATCTATAAGCGAACAGTGCGGGAAACCTCTCGCTGGTACGGTCGCAACGAGGGAAATATGCAACAGTCGAAATATCTTCAAATATCCGGCCTTTTGATAGGCCTTCTTCTTGTCTCAGGCGGAGCTGTATCAGCCCAGGACAAGACAGCAATCGTTCCCGACGCACAGGTTGAAGCCAATGTATTGAAAGCATTAGCGGCTACACCTCAGCTTGCGGATCAATCTATCAGCACGACGACCGTTTATGGTCAGGTGACCTTGAGCGGCACCGTGCGGGATGAAGCTTCTCGCGATATGGCCGAGACCGTGACGTCGAATACCCAAGGCGTCAAGAAGGTCATTGACCAATTGGCGATCGGAACTGCTGCCTCCGAAGATGCTCAGGGGCAAGACCAGAATTCTGCTGCCGAAGGCCCGAACTCTGGCCCTCAGCCCGGTGGAGCGTATCCCAATGAGCAGCAACCGGAGAATCAGCAGCCGGGAGACATGGGTGCTACCGTCGCGCCGCCCCCAGGCGGATCTCCAAATGGAGAACCTCAGTACGGCACCGCTGGACCTCCTCCAAACGGAGGGGCTCAGCCTCAATACGACCCGCAGTATGGTCCTGCCGGGCCTCCTCCGCAGGAGGGACAGAATCAACCAGAAGGGCCGTATCGCCGCCCCTACAATCCTTCCTATGGCCAGGCACCTCGGCCGCCGTACGCTCGTCCCTATCCCGCGCAGCGTGGTGGAGAAGCGGTGGTAGTTCTCAGCGGCACATTGATCCGCGTGCGCGTGAATGAGGGGATGGACAGCAAAAACACTGCGCCAGGAACAGTATTTGATGGAGTTGTCATCAACGACGTCGTCGCAGGCAATGCCGTCGCAATTCCGAGGGGCACTTCGGTACTCGGGAAGGTCGTGGATGTACACAACGCCGGGTCTCTGAAGGGCAAGGGAGAGTTGGCGCTGCAATTGACCCAGATAACACTCGGCGGCCAAACTTATCCTATTGTCTCCGATGCGTGGAGCCATCAGGGCGCGGATAAAACCGGTCAGACCGTTGGTAATGCGGTTGGGCTGGGAGCGTTTGGGGCGTTGATTGGAGCGGTGGCGGGCGGCGGCCCAGGAGCGTTGATAGGCGCCGGAGTCGGGGGAGCCGCGGGTTTGGGTACTTCAGCAGCATCCGGTCGTGGAGAAGCAGTCGTGCCCGCCGAAGCGATCCTGAACTTCCGCCTGGTGCAGCAAGTGTCTTTGACCACGGTGTCGCAAGAAGAGATGGACCGCCTCGCTACCGGTGTTCAGCCAGCACAACAGTTGCATCGACGCAATCCTCCGCCGCCGCCTTACTACTACTATGGCCCTGCATATTATCCCTATTAGATCGAGCGTTGCTCGTGATTCATTTGGCATTGACGGAGAACCCAACGGTTCTCCGTCAACGTTTGTGACCTTCGATCAACTCACCTTGATCGAGGCGTGACACCTGAAGTTTTTATCGCAGATATCTTCTTAGACCACACGAGTGCCTTAAGCTGTACTCTGGACATCCGGTTTTTTTGAACCATGCCATACTCTTCTCTGCGCCTGGAGCTGGTAAATACCAATGTCCGTATCTTTTGAGAGCCCCAACTCTTCCCTGCTTACAACGATCGCTCAGGTGCAGCAACCACGGCCGAAGCACGTTCGACCAATCATGATGATTGGTGCCGGAGGCATTGTGCGCTCCGCACATTTACCTGCCTACAAAAAAGCCGGCTTTCCCGTCATTAGCATTACGGATGCATCTTCAGAAAAAGCAGCAGAATTGGCCTCCGAAGAAGGTATTCCCCATTCCTTTGGCTCGGTCTCTCAGGCACTCCCGTTTGCACCGCAAGACTGTGTCTTCGATATAGCAGTTCCTGCATCGCAACTTCTCTCTATCCTTTCCCAGTTGCCTCAAGGAGCTGTCATCCTGATGCAAAAGCCGATGGGCGAAACGATTGAAGAGGCACGCGCAATCCGCGATCTTTGCCGAAGCAAAGACTTCATCGCCGCGGTTAACTTTTCGTTACGCTACTCTCCCAACAATCTCGCCGTTCAAGCGCTTGCCAATACCGGAATGCTGGGCGAGATCCACGATATCGAGGTTCAGACAAGAACCTACACTCCGTGGCATTTGTGGACCTTTCTTGCCACTGCTCCGCGCCTCGAAATTCTTTACCACAGCATTCATTACTTCGATCTCATCCGTTCGTGGCTGGGCAATCCGCACAGCGTCTATGCACGCACGGTAAAGCATCCTCTCTCCGCAAATCTTGCAGCCACTCGCACGACCGCCATTCTCGACTATGGGGGTTCCAAACGAGTCCTCGTCACCGCCAATCACGGCCATAACTTTGGCCCCGCCCATCAACACAGCTTTGTGCAATGGGAGGGCCTCGCCGGGGCAGCTCGTATCTCCATGGGAGTCAATCTTGATTACCCCACGGGCCGACCCGATACGCTCGAATATGCTCCAAGAGGAAATACGGCCGCCACATGGCAATCGCTGCCAGTAAGCGGCAACAATTTTCCCGATGCCTTCATGGGAACCATGGGAGCGCTGCAAGCCTTCGCGGAAGGCTCTGTTGCCACATTGCCCTCGCACTTCGAAGACGCCTTCCAGACCATGGCGCTTGTGGAAGCTCTCTATCAATCCAGCGAGCGAAGCGGCGATCCAATCTCGTACATCGACTAATCCAAGTTTAAGAAAACCGCGCGTTCCTTTAGCGACCGCCCATCGCAAGCAGAACGGTCGCGCCAATCAACGCCGCCATGCCCGATCCTAAAAACGTCATCGCCCTGCGCGAAGCGCGCCGCCACTCCGCCGTCAGCAGCCCGGAGATCGTCGCGGTCATAATCATGAATATCTGAAACAATCCCCAACCGATTGATGTTCCCAACGCGCCGAGATACACCGAACTTACGCCATAGAGAGCAAATGCGCCCATCCACAAAATCGCCATCATGGTCGCCCACAATACATCCGGCGAATTTGTCGTAAACGCTCCCCAGCTTCTATGCTTTCGCAGCAGATACAAGCTATACGCAACATTAGGAACCAAGCCGCCCAAAAGGGCGATAGGCCACACAGCATAAGCAGCAGCCACAGGCGTGTTCCCAACTCTGACCGCAGCCTCGGCCAATCCCTGTCCATACGCAAACGCATAGTTCAACATCGGCGCCAGCAATCCACACAGCACAGCCAGCATCACAGCCGCGACGTATCCTTGCTGACGCGGCAGCCCGGCGTCCACAGTGCGATCGCCGTGTTCGCGCAGTTGGCCGCCCCAAGCCGTCAGAACAATTCCGAACACCATCACGACCACGCCTATCAATATCTCGACCAGGGCAGAGTTTGTCACAAATCTTCTCTGTCCGATAAACAGCGGCACCAATGTACCCAGAACCGCTCCAAGTCCGACAATCACGGCGTAGCCAACACCCATTCCCAACCGCACGACAGAGATGCCAAACAGGGTCTGAGCCACGCCCCATCCTGCGCCAAAAAGCAACGGAGCATACATTGTGGTCAAGGGAACCGTGCGGTAGACCTCAAACAATCGATCCACTTGCATCATCGCCAAAGCCCACGGCAGCACCAGCAGCGACACCAGGCTAAATACAAGCCAAACATTCTCCCATCGCCATCGCCGCGCAAACTTCATAGGCAGCATGCAATTGCCGGACATCACACCGGCAATCATCGTCAACCCAACTCCTTGCAGCACAGGTCCGCTCATCAGCACGACCGCCCGGATAATTCCTTCAGGTCGCTCGATGCGCCCGGCTCCTGCGGCGTGCGATAAAAGCCTCCATCGACCTCTGCAGGCTGAGTCATGTAACTCCTCAGATGGGGAATGTATTCAAGAAACTGGGCCTCATGTCCCATCGCCACGTGATTGAAGAGCACGAGGTGTTGATGCACCTGCCCCATGTCACCCACGTGCGGCACTACTGGGAGGTTGAATTTTTTGGCCAGCAAGCTTACAGTCAAAAACTCGCTCACCCCCGCCAGCCTTGTGCAATCCGCCTGCACAAAATGGACCGCCCCGGTTTCGATAAAGTTCTTGAACACAACACGATTCGGAATATGTTCCCCCGTCGCAATCTTTACCGGAGCAATCTCGCGCGCCAGCGCTACATGGGCCATCACGTCATCCGGATGTGTCGGTTCTTCGATCCAGAGCGGCCGCAACTTGACCAGTTCGGCGCACATGCTTCGGGCTACTGGCAGCGTCCACTGCTGGTTGGCGTCAAACATTACCGTCCCGTTATCTCCGGCACACTCGCGCAACATCGCCGCGCGTCGCAGATCTCGCGCATGGTCCCGCGATCCCACCTTCAGCTTGAACGCACTGAACCCTTGGCTGATTGCCTTTGCTGTAAGCTCGCGCACCTTGGCATCGTCATACGCCATCCATCCAACCGAGGTGTCATAACCGGGGTATCCCGTATGCAAAATACCCGCCCGCTCATCACGCGTCTTCATCTGCTCGCACAAGATTGCTACAGCCTGCTGCTCATCCAACAGTTCATCCAGATAACTCAGGTCCAGCAACCGCACTACTTCTTCCGGCTGAAGATCCAGCAGCAACTTCCACAGCGGCACGCCTCTGCTCTTCGCCCAAAGATCGAAACATGCATTTGTAATGGAGGCGAGCGCCAGATGCACCACACCCTTGTGTGGCCCCAGCCATCGCAACATGGGATTGTCCGCCATCTGCCGCGATACGTTCCCGAACTCTGCCATCAGGTCTTCGATCGGGCGCCCCCGCAAAGGCTGTGCCAGTAGTTCGATCGCCTCGCACACCAGTCGATTGCCTTCGCCAAGGGTCAATGCAAATCCTGTCCCGCACACACCGCTCTCTATCGAGCCAAGTCGCGTCACCGCCAGGCAATATTCAGGAGACGTATGCACTGCATCGCTTCCAGCACCAGGCGGTAAGGTATACCTTGCATCAAATGTTGAAATGCGATCGATAGAACATACCGCCATCATTGTCTCCTGAACTTCGGTAAAGTCTCTTCCCCGTTACACCTTGCTACCGTTCTGCTGATGACGTTTACCGCGCTTGCCTACCTGTACTTTCTTCTCCCATTGGCCATAAGCCGTCGCTGCAAACCTTGTCATGACTTGCTGAATGTACTGTTCCACCACCCGCCCTTCGCCTTCGAGTATGAGATCGTGTATTCGTTGATGAACCTCAAGGTCGTGGTTCCAGGGGTCAGTTCCCTGCCCACTCGCCACAACACGTATCCGAACAAAGGCAAAAAACGGCAGCAGGATTCTGCGTGCATGCTCCAGCAGAAAAGAATTTTGCGAGAGACGGCAAAGCTCCAGGTGAAACGCCAGATCAGCATCCAGCAATTCGGTTGCACGATCACGCTTCGTTGCACGACGCATCCGGTCAACGGCTTCCTGTAAATCGCCTGTATCAAGCTTGTGCTCCGCAGCGAGTCGTCCAGCGAGTCCTTCCAGTGCACCGCGCAACTCGTACAGTCGCAGCACATCATCCTCACTCAGGCTCACCACACGCGCGCTGCGCCCGGCAGCCTTGGTGACAAAACCTTGCTGCGCCAAAATATTGATCGCTTCACGAATGGAGCCCTGCGCGACGCCAAGCGTTCGCCCCCATACCCCTTCCACGATGCGGGATCCTGGCTTGAGTGCGCCGCTGACAATCTCCTCACGCAAGCGCTCTGCAAGGGTGTCCTTCACCAGTGGTTCATTGCGAGAAACAGCCTGTTTTGTTATTCGTTTTACGGTATTTGACATAAATGCCTATATTAAAGTGCGCGAGCATATAACACTCGAATTAGCTATCCCAGGAGACCCTATGAAACGCTATGCCCAAATTATCCAACTCCATCCCGAAACAGAAGCTGACTATATAAAACATCACCTGGCGGTTTGGCCCGAAGTTCTCAGCAGGATTACCGCGTGCAATATCCGCAATTACTCCATCTTTCTTCGCGACCACATTCTCTTCGCTTGCTTCGAATACATCGGCAACGACTTCGCCGCGGATATGGCAACGATGGCGTCCGACACCAAAACCCAGCAATGGTGGGCCATCATGAATCCTATGCAAAAGCCCCTCGAAGACCGCGCAGAAGGTGAATGGTGGGCCTCCATGAAAGAAGTCTTCCATCTGGACTGAATCGGGCAAGATTTCTTACTGCCTATTTAAGCACTTACAATACAACGAAGCATACCATGCAATGAATGGTCTTTACCTGTATTACTTGACAACACATCGCACGAGCACTATCGTTCTCGCAAAATGAGTGCTCAAAATTTAACCCGCCGCCAGCTTCTACAAACAGGAATTGCCGCCGCCTCGCTTCCTTTCCTTCATCGATTCGCGTTTGGTGAAAGTCTGGAAGATAAGCGAACCGCGTGGTTCCGCGAAGCAAAATTCGGCATGTTCATTCACTGGGGCCCGTATTCGCTCGCCAGCGTTGAAGCCTCATGGCCGATCATGGTGCCAGGCAAGTGGAACATCACCGAGGCCGAGTACGTTGCGCTGCATAAGCGGTTTAATCCCACCAAATACGATCCCGACCACTTCATCGATCTCGCACGCGCTGCGGGGCAGGAGTACATGGTCTTCACTACCAAACACCATGACGGCTTCTGTATGTTTGATTCGTCCTACACCGACTACAAGATCACCAACACTCCGTACGGCAAAGATATCGTCAAACAACTCTCCGATGCCTGTGCGCGCCGTGACATGCAACTCGGCTTCTACTACTCGCCGCCTGACATGCACCATCCTGGTTTCCGAGACACATCAAAGCCAGTTCGCGACAATTGGCACGGGCAGCCGGAGCGGCCGGAGTGGTCGTCCTATCTCAACTACATGCAGCTGCAACTCAGCGAGCTGCTTACTCGTTATGGCGTGGTGAAAGACATCTGGTTTGATGGCCTCAACAATCAGGAGA
The DNA here is from genome assembly GCA_041691255.1 of Granulicella sp. Taxonomy (GTDB): domain Bacteria; phylum Acidobacteriota; class Terriglobia; order Terriglobales; family Acidobacteriaceae; genus Edaphobacter. Next base: position 38,005 of record JBEPUY010000033.1, on the reverse strand, counting down.
AGTATGATGGCCGGCGGTTCCTCGATCTTATCCACAAGCTGCAGCCGCCGGCGCTGGTCAATGACCGCATCGGCGTACCGGGCGACTACGTTACTCCCGAACAGTTCATCCCAAATGCCATCCCCACCAAGGATGTTCACATTCAGGCCACAGACACCAGCGTGCAGAAAAAGCTCCACATAGGCGTACCTTCCGTAGCAGACTTTCAGCTTTGGGAGACCTGCATGACCATCAACAATACCTGGGCCTACAACGCCAACGACCACGACTATAAATCTTCGCGCGACCTGATTCGAGGTCTGGTCGAGGTTACAAGCCGGGGAGGCAACTTTCTTCTCAACGTCGGCCCACAGCCTGATGGAATGATTCAGCCCGAGTTTCAGGAGCGCCTGCGAGCTATCGGCGACTGGATCACCATCAATGGCGACGCCATCTACGGCACAACCTACGGCCCCATCCAGGGAGAACAGGCGTACCGCACTACAGCGAAGGGGAACAATCTCTACGTACACATCCTGGATTGGCCCACCTCGGTGCTAAAACTAAACGCGGTCAAGCCCAAGATTTTATCGGCGCGTCTCCTGGCTAACAATCAACCACTGACCTTCCAACAGACGGAGAACGGCGTGCAGATCTCGCTGCCACAACAGGCTCCCGACAAAAATGTCAGCGTTGTCGCGCTAAGGACGCTTTGACCGCTTCTGCGGTGCTTTCATTCGCATCGGGCTCGCAAAAATTTATTGCCCCGGCTGGATCACAATCTTTAGCGAATCAGCCTGTGGATGCGATGCCAGGTCGATTGCAGCGACGGCGTCTTCAAGTGAGAAGCGGTGCGAGATTAACTGCGTCAAGTCAAAGCCATTGCGATAGCCATCGAAGACCATGCGTGTGACATCATCCTGAATCGCGACCGAAGCACTATACGATCCCATCAAGGTCTTCTCGTCCATGCAGACCGCGGCTGGATCGAACGGAGCCTCGCCGTGCTGCGTCTGCGCAAAGAGTTGGACGCGGCCACCGGGACGAATCGCATCCATCGCCACCTTGATGAGGTTGTTACCGCCCACGGCTAGCAGCGTCACATCGGCACCGCGTCTTTCCGTGGCTGCCTTTGCGGCAGCGACTACATCTCCACGAGCATCGAGCGGATGATGCAGTCCGAACTTCGCAGCAACAGCGTGACGTTCGGGATAGAGATCGCTGGTCAAAACAGCTGCTCCTGTTTGCCGCGCAAGTGCAGCAAGCAAGATGCCGATGGAGCCTTGACCTATCACTAGTACCGTCTCGTCGGGTTGCAAGTTGAGCAGACGAATAGCCTTGTAGCAAGTATTGACCGGCTCGATGAAGGCAGCTTGCTCGAAGGGAATATCGTCGGGCACCTTCACCAATCCGCGGCGCACGATCCAGTCCATCACGCGAATATACTCGGCAAAGCCGCCACCCGAGGGAGCGAAGCCGGCGGTACAGCCAACCTCCTTATAGACCTCGCACTGCGCAAAGGTCTGCTTGCGGCAATAGTAGCACTCCCCACAGGGAATGTGGTGATAAGCCATCACGCGGTCGCCCACTGCAAAGTTGCTAACACCTTCACCAGCGTGGACGATGGTGCCGGACATCTCATGACCAAAAATGCGCGGCGCATCGTGAGAGCCGCTATGGATCTTCTTAAGGTCGGTACCGCAGATACCGCAGGTGTGAATCTTTACCAGTACTTCGCCCGGACCGATCTCCGGTACGGGAATGGTCTCAACGCGAACGTCATTGATACCGCGATAGACGGCTGCACGCATGGTTGCCGGAACGGTCTCTGTCTGTTTTTGTAGTGTCAACGGATTTCCTTATCCTTGCTGGCGATACCAGTTTAACTGCGACTCAAGTTCGGTAGTAAGTGCCTGCACCGCACGTTTGCTGTTGCCCGCAAGCGCGAAGAGCTTTGGCCAAAGCTGTGGGCGAACAGCAGAATGCGCGGCAAAGGCCACTTCGCGAAACTGGCCGTCCACGGTCGCAAACTGCGCGAGCTCCTGCATCTCGAACGTGGCCTCGTCGGAGATGGATTTGATGGCGCGGTAAGAGAGATGGCGCACCTCTGCAAGCCGAGCCACTGTCGCAGCTTCCATATCGACGGCGCTGGCTTGGTAGGAGGCGTAGAGGCGTTGCTTTTCGTTGCTGCCTGCAATGACGGAAGTCGTAACGAGCGCCTGACTGAAGAGCGGGTTAGTGAAACGCTCTCCAGTACCTGCGTCGATGACAACTCCGGCACGAACGATATCTCCTACGCGAAGAGCAGGGTCACATGCACCTGCGAGACCAGCCGAGACAATAGCCGTCACCGGCTTCAACGAAAGTGCCGCCTGTACGGCAAGCGTGGCGCGTGCCGCTCCCATGCCCGCGCAGGCGACAACTGCAAAGTCATTCGTATATGCAGTGATCTTGCCGGGCAGCCGGTGCTCCTGCCATCCGCGAACAAGCGCCTTCACCTCTCGCGGCAAGGCGGCGATGATAGCGGGACACTCTCTCATAGCTGTTTGTCGAGCGCAGGCGCGTAGCCATGCGCGATGAACCAGTCAATTGCAGTACGGAGAGCGTGATAAACGGGAAGAACCTTGAAACCCAGATCGTGCTCCGCCTTCGCGGAAGAAGCAAACATCGTCTTCTTCCCCATGCGAACTGCTTCCACCGTGGCGCGTGGCTCTTTGCCGCGAAGCCGGCCAGTAAAGTTTTCCTCGAAGAAGGCAAACGCCATGGCCACGGCATGCGGCACCTTCATCGTCGGCGAAGGTAGGCCAGTGATCGAGGACATGCGGTCAAGAATCTGCTTGAGCGTCAGGTTTTCGCCGCCGAGAATATACCGCTCGCCCGGCGTTCCCTGCTCCAGCGCGACAACGTGCATTCTCGCCACTTCGTCAACGTCTACCAGATTGAGACCGGTGTCGACATAAGCCGGAAACTTTTTGTTGAGGAAGTCCACAACGATTCTTCCCGTCGGCGTAGGCTTGGCATCGCCAGGGCCTATCGGCGTGGTGGGATTCAGAATCATGACATGCTGCCCAGCCCGCGCCGCACGAATCGCCTCTTGTTCGCCGAGAAACTTCGAGCGTTTATAAGGGCCAATCATGTCCGCAAGCGAGACAGCAGTCTCTTCGTTCACAATCGAGCCATCGCTCTTGAAGCCCATCGTAGCCACGCTGGACGTATAGACAACGCGCTGAACTCCAACCTCTCGTGCAATCCTGAGCAACTCGCGTGTGCCATCAACGTTGGCCGCATACATTTCAGCCGGGTCACGAACCCACAAGCGGTAGTCCGCTGCCACATGCACCAGAGCCTCGCAGTCTGTAAGTGCCGAGCGCAGCTTCTCTGGCTCGCGCAAGTCTCCAACAATGGTCTCTGCCTCGATCCCCGCGAGCGAATCGAGACGGCTGGTCTGGCGGGTCAGCAACCGAAGGCTTGCTCCCTCCGCCGCATACGCCCGCGCCACATGGCCACCCACGAAGCCTGTCGCCCCAGTAATAAATACGCGCACGTTTTGTTCTCTTCCCTATTCTTTCTCAGGAACGACGCAGTGTTTTGAGTGAGGTCAGATCAGTCCAGCTTCTCTGGCTCGATCTGGATGTTCGTCTCGCCGGCGGCCTTCTTCTCCCAGTACTTCTTCACCCAGGCCTCGAAGGTCTTACCCGCAGCAGTATCGCGTCCCGAGAACGCAAGCGCTGCGATATCGGCATAGGCGATGCTCACCTTCTCGCGCACAGCCGAGGGAATGACACGCACAGAGGAGTCGGTCAAAGAAGAACCGGTGCGGCGGTCGAAGAGATACCCTTCAACCTTTGTGCCGTCTTTGCGAGTGATGGTGACGTCGCCGCGATAGTCGAACGCCTTTTCAAGCGCCTCACGAATCTCCGCATCGGTAGCCAGCGCAGGAATCCAGCCCTCAAGATTCTCCCGCTCACGTCCCTCGATGTGTTCCAGCTCGTCCGCGCTATGGTGCCGCAGTTGTTCAATCTTCAGGTGTTCCTGTTGCTCTGTCGCCATGGGGCCTAGTCTCCTGAAACCGTCTGTAGTTGGTCATCGGTCGTGGTCGAAGGAGCCTGAATCTGGACCAGGGGGCCGCCATGCTCGGGCCTCCATTCGTTCAGCAGCTTCTGCGCATCTGCATCCGGATAGAGCGATGGGAACATGTACTTTTTGGCGGTTACAAGAAATCCTTTGAGCGAGCCAAAGTTGTAATCCACCGCCGAAGCCTCGTGTCCCGAGTGCACCATGCAGTTCGCGCAGCGCGGATTGCCGCTCTTGGCGCCATAGTTCTCCCACTCCGTGCTCTCCATCAATTCCTTGAAGGTATCCGCATAACCGTCCTGCAACAGGTAGCAAGGCTTCTGCCAGCCGAAGATGGAGAACGTCGGCATACCCCAGGGAGTGCACTCGAAGTTCTGCTTGCCCATCAAATACTCCGAGAACAGAGGATGAGTATTGAACTCCCAGCTCTTATTGCGATTGGAGAGAATCGCACGGAACATCCTGCGCGACTTCGCCTTGCCCAGAAAGTGGTTCTGGTCGGGAGCTTTGTCGTAGGTATAGCCCGGCGAAACCATCATGCTCTCCACGCCCGCAGCCATCATCTCGTCAAAGTGCGCACGCACGCTGTTCGGATCCGCGCCATCAAAAAGAGTGGTGTTCGTCGTCACGCGGAAGCCCGCTGCCACCGCGGCGCGTATTCCCCCCATGGCGATATCGTACCCACCCTCGCGGCAGACCGAGAAGTCATGATGCTCGCGCTGACCGTCTACGTGGACAGAGAAAGAAAGATATTTGCTCGGCTTGAAGAGATGCAGCTTCTCCTTCAGCAGAAGCGCGTTAGTGCACATGTAAACATACTTCTTGCGCGCCACCAGTCCGGCAACAATCTCTGGCATCTGCGGATGCAGCAACGGCTCGCCGCCCGGGATCGACACCATCGGCGCTCCGCACTCTTCGACCGCCCGAAAGCATTCCTCAGGCGAAAGGTCCTGCTTCAAAATGTGGGCAGGATACTGGATCTTTCCGCAACCCGCACACGCGAGATTGCAGCGGAACAAGGGCTCCAACATCAGCACGAGCGGATACCGCTTGCGCCCGGTCAGCTTCTGCTTCAAAACGTAACTTGCAACTGTCCAAGCCTGCGAAACTGGTACGGCCATCAGTCTTTCCTCCGATGAATCTTTGAGTCCTGCTACTTCGCCGCTGCGCTTTCCATGGCACGGTGATACGTTGTCAGCGCCAACAGCGGAAAATACTGCTTATACAGGTGATATCCAAGATAGAAGACTCGAGGAAAACCAGTGCCCGTGTAATAGCTCTCGCCATTGCGTCCCGGCATCAGCTCGCTCCAACTGCCGTCTTCGTGTTGCTGATCGACCAGCCAGCGAATCCCCTTTGCCACTGAATCCGAGCGAGTGTCTCCGGCAGCCAACAGGCCGAGTAAAGCCCATGCCGTCTGCGACGGTGTGCTCGGGCCGATGCCGCGCTGGTTAGGATCGTCGTAAGTGCCGCAGGTCTCGCCCCAGCCACCGTCGGCGTTCTGCACCATGCGAATCCATTCCGCAGCCTGCTGAATCGCGGGCTCGTGGTTCCAGAAGCCCATCGCCTCCAGCCCGCGCAGCACCAGGAACGTGCCGTAAAGATAATTGACGCCCCAGCGTCCAAACCAGCTTCCGTCCGTCTCCTGTTCCTTCAGGATGTACTGCACGGCCTTCTCCACGCGCGGATCTTTCCGCGTGAAGCCATACTGTGCCAGCATCTCCAGCATGCGCCCCGTGATATCGACCGTCGGCGGGTCGAGCATGGCATTGTGGTCGGCAAATGGAACGTACTGAAAGATGCTCTTAGTGTTGTCCTTATCGAACGCGGCCCAGCCACCGTTCTTGCACTGCATCGCCCAAATCCAGTTCAGTGCGCGCTGGCAAACCTCGTGCTGGTACCGCTCGCGAGGATTATCGACGAAGTTCAACGCAAGCAGAACCTGCCCCGTATCATCAATATCCGGGTAAAACTCATTGTTGAACTCGAAGTACCATCCACCTGGCTCAACGTTTTTGACCTTCTCCGCCCAGTCGCCCTTCTGGCGAACTTCCTTGGAGAGAATCCAGTCCGCGGCCTTCAACATGCGCGGATCGTCCTTGGCAATGCCAGCCTCACCCAACGCATACATCGCCTGCGCCGTATCCCACACAGGGGGGAAGCACGGCTGCATACGAAAGGTCGGGGGAGCATAGTCCGGCGTTCCCTCGGGGCAGTCGATGCCCAGCTTTTCAAACTCATCCATCGCCCGAATCATCTGCGGGTCATCGACCGAGTAGTCCAGGCAGCGCAGCGCAACGATCGAGTTCAGCATCGCCGGATAGATCGCGCCCAGCCCATCTGACTTCTCAAAACGCTCCAACATCCACTTCTCGGCCTTCTTAATTGCCATCTTCCGCAGCGGCCGAATGTGTACCCGCTCGAACCAGTGAATCATGCGGTCCGTGAAGAGAAAGAAGTTGCGCCAGCTTATGGGACGCTTCCTGTCCCAGCGCAGGTGCAGATTCGCGTTCTCCCGTCCCCCCACGAACAGCTCATCGATTCCCTGCTCCGGCTGAATCTTCTTGAACGGCTTCTTCGAATAGATGATCGACAGCGGCACCAGAATGCCACGCGACCAGGACGAAATCTCGTAGATATTGAAGTAAAACCAGTTGGGAAAAAGGACGATCTCCGGCGGAATCGCAGGCACCGCGGCATAGTCATACTGACCCAGCGCGCACAGGTAGATCTTGGTGAAGGTATTGCACTCCACCACGCCGCCATGGGCGAGAACCCATTCCCGAGCCTTTACCAGGACCGGATGGTCCTTCGACCAGCCCATCAGCTTCAACGCCAGGTAAGCCTTCACGCCATAGCTGATATTCGAGGGCCCGCCGGGATAGAGGCTCCATCCACCGTCGTCATTTTGATGCCGCAGAATTTCGTTGAGCGCCCGCTCCATCTTGCCGGGATCGCCCGTCCCCAGCAGCGTGTGCATAAAGATGTAGTCGGACTCGAGCATGCTGTCCGCTTCGAGCTCGCCGCACCAGAATCCCTCAGGATCCTGCTGACCCAGCAGCCATTCCTTTGCGCGTGCGACTCCATCCGCCACATGCTCCAATCCGAGGTCCATCCGGCCAAAGCGCGGCCGCGCCGGCTGATCTGCGGTCTTCGGATTACTTGAAGAGGTACTCATGGATACCGAACTCTCTGGTTGTAACTTCCCGCTCAGCGTGAGGCCTGCGGAGCGGACGCAATCGCCTGGACGATCTCAGGAGGCAAACCGAAGCGAACATTCTCCGGCATCACTTCCACCTCATCGACGGAACCGTAGCCCTTACTCTGCAGATACTCGACGACGTCCTTCACCAGAACCTCGGGAGCAGAAGCCCCGGCGGTCACGGCTACCGTATCGACGCCGTCAAGCCACTCCAGCTTGATATCTTCTGCCTTGTCGATCAGGTAGGAGTTCGTCCCCAGATTCTGCGAGACCTCCACCAGGCGGTTCGAGTTCGAGCTGTTGCGCGAGCCAACCACCAGCACAATGTCCGCCCCATGGGCAACATTCTTTACCGCGGTCTGGCGGTTCTCCGTCGCATAGCAGATGTCCTGCGCGTGCGGCCCAACAATACTGGGAAACTTCTTCTTGAGCGCCTCGATCATGTAGCGCGCCTCGTCCAGCGAGAGCGTCGTCTGCGTCAGGTAGGCTACCTTCTCCGGGTCAGGAACCACCAACGCCTCAACCTCTTCGACCGTCGAAACTACCTGGGTCACGGTGGGAGCTTCGCCCTGCGTTCCTTCCACCTCTTCGTGGTCGCGATGCCCAACCAGCACCAGCGAATATCCCTGCTTGGCAAACTTGATCGCCTCGACGTGCACCTTGGTCACCAGCGGACAGGTAGCGTCGATCACCTTCAGGCCGCGCTCCTTGGCGTGCTCACGAACCGCGGGCGAAACGCCATGGGCCGAATAAATGACGCGAGCGCCTTCAGGAACCTCGTCCAGTTCATTGACGAAGATAGCGCCCTTCTTGGCCAGGTCGGTCACGACATAGCTGTTATGCACAATCTCTTTGCGGACATAGATCGGCGCGCCAAAAGTCTCCAGCGCAATCTGCACGATATCAATCGCGCGCACAACACCAGCGCAGAAGCCGCGGGGCTTGAGAAGGAGAACTCGCTTGGTTTTGGAGGTACCGCTCTGATCGATCGCAGCGTGGTCAAGGGTGGTTGTAGTCACGCCTATCAGTATACCGCGTTCGGTGGGGGTCTGGGGCGAATTTGAACCATCCTTGGTGCACGGCAGCCACAGCGGCGAAATCAAAGCAACGCCTCCCTTCAACTTTCAGAAAGGTTCTCTAAATGACTCCATCTCAAGGAATTACGACTCACCGCTGCTAAAGTCTTTCACCCTTGCAGCCAGGATGCCCGCATTCGCACTTCAACGTCGTTACGCCCTTGGCATCTTCACAGTAGGTTGAGCAGTATTTTTTGCCGTCAGCCGGCACACAGGTACAACCGTCCATCGCGCACTTCTTGCCTTCAGTAGCCATTGATATCCTCCATGAACTTGCCTGCTCAGTGGGATGCCATCGCTCCCTAAGGAGATGTGCGTTCTACCGGCTGCTCTGCAGAAGGTGCTCCGCGTGCTTCAAGCTGGTCTCAGTCAACTTCGCGCCGCTCAGCATCCGGGCGATCTCCTGCGTGCGCTCCGCATCTTCCATACGCCGAACATCGGTCTGCGTGCGCCCCCGCTTCTCGGTCTTCTCAATCAGGAAATGCTGATCGCCAAACGCGGCAATCTGCGGAAGATGCGTGATGCACAGGACTTGCTGCCCCTTCGACAGCGTCTTCAACTTCTTTCCCACCGCCTCGGCAGCCCGCCCTCCGATACCAATATCAATCTCGTCGAAGACCAGCGTGCGAGGCAGAGGAGATTTTTTCTTCCTCACACCCGCAGTTCCCTCTTCCACCGTCACCTTCAGCGCCAGCATCACCCGCGACATCTCGCCGCCCGAGGCGATCTCATGCAGCGGCTTCAGAGGTTCACCCGCGTTGGTGGCGATCAGGCACTCCACCCGGTCCCATCCATGCGCGGTCCACGCGCTGGGAGCCTGCTCCATCGTCACCTGGATCCTGAACTTCGTACTCATCGCCAAATCATTAATCTGCGCCTCGGCCAGCTTCTCCAGCTTCTTTGCCGCCTCCGCCCGCCCAGCAGAAAGCTGCTTCGCCGCTGCCTGGTAAGCCGCGGCGTCCTGCACCTCTTTTGCCTTCAACTCCAGCAGAAGAGCGTCCCTGTTCTCCACCTCGCTCAACTGCCGCGCCGCCTCCGCACCAAAGGCAATCACCTCCGTCAAAGTCTGACCGTACTTCCGCTTCAACCGGTCAAGAGCCGCCAGCCGGTCTTCAATCTCTTCCAGCCGCCCCGGCGTGGCATGGACGTTGTCGGCAAAATCGCGCACCTCGGCGTCCACATCTTCCACCGCCGCCTTCGCCGCAGCCAACTGCTGCGCTGGCTCCTGAAACCGCGCATCGTACCGCGCCAGCTCCTCCAGATGCTTCAACGCCGAACCCAGCGCCGCCTCCGCCGAATTCTCTGACTCATACAGAAGCTCATGCGCGCCCATCGCCGCCGCATAAAGCTTTTCGGCATTCCCCAGCACCCGCTTCTCGGCCTCCAGTTGAACGTCCTCGTCCTCAGCCCCCAACCCTGCCTGATCGATCTCCTTACTCTGAAATCTCCACAGGTCAGCCATCCGCAGACGGTCCTGCTCAGCCGATTGCAGCTCCTCGAGCTTGTCGGTAGTCGCTCGCCACACCGCAAACGCCTCAGCCACAGCATCGGTCGAGATCGCGCCGAACCTATCCAGCAGAATTCTCTGCTGCGCCTGGTCGAACGACCCCAGCGTCTCTCCCTGGGAGTGCACCAGCGCCAGTTCGGGTGAAAGCTGCCGCAACACTCCTACCGTGGCGGGCTGGTTATTGACGAAGACCCGCCCCTTACCATTCGCCGCGATCTCACGTCGAAGCAATATATGGTCTGCCTCAGCATCGATCCCATTCGCCTCAAGAATTGCCATCGCGCCGGGAGTCATCTCGAACACACACCCCACCACGGCCTTGTCGGCCCCATGCCGCACCACATCGGCAGAAGCCTTGCCGCCCAGCAGCAGCGCCAGCGCGTCAATCAGGATGGATTTGCCCGCACCGGTCTCTCCGGTCAGCAGGTTGAGCCCCAGCCCGAAGTTAGCGACCGCACGGTCGATCACAGCGTAGTTTTCCGCGCGCAATTCCAGCAGCATGTAACCCTCAGAATCTGTTTAGAACTTTTGAACCACGTCATCTCGACCGGAGCTGCGCAGTCTCATCGCGCGGCGTAGTGGAGAGACCCCTGTATTTCCGTCTTTAGTTCTTGCCTTTGCTTATTTCTGATTGGTGCAAATCAATGCCAAAGCCTTCAGTTTTAACTGAAACAGATTCTCAGACGATGGACGTACCGCGAGGATAGCAAACCTCGTGCCGAAGCATCTATGGTTGTCCCCCCGGCATCACAGCAGATGCCCCCACCTGCACTTCGCCGCAACCTCGATTTACACTAACGACTGGTGATCAATAACTATGCTCTGGACTTTTGCCCTTGCTCTCCTCCAGGAAGATGCCTCTAACCCTGCTCCCATCGCCTCCAACGGCAGCGCGCTGGTGGAGATGGTTCACAACAGCGGCCCCGTCGCCTTCACGGTGCTCATCATCCTGCTGATCGCCAGCGTCTTCTCCTGGGCCATCATGCTCTCCAAGTGGTCCACCTTTCGCCATGCCCAGATGCAGGGCCAGCGCTTCGTGCGAGCCTTTCGCAAATCCACGCGCCTCAGCGAGATCGCCTCGGTCGCCGAGCAGTTCAAGCCAAGCCCCCTGGTCCCCGTCTTCGTCGAGATCCACGAGGAGTATCAGCGCCAGAACGGCGGACGCGGCATGCCCCGCAACCCAATCGCTCTTGAACGCGCCGCGCAGACCGCCTCCAGCGAAGCCCTCACCGCGATGGAGAGCCGCATGACCTGGCTCGCCACCATCGCCGCCATCGCCCCGTTCATCGGCCTCTTCGGCACCGTCATGGGCATCATCGACGCCTTCCACGGCCTCGGCACCGCAGGCGCCGCCACCCTGCGCGCCGTCGCACCCGGCATCTCCGAAGCACTCATCACCACCGCCGCGGGTCTTGTGGTCGCCATCCCCGCCGTCGTCGGCTACAACCAGCTCACCGCTCGCCTGCGCGAATTCGCCTCACGCATGGACGACTTCGGCCGCGAGCTTCTCAATGCCATCGAGAACTCGGCTCTGATCACACCACCCGCAGCGCCGCAGCAGCCCGAAGAGCCACGCCGGAGGTCCTTCTAGCAATGGCCTTCTCCGCCAAAGGTCGCACGCAGACGGCGCTCGCCGAGATCAACATCACACCGTTGGTCGACGTCGTTCTCGTACTACTCCTCATCTTCATGCTGACTGCGCCCGTGCTCCAGTCCGGCGTCATCGTGGCCATCCCCAAGACGCGCTCGGTCAACCAGCTCACCGAAGAGCGCATGGTCGTGACCATCGACAAGGACCAGAACGTCTTCCTGCAGGACAAGCCCGTCAACGTCAACGACCTGCCCACCCTCTTGAAGACCGTAGGCTCCGGCCCCGCGACCAAGCGCATCATCTATCTCCGCGCCGACGAGCGTGTGCCCTTCGGTGCCTTCGCCTCCGTAATGGATGCGGTCAAGCAGGCCGGCATCACCGACATCAGCATCGTCACCCGGCCAATTCAGGCCAAGTAAAGCCAAATGAGGACCGGGTCATAGCCACTCAGCTCCAGTACAGCCGCGACACCAGCACCGATGACAAGCTCGGCGGCAACCTCGTCGGCTCGATCGTACTGCACGCGCTGGTCGTCGCCCTCATCCTCGGCTGGGCGTACATCTTTCGCTCGCACACTCCGCCATGGGGTGGGGACGCCTCCAATGCAGGCGCCATCCAGGCCACCATGGTCGCCTCCCTTCCGCTTCCACCCAAGCAGCGCGAACTCGACACCGGCGTGCTCACCTCGGAGACGCCAAGCCCCGCTCCGGTCGTCGCCAAGGAAAAGACCGAACCGCCGCCCAGCCCCAAGGACATCCCTATCCTCAAAAAGGAAGTGAAGCCGCCGAAAGTTGCGCCCAAAGAGACGCCTCAGCCGCCCAAGCATGTTCAGCCCGTGCAGCCTCAGCCCAAGAAGGCCACCACCGGCGACACCGGCGGCATCCGTATTCCCGAAGCCACCATGCAGCTCAAAAACGGCTCAGCCAGCGCGAGCGTGCAGGACCGTAACTTCGGTGCCCGTTTCGCCTATTACGTCAACATCGTCAATCGCACCGTCGCGCAGAACTGGTTCACGCAGGAGGCAGACCCCGTCGCCTCCAACGGAAAAAGCGTCACCATCGTCTTCGACATCAACCGCGAGGGAGTTCCCTCCAACGCCCGCGTCGAGAACCGCAGCGGCTCGTCCACGCTCGATACCTCCGCGCTTCGCGCCCTGCAGCGAGTCGAAGGCTTCGGCCCGCTGCCTCAGGGCGACCATATTACTGTTGAGTACACCTTCAACTACCGCAAGCAATAACGTGTTTTAACTTTTTCAATCGCGCTGCGTCTACTATTTGCATCTACCATAGGAGAGAATGCTTACCCCAGACCGCACCTCCAACCGTCGCTCCGTGCGGCTGCCCATCTGGCTGGCAGCCATGTCCGTCCTTCTGCTCAGTGTCTCAACGCTGCATGCGCAGGACTGGTTCAAGACCGAGACCTCCAGCGGCGCCTCCAGCATCCGCATCGCGGTCGCTGACTTCAAGCCGCTCTCGACCGACCCGCAGACCGCTCCGTTCAAGCACACCTTCGACACCACCCTCTATAACGATCTCGCCAACGCGGGTATCTTCGATGTCGTCTCCAAGAGCATGCAGCCACAGGCCACGCCCGGCGCTCCGGCAGAGATCGTCCTCACCCAGTGGTCCGCAGCTCCCTCTTCAGCGGCCATGGTCGCCTTCGGTGGCTTCAGCGTCCAGAACGGCAGAATCATCTGCAACGGCTACCTCTTCGACGCCAAGAACGCGCAGTACCCCCAGGTGCTGGCCAAGCAGTACAACGAAGCCGCCACGGACGACTCTGCTCGCCAGGTAGCCCACCGCTTCGCCGATGAGATCATCTTCCGGCTCGGCGGCGGCACCCCCGGCATCGCAGAGACCAAGATCTTCTACGTCAAGATCGGCGGCGGCAACAAGGAGATCTGGTCGATGGACTACGACGGAGCCAACCAGCATCCCGTCACCCATCTCGGCACCGTCTCCATCTCGCCGCGCATCTCGCCCGACAACTCCCGCCTGGCCTTCTCTTCGCTGGGGAAGCACGGCTTCCAGATTCACATGTACTCGATGCTGCTCAACCGCATGGTCAACTTCCCCGAGTCAGGCGGCACCAACATCTCGCCCGCGTGGTCTCCTGACGGCAAGAGCGTCGCCTACTCCTCCTCGCGCACCGGCGACCCGGAGATATGGATCTCGGACGCCGATGGCAGGCTCGCCCGGCGCATCACCAGCTTCCGCGGCCCCGATGTCTCGCCCGTCTACAACCCCAAGACCGGGGCCCAGATCGCCTGGGTCAGCGGCCGCACCGGTCTGCCCCAGATCTACATCATGGATACGGACGGCTCAGCCATCCAGCGCATGACCGACGGCGGCTACGCCTCTTCGCCCTCCTGGTCTCCCGACGGCCGCTTCATCGCCTTCGCCTGGAACCGCAAATATGGCCCCGGCGCTCCCGGCGGGCAGGACATCTATGTGATGGAAATTGCCACCAAGCGCTGGATCCAGCTCACCCACGATCAGGGCCCATGCGACTTCCCCTCCTGGTCACCCGACGGCAGGCACATCGTCTACGCCAGCGCCGCCAACGGCAGGACGGCCCAGAACAAGATCTGGACCATGCTCTCCGACGGCACCCAGAAACATGCTCTCACTGGCACCGGCGGAGACATGCCAAACTGGAGCTGGAAATAAATACTTTTTGTACCTCTGCGAAAGTTGTTTCGCAGTCAACTTTGATTGTTTGAGATACTGCTGCTGAGCAAGGGAGATACGATGAACGTAACGCGAACCAAAATCAACCGGGCCATAGTGCTGGCCGCTACCGTAATTGCATTGGCTGCCGTCACCGGTTGCCACAAGAAACATAGCGGCATCAACCCGAACAGCCTCGGGCCTGGGCCTGCGGAGACCGGAGCAGCCCCGACGGCCACCATCACTGCCGACCCCACGGCCATCGATGTCGGTCAGTCCGTCGTCCTCAACTGGCGCACCCAGAATGCCAGCACCGTCACCATCGACGGCATCGGCCCGGTGAACGCCAACGGCACCCAGACCGTCTCTCCCTCCACCTCGACCAACTTCCATCTCACCGCGAAGGGTGATGGCGGTACCGCCGAAGCCGATGTCCGCGTCACCGTGCGCGTGCCGGAAGCTCCCACCGTTCCCGCCAACGAAGCTGGCGACATGGGCAGCGATGAGGTCTTTCACCAGAACGTCAAGGACGTCTTCTTCGACTACGACAGCTTCGATCTCCGCCCCGATGCCCAGTCCTCGATCTCGCAGGCTGCCAGCTATCTGCAGGCGCATCCAGCCATCAAGGTCGTCATCGGCGGCTACTGCGATGACCGTGGATCGGCCGAGTACAACCTCGCGCTCGGTGAGAACCGCGCCAACTCTGCCCGCACCGCGCTGGTCAATGCCGGAGTCGCCGCAAGCCGCCTCCGCGTCATCAGCTACGGCAAGGAGAAGCAGTTCTGCACCGAAGAGAATGAAAGCTGCTGGCAGCAGAACCGCCGTGGACAGTTCTCTCTCGACCGCTAACCCAATGTAGTTGTCTATTACCCTCAGCCCTCGTGCCTTTTGCTCACTTCACTGCACGGGGGCTGACAGCATCCCCTTGAAAGCCGAGCGTCGCCCATGGCCAATAAAAAAAATAAGCTTTCCTCCGCCAACAAATCGATCCGTCTCGCCTCGGTCGCCCTGCTCGGCACCGTGATGGTCTTCACCACCCCCGCCTTCGCCGCGAACCGCGACATGATTCAGCTCCAGACTCAAGTCCAGCAGTTGCAGGATGCCGTCGCCCGTCTCCAGCAGACCAACGACGAGCGCATGGGCGTCATGAAGGACCTCGTCCAGCAGAGCGCCGACGCCGTCAACAAAATGTCGTCCAACATGGACGATCTGAAGAAGCAGATGCTGGAACAGCAGAATGCCCAAGGCACCAAGATCGACCAGGTCTCCGGCCAGATCCAGTCCATGAACGACTCGCTCGACGAGGTCAAGGCGCGCATCGGCAATCTCGAAAAGCTGCTTCAGAACATCCAGAACCAGCAGCAGTCGATCAACGCGAACCAGCAGAACGCACAGCCTGCCGCCGGTGCTGGTATACCCGATAACTCCGTAGCTCTTCCTGCCAATGCACCCTCCGACGCCTCCGCGCAGCCCGCTCCCAACACAGGCGCTGACGGCAAGCCGCTCGCCGGGACACCGCTGCCAGCCGACAATGGAGCTCCTGCTGGCCCCGCAGCTCCACCCGCCGACGAGCTCTACAAGACAGCTCTCGGCGACTACATGTCCGCGAAATATTCGCTGGCCGCATCGGAGTTCGGCGATGTCACCAAAAACTATCCTGACAATCCGCTCTCGGGAAACGCCTATTACTATCGCGGAGAGATTGACTATCGCGCCGGCCACTATGCCGATGCCATCAAGAACTACGACAAGGTGATCGCGCAATACCCCGCCAGCAACAAGGTCCCGGTATCGCGCCTGCACAAGGGCAACGCGCTCATCGCCTCTAAACAGACGGCAGCGGGCGTCAGCGAGCTTCGCAACCTCATCCAGCGCTTCCCCAACTCTCCCGAGGCGATGCAGGCACGCAGCAAACTCAGCGGCATGGGCGTCGCTGTAAAGCCACACCACTAATCCCGCCCATCAGGCAGATGAAAAGCAGGGCAACTCAGGCAATTCTCGCTGGGTTGCCCTGCTCTCGTCAGGGCGGTACATTGGCTTAACGATGTCAAATACTTCAAACGCACTCGACCTCTTCCGCCTCGACAACAAAGTAGCCCTCATCACGGGAGCCGCCAGCGGTCTCGGCGCGGCCATCGCCACCGCGCTCTCGCAGGCCGGAGCCGCCGTAGCCGTCCACGGCAACCGCCGCCCCGCCGATGACACCGCCGCCGCCATCAACGCCGCCGGGGGCCGCGCCGAAGCCTTCCAGGCCGACCTCTCCAGCACCACCGGCGCCGAGACTCTCTTCCATCAGGTCAAGCAGAAGCTGGGTCGCGTCGACATCCTCATCAACAACGCCGGAACCATCCGCCGCGCCGCCGCCGAAGACACCCTGCTCGAAGACTGGCAGCAGGTCGTGCAGGTCAACCTCACCAGCGTCTTCCAGCTCTCGCAGCTCGCAGCCCGCGACATGATCTCCCGCAACGCTCCCGGCAAAATCGTCAACATCGCCTCCCTGCTCAGCTTTCAGGGCGGCATCCGCGTCCCCGCCTACGCGGCCAGCAAAGGTGGCGTAGCCCAGCTCACCAAGGCGCTCGCCAACGAGTGGGCACCCAAAGGGATTCAGGTCAACGCCATCGCTCCCGGCTACTTCGCCACCACCAACACCGAAGCCCTGCAAGCCGACGAGACCCGCAACCGTCAGATTCTCGAGCGCATTCCCGCCGCCCGCTGGGGACAGCCGCAGGACCTCGCCGGAGCAGCACTCTTCCTCAGCTCCAGCGCCAGCGACTACGTCACCGGAACCATCCTCACCGTAGACGGCGGATGGATGGGCCGCTAAAAGCCGTATCAGCATTACCGCACCCTTAGACTTGTCATCCTTCGCCGCAGGCGGAGGATCTGCGGTTGCTGTTCATCAGTTCGCACGCACCCAAGCTGATTTCGCTCTAACCGCCGAAACTCCTCCAGGCCATCAATAGCATCCAACATCAAAAGAGGCTACCGTCATGGGCGAAACGCATAGCAACACGTACCAAATGCATCAACGAGCCGCAGAGTTCCACCTTCAGGCAGCACACGCGCACAACGCGGCAGCGATGTCCCACAACAAAGAAGATCATCTCAGCGCCCACGAACTCTCGCGCCAGGCCCACGAGCACTCCGCAAAGGCCTTCGAGGCCTCACAAAAACTCTTAGCTGAGTCGATACCCGAAAAATAAAAACGTTGGCTCTGACGCGAACTCATCGCGTCAGAGCCAATGCGTTTCATTCTTACTTCAGCCCAAGCTCCGACAACTCCACCCCACCGCGTTCGCTCGAAATATAAGCTGCCTCCACTGTACGCATGGTGTCGATCGCATCTTCCACGCTCGTCGGCAGCGTCGCAGCTTCCCCCTGCACATAAGCCTGCAGCGATCCCATCGATCCCATAAACGCATCCGGAAACCAGTTCCCGCTCACCGGCCCGTCGCTCCATCCATCATCGCCGCGAACAATGTACTCAAGATTGTCCGGCAGTCCCACCGGATAGTTCAGATTCACTCCCATCCGCGCGCGCATCGCGCCCTCCATGCCCTCCCACTGCACAAAGCTGCGCTGCATCTTCGGGTCGAAGTCGTGGCTATGGTTCGCCGCGATGAACACGCGCTTGTCATCGCCATAGTCGAACGTAATCACACTTTTCGTCGCCGCAAGCTCGGCTGTCCGCGGACTCTTCACCGTCTTCGCATACACTCCCAGCGGATTCCCAAACCAGCTCCGCACCAGATCGACGTAGTGGATCGAGTGATACAGAATCTCCAGCCGCGGAGCCGTCTTCAGAAAACTCCAAAGCTCCCACGGCATATGGCAGCTTACTGAAACCTCCATGTCATGCAGCGCGCCCAACGCGCCCGTCCCATACAAGGCGCGCGCCGCCAGCATATTCGGAGCCCATCGCAACTGAAAGTTCACCGCCGCCGTCAGCCCCTTGTTCCGGCAGATCTTCAGGATCTCCGTAGCCTCGGCCAGCGTCTCTCCCATCGGCTTCTGCAGCAGCACCGCCGCCCCATCCGGCAACTGCGGCAGCACTCCCGTCTGTGCAGGAGCTGGAACCGCACAATCGAACACCGCATCCTTCGGCACATACGCCACTGCCTCG
Organism: Granulicella sp.; assembly: GCA_041691255.1. GTDB lineage: Bacteria > Acidobacteriota > Terriglobia > Terriglobales > Acidobacteriaceae > Edaphobacter. The sequence goes on along the minus strand of JBEPUY010000033.1, from coordinate 19,784 downwards.
GCAATCGTCCCCGCCACAAACGGAATCTCGAACTTCTTCGCCAGCGCCTCCGCCTTTTCGCGGTCCCTGTCCACTACCGCGACTACAGGAAACCCGGCCTTCTTATAGGCCGGAAGGTGAGCATCATGCGCAATTCCACCCGCGCCCACCAGCACAATCGGCCTCGCCACCTTTGGCCTCGGAGCCACCGCCTCCCGCATCGCCTTCTCGAAATCCATCCATCCTCCGTTCAGTGATGCAACAGTCATTCTATTGTTACCGGGCACCAGGCGCCCAACGTTACCCTCGCTCCCGCTTGCAACCCGTCGCCGCGCACCGTACCTTGGAACCTGCATGTCGTCCACGCTCGAGCTCGCACTTTTCTCCTGCCTCCTCCTCGGCCTACGCCACGGCTTCGACTACGACCACCTCGCCGCCATCTCCGACATCACCAGCGTCCAGCGCACCTGGCGCGAAGGCATGAAGCTCGGCCTGCTCTACGCCCTCGGCCACGCGCTCACCGTCGCCCTGCTCGGCTCCGCTGTCATCTTCCTGCACCTCTCGCTGCCCGCGCACCTCGACGTCGTCAGCGAACGCCTCGTCGGCGCTACCCTCATCCTCCTCGCCATCTATGTGCTGACCACCTTCCTCCGCCGCAAGCCCGGCAGCGAGCACCACCACCACATCCCCCGCAGCCGCATCGCGCTGCTCATCTCCGGAGCACGCTACACCGGCTGGCAAATCCATCGCCGCTTCAACCCCTCCATCTCGCAGCCCGAGCCCTTCGCCTTCCAGTACAACCAGAGCTCTGTCTTCGTCGTCGGCATCATCCACGGCCTCGGCGCCGAAACCCCATCGCAGCTCCTGCTCTTTTTACTCGCCGCAAACCTCGGCGGCACCAGCCGCGGCTTCATCGGCCTGCTCTCCTTCATCGTGGGTCTGCTGATGATGAACACTCTGATGACCGCATCCGCCTCAGGCATCTTCGCCGGAGCGACCAACCGCCCGCGCATTCAGACTGTCGTCACCTCGCTCACTGCGGCCTACAGCTTCATCATCGGAGCCATCTTTCTCTTCGGCATCTCCGACAAGCTTCCTCCACTCCTCCACTAACGAGAATCCCTATGAGCACAGAGCCGATCTACGCCACCTACCCCAGCCTTGCTGATAAGGTCGTCCTCATCACCGGCGGAGCCTCAGGCATCGGGGCCGCCACGGTCGAGCAGTTCGCCCTGCAAGGCGCTCGCGTAGCCTTTCTCGATGTAGCCGACGCCCCCGCCCTCGCATTGGTCGACGACCTCGCCCAGCGCTCGAAGCACACGCCCCTCTATTACCACTGCGATCTCACCCACATCGAAGACCTGCAATCCGCCATCGCCGCCGTCACCGAGCAGCTAGGCACACCCCGCGTCCTCATCAACAACGCCGCCAACGACGACCGCCACCGCTTTGAAGACGTCACCCCCGCCTCATGGAACGCAGGCATGGCCGCCAACCTTCACCACCACTTCTTCGCCGCCCAGGCCGTCGCACCCGGCATGAAGGCCGCGGGCGGCGGCTCCATCATCAACATGAGCTCGATCTCGTGGCGCATCCCCACGGCGCACCTCTCCGTCTACGTCACCGCCAAGGCAGCCATCACCGGCATGAGCCGCTCCATGGCCAAAGACCTCGGCCCCGCCAACATCCGCGTCAACGCCGTCCTCCCCGGAGCCGTCCTCACCGAAAAGCAGCAGCGTCTCTATATGTCCTCCGATTACGAGCAAGAGCTCTTCAAGGTGCAATTCCTGAAGCGTCACGTCATGCCCGACGAGATCTCCCGCCTTCTCCTCTTTCTCGCCGCCGACGACAGCTCCGCCATCACCGGCCAGGACTACATCATCGACGCCGGTTGGATCTAGGCAGTATCGACATATAGGCACTCCGTAAATGATTGATAAATATGAAAAATGTCATCCTGAGCGAAGTCTCTCGACGCGTTATTGCGAGCGACGCAATCGAAGGACCTGCGGTCTGCTCGTAGCGCCATCATGTTTACTTCTACTTCCGCCTTGTCGCCATTGAATTTCTGTCGCTTTATAGACCCCTACTTCCGCTTCGGCGCTTGTCTGTCCTATTCCGACACACCCCCCGCCACTACCGTCTCCAGCTGATTACTGACCTCAAATACCTCCGCCAGCAGCTCATAGCTGCGTAACCGGGTAGCGTGGTCCCAGACAATCGTATTCACCACTATCTCGGCAATGCCAAGCGCGGCTGCCATCTGTTCGAGATCTCCCCTCACCTTTTCCGGGGTACCGACAAAGTAGCGTGGCCACTCGCCGGTCTCACTCGCAGGATTTCCCAACATGCCCAGTTCGCGTTGAGCGGCTTCAGGGGAGGCGATGGGGCTACGGTCGCCCTGTCGAATCCGCCATTGCAGCAAACGAACGCTGCTCGCCAGGTAGTCGACCTCCTCCTGCGTGGGCGCGCAGATGACTCCGACGGCCACCATTGCCTCAGGCTCGGAGCGATAGCGGCTCGGAGTAAAGCGGTGCTGGTAGGTCTCAATTGCAGCACGCGAGGATTCACCGCTGAAGAAGTGGGCAAACGCATAGGGCAGGCCGAACTCTGCCGCCGCAGACGCGCTCCAAAGACTCGAGCCGAGCATCCAGACATCCGGCCCGCCAGGCATCTGCGGCGAGACGCGAATGCGGGCAAAGGGGTGCTGCTGGGGAAAGTCCTGCGCCAGAAACGCGAGCAGTTCGCTGACCTGATCGGGAAAGTCGTCGAGCATCTTGGTATTGCGGTCGCGCTTCAACGCCAGGGCTTCCATGGGACCGCCGCCGGGAGCGCGACCGATGCCAAGATCGACGCGACCGGGATAAAGCGCGTGCAAGGTACGAAAGACCTCCGCCACCTTAAGCGGGGTGTAGTGCGGCAGCATGATGCCGCCGGAGCCCAGCCTGATCTGCTTCGTCTCCGCACCGATACGCGCCAGCAGAATCTCCGGGGCCGTACACGCGAGCGTATCCATGGCATGGTGCTCCGACATCCAGAAGCGGCGGTAGCCAAGTTGATCGACCGTCCGCGCCAGTTCAATGGAGTTCTGTAGCGACTGCGCCGGGGTACTTCCGGTGGAGACCGGGGACTGGTCCAATACGGAGAGCTGAAGTGCCTTTGCCATGGGAATTAGATGGTTCAGCTTGCTCGAACGACCCATAACCGCAAGCCAAGGAACAGCCAGACCCTTTTTCCCGTCTGATCCGTCTACTCCTTACACAGCCGCCTCTTCTGCCAGCTTCTATCCCGGTATGATAGAAAGTACGCGGCAGGGAGAACTCCCCTTGCCGAAGGAGCATGCTTGAGCACTTTGTCTATCGCTGAACCCCTCCCCAATGGGCCTGAGCACTTCGACGCGGCAGCGTTCGCCGCCCATACCCTTTCCTCTCCGCAGAACCTTGCCGCAGTGCTGGACCATACCCTTCTGAAGCCGGACGCCACCCGCAGCCAGGTGCTCCAGCTCTGCCACGAGGCCGCCGAATATCGCTTTGCCTGCGCCATGGTCAACCCCACCTGGGTCTCGCTGGCCTCCGCCGCGCTAAGCGGCACCGGGATTCCGGTCGGCGTCGTCGTCGGATTTCCCCTGGGAGCCACGCTGTCCAGTTCCAAACACGACGAGACCACCCGCGTCATCAAGCATGGCGCGCATGATGTGGATATGGTGCTCAATATAGGTCTGCTGAAGTCAGGACAGGCTGCCGACTACGAGGCCGTCAAGCAGGATATTCGCGGTGTCGTCGAACTGGCCCATGCGGCTGGAGCCATCGTGAAGGTCATCCTCGAGACCTGCCTGCTCAGCTTCGAGGAGAAGCTGCGCGCCGCCGAGCTGGCGTTGAGCGCAGGGGCCGATTTTTTGAAGACCAGCACCGGGTTTTCGACCGGCGGGGCCACGGTAGACGACATAGCCCTGCTGCGCGGCCAGGCGGGACGTCGCGCAGGCGTCAAAGCCTCGGGCGGAATCCGCTCCCTGGCCGACGCCACCGCCATGCTCAAGGCGGGAGCTTCGCGAATCGGAGCCAGCGCCAGCGTCAGAATTGTGGCCGAGCTCACCGGCGGAGCCGCATAGTCCAGCAGAAATAAAGGCTTTACCCCGAGCCGTACCCGTGACGCCCACAAAAAGTAGAATTGGGGTCACGCATCAAAGTTGTGACTCCACTCCCCCACCTTCACCGTAGTATCATCGCCTCTTCCCATGCCAATCGCTGACAAGCCGCGCCGAACCACTCCCCCCGCTGCGCCAGCGCCGGTCGAGGTCCCGCAGGACCAGTTCGAAGGCGACTATCGCCCGCCAGTCCAGGAGGGCGTCGCTGTCGTCAAGCCGACGAACATCCGGGTGGAGCCACTGCAGGTCGACTTCCTCCACAATATCGCCGATGCGCTGAACTCCACGCTCGACCTGAACACCCTGATGCACCGGGTAGCCGACCTGGTGCGCGCCGTCATCGACTACCGCATCTTCGCCATTCTGCTGGTCAACGACCGCACCAACGAACTGTGGATGCGCTTCCAGACCGGCCACACTCCCGAAGTGGAGCGCCTGCGCATCAAGATCGGACGCGGCATCATCGGACAGGCGGCGCTGCAACGCAAGTCGCTTCTGGTCGAAGACGTCTCCAAAGACGAGCATTACATCAGCGCCAACCCGAACGTAAGGTCAGAACTGGCCGTGCCGCTGCTGGTAAAGAACAAGGTCATCGGTGTGCTCGATATCGAATCGGAGGCGCTGGGCTACTTCACGCCGGAGCACCAGCGACTGCTGGAGCTGGTGGCCTCGCGCATGTCCATCGCGATCGAGAATGCGCGGCTGTACACGCGGGTCTCGCGGCAGGCGCAGACGCTGACCGTGCTCAACGAGATCTCGCGCGAGATTACCAGCATCCTAGACCTCGACGACCTGCTGGAGCGCATTGGCCAATTGCTCAAGCGCGTCATCGACTTCCAGATGTTCAGCATCCTGCTGTGGAATGAGCGCACGCAGCAGTTCGAGCATCGCTTCTCGTCTCGCTATGGCGAGCGCGTCATCCGCGAACGCACGATTGTGCTGGGACAAGGCATCATCGGCATCGCCGCACAGCAGCGCGAACCAGTGCTGTCGCCCGACACGCGGAAAGATACACGCTACGTCGCCGAAAACCCGGAGACACGCTCGGAGCTGGCCGTGCCGCTGCTAAACAAGGGGCAGGTCATCGGCGTGCTCGATCTGGAGCATACGCGGGTCAACTACTACAACGAAGACCACCAGCGCACGCTTTCAACACTAGGGGCGCAGGTGGCGATCTCGATTGCCAATGCCCGCCTCTACCAGCGCATCCACGAGGAAGAGCAGCGCATGGAGCGCGACCTGGAGATGGCGCGCAAGGTGCAGCTGAGGCTGATGCCCTCGCGGCCGCCGAAGCTGGCACGCGCCGAGATTGCGGTGCAATTCCTTGCGGCACGGTCCATCGGCGGCGACGTCTACGACTTTCTCGACTACGGCTCGCCGGGCATGCCTGCTCGAATCGCTCTGGCGGTAGGAGACGTCAGCGGCAAGGCTGCTCCGGCGGCGCTGTACGCCGCGCTGGTCAGCGGAATCCTGCGCTCGCTGGCACCGCAGCACCTCTCGCCTGCCGCAATGTTGGCCGCGCTGAACGACCAGCTACAGGAGCGCAAGCTGGCCTCGCAGTACGTCACCATGCTGATGGCGGTGTGGGACGACTCCAACCAGACGCTACAGATCGCCAACGCAGGATCGGTGCAGCCGGTCTTCGTCTCGCGCACCTCCGAGGGCGTGACCGTAAAGACGATCAAGGCCGAGGGCTTTCCGCTGGGGCTCTTCCCTAACGTCACGTACGAAGAATTCACGCTATCGACGCAGCCGGGCGACATGATCGTCTTTTTCTCCGACGGCATTCCCGACGCCGAGAACGCAGACGGCGATATGTTTGGCACCGACCGTCTCCGGCAGGTGTTGGAGTCGCAGGTCGAGCCGACGGCGGCCTCGACGGTTGAGGCCATTCTTAAGGCCGTCTCGGACTTCCAATCAGGCGTCGAGCACTTCGACGATGAGACCGTAGTCGTGCTCCGCGTACTTTGATCTAGCTAAGTTCGCTCAGGTGTAGAGAAAGCAAATCCTCTGAACTTTCCATTCCGCAGCGTAGCGGTGGAATATGCTTTAGAAGTTCCTATCACCCCATAGGGAAACCGATCTATAGCTGCTTCCTCTCAGATGTGGCTTCCTTTTGTTTGTCATTCCCGCAGGGAATCTGCGTTTTGCTCCAATCACCAAAGCTGCCTCTGGAGGAAAACCGATTTAGTGGAGATCTTCGAGCGCCTTCTGTGCGGTCTTGGCGTTGTCGCCGCCGGGAGAGAGCTTGAGGTAGGTTTGATATTCGGCCTTTGCCTCGTCCACCTTCTTCAGCTTCTCCGCTGCCCTGGCCAGCGAAAAGTGAGTCTCGGCGTAGTTGGGTTCCATCTTAACCGCGTCTTTGCTGCGCAGATACGCCGCCATGTAGTTTTCCCTGCTGTAGTAGAACTTGGCGACGGTGATGTCCTCGTCCACGCGCTCGTCGGGGGTCTGAAGATTTTTTACCTTGGGCAGCCTGCGACGGGTCGGCGTAGGGGTGGGATCATCCGGCGTATCACCACTGCTTGAACTGCTGCTGGAACCGGAGCTTGAGCTGCTATCAGAACTTGAACTGCTGCTGGCGGCGGGGGCTTCCCCAGGCATGTCGGGAGCAGCCTCTGTGGGGAACGGGTGCGCAGCAGAAGCAGCGGGATTTGGAGCATTGGCCGCTGGAGCGGCAGGCGTGCTGGTCTCGCCGGGAAACGGAAACTGCTGCGTCGGCGCAGGAGCAGCGGCAGGAGGCTGTGTCGAGGGCGCTGCGGTGCAGGGCTTGGTCGCGGGCTGGTCAGCCGGACACGGGGCCGTGGTCGTCTGCGCCAGGCATGCCGCAGCGGAAAAAGCGGCAGTAGCCAACAAAAGCCGGATTGAGGAGCGCGCAGGCATCAGGTAATAGATTACTTCTCCTGATACTTTGACGATAGGTTAGCGAGGTTTGTTATAGTCAGCATCGGGTGGTTATCCCGCTTATTTTTAACGGATGGATTTTTCTCTCACTTATGTCTAAAGGCCTCATCATTCGTTCTTCGTCCATCCATGCGGCGGGCTGTTACACCACGCGAAGCTTCAAAAAAGGGGCAAAGGTCTGCGAGTACGAAGGACCTCGGTTTTCTAAAGAAGTTGCGGACGAGCGCTACAAGGACCGCTTCATCACCTACCTGTTCAGTTGTGGCGACAATGGCATGGTGATCGACGGCTTCGGCACCGCGATGTTCATCAACCACTCCTGCGACCCGAACTGCGAGACCGAAGACGATAAGGGACGGATCTATATTGTCGCCGTTCGCGACATCGCCGTCGGGGAAGAGCTGACTTACGAGTACAACCTGTGCGACAGCGACGACAGCGATGCCGACTGCTACTGCGGCTCGACGAAGTGCCGGGGAACGATGTTCAGCGACGACGAAGTGAAGCGGCGGGCACGCAGAGCCAAACGCGCTGCCAGCAAAAAGTAACCCGGCTGCGGACGATACAATAAAGCCAGCGGCAATCGGAACGGTACGACAGCGACGATCGGGCGCAACCTTCTTTTATGGCATATCAGGTTCTTGCAAGGAAATACCGGCCACAGCGTTTCGCGGATGTTGCGGGACAGGACCATGTGACCGTCACGCTGATGAACGCGCTGACCCAGCAGCGGATCGCCCACGGCTACATCTTCAGCGGACATCGCGGCATCGGCAAGACCACCATCGCGCGCATTCTGGCCATGGCCCTGAACTGCCGCAACGCGATTGGCAGTGAGTTGCGACCGACGGCAGAGCCTTGCGAGGTCTGCGAGAGCTGTACCGAGATTCGCAACGGCAACGCCGTTGACGTCATCGAAATTGACGCTGCCACCAATCGCGGCATCGACGAGATTCGCGAACTGCGCGATGCGGCACGATATCGGCCCGCAAGAGACAAGTACAAGATCTACATCCTCGACGAAGCCCACCAGATTACCGACGCGGCGTTCAACGCCCTGCTGAAGACGCTGGAGGAGCCGCCCGACCACATCATCTTCATGATGGCGACGACCCAGCCTGAGGACATTCCGCAGACGGTGCGGTCGCGTTGCCAGCACTTCAGCTTTCATGCGGTCAAGCTCGTAGACATTCTCGGCGAGCTGCGTGGCATTGCGGAGCGCGAGGGCGTGGACGCCGATGAGGGTGCGCTTTCGCTGCTGGCCGAGGCTGGCGATGGATCGATGCGCGATGCGCTCAGCATCATGGACCAGGCGATTGCCAGCGCTCCCATGCAGGACGGAAGGCCGGTGCTCGACGCGTCGCAGATTCGCGAGCTGATGGGGACGGTTCCGAATGCCGTGTTCGAAAAAATTCTTGAGGCCGTCGATGGAAATCGCAGCGCCGAGGTCATTACGGTTGCGAACCAGTTGCTCGATGCCGGAAATAGTCCAGCACAACTGGCGCGGCAGTTCGTACGCTATCTGCGGAACTGCGTGATTGCGAAGATCGCTGGAATTGGATCGGACGGTGCCGATGCCAATGGTGTTTCGGGTGAGCTGTTGCAAATCTCCGCAGACGAGCAACGTCGCGCAGGGCGCTCGGCAGCGATATTCGGCGAAGAAGAGTTGACCCGGTTTCTCCAGGTAATGCTACGAACGTTCGATGAGCTGGGCTACCGGCAGGAGCAGCGGTTTCACTTCGAGCTTGGCTTGCTGAAGCTGGTTCATCTGCGACGCCTGCTTCCGGTGGAAGAAGTGCTGAGCCAGTTCCCTGTTGGCGGAAATGCTGGACAGCCGCGAACACAGAGCACGTCAGCGCAAGCGCGGGTCGCGGCTCCGAGTCCGGTCGCGAATCGCGTGATGAGCGCGCCCGTTGCTCCGGTGAGCGCGAAGCCTGCGTTCTCCCCGTTCGAAGTGGACAAGAGCCGCAAACGCTTTGAGGGCGGTGATACTGAGAAGCCTGCTGTGGCAACTCCTGCTCCTCTGCCTGTTACGCCCAAGCCAATAGAGCCTGAACCTGCTGTGGTCAAGCCATTGGAGGTCGCTGCGGTTCCGGTCGCTGCTCCTCCTGTGAAAGAAGTCGCGCTTCCGGTAAAGGAAGTTGCGCCTTCTCCAGTCGTCGAAGCTGTGCCTGAACCGCCCAAGGTCGAAGCAGCGCCTGTTGAGGTTGTAGCTCCTGTTGCAGCGCCTGCAACGAGTTCTCCGCAAGCATCGCAGGAGGCTGCCGAGTTGCAGCGCGTGGCGACCGAGGCGCTGACCACTGCGAAGAGTCAGGGTTCGGCAGCGGATGCTCTGGCCGATGCCGAATGGACGATTGATGGCAACGAAGTCCGCGTGCAGACTGAACTTTCAAAGAACATGCTGTCCATGGTCGTCAATCCAGAGGCAGAGAAGATTGTTCGTGCCGCGTTGCGCGAGGCTGGATCTGGCGCGTTGAAGCTGGTGCTTTTGCCGGGAACCGCGAAGGCCGCTGCAGCGAAGAAGCCGCGTGCGGCGAAATCCGGCAGCGCACAGGCCAAGGCGATGGAACATCCGGTAGTGCGGCAGGCGCAGAAGCTGTTCGATGCCGAAATTCGCAATGTGATCGATCTGCGCGAGGGGGACTAATGGATTTTTCCGATCTGGGCAAGATGAAAGAGATGATGGGGCAAGCCAAGCAGATGCAGGAGCAGATGGAGCGCAAGCTCTCTGAGACTGTGGTCGAGGCCTCAACCGGCGGCGGTGTTGTGACGGTTCGGATGAACGGCAAGAAAGAATTGTTGCGGCTGAAGATCGAGCAGTCCGCCATCGGCAGCGCGGGCAGCGATCTTGAACTGTTGGAAGACCTGATTACCGCTGCGGTGAATGAGGCTGGACGCCGCGCCGATGAAGCGATCAAAGCGAGCGTTGCCGGAATGATGGGCGGCTTGAATCTTCCGGGGTTGACCTAGTGGCGCAGTTTGCAGAACCGATGACGCGGCTGATCGACGAACTGCGCAAGCTGCCCGGAATCGGCACCAAGAGCGCGCAGCGACTGGCGTTTCATGTGCTGCGGTCTTCGGCTGAGGATGCCGACAAGCTCTCAGCAGCAATTCGCGAGTTGAAACAGCATCTACGGCTTTGCTCGATCTGCAACAACATCACCGATGTTGACCCGTGCGTTTATTGCACGAGCACATCGCGCGACCAGCGGCAGATCTGCGTGGTCGAAGAGCCTACCAACATTGCGACCATCGAGAAGACGCGCAGCTACAGCGGCGTGTATCACATCCTGCATGGCACGCTTTCGCCTATTGGCGGAGTTGGGCCGGAGCAGTTGCGAATTGCGAACCTGCTGGTTCGATTGCCCGAGGTCGATGAGGTCATTCTCGCGACCTCACCTACGACCGAAGGCGAAGCGACCGCAGGTTATCTTGCTGGAGAGATCCATCGTGCGCGGCCCGAGGTAAGGGTGACTCGAATCGCAACCGGCGTTCCAGCAGGCAGCGACATCGAGTACGCGGATGAAGTAACCATGTCGCGGGCGATGGAAGGCCGGCGCGAGTTCTAGTTGCGGGCTATTCATCAACTTTTCGCATGACGGTGATATAAGCGAATCCAGTATCTGGAGCCAATCATTATGCTTAGCCGTCGTGGATTTCTTCGTCAGAGTTTTGCGTTTAGCGCCGTTGCGGGTTTTAGTTCCCTGCCTTCCTTAGCCAAGCGGCCAGCTCATAAGCCCAACGCTGCGGCCACTCAGCTTCTGATGGTGGGCGATTGGGGCTACGAGGACTTCACAGCCCAGAGCCGCGTTGCCGGAGCAATGCAGCAGTATGTTCGTGAGCATAGCCTGACCACCGATGCCCTGTTGATGCTTGGAGACAATTGGTACGGAAAGCTGCCTGACGGCGCTGCATCGGTGCGATGGAAGACACAGTTCGAGGACATGTATCCCAGGAACGTATTCAATTGTCCGGCGTATGCGATCGCGGGCAACCATGACTATCAGCGGATGCCTGAGAGCAAGGTCGCAGCTGAACTGGAGTATGCACGCAAGGGCGGAACGCGCTGGACGATGCCGTCACTCTGGTACAGGTTCGACTTTCCCGCGACCAATCCTCTGATGACAGTGATTGCGCTCGACAGCAATATGCCGCATCCTCCGGGACTGAAGCCAAAGCCTGCAAACTTTACGCTGACAGCAGAGCAACAGGCAGAGCAGCTAACCTGGATTGAGGCCGAGTTGCTGAAACCGCGCACGACGCCATTTCTCGTCGTAATGGGACATCATCCCATCTTTTCCAATGGGCCGCATGGCGACAACAAAATCCTGATACAGGATTGGGAGCCGCTGCTGCGCAAGCATAAAGCCCATCTCTATCTCGCAGGCCATGATCACGATATGCAGCATCTGGAGTTTGATAGCCATCCTACTTCGTTCGTGCTGTCGGGCGGAGGCGGCGCGGACCTCTACACGTTGAAGATTGAGGAAGCGCAGCGCGGACCATATGCCGCGAAGGTTTATGGCTTCAGCCATCTGGAAGTCACGCCGGAGAAATTGACGTTGCGCCACATGGATGAAACCGGAAGGCTGATTCATGCCTTCGACAAGATGCAGGACGGCAGCGTGAAGATCGTATAGCGATCTTCACGCTGTCGTTAGTTTTTGTCGCTTAGATTCACACCGGTCATCTCTTCCGGCTTTTCTAGACCGAGTAAGGTCAGGATGGTCGGCGAGATGTCGCGCAGGCTTCCGCCGGGGCGAAGGATGCGGTGATGGCTGGTGTTCGCCTCGTCGTTGACGAGGATGAACGGCACTGGATTCGTCGTGTGCGCGGTGTGCGGACCGCCGCTTGCGGGATCGATAAGCATCTCGGCGTTGCCGTGATCGGCGGTGACGAGGAGCGATCCGCCGCGCTGTTTGATGGCTTGATAGATGCGGCCGAGTTGCGTGTCCACGGTTTCGACGGCGCGAATGGTCGGTTCGAGCTTGCCCGAGTGACCGACCATATCGGCGTTGGCGAAGTTCACGATGATGACGTCGAAGGCGGTGTCGTTGACGGCTTTGACCACAGCATCGGCGATGCCAGAGGCCGACATCTCAGGTGCGAGGTCGTAGGTCGCGACCTTCTGCGATGGGATGAGCGCGCGGTCTTCGCCGGGAAATGGTTTTTCGATTCCGCCGTTGAAGAAGTAGGTGACGTGCGCGTATTTTTCTGTCTCGGCCACGCGCAGATTGCGGAGGTTGGCCTGCGCCATCAGGTTGGCGAGCAGGTTATCCATCGACTCCGGTTGGATGACGACGGGCAGCTTGAAGTTTTTGTCGTACTGCGTCATGCAGACGTAGTGGATGTTTTTAGGCGCGCGGGCGCGTGGAATCTCTGCGTCGAGTTCGGCGGCATTGGGCAGATCGTTGGCATCGTTCGCCGTGAGACCACCGGGAACATCGCTGTTGCGAGCGAGGACGCGGGTGATCTGACGGGCGCGGTCGGCGCGATAGTTGAAGTTGATGCAGACGTCGTTGTCGCGGATGAGGCCGACAGCAGCGCCGCTTGCGTTCACCACGGTAAACGGCGGGATGAACTCGTCGGTAATGTCGTTGTTATAAAGCTCGCGCACGCGTGCGACGGCATCGTGATAGCTGCCGCCCTGCGCCGTGCCAGTTACCATGGCGTCGAAGGCTTGCAACTCTTTTTCCCAGCGCAGGTCGCGGTCCATCGCGTAGTAGCGACCAGAGACCGAGGCCAGTTGGCCTACGCCGATCTCGCGGAGCTTCTGCTGCAACGACTCCAGGTGGCCGACGCCGCTGTTGGGCATGGTGTCGCGGCCGTCCATGAAGGCGTGGACGAAGACGCGGGTGAGACCATGCTTCGCGGCCATGCGCAGCAACGCGTAGAGGTGGCGCTGGTGCGAGTGGACACCGCCGTCGGAGAGCAGGCCGAAGAAGTGCAAGCCAGCTTCGCGTGAGGCTGCGAGGGTGAAGGCTGCGGTGAGAACGGGATCGCGGAAGAGGCTCTCGTCGGCAATAGCGGCGTCGATGCGCGTCATGTCCATGCGGACGATGCGGCCCGCGCCGAGGTTGAGATGTCCGACCTCGGAGTTGCCCATCTGGCCATCTGGAAGGCCGACGAAGTGTTCGCTGGCGCGGATGAGGGTGTTGGGAAATTCGGCCAGCAGCTTGTCGTAGACGGGCTTGCGCGCAAGGGCGATAGCGTTGCCGTGGGTCTCGGCGCGATAACCCCAGCCGTCGAGGATGGTGAGAACGATCGGTTTGTTTGACATGGTTTAGGTCAGGATAACAAGAGTTCCCCTTTGCATGCGTCACAACCGCGCTGGCCTCAAGGTTGGGAGAGATGGTTGCTTTGAGTTCTTCGTCGGTGCAGGATAAAAGGCCTACCCCTGCCAGAACATCCGTGGCTATCTAACGCGGCTCGGGCTCAAGATTCACCATCACATCGTCGCCCTCCACCCGCACCGCAAACACATCCACCCGTTCATGCACCGGATATTCGGACAGGCCAGTTTTCAAACTGAACGTCCACGAGTGCCAGGGACAAACCACTGCCTCTCCCTCCAGCCATCCCTGTCCCAGCGGCCCCTGCCGGTGCGGACAAATATTGTCCAGCGCCGACAGCGTTCCATTCACATTCGCCAAACAAATCTCCAGACCCTCCACCTCAGCCTCCGCTACCTTCCCCACCGCCGGAGCCTCACCCACGCCACACAACCTGACCCACTGCGCCACGCAAAAACCCTCCAGCCTCCATTTTAGAACCTACAAACACGTCATCTCGACCGAAGCCACGCGGCCTCATCGCGCGGCGCAGTGGAGAGACCCCTGTATTTCGCCGTTGCCCTTGTTCTTGCCGTTGCCTGTTTTCATCCAGACACATACCCCTCCCCCGGATGCTAAAGTTCATACAGAACCCTTCATGCCCCGCCCCGCCGCAAAACCGCCCAAACATCGCCCGCAGCCAGCTCCCCAACCCGAATCAGTTGATCCCATGTGGCTGCTCAAAGCCATCGCCGCCACCATCGGCGTGGCGATCCTCTGCGGCTATCTCGCTCTCTGCCTGCTCTTTTACCAAGGCCAATGGCAGCTCGTCCTGCATCCCGCCCGAACCTCCTCCGCTCCTGCCTCCATCGACGGCGCACCTTACCAACTCCTCCACTTCGGCCCCGGCGACTCCGCCACTCCCCAGCTCGTCGGTTGGTGGGTCCCCGCCGCCACAACTGCCCGCTACGCCAACACCACCCTCCTCTTCCTTCCTCCCGGCGACGGCTCCCTCGCTAACTCCATCCCCACGCTCGCCGCTCTTCACAACCTCGGCATCAACGTCTTCGCCTTCGACTATCGCGGCTACGGTCAAAGCGCCAACACTCACCCCAACCAGCAAAAGATGATCCACGACGCCGAGTCTGCCTGGACCTACCTCACCTCCTCAAGGCACATCCCCGCAAACCAGATCATCCCCTACGGCACCGGAGCCGGAGCCGCCCTCGCAGCCTCACTCGCGACCAGCCATCCCGTCATCCCCGCCCTGATCCTCGACTCACCCCACACCGACCTGCTCGACGCCGCCCAACACGATCCCCGCTCCAGCCTTCTCCCCACCAGCCTCCTCTTCCACGAAGCCTTCCCCCTGGCCGCTCCGCTCCAAAGCCTGCACACGCCTAAACTGCTATTCAGCAAATCAGGCAGCCAGCCCCCCGCAGCCTACCGCACCGCCGCCGACCCCAAAATCACCGTCGAGTTCACCGCTCCCACCGAAGCCGTCTACCCCCAGGCCCTCACCCGCTTCCTCGATCAGTACGCTCCAGCCGCCCAGCACGTACCTACCCCAACCCCTGCACATTAAAGAGCCGCACCCCCAGCCAAGCGACTCTCAAGGAGGACTTTTTTATGACCCGATTCCTGAACAACCTCCAACCCTGGGGAGCCCTCTTTCTGCGCCTCGCCCTCGGCCTGTCCATCATCGTGCACGGCTACCAGAAAGTCTCCACCCAAGCCGCGCTGCATCACTTCGTCCATTACGTCGTCTCCCTGGGACTTCCCTATTGGCTCGGCTACCTCTCAGCCTTCACCGAGTTCGTCGGCGGCATCCTGGTTGTCCTCGGTCTCTTCACGCGCCTGGCCGCGGGCCTTATCGCGATCAACATGCTGGTAGCGCTCTTCACCGCAGGAATCCACCAGGGCTTCAGCGGCTATAACTACATCGTTGACCTCGTTGCCATCGCTCTCATGCTCTGCTTCTACGGCGCAGGAGCCCTGTCGCTCGACCGCAGACTAGGCCTCTCTTAGAAACCTCACCTAACCTCAAATCAACGTCATCTCGACCGAAGCGAAGCGTAGTGGAGAGACCCCTGTATTTTGTCGTTGCTCTTGTCTTTGCAGTTGCGGTTCTTCTCGCCATTGCCTTTTCTCCCCCAAACGGAGTGAAGGCCCCCGATACTGTGGGGGCCTTACGTTTACGGTAGGTATTTGCCTTGCGGATAAGGGACGCCGGGACCGAGGGAACTGAAAGTCCGGCAACTACTGACTACACTCAATAAGACGTCGAATCGGCAGAAAAGTTGTCCTCGTTTTCCACCATTTCGTAGATTCAAGTTTTTGATATCCCGAAAACGGAATAGCTATGCACTGGTCTCAATATTTATCTAAATAAAAATTCAAAAACTCTCTCGGAGCAACCTGCGGACCCGGAAACACCCTCTCCAGATTCCGCGCATCAGGAGTCGTATAAGCCGCCTCACCCGACCTCGACCTAAACGTAAACCGGTTCAGGGCATGGAGCACCCTCTCCTGCCCTTCGATCTGCTTTCCCTTCTCTGCCCTTACCCGCCGACATCGTCTGACAAGCCATCAGGACCAACAGGTAAAGCCCGCAACAGAGAACCATCTGCCCACCACGGGAACTCCCCAAATACTGTCAAGCGGAAACCATTAACCCTAAAGACGAACTATCGATATCAACCAACACATAATACGTAACTTAGATCACGTAAAATAAACAATCTAAATCTGCAAATTAGTTAGACATCGTTCACTACAATTAAAAAAGAACATGGAAAAAACTTAGGCCCAGCAGCGTTGCTGGGCCTAAGTCCTTTCCATAGAAGACTTTAGAAAATAAATCCTTTGGATGCAAGACTTTAGCAGTAAAGTACCCCCCGGGGGTACCTCAAGGCAGCTCGATCCGTAAAAGTGGCACCCTAGAAGATCTGGAAGTTGACCTCGATATTCAGCTCCACCAGCACAGGCTTTCCGTTCTCCATCGCAGGCTTGAAACGCCATTGCTTCACAGCCTCGATCGCCTTCTCGTCCAGGCCCATGCCAATTCCGCGAACCACATGCACGTGGCTGGGCATGCCCTTCTCGTCGATCCACAGACCGACCAGAACGTTTCCGGCAACCTTGGCCTTACGCGCCTCCTCGGAGAACTCAGGTTCAACCGAATAGATCACCGACGGAGGCGAGACGCCGCCGCCGATCCGCCGCGGACCGCCGCCGGTATTTCCGCCCGAGCCCGGCCCAAGTCCGGAGCCATTGCCCGAACCCAATCCGGTACCGTGGCCATTGCCCATCGACATGCCCACCAGCGGCGAGTTGGCAACGCCGATCTGCGGAATGCTGCTGGCCATGTGCACGTCCTTCTGCACCTCGATGGTCGGCTGAATATTGATTTTGGGTGGCTCCAGCGGAGGAGCCTTCGGCGGAACAATCTGTGTCTCCGCAAACTTGGGAGGCGTCCCCTTGGTCACGGGAGTCGTGTCATGCTGGCCGCCGCCGCCACCCATCGACTTCGCCTTGATCGGCGTCATCGGCGGAATATCAACCTCAGTCATCACTTGCTGCTTGACCGGCGCGGCAAACTTGATCTTCTTCGCCACCAGAAAAGCGATCAGCAGGATCACCAAGCCGTGCAGCACCACGGCAATCGCCGTCGAGGTCGGGTCGCGCTTCACCTTCATGCGGTCGACCACGGCAATCGGCTGCGACTCGAGCTGTAGCGGCGGCAGCTTCACCGGGAAGAACACGTCGCGCACGCTGCTCCACAAAGAGGCGAGCGTGCCCTCTTCCGTAATAATCAGGTCGCTCTCCACCGGCTTGGAATCAAGCTGGAGCGGCGCTTCCTTCTTCGAACTGAAGGCATCGCGAAGGTTCTCGAACAGCGAAGACCACATCGACCCTTCAGTCTCCTCGTTCAAATGAGGAGCATCTGCCGGGCGTAGTTTCGGGGCCTCGCGCTCTGGTTCGTTTTCATGCGGAATCATAGGTATGTCAGCCAAATTGTCTCGCCTCAGCCGCGGAATCGGTTAGGAACCGTTCTACCGGCGTTTTTCGAAGTTCACGCGCATCGTTCTCTCTGTCTACGTTCCCGGTCTTCTGCCGGTTTTTCTCCGCTGCAACAGCAAGGCACTTGGCTCCACAAGCATTCTACAAACATTAACCCGTCTTCGCTCGTTCCATTGGACGCACTTCCTATCCCGAATGTCTCGCCCGCACCTCATCTATCACCCCGGAGGCCGGATACAATAAGAGTTTGGCGTAAACCGCAAATCTGTACCATCGCGATCAAGAGGAACGAATGCCGGAAGTAACTGATTCAAAGCCCGTACCGAACCAGAGCGCAGACCCCAGCGCAGAGAAGCCCGTCAAGCCGCTGAAGTCTACCTTGAATCTCCCCCAGACCAGCTTCGCCATGAAGGCCAATCTGCCCGTCAACGAGCCGCTGCGCCTCGCCGCCTGGCAGCAGCAGGATCTCTACGCCCAGATTCGCGCCGCCCGCGCCGGTTCGCCCAAATATATCCTCCACGACGGACCGCCTTACGCCAACGGAGCCATCCATCTCGGCCACGCCCTCAACAAGTGCATCAAGGACTTCGTGGTCAAGACCAAGACCATGGCTGGCTTCGACTCCCCCTATGTTCCCGGCTGGGACTGTCACGGCCTCCCCATCGAAATCAAGGTAGACGAGCAATTAGGCCGTAAGAAGCTCGAAATGGACCCCCTCGCGGTCCGCAAGGCCTGCCGCGACTACGCGCAAAAATATGTCGACCTGCAGCGCAGCCAGTTCGAACGCATCGGCGTCTTTGGCCGCTGGGACAAGCCCTACCTCACCATGTCCTTCCCCTACGAGGCCAGCATCGCCGAGACCTTCTACGACTTCTTCGAGAAGGGCTTCGTCTACAAGGGCCTCAAGCCGGTCTACTGGTGCATCCACGACCGCACCGCGCTCGCCGAAGCCGAGGTCGAGTACGAGCAGCACAACTCGCCCAGCGTCTACGTTCGCTACCAGCTCACCAGCGATCCTGCCAATATTCTGGGTGCCACCTTCATGACAGCCTCATCGTCACGGGTGGGAAACGTCTACACCATCATCTGGACGACGACTCCCTGGACGCTTCCCGCCTCGCTCGCCGTGGCCTTCAACCCCGAGCTGGACTATGTTGCCCTCGAAAACTCTGACGGCAACATCTATATAGTCCTCGAAGCTCTCGCGGCGTCAGTCAAAACGGCTTGCAACCTCTCCGAAGCCGTAGAGATCGCCCGCTTCAAGGGAAAGAAGCTTGACCGCGTCACCTTCCAGCATCCCTTCCTTGATCGTGAAGTCCTCGGCGTCACCGCCGATTACGTGACCGCCGAACAAGGCACCGGAGCCGTCCACACCGCGCCCGCTCACGGCGTCGACGACTTCTACACCGGCAAGCGCTACGACCTGCCTGAAGTCCAATATGTAGATAATGCAGGCAAGCAGCGCCACACCGATCTGCACGGCGGTCATCCCGGCGAACGTTACGACGGCCTCACCGTCTTCAAGTCCAACCCGGTCATCATCGAACTGCTCAAGGAAAAGGGTGCACTGCTCAGCGCCACCAGCTTCGAGCACTCCTACCCGCACTGCTGGCGCTGCCACAATCCCGTCATCGTCCGCGCCACCGAGCAGTGGTTCATCGACATGGAAACTCCCATGCCAATACCTGCCACAGAACTGGGTGCCCCAGGTCTCGATTCTGAGACCTGGGTTTCCACTGGTGCTGGAGCTACCACCTTCCGCCAGCGCGCCCTCGACGAGATCAAGAAAGTCGTATGGGACCCGGCATGGGGCGAAGACCGCATCTCCAACATGATCGCCACGCGGCCCGACTGGTGCATCTCGCGCCAGCGCATCTGGGGCGTTCCCATCGCCGTCTTCCTCTGCGAAAAGTGCCACACGCCGCTGAACGATAAAGCCATCAACAAGAGCATCGTTCAACTCTTCCACAAGGAAGGCGCGGACGCCTGGTACACGCACGATGTCGCCACGCTCCTCCCCAAAAGAACGAAGTGTGCCTGCGGCAACGAAGAGTTCCGCAAAGAGATGGACATCCTCGACGTCTGGTTCGAGTCCGGCGCAAGCTGGCACGCCGTGCTCGACATCGAGCCCGAGCTCAGCTACCCAGCCGACCTCTACACCGAGGGCGGAGACCAGCATCGCGGCTGGTTCCACTCGTCGTTATTGACGTCCGTCGCGGTGCGAGGACGAGCCCCCTACAAGATGGTCGCAACCTCCGGCTGGACGCTCGACGAACAAGGCCGCGCCTTCTCGAAGAGCCTCGGCAACGGCGTCGATCCTGTCGATATCGCCAAGCGTCTCGGCGGCGAGATCATCCGCCTCTGGGTCGCCTCCGTCGACTTCCGCGAAGACGTAGCCGCCAGCGAAAACCTGATGCAGCGCGTCAGCGACAACTATCGCAAGCTGCGCAACACGCTGCGCT
>JBEPUY010000032.1:0-49412 GCA_041691255.1 Granulicella sp. | reverse complement strand
AAGCACGTCCTCTCGACCGGAACGCAGCCACAAGAGCACGTCATCTCGACCGGAGGCGGCGCCTTTGCCGCCGCAGTGGAGAGACCCCTGTATTTTGCATTTGCAGTTGCTGTTGCTCGTTTTACTCCAAAAGGTGATTGTTCCTGTGGGAAGAGATGCTATACAAATTTTGCCGATCCAAGGAAAAATACAGGGCTCTCTCCACTCCGCTTCGCTCCGGTCGAGATGACGTATCTTTGTGGCTGCTTTGGTCGAGATGGCGGAGCAGATCGTCGCGGAGATGCTTGCGCGGGGTTGAATTTATTGCAGTCAGATCAATTTACGGCTTTGTGTTGCCGGACATCTTGTGTAGATTAAGTGAATCAGTGCAAAATGTGGCCTTCGCTCCCAGGATGTAGCGGAGTTCGCTGTTTTTGTTCACACCGCCATGACCGCGGGTTTGCCGAAGTATCTCTTTCATCGTTCCTCCAAATTCTGAAAAGAGTGGTAAACACATGCGCCTTCGAGCGGCCAAGATATTCCTTTCCTTTTTGTTTGTCCTGATCTTCGGCGGATCCGTTCTATGCGGATCGGTCGCGATGGCGCAGACGCCCGCGACGGCGCAGACGGACCGGATTGCGGCGCTCGAGAAGCGTGCGGCCGAGAACGCGGCTGCGATTGCCGCGGCCCAGACGGCAGGGGACAACGGCTGGATGCTGGTCTCGGCGGCGCTGGTGCTGATGATGAGCGGCCCGGGGCTGGCGCTGTTCTACGGCGGGCTGGTGCGCAAGAAGAACATTCTCGGAACGATGATGCAGACCTTCGCCATGATGGCCGTGATTACGGTGCTGTGGGGGCTGCTGACCTACTCGCTTGCCTTCAGCAGCGGCAACGCGTTTATCGGCGGATTGCACAATGCGTTTCTGCACGGCGTGGGGCTGGCTCCCGACAAGGCCTATGCGGGGACGATTCCTCTGCAGACCTTCATGATCTATCAGATGATGTTCGCCATCATCACCCCGGCGCTGATTACCGGAGCCTTTGCCGAGCGCATGAAGTTTTCGGCGATGGTGGTCTTCACGGTGCTGTGGTCAATCGTCGTCTACAGCCCGATGGCGCACATGGTCTGGGGCCAGGGCGGATTTTTGAATGCGACCGGCTCGCTTCCTTGCCTTGATTTTGCAGGCGGAACGGTGGTGCATGTCACCTCCGGCGTCTCGGCGCTGGTGACGGCGATCTATCTGGGCAAGCGTATCGGCTATCCGAAGATTCCGATGCCGCCGCACTCGGTGGTGTTGAGTTTTGTGGGCGCTTGCATGTTGTGGGTGGGCTGGTTCGGGTTCAATGCCGGGTCCGCATTGTCGGCGGGAACGCTGGCGACCTCGGCCTTTGTGGCGACGCAGTTTGGTGCGGCGGCTGCGGTCATCGGCTGGACGGCGGTGGAGTGGATTCGCCAAGGCAAGCCGTCGGCACTGGGAGCGATCTCGGGCGCGGTGGCCGGGTTGGTCGCGATTACGCCGGCGGCTGGTTTTGTGTCGCCGATGTCGGCTTTGTGGATCGGCCTGATCGCCGGTGCGTTCTGCTACATGATGGTGGTGAAGGTGAAGGCGTGGTTCGGCTATGACGATTCGCTCGATGCCTTCGGTATCCACGGCGCGGGCGGAACGCTGGGAGCCTTGCTGACCGGCCTGTTCGCGAACAGCGCTATCAACCCGATCTTTGGCGTGGGCAAACCGACCGGCTTGTTCGAGGGCAACTGGCGCCAACTGTTCCACCAGCTGTTGGGCGTCGGCCTGGCCTGGGGAATCTCGATTGTGGGTACGCTTGTCCTTCTGTTCCTGGTCGACAAGACGATTGGCCTGAGGGTCAGCGAAGAAGACGAACGCATTGGGTTGGACCTGTCGCAACACGGCGAAGAAGGATACGATTGGGCTCACTAGCATCACAGTGAAGTGAGAGTGAGACTTAAAGCGCGAGAGGACATACAGCTATGCAGAAGATTGAAGCGGTGATTCAACCATCGAAGCTGGACGCGGTGAAGGATGCGCTGGTAGAGATTGGCGTTGAGGGAATGACGATCACCGAGGCACGCGGCCACGGACGGCAGAAGGGCCACACCGAGTTCTACCGGGGCAGGGAGTATTCGGTCGACCTGTTGCCCAAGGTGAAGCTCGAACTGGTAGTCAAGGACGAGATGCTCGATAGGGCAATCACGGCGATCACAACCGCGGCGCGGACCGGAACCATCGGCGATGGCAAGATCTTTGTGTCGAAGATCGATGAGGCGATCCGCATCCGCAACGATGAACGGGGCGAGGTCGCGCTTTAGCGGCTTGTAACCGCCAATTCCGTCAATTCGTAACCGGCAAAGTTTTTCAGCAGCCTCTCTGGGCTTGGGTTTTCTTCAGGAGAAAACAGCATGAGCACAAATGAGTCCACAGGCAGCAGGATGCGCGAGCGGTACCAGCAAAAGATGCTGGAGATTCGCGGCGCGTTCGAATCAGGGGCGTCGGGTGCGGCGACCATTGCAGCGCGGTCGAAGGCCATCGACGAGTTGGCCATCGGGCTCTGGGCGGAGGAAGTACAGCGCGATCGCAGGCTGGCGACGGGCATCTCGCTGGTGGCGATCGGAGGGTACGGGCGGGGGCAGTTATTTCCGTACTCCGATGTGGATTTACTGTATCTGCTGGATGGGCGGCTGGCTGAGAAGGACGTGAAGGACGCGATCCGGCGCGTTAATCAGGAGATGTGGGACTCGGGGATACGTATCTCTCCGGCGACGCGGAAGCTGGCGGAGTGCGAGCGCTTCGACGAGGAGAACGCCGAGTTTGCGGTCTCGCTGATGGACCATCGGCAACTCGCGGGCGACGCTCTTCTTTATCGCAAACTGGCTACCGTCACGATCCCGAAGCTGCTGCAGCGGGAGCAGAAGGGTCTGATGGCCCGGCTGACCGAGTTGACCCGCGCGCGTCACGCGAAGTACGGCGACACGCTCTTCCATCTGGAACCGAATATCAAGGATTGTCCCGGTGGGCTGCGCGACGTTCATGTATGCAGTTGGATGACGCTGCTGCGCGGGGTTGGCCCGGAGGCCACGGGCCGGGTCGCGAGCAATGGCAACGCGGACGAGGATGGCGAGTTCGGCAAGGCGGTGGAATTTCTGTGGCTGGTGCGATGTTTTCTCCACTACCGGCACGAGCGCGATGACAACTCGCTCGACTGGCAGGCGCAGGATGCAGCGGCAGCGGCTGGCATTGGCATGGACGGCGCCGCGCCGCCGAATGCAGACGCGGCGTACTGGATGCGCTTCTACTTTCGCCATGCGCGGCGGGTGGAGCGGCGCGTCTCGCAGATGATGGGCGAGGCTCCGCTGGACAAGCCGCGCCTGAAGTTGCTGGGGCTGCGGCGCGAACGTCGCACGGAGCCGTTGCAGCAGGGGTTTCGTGTGGAGCGCGGGCGCATTGTGCTGGACGCGCTGGTGGACGGCGGAAGCGGAGCCCCGGCGCACGATCCCGCACAGGACCCCGATATCGTGCTCGATGTGTTTGAGGCCATGGCGCGGACAGGGTGCGCGCTGGGCGAAGAGGCGGAACAGCGGCTGCTGCTGGCGCTGCCCGTGCTTTCGGCCCAGCTTGAAGAGGGTCCGGCGCTGTGGCAGCACCTTCAGCGCATCCTGACCGGCCGCCACGCCGGAGACGCACTGCGCACGATGCATGTGCTTGGCGTTCTGGAACTGCTGATTCCGGAGTTTCACGGTATCGATGCTCTGGTCATCCGCGATGCCTACCACCGTTACACGGTGGACGAGCACACCTTTGTGCTGATCGATACGCTGCATGGACTCGAAAGCGCGCAGGAAGGCCCGATGGCGGAGTGGGCCGCGCAGTTCGGACGGGTGTTGCGCGAGCTTCCACATCCCGGTCTGCTCTACCTGGCCGCGTTGATGCACGATACCGGCAAGGGCCGCAGTACCGACGACCATGCGAAGGAGAGCATGACCATGGCGCAGGGCGTGCTGGAGCGGCTGGAGCTGGATTCCTACGAGAGCGGCATGGTGAGCAGCCTGATCGCGAACCATCTGGAGATGTCGCTCGCCATGCGCCGCGATATCTTCGACCGGCAGACGGTGCGGGCCTTTGCCGGTAAGGTGCAGACGCCGGAGGCGCTGCGGATGCTGGCGCTGTTTACCTACGCGGACATCAACGCTGTGCACCCCGATGCGTTGACGCCGTGGAAGGCGGAAAACCTGTGGCGGCTCTACATGGCAACTTCGAACTATCTGGACCGCAACGTCGATGAGGACCGCGTAGGGGCGCAGGAGGAGAGCGAGTTGGTGCATCGCGTCTCCGCGCTGCTGCCGGGACAGCGGTCAGCGGTGGCGGAGTATCTGGACGGGTTTCCGGAACGATACGTGCTGACGCGGACGCCGGAGCAGATTCGGGCCAACTTCCAGAGGTTTCAGAGGTTCGCGGAGGACTCCGTACAACTGGACTTTCGCTATGCGCCGGGGGTCAGCGAACTGACGCTGGTGACTCCCGACCGGGCGCTGCTGTTTGCGAATATGACGGGCGCACTGGCGGCGTGGGGCATGAACATCGTGACGGCGGATGCGTTCTCGAACCGGCACGGCGTGGTGGTGGACAGCTTCCGCTTTACCGACAGCTTCCGCACCCTGGAGATGAATGCGTCCGAGCACGAGGCGTTCGTGAAGAGCGTCCACGAGGTGATGACCGGCACGTTGCCCGTTGAAAAGCTGCTGAGCGGACGCAGGCGGGGAAGACGCAAGGTGCCCAAGGTGGTGGTGGAGTCGCGGATCGAGTTTGACGATGCGGCCTCGTCACACAGCACGCTGCTCGAGGTGGTGGCGCAGGATACGACCGGGCTGCTGCACGCGCTGAGTCTGACGCTGGCCCGGCAGGGATGCAATATCGAGGTGGCGCTGGTCGATACCGAGGGGGAGACGGCGATTGACGTCTTTTACCTGACTCGTAATGGCGCGAAGCTGAGTCAGGACGAGGAACGCGAGCTTCGAGAAGCTTTACTGCGGGCGATAGAAGAAAATACCCGGTCGTGAGATGTTTTTTCGGTAACCGGACAACCTGGGTAGATTTAGCAGCATCCCATCACCTGCTTTAGTCTAAGTTTGTGCAAATGTTTGCCAATCATGTGAAAAAAGTCGTAGATGGGCGACATCGGTTTTATTATTAGATATATGAGTACATCACCCAACGAAACAACGAGCAGCGGCCGTCCAACCGCGGTTCCGCAAAAGAATGATCGCTACTTCTTCGGAAGTCTGGACAGCTTTGGCAAAAACCAGGAAAAGCTGGAAGAGGTGAGCTGGGGATACGACCAGCCGGAGGGCATCGTTCTGGCGTCGCTCGATGGCGCGATCAACTGGGTGAGGAAGAATTCCATCTGGCCCATGACGTTTGGCCTCGCATGCTGCGCCATCGAGATGATGTCGATGGGTGGTTCGCGATACGATATTGCACGTTTTGGGGCGGAGGTCTTTCGGCCCTCGCCGCGTCAGAGTGACCTGATGATTATCGCGGGACGGGTTTCGCAGAAGATGGCGCCCGTGATCCGGCGGCTCTATGAACAAATGCCGGAGCCAAAGTGGGTGATTTCGATGGGGGCCTGCGCCACGTCGGGCGGCGTCTTCAACAACTATGCGTTGTTGCAGGGCGTCAACCAAGTAATTCCTGTCGATGTCTACGTTCCCGGGTGCCCACCGCGTCCGGAGCAGTTGCTGTATGCCATCACGTTGTTGCAGGAAAAGATTCAGCACGAGCGCGGCTCACTGAAAAAGACCCTCAATTTGTCGTGATAGATGGTGAAGGGTTAATAACTTGCGAGGTTCGTTCCGAGAGATAAGTAAGGCCTTTCAAGAATTACGGCTGGTAAAGTATTGAAAAGATAGTATTCGATCTATAACTTTTACCAGTAGGGCTCACAACCAACGTTAGCCTTACTGAATCGAACTAAACAAAACGAGCCGTTTGGCTTGTGAAAAATGAAAGAATTATTTTAGCGGAGGAAGTTCAATGGTTCATCGCCCGTTTCGTAGTGTTGGCCGGTTCGTACTGGCTGCATGTGCAGTCAGCCTTGGAGTAGCCACTCTGGGTGCACAGACGCCCAGCACCACCGCCCCCATGGGGCCTAACCCTTCGCGAGTGGATATCTTCACCGGTTTCTCCTACTTTGGAGCCCACGGACAGTTGAAGCCCGCAGGGATCAATTACTCGTCGATCGATCTCGGAGCCATTGGCAGCGGCGCCTACTACTTCAACAAGTATTTCGGCGGCGAAGTGAACTTCGTTGCGCATCCGGACGGCAACAATGATGGCCTGTACTCGGCCTCGGCTGGTCCGATCTTCCGCGCTCCGATGCAGAACTTCACTCTCTTCGCGCACGGCCTGGTCGGCGGCGCCAAGCTGGGCGGACCCAACAACGAAGCCCCCTTTGCATACCACGAGCCTTATACCTGGGGTCCGACCCTGACGGCCGGCGGCGGTATGGACTACGATCTGCCGTTCCTCAACAACCGCTTCTCGCTTCGTCTCTTCGAGGCTGATTACCGTTATGTTCACGCCAGCTTCGGCCCCTATACTCCTCCCCCCACGGGCGGCGTGATGGGCGGTCGTGCCAACCTCAGCGGCGTGGATCTCAGCACCGGTATCGTGACGCACTTCGGCCATGTCATTCCTCCGCCGCCTGTCACCTACTCCTGCGCGGTCTCACCGGCACAGGGCTACCCTGGCGATCCTCTGACCGTCACCGGCACCGCTCTGAACCTCAACCCCAAGAAGACGGCCACCTACAACTGGACTGCTGACGGCGGCACGATCACCGGCACTTCCAACGTTGCCAACATCGACACCAAGAGTGCTGCTCCCGGAACCTACACGGCCAAGGGCCATGTAACCGAGGGCAACAAGCCTGGCCAGATGGCGGATTGCTCGGCACAGTACACGGTCGAAGCCTTCCAGCCGCCAACCATCAGCTGCTCGGCCAATCCGGCCAGCCTGAATCCTGGAGATTCTTCCACGATTACGGCAGAAGGCGTCAGCCCGCAGAACCGTCCTCTGACCTATAGCTACAGCGCCACCGAGGGTTCGGTCAGCGGCAACGGCAACACGGCAACGTTGAGCACGGCCGGCGCAGCGCCTGGCACCATTACCGTCACCTGCAATGTGGTTGACGATAAGGGTCAGACAGCATCGTCTACCACCAGCGTCACCATCGCCGCACCTCCGCCGCCACCGGCACCTACGGTCAGCAGCCTCTGCTCGGTCAACTTCGAGCGTGACAAGCGCCGTCCGGTCCGTGTCGACAACGAAGGCAAGGCTTGCCTCGACGATGTGTCCCTCAAGCTGCAGCAGTCGTCTGACGCAAAGCTCGCGCTGGTCGGCAACGCAGCCAGCACCGAGAAGCATGGCAGCGATCTTGCCGCCAAGCGTGCTGTCAACACGAAGGATTACCTGGTCAAGGAGAAGGGCATCGACGCCAGCCGCATCTCGGTTTACACCGGAACGCAGGATGGCAAGACTGTAACGACGACCCTGATCCCTGCTGGCGCCACGATGGACAGCACTGGTATCACCGCTGTGGATGAGAGTGCAGTGATGGCTCCTCCGATGCGTCACCATGGCCGTCGCCACAAAAAGTAGTAGCTAACGTGCAATAAAAGCACAAAAGGCTGACTGGGTTGATTCCCAGTCAGCCTTTGTGTTGAGTGCGATTATCGTGCGACGGCTTATGCTTATAACATCGAGCTTGTAGAACCGGGATGAATACGTTGATCAGACGGTACAGATTTCAAATTTCTCTCCTTGCCTTGTTTCTTGCCTTCACCTGCCTGCGTGGCAACGCGGCCACCTGGCTGCCTTTCGGCCCGGATGGCGGAGACGCGAGGACGGTGGTCGCCGATCCTCTGGATGCTTCGCATCTTTATCTGGGAGCGCTGAACGGCTGGATCTACGAGTCCCACAACCGGGGTAAGGATTGGAAGCGTCTTGCGCTGGTGGGAGGGCGCAACGATCTGGTGCTGGACTCGATTGTGATCGACAAGGCAAATCCCAAACACATTCTGGTAGGTGCCTGGGTGCTGGGAAGCCGCGATGGCGGTCTCTATGTCAGCAATAACGGCGGTGCGACCTGGAGCAGCGACAATGACATGAAGGGGCAATCGATCCGTGCCCTTGCCGCCTCGTCGTCCGATCCAAAGACTGTCATCGCCGGTACGCTGCTTGGCGTCTATCGCTCGACGGATAGCGGCGTTCATTGGGGTCTCATCAGTCCGGAGGGCAGCAAGGAACTGCACGAGGTCGAATCGATCGCCATTGATCCGGTCGATCCGCAGATCATCTATGCCGGAACCTGGCATCTGCCGTGGAAGACCACCGATGGCGGAGCGCACTGGAAAAACATCAAAGAGGGAATCATCGACGACTCTGATGTGTTTTCGATCATCGTCGACCCCAAGCAGCCAACCACCGTCTACGCCAGCGCCTGTTCCGGTATCTACAAGAGCCAGGACCAGGGCCTCAAATTTCAGAAGATACAGGGCATTCCTTCTACCGCCCGCAGAACGCGCGTCCTGATGCAGGACCCGCAGCACCTGAACATCGTCTTCGCCGGAACCACGGAAGGTCTGTTTCGCTCCAGCGACTCCGGCAAATCATGGCTGCGTACGACCGGCCCTGAAGTGATCGTGAACGATGTATACGTCGATCCCTCCGATGCGAACCGCGTGCTGTTGGCGACGGACCGAGGTGGTGTGCTGGCTAGCAACGACGGAGGCATGAGCTTCCTGCCCTCGAATAGCGGCTTCTCCTCGCGCCAGATTGTGGCCTACGTGCAGGATGATGAACATCCGGCAACCATCTACGTCGGTGTCGTCAACGATAAGGAGTGGGGCGGGGTTTTCGTCAGCAACAACGGCGGCCTGACCTGGAGCCAGCTTAGCGCGGGCCTGAACGGCAGCGATGTCTTCAGCCTGGGACAGGCTTCGGACGGAACCATCATCGCGGGCACCGCCCACGGTCTCTATCGGCTTCAGGGGCAGCTCTGGAACCGCGTGGATGGCGTAAGCCTTCAGGCTACGAGTGCGGTCTCGACAAAGAGAACGGGTGCGAGACACGCAGGCCGGGCTGTAGCTGTGGCCCCCAGGCGCTCCCACGCGGACCCCTTCGACGGCAGCGTCAGTGCCATTGCACGGTCGGGCGACACGCTTTACGCCGCCACCACCGACGGCCTGTTGCAGAGCGTTACCGCTGGCCAGAACTGGCAACTGACGCCCGGCCTGGGGCGGCAGAGCTGGCGGTTCGTCGCCGCAGCAAGGTCCATGACGGCAGTTGCCGACCTGAACAGTCTCTCGCTTTCGATAGACAATGGGCGAAAGTGGAAGACGGTCAGCCTGCCGTCCGTGGTCACGCAGCTCGCCGCAGTGGCCGTCGATGGTGCTGGTGGCCTATGGGTGGGTGGCCGCGAAGGCGTCTTCTTCTCCGAAGATGAAGGCGCGACCTGGCATACGATGAGTCGCTACTCCATCCACGATGTGAGCAATCTCTTCTACGACGCGCGAGAGCAGCGCATCCTGATTACGGCCAACAACAAGAACACGATTGTCTACGCCGTCCACCTGCCTGATCAAAAGGTGCAGTACTGGAACGCGGGCTGGTCGCTTCGGCTTGCGCGGCCAGTAGGAGACCATCTGGTGGGGGCAACGCTGTTTGACGGCATCGTGGTTCAGCCGCGCATGGTGGCCTCGAAGGAGGTGTCCAGCAACGGCACCGAGGCATCGACCGCGCCCGAAGCATCGACCAAGCCGGCGATCATCGCCCGGCCTTAGAAGAAGGAATAGAATCGTAGTATGAGTCTTCCATCGGCAGCAGCGCGCCCGCGACACTCGTTTCAGACAGACGATGCCTCCCTCCTGCCCATTGCGGAGAAGGTGCAGCGAGGCGAGCGGCTCAGCTTTGACGATGGCGTAGCGCTCTACCGTAGCGGCGACATCCTGGCCGTTGGTTGGCTTGCCAATATGGTGCGAGAGCGGCTGCACGGCGACCTGGCCTACTTCAACGTCAACCGCCACATTAACCCGACCAACGTCTGTGTTGCCTCCTGCCGCCTGTGTGCCTTTGGGCGCAAGAAGGGCGAAGCGGGGACGTACACCATGGCGCTCGAAGAGGCGTGGGAGACGGCTGGCTCGGGCTACTCCGAGGCGATCACCGAGTTTCACATCGTCGGCGGCCTGCATCCCGACCTGCCCTTTGAATACTTTATGGATTTGGTGCGCGGACTCAAGCAGCGCTTTCCCAAGGTGCACGTCAAGGCGTTCACCATGGTCGAGGTGGCGTTCCTCGCCAAGCGCGGCAAGATGACCATCCCCGAGACTCTGCAGCACATGAAGGACGCAGGCGTGGACTCCATGCCGGGTGGCGGGGCGGAGATCTTCGCCGATCGCGTTCGGCACATCATCTGCGACCACAAGATCGACGGCGGCGAGTGGCTGGAGACGGCGAAGACTGCTCACCAGATGGGCCTGCGCTCCAACGCGACCATGCTCTACGGCCATGTTGAGAACGACGAAGACCGTGTCGACCACATGATCCGGCTGCGCGAGGTGCAGGATGAGACCGGTGGCTTCCAGACCTTTATCCCGCTGGCCTTCCATCCCGACCATACCGCGCTCGCGCATATTCCCCGCACTACCGGGATGCTCGATATCAAGCAGATTGCGATAGGCCGCCTGATGCTCGACAACTTCTCCCACATCAAGAGCTACTGGCAGATGGTCTCGCCAAAGATGGCACAGATCGCCCTTCGCTTTGGGGCCGACGATATCGACGGCACCGTGGTTGAGGAGAAGATCTACCACGATGCCGGAGCGACGACACCCCAGGGGATGCGTCGTACGGACCTCATCCGCCTGATTACCGAGGCGGGCCGTGTGCCGTTCGAGCGTGACACCCTGTACCGGGCTGTGACGCGAAGCGAAGACACGTTCACCATCGCGGTCTAAGCAAAATACTGAGCCATGCCAAAGCAGGCGACAACCGTCGGCTCCGAGGCTGGAAACCTTCCAGGCGTTGCATTTGCAGCGCGGGGACATCTCTGCAAACTTTTACCTTCCCACAGCCGGTTTCAGGAAAAGTTTTTCCCAAAGGGTTGCGAATGGCCCCCGTTGTCGATAGAAAACCATGACAAATCGGTAAATTATTCGAGTTTCTGCGTTTGGCAGCCTGCTTGCTATCACCTATCCCGTACACACATATTCGATCGATGTGCCTGTAATGAGAGCGCAAGATCACAACCATAGGTCTTTTTAGCAGCTTGCCTCCGTGGCGGGCCCGGGAGAACCACGTAATGAAACGCAAGCTTGCCCTTCTGATACCAGCGATCTGCCTTGCTGCCCTTTCGATGTCCGCGATGGCGGACACCCTCACCTTTGTCTCCACCAGCGGCGCCAGTTCGGGTGGCGAATACATTGCGCCCTATAACTTCAGCGTCAATGGCTCTTCCACTTTGACGAGCCTGATGTGCCTCGATCTGAACCGCCACATTACCGATGGCGAGAGCTGGAACGTCACCATCGGCAGCATTCCCACCAGTGGACCGAACGCTTCCCTGTATCAGGAAGACGCTTATATCTACAGCCAGCTTGGCGGCGGCACCTATTCAAACAGCGATGTGCAGTGGGCCGCATGGGATATCTTCGACCCCAGCGGAGCCCATGGAAATTCAGCGTTTGATGCGAGTGCGCAACAGCTCGTCCTGGCCGCGCAGAACGCCGTAGCCGCGGGCTTGTCCCAGAGCTTCCTGAACCAGTTTGTTCTCTATCTCCCAACCAGCAACGAGAGGGGTTGGACGGATGGAAAGCCGCAGGATTTCATCGGCACCGCGCAGACTCCTGAGCCATCGAGCCTCATCCTTCTGGGAACTGGCTTGCTTGGATTTGCAGGTGCCGTGCGCCGCAAGCTTCAGGCATAAGCAGTAAACGCTTTGATCGTTGTCCTGGTGGTATGTCGTTGCAGTAAACGCTAAGCCCATCGCGGTGTTATCGATTGATCGCTGCGATGGGCAGAGCACAGAACTCGCTTTCGATTACAGGTTCGTTCGGAGGATGTATTAATGTACCTTTTGTTTATCCCAGCTCTGCTTGCGGTTGTAGTTATCGGTTTCATCCAGCTACGTGATCAGTTTGCCGATGCGAAATCAAAGCTAGACTGACACTTCGTGCCTTACATTGGACTTACTTACCGCCCCAAACCCAGGTCTGTACGGATCGGTAAGTAGGCAAGAGGAGAGCCGGGCATCTTAGACCCGGCTCCTCTTTGCTATTTAAAACAGGATTTACTTTGCCTGCAATATAGCCACGCCGTAGTGATCGAGCGACACGGTGTGGACCTCTTTGTCGTTGAGCACATCGCGCATCGTCGACGGCAGGGTGACGGTTTGCGGTGCCTTGTCGAAGTTCACAAGGATGAAGACCTTCTTTCCATCGCCCTCGCGCGGATAGACGTCAACGCCCGTGGGGACAGGGCCAAACTCCGCGGTAACGCCGCTGGTCTCTGCCATCCACTTCGCTGCCTTCAGCATCGTCGCATCATCCATCCATGCACCGATGTAAGTGATTTGCCCTTTGCCCACCTTGCGGGTAATCACAGCGGGCTTGCCATCCAACCAGCCATTGCTCTTGCCATAGGTCATCAGCACCTTCGTATCCGGCGCTGAGATGCTGAGCTGCTCCGCCCAGATCTTCGAGGTGGTGTTGCCCCATACTCCGCTCACCGGAATCGTGTCCTCGGGCTTGTCGTCGATTGCATAAAACTGATCGACCCTTCCTCCGAGCAACTCGGTCAGCGGGCCCGGCTCGCGCTCCGGCCACAGTCCGTTGTCTTCGTTCTTCATGCCAGTGCGTTGCCCCAGCACAAGGTGACCGCCATTCTTCACATAAGCAATCAGGTTTTCCGCTTCTGCCTTCGATATCACCTCAAGCCCCGGTGCAACCACCAGCTTGTAGCCGCCGAGCGGTGTCGTCGGCGGCACGATGTCGACGGATTGCGCGACCTCGCGCAGCGGCTTGTAGTAGCTCACGATCTGCGTGACCGGATCGAACGCCTGATTGTGCCGCTGCCAGTTGATGGCCCACCGGCTGTCGTAGGAGTGAAGAATTGCGACCTGCGAATGTACGGTTGTTCCTGCCAGCGCCGGTCCGGCCTTGGCGAATTCCTTGCCAATCTGCGCTACCTCGGAGTAGACCGGAACCGGTGTTCCATCCGCTCCAATCAACGTGCCATGCAGCTCTTCCTGACCATTCAGGTCTGAGCGCCACTGCCAATAGCTCACCGCATCTGCGCCGTGGCCGACGTTATGCCACGCCATCGCGCGCACCTCGCCTTTATCGAGCACGGTATTTACGGGCGCCCAGTTTACGAATCCCGGCTGCGTCTCCATGATCCAGAAGTTCTTGCGCAGAAAGCCTCGGGTCAGGTCGTCCGCCGCGCCATTGCGGTTCGGATCGAGATGCCCGCGTCCAACATAGTCGTCCCACGATGCGAGATCGAGGTCCTGCGAGACGGTGTAGTGATCGTAGCCATCGAACCAGCCCATCATGTTGGTCGTGATGAACTGCCGCCGATCGCTGTTGGCGCGAATCACGTCGAGCTGGTTCTTCTGGTAGCTGCGGTAGGTATCGGAGACAAATCGCTTCCAGCTCAGCAACAGCCCCGGATTGCCGGACTTCTCCTCAATCGGAATCTGCGACCAGTCGGAGTAGGTCTCGCTCCAGTATGCAGTCGTCCAACGCTCATTCAGATTATCGAGCGTGCCATAGTGCTCCTTCAGCCAATCCTGAAACTGCTTCTGCACATCGGGTCCGTATGACTCCGCCGCATATTCGTTGTCGATCTGCCAGCCAATGACGTTAGGGTTATGTCCATAGCGCTGTGCCATCTTTTCTGCAATGCCGCGGCATAGCTCGCGATACTTTGGATTGGCCCAGTTGAACTGCTCGCGGTTGCCATGCTCGTCACGCCGGCCATCTTCCTTGATGCGCAGCGTCTCGGGATACTTCTGCGTCAGCCATGCCGGAGGCGCTGCCGTAGGCGTTCCCAGCACGACAAAGATGTGGTGCTTCGCCGCATCGGCGATGGCGTGGTCAACCCAGTCAAACTTGTACACGCCCTCCTCCGGCTCTATCGACGACCATGCAAACTCGGTGATGCGCACAAAGCGAATTCCAGCCTGCTGCATCAGCGTGAGATCGGCGTCCCAACGCGACTCCGGCCATTGCTCCGGATACCATGCTGTGCCGAGATAGATTGGCGGCTGCGCCTCGGGTTGAGACTGCGGCTGTGCCTGTGCAGGTTTGCCCAGAGCGGAAAAAATGAAAAGCGTTACAAAGGCGAGCGGAAGGAGTTTGCGAATCGGCTGCATGATAATTTCTCCGGAAGTATGGCTGTGAGCAGGGAATGCGCACAAGTTTTCGTCAGTTGCTGACGCACCTATACTAATTCCAATCGATAGCGGATAGCTTCCCAGAAAAATAAGTTGATTGGCAGCACTCGATCTGCAGGACACAGCACAGCAAAAGAGGCGCCGATAAAGCGCCCCTTCTGGGTTCATCGACAACGGACACGTAAGCCGCTTGCGTCAGTTACTTTGATGTATCAACGTTGTTCTTTTGAGCGATCTGCTCGATCATCTGCAGATGCTGGTCGATCATCTGACTGCCTTGCGAAGCAAGGCTCTTCAGTGCAGGGTTGGAGGCGTTTTCCGCCTCCTGCTTGAAGTCCTTCTCATCCTGTTTATGGTCTTTAACCATGTCTTGGATGTAGGCCTTGTCGAAGGCATCGCCATTCAGCGCATTCAGTTTGGCGATCGTCGATTTGTCTTTGCCTGATGGCGAATTCGGAGGTTTGACTTTCATCTGTTGCGCTAGCTGCTTCATGGCATCGCCAAGTTTCGTATGGTCATCGACCATCTTCTGTGCAAACTCCTTTACATCAGGGTTGCTGCTTTTTTGCAGGGCCAGTTGGCCAAGTTGAATCTGGGCCATTCCTCCTTGCAGCGCCTGGTGGACAAATGCCTTGTCCATCATGGCGGCAGATCCGGTCGGATCCTGATTGCTTCTGCTTGCCTGGTCCATGGGCGACGCTCCCGGCTGCGTTCTGGGTGCCGTCTGCTGTCCTCCTCCAGGAGACATCTGTGCGATTGCGCAGGGGACGCTGAGCAGCGCCGCACCTGCGAGAGCCAGAGGAAAGCCGCGCATGAACCTGTTGATTGCCTGACAACTTATTCTCATCGTTGAACTCCTGAACAGGGATTAGAAAGCTAGGGTCGAAGAATCATTCGGGCGGGGAATGTTTTGTTCGCGATCCACACCTTGCAGTCGCCTTTGATAAGGTGCGCCAAAGCTCGGTTCGGTTGCCTCTGAAACGCTAAGTGCATGAGCGCGCAGTTGCTTTGCCCCGTCAAAAAACACGAGATGATACTTTTGAAGACAAGCAGGCAAATTGTTTTGCTGTACCGCAAATGAGTCGAGAGCTAAGGGGAATCAATCGCATGTATATTCACGCGTTCTTGTTTAGATGGGTGGAAGGAATAACCGAAGAGCAGAAGAAGCACGTCAAGCAGGAGATTCTCGCGCTGCAGGGCAAGATTCCCGGACTGCTGGAGACGCATGTGGGCACGAACGTTTCGCCGCGCGGAGAGGATTATACTTTTGGCGGTGTGATGAAATTCGTCGACAGGGCTGCGCTCGACGCATACTTTCCGCACCCCGTTCATCAAGCACTGGGCGAGTGGCTGATGCCGATGATCGAGCCGCTGGAGCTGGACTTCGACGCTGCGTCGTCAACAGAAAAATACAGCGGCTGAAACTCGAATCAGGAAGCTAGGTAACAGGCGCAGGATTGAAGAGCGCGAGATCATTGTGCAGTCCCCAATGATCTGCCCAGGTCTGCCTGCGTCCGCTGGCCACATCAAGAATCATCTGGAAGAGTTGCGTGCCGACCTGCTCGATCGTCGCATCGCCAGTTGCGATGCTGCCTGCGTCGAGGTCGATGAGATCGGACCATCGCTCTGCCAGCGCGGAACGCGACGCTACTTTGATTACAGGGCACATCGCAAGGCCATAGGGTGTGCCGCGCCCGGTAGTGAAGACATGCACGTTCATGGACGCTGCCAGTTGCAAGGTTCCGCAGATGAAGTCGCTGGCCGGCGTGGCGGCGAAGATCAATCCCTTTTTCGTGACTCGCTCGCCCGGGCCGAAGACGCCCGCAATCGCGCTGGTGCCAGCCTTCGCCGTTGAGCCCAGCGCCTTCTCGACGATGTTGGTCAAGCCTCCCTTTTTATTTCCGGGAGTAGGGTTGGCGCTGCGGTCGACTCCCCCGCGATCGAGATACGCGTCGTACCAGGCCATCTCGCGGATAAGATCGCGAGCCACTTGTTCGTCCGCTGCGCGCGCCGTCAGTAGATGAATCGCATCGCGGACCTCGGTCACTTCGGAGAACATCACCGTCGCTCCGGCGCGAACCAGCAGGTCAGATGCGTAACCGACGGCAGGGTTCGCGGTGACGCCGGAGAAGGCATCGCTGCCACCACACTGCAGCCCGACGACGAGATCCGATGCAGGCCGCGTCACCCGTGCTCTCCGATTAAGCTCCGCGAGCCGCTTCTCTGCCATCTCCATAATGGCAGTTACCATATCGCCGAAGCTGTGGTGTTGCTCGTCCTGCATGCGAACGACATAGGCCCCGGTGGTGAGAATGGGCAGCGTATTGGAAGGCAGCAACCGCAGTGGCTGCAGCTTCTCGCAGCCCAGGCTTACCACCATGGGAGCGCCGCCCAGATTGGGATTAAGGCTAAGGTTGCGCAGCGTGCGGATAGGAATCTCGGCTCCGGGCGCATCAATGGCGACGCCGCACCCGTAGTTGTGGGTCAGCGCGATGACGTCGTCGACGTTGGGATAGCGCGGCAACATTTCAGCCTTGATGCGCTTGACGGCGAAGTCGACGGTCGCGGCGACACATTGAACCGTGGTGGTGATGCCGAGAATATTCTTTGTGCCCACCGATCCGTCGTCGTTGAGAAAACCCTCAAAGGTATAGCCTTCGAGCGGAGTCATCGGAGCAGGCACAGCACTCGCACAGGGAAGGTTCTCGAGCGAGGGGGCAACCGGCAGGCGCATCCGCTCCTCATGCACCCAACTGCCTCTCGCGACGGGGCGCTCCGCGTATCCGATCACAGATCCATACCGCAGTATGGGCGCTCCAGCGGCCATATCGACCAGCGCCACCTTGTGCGCCTCTGGAATATCTTCGATCAGCTTCAGTCCCGAATCGAACTCGGTGCCAGCGGGCAGACCGCCCTCGTTCACGATGATAGCCACCGTGTCCTGGGGGTGCACCTGCACGAAGAGGGGCCGCAATTTATTTCCGCTGGACATGATGTTCCTTCTACTGCTGCTAAAAATCTACGAGATCAGGCAAGGACGCTTCGGGTTGAATTTCCAGCCCGGAACAAGGAACTGCATTGCCTTCGCATCGTCCCGTGCTCCCAGCTCCATCGTATTGTAGAGCGCGTGGGCGCGTTCGATCTGTGCCATATCGATCTCGACACCAAGCCCCGGACGTTCTGGCACGGTAATCCTGCCGTCCACAATTTTGAGCGGCTCTTTGGTGAGGCGTTGCCCGTCCTGCCAGATCCAATGCGTGTCGATCGCGGTGATCTGGCCCGGCGCCGCCGCGGCTACGTGCGTGAACATAGCCAGCGAGATGTCGAAATGATTATTGGAGTGCGATCCCCACGTGAGCCCCCACTCGCGGCAAAGCTGCGCCACGCGCACCGAGCCTTGCATCGTCCAGAAGTGGGGATCGGCCAAAGGAATGTCGATGGCGTTGAGCTGAATCGCATGCTTCAATTCGCGCCAGTCGGTCGCAATCATGTTGGTTGCTGTAGGCAGGCCGGTGGCGCGTCGGAACTCGGCCATGATCTCGCGTCCGGAGAAGCCTTGCTCGGCCCCGCATGGGTCCTCTGCATACGCCAGCACATGCTGCTTGCCGTGGCAAAGACGGACAGCTTCTTCGAGCGACCACGCTCCATTCGGATCGAGCGTGATGCGCGCGTCGGGAAAGCGCTCTGCCAAGGCGGCAACCGTCTCCATCTCCTGCGTGCCCGCCAGCACACCGCCCTTCAGCTTGTAGTCGTTGAATCCATAGCGCGCATGAGCTGCCTCTGCTAACCGCAGCACGGCGCCGGTGGTCAACGTTTCTTCATGGCGCAACCGCTGCCACACGTCGTTCGCATTCGGCTCGCTGCGATAGGGAAGGTTCGTCTTCTTCCTGTCGCCAAGAAAGAATAGGTAGCCCAGAACCTCGACGCTCGAACGCTGCTGGCCTTCTCCCAAAAGGGCTGCGACTGGCAGCTTAAGAAACTGGCCGAGCAGATCGAGCAGAGCTGATTCAATCGCGGTCACTGCATGAACCGTGGTGCGCAGATCGAACGTCTGCAGGCCGCGGCCCTCGCTGTCGCGATCCGCAAAGCGCGCCCGTACCGCATTGAGGATCGCGTTATAAGCAGCCAGAGGTTGTCCCATCACCAGCGCTTGCGACTCCTCGAGCACACGGCGAATCTTCTCCCCGCCCGGAACCTCGCCCACACCAGTGTTGCCTGCATTGTCCGTCAACAGCACTATATTGCGCGTGAAGAACGGTGCGTGTGCGCCGCTCAGGTTCAATAGCATGCTGTCGTGCCCAGCTATAGGGATCACCCTCATGCTCGTGATTGTGGGGCTCCCCTTGCGCGGAATGATTGTCTCTGCGGGATTCACAACTCTCCTCCGAATCTTTCGACTTGCCTTACCTTGACGACGTTTGCGGTTGCAGCTCAAGCCGCTTGATTTCGCCGACAATCACAACATAACTGAAGATAGCCAGCAGCGCGGCGATGCCGACAAAGATGAGCGCGTCGTTGAACGAGCCCGTCCTCTTCACCAGATATCCAATCACAATCGGCGTCGTGATGCCGGCCGTGTTGCCGAAGAGGTTGAAGAGGCCGCCGTTCAGCCCGATCAGTTCCTTCGGCGAAGTGTCTGCGATCACCGTCCAGCCCAGCGCGCCGAAGCCCTTACCGAAAAAGGCGAGCGACATCAGGAACATTACCAGCGCCTGCACGTTCGTATAGTTGCACGCGATCATCGTGACCGAGAGCAACATGCCTGCGATGATGGGCGCCTTCCTTGCAAACGTAAGCGAGCGGCCTCGACGCAGGAGCGCATCCGAGCACAGTCCTCCAAGCACACCTCCGATAGAGCCGCACAATGCGGGCAACGCTGCTGCGAATCCTCCGCGAAGGATCGACATGTGTCGCGCCTGCACCAGGTACACGGGAAACCATGTAATGAAAAAATAGGTCAGAGTCGTGATGCAGAACTGTCCAAGGTAAATCCCAACCAGCATGCGCTGGCCCAGCAACTGCCGCACTCCCGCCCAGGTAAGTGCATGAGCGGTCGATCTTCCACCTGCCGCACGGTCGATGTTGACCAACCCGCCGCCTCGTTCGATGCACTCAATCTCTGACTCCGAGATGAGTGGATGGTCCTTTACGTTGTAGACCGTCTTCCACCAGACGAAGGCCAGCACGAAGCCGAACACTCCCATAAACCAGAAGCAGCTTCGCCAGCCATACGAGTGCGTAAGCCATCCGAACAGGGGAGCGAACGCAACCAGCGCGAAATACTGCGAGGCATTGAAGATCGCGGAGGCCCCGCCACGCTCCGCCGTGGGAAACCATGCGGCGACGATACGCCCATTGCCGGGAAAGACCGGCGACTGTGCTAGCCCCGAGAGTAACCGCAGGATGAAGATCGCGCTGAAGACCCACGCGGCAGCGAGATATCCTGTGAAGCCGACGAGGAACGCGCAGATCGTCCAGCAGATGATGCTGATGCCATAGACGCGCTTCGAGCCGAAGCGGTCCAGCAGACCTCCCGAGGGCAACTGGCCAAGCACATAAGCCCAGCTGAAGCCGGATAACAGGAAGCCAAGTTTCACCGGGTCCAGCGCCAGTTCTCTCTCCATCGCAGTGCCTGCGATGGAGAGTGCGACCCGGTCGCCATAGCTGAAGCAGCTGGCGATGAACAGCATCGACACGATCAGATAACGTATGTGGGTCTGCTTGCCGGCGCTCATCAATCTCCCCGTCAGCTTAGGAACGGACAGCAATTAGCTGGGTCAAAGCGTCCAGCTCGTTTTGGTCGAGATCGATGAGCGGTGTGCGCACCGGACCCGCAGGCCGACCGATGGCGCGCATTCCGGCTTTGACGATCGACACCGCATAGCCCTTGTGTCGGTTGCGGATATCGATGTAGGGCAGAACGAAATCACGCAACTGCTTGAAGACCTCTGCGTGATCGCGCCTGCGTACCGAAGCGTAAAAGTCCTGCGCGAACTGTGGAAGAAAGTTGAAGATCGCCGAAGAGTAAGTGGTGACGCCCAGCTCCAGATAGGGCAGCGCAAAGGTCTCTGCCGTCGGCAATCCGCCAATGTAGGTGAGGCGGTCGCCCATGCGCGCATAGATTCGCGTCATCAGCTCGATATCGCCGTATCCATCCTTGAAGCCGACGAGGTTGGGGCACCGCTCGCACAGGCGCTCCAGCGTTACCTCGTTGATGATGGCGTTGTCGCGGTTGTAGAAGATCACGCCAAGGCTGGTGGAGGCGCACACCGCTTCGACATGCGCCATGATTCCCGCAGGCTCTGCGTTGACCAGGTACGGCGGCAAGAGCAGGATGCCATCTGCGCCTGCACTCTCCGCCGCCTGCGCGAACTGCTTTGCGATTGCAGTGCCATATCCGCAACCGGCCACGACGGGCACGCGATGGTTGGTCTGTTGCACCGCGGCAGTTACAACTGCGGAGAACTCCTGCAGGTTAAGTGAGAAGAACTCGCCCGTTCCTCCCGCTGCGAACAGCCCTGCAGGCTTGTGTTGCAGCAGCCAGTCGAGATGCTCGCGATAGGGAGCCTCGTCAAAGGCGTAAGCCTCGGTGAAATGGGTAACCGGAAACGAGAGTAGACCCGCTCCTGTTTTCTTTGCAAGTTCTTCCGGGGACATCGAGGTCATAGGTTTCCTTCACTGCGGATCGCATGGCGCGTCTACGCAAACTATAAAGAAGTCAGCGAACAGGTAACAAGCAGCCTGCGGTTTCATTGCGGATTACGCGATTTACCTTTCGGCTGCTCGTGACGAGAACATTGGCGTGCTGGTAATAACACCGGCGAGCAACAACAGCAGGACTGTTCCCACGGCAGGGACAGTAAGTCCGGCCCGCAGGCCGTGGAACCGGGTCGAGACCACTCCCGTCAGCCACGGCAGCGTCGCTCCTCCCAGCGAAGCAGCGGCAAAGACGCGCCCAAGCCGCGGATGATTTCCCGTGCGTGCCAGAAAAAACGAAAGGATCAGCGGATAAATGGGAGCGATGGCAAGCCCACATAAAAGAGTGAGCGCCACCACTCCCCCGGCGCTCGGGTGCTTCGCCACAATCAGCACGACCTCTGCCACGATGAGCAGAGCAACGCTTCCTCGATACAGCGAAGCCTCACCAAAAAGGTTCGTCAACACGGCCAGCAGCATCCTCCCCGTCATCTCGGCCACCCAGAAATAGAGCGCAATCGACGAGGCCAGCAGCGCTGAACTTGTGCGCACGCCATAGCTGGGCAGCCATCCTCCCAGCGCATTCTCTATCCCCACAAACAACAGCATCGCGGCAGAGAAGAGCAGCAGCGGCCACAGTGGCATTGGCATCCGGCTCTTCGCCTTCGCATCTGTCTGTTTCTCCACACCTGGCTCAAGCTTGTTCTCGCGTGGCAGAGCGATTGCGAAAGCGGCCGCCACCACCAGGCAGACTGCCAGTACGCAGAAGAAGAGCCGCACTCGGCTCGCACCGCAGGCCCGCACCAGCAGCGAGCAACTGATCGCCCCTGCTCCCCACGTCATGTTCAGCAACGCAATCACGCGCGTCCGTGCCGACGGTATCGCGATGCCCGAGATGACATTGCCTGCCGTAAGGCCCGCGCCCAGACCAAGCCCCACGCAGAAGAGGGCGACATGCGCCGTGCTGAAATCAGCCCAGCCCATCCAAGCGCATCCCACTGCGCTCATGCATGCGCCGTATAACACGCTGGCGCGAAGATTGCGCGTTGCGAACCACGCCCCGCAGAGCTGCCCCGCGAACGTCGTCGTGAACAGGGTACCGGCTTGTGCGTCCTGGATATGCCAACGACCGGACAGCGATGGCAGCAGCGGCCCCAGCATGACGGTCGCAATCCCCGCCACAAAGAAATAGAAGAAGATCGGCCCCAGCGCGTAGAAGGCGTCCGTTCGAGTTCTCAACCCATCAGTGGTCAATGGTGTGGTCTCTGGCAATGCGCTGTTCCCGTGTCGGGGAAATGTCTTCGAATTCCGCGTCGGTTGGTTCACGCAGATTCATGAAGTTTAATGTTTTGCCTTGGGTACCTTCGCAGGGCGATCCTCGCGAACGCCCGCAGTCGATTCTCTGACCACCAGCTCCGGCTCAAACCACACCGCGTCAGGATACGGCTCATCCGGTGACTGAATTCGGTTGACCAGCAACTGCGCTGCTGTCCAGCCCATCTTGTGCAGCGGCTGCCGAATCGTTGTCAGCCGGGGATTGTAGTATTCGGCGACGATGATGTCGTCAAAGCCGATCACCGAGATATCGCGCGGGCAGCTCAATCCGACATCTTCGATGGCGCGAATGGCGCCGATGGCCGCCGTATCGTTGAAGCAGAAGATGGCCGTAAAGTCGCGCGTGCGCGCCAGCAGCTCTCGCACCGGCGGATAGCCCAACTCCGGCGACCACGAGTTCTTCTCCAGCTGAATGCAAAGCTCCGGACGAACGGTGATTCCAATCTCCTGGGCAATGCTGACGATCGCCTCCCAGCGCGCAACGGAATCGCTGACGTACTTCGACCCCTTCATGAATGCGATACGGCGGTGGCCCAGGTCATAGAGATGGCGCAACGCCATCTTCGCGGCTCGATTGTGATCGAGCACCACATTCGTCAGCCCCGGCGTCTTGGTGTGTGACGAGATGCCCACCACGGGCAGCGGTACCTTGTGCTTCAGCTCGGTGTTCACCATCAGAAAGCCGTCGACGGCCCGGTTCATCAGCAGTTGTGGATACTCCTCGATCAGGTCAGGCCGTCCCAGATGGCTGACGGTGAAGTAGAGAAAGCCCTCTTGCAAAAGATATTGTTCGATGCCCAGCATCACGCCGGTAAAGTATCCTTCGCTGACCTCCGGAACGATCAGGCCAACGGTATTGGTCACCCGCGTCCGCAACATACGCGCGTGCAGGTTGGGGCGATACTCAAACTTCTTCGCTGCGGCGTGTACCCGCTCCTTGGTCGCGGCGGAGATCGACTTGGCCACGGGCGAATTGTTCAGCACGATGGAGACGGTCGCCGGCGAGAGATCCAGATATTCCGCAAGGATTTTCAGCGTTACCGGCTTGCCAGCCTCGGACACTTTTTTCTTTCCTGTCATGGTTCTCCGGGCACTCAGATTGCAGTGTAGTGCAACCTTTGTACCACCGAATACCCTTATTTCAGCGAACGAAGTCGATCCAGCGCCGCGCTGGTTCGGTTACTTCCATAGTGAGACGATCAGGCCGCCGGTCACGATCAGCGTTCCGCCCACCACGACGGCAGGCGTCGGGAGAGTTCGGAAGAAGGCATAGTTGGTGATCTGAAACACCACGAACAGGGTCGCAATATACATGCCGGTGACGGCGGCAAACTCCACCGGAGCAAGGTTGAGCGAAGTCCCGTAGAGCGTCAGCAGCAGCCCTCCAATAATAAAGAGCCCGACCCGAGTCAGCGACGAAGAATTGTGGAGCGCGATCCGCACAACGGCATCACCCACGGCTTCAAACACGGTCGCGACAAGGACAAACAGGAAAATCTTCATTCACTATCCTTGCACAGCCTAATTTGAGAGCGAAATACGAAATTGCCCTTATTTCTTCCCGAAAACATCCCCCATGCGCCGAATCTGCGCTCCCACGCCGCGCAGCTTCTCCTCCAGCCGCTCATAGCCGCGGTCCATGTGGTAGACCCGGTCAAGAATTGTTTCTCCATCCGCCACCAGCGCCGCCAGCACCAGCGAAGCCGAGGCCCGCAGGTCCGAGCACATCACCGCGGCCGACTGCAACGGCGTCTTGCCCTGCACCGTGGCCGTCCGTCCCTGCACCGTGATGTTCGCGCCCATGCGGTTCAGCTCCTGCACATGCATGAAGCGGTTCTCGAAGATGTTTTCTGTAACGATGGTCGTTCCTTCCGCCTGCGTGGCCAGCGCCATGTACTGCGCCTGCATGTCGGTCGGAAAGCCCGGATACTCCTCGGTCGATATGTCCGCCGCCTTCAGATCGCCGCCGCTGCGAACGCGAATATGATCGGTCCCCACGTCAATGCGAACGCCGCACTGCTCCAGCTTGTAGATCAATGCGCCTAGATGGGCAGGCTCGCAGCAATCGACGTTCAGATCGCCCCCGGTGATCGCTCCGGCAATCAGAAATGTCCCCGCTTCGATGCGGTCGGGATTGATCCGGTGACGCGCACCATGCAGCTTCGCGACGCCCTGCACTCGGATCGTGGACGTCCCCGCGCCTTCGATCTTGGCTCCCATGGCGACCAGCAGCGCCGCAAGGTCAGTCACCTCCGGCTCGCGCGCGCAGTTCTCGAAGAGGGT
The DNA here is from genome assembly GCA_041691255.1 of Granulicella sp. GTDB lineage: Bacteria > Acidobacteriota > Terriglobia > Terriglobales > Acidobacteriaceae > Edaphobacter. The sequence continues at coordinate 24,653 of JBEPUY010000032.1, read as the reverse complement.
CTCGCCCTCGGCAAGCGTAGCCGCCATCAGCAAGTCTTCCGTCCCTGTCACGGTGATCTTGTCGAAGACGATGTGTGCTCCCTTCAACCTGTCCGTGCGGGCTTCCAGGTAGCCATGTTCCTGCGTGATGGTAGCGCCCATCGCCTCCAGGCCCTTGATGTGCAGATCGATAGGGCGTCCGCCAATCGCGCAGCCTCCCGGCATGGCGACACGCGCGACTCCGGTGCGGGCGATCAGCGGCCCCAGTACCAGCGAACTGGCGCGCATCGTCTTGACGATCTCGTATTTGGCCACCGGGTCCGACAGCACGGCGCAACGGATGTGGGTGCGATGCTGCGCTCGTCCATAGCCCAATTCGACCTCGGCACCCATGCTGGCCAGCAGCTTGCGCTCGGTCTCGATATCGCGCACCTGCGGGATATTTTCAAGGATGACTTCATCCTCGGTGAGGATGGCGGCGGCCATGCAGGGAAGGGCGGAGTTCTTCGCTCCGGAGACTTTAATCGTGCCGAGAAGCGGATTGCCGCCGCGTACAACAAACTTGTCCATCCTGCCAGTTTACGGGGCATCCGCGTGGAAATAAGTGCCTCTACTGGTACACATACCGGGAATATGTTGCGTCGGATCATCATGAAACCGCGCAAGTGTCATTAAATCAAGGCGGCCTTCGGTTCCTCCATGACCTCGCCAGCGCCGTTAAGTCTTTAGGCTCAAACCCCGGATTCTTGACCTCCCCCTGAAATCCCTCGCTATCTTATTGCTGGCTTTCGTGAGCGGTGCTATCCTAACGTAGACACTAAGAGTGGACTAAAAGATCAGGAGTAAAAGACATCTGTGCTGGCAACTGCTAAAAAGACAGACATTATTGCAAAGTTCCGTACACACGACTCAGATACCGGGAGTCCCGAGGTTCAGATCGCGATTCTGAGCGAGCGCATCGGCGAGTTGACGGAACATTTCAAGACCCACAAGAAGGACCACGGTTCGCGCCGCGGACTTCTTATGCTCGTGAGCAAGCGCCGCGGTCTGCTTGATTACCTCAAAAAGTGCGATGCCGACCGTTACCGCGAAGTCATCGGTAAGCTGGGAATCCGCAAGTAGCGCATTGTCTCCGGAGACACCGTTCAATCCTATGGAAGCATGCACGGCCCGCTCTCGTTCGGCTGCAACTTCTCGTGCAAGGTCATGCATGGCCTTGCCGCTGGAGTTGCTGACGATGGGCGGGTCGTATCATGCGCCGCTGATTGACCGTGCCGGACAAGTACCATTCGTCAAAGATTTCTTTGAACGCAGCTTCCGGGCGGCCCTATAGCCAGCCCTGTGGAGCTGCATTTTCGCGCCCGCTAAAGGATGACGCGATCCAACAAGTTTCTATATATAGACAGATAAAACGAGAGAAGAGGGCAACATGAAGCAGGACGTTACAGTTGAGCTTGCCGGCGGCAAGCAGATTAAATTTGAGACCGGGCGCATGGCCAAGCAGGCCTCCGGCGCAGCGCTTACCTCCAGCGGAGACAACGTAATTCTGGCGACGGCCGTAGCCTCGCCCGACCCCAAGGAAGGCATCGACTTCTTCCCCCTCACGGTCGAGTACCGCGAGTTCACCTACGCCGGTGGCCGCATCCCCGGCGGCTTCATCAAGCGCGAAGGCCGTCCCAGCGAGAAGGAGATCCTGACCAGCCGTCAGATCGACCGTCCCATCCGCCCGCTCTTCCCCGAGGCCTTCCGCAACGAGACCCAGGTGGTCGCGTTCGTCTACTCCGCCGACAAGGAAAATGATCCCGACGTGCTCGGCATCAACGGCGCAAGCTGCGCCCTCGCGCTCTCGGACATTCCCTTCCACGGCCCTGTGGGTGCGGTACGCGTCGGCCACATCGATGGACAGTACATCGTCAACCCCACCTACGCGGAGCGCGCCAAGAGCACGCTGAACATCATGGTCGTCGGCACCAAGGACGGCATCGTGATGGTCGAGTCCGGTTCCAAGGAGACCTCGGAGGAGTCGGTCGTCGGCGCCATCGAGTTCGCTCATGTCGAGATCAAGAAGATCTGCGCTGCCATCGAAGACCTGGTCAGCCGCGCTGGCAAGACCAAGCGCCTCGTCACCGCGATCGAGACCGATCACGAGTACCTCAGCGCCCTGACCGCCAAGGTCGGCGAGAAGTTGAAGGACGCGCTCGACACCCAGAAGCACCCCAAGTTCGAGAGCTACGCTCTGGTCAAGGAGATCAAGGACGAGCTCAAGCGCGACCTTCCCGAAGGCGATGCCGTGGCCGCGAAGAAGCTCAGCAAGTACTACGAACTGCTGCGCGAAAACATCTTCCGCGATCAGGTACTCAACGACCGCATCCGTCCCGATCACCGCGCCTTCGACCAGATCCGCGAGGTCACCGTCGAAGTCGGCGTTCTGCCCCGCGTCCACGGCTCCGCGCTGTTCACCCGTGGCGAAACCCAGGCCCTTGTCTCCGCGACCCTCGGCACTACCGATGACGCGCAGCGCATGGAGAGCTACGAAGGCGAACAAAAGCGCCGCTTCATGCTGCACTACAACTTCCCCCCGTTCTCGGTCGGCGAAGTTGGCCGCATGACCGGTGTCGGCCGCCGCGAGATCGGCCACGGCGCACTTGCCTGGCGTGCGATCGAGGCCGTCCTCCCCGGCGAAGACGAGAGCCCGTACACCCTCCGCGTCGTCTCCGACATCCTGGAATCGAACGGCTCTTCTTCGATGGCCACCATCTGCGGCGCGTCGCTTGCGCTCATGCAGGCTGGCATCCCCATCAAGGGCGCAGTCGCCGGCGTGGCCATGGGCCTCGTCAAAGAGGGTGACAAGTACGCCATCCTCACCGACATCGCCGGTGCGGAAGACCACTACGGCGACATGGACTTCAAGGTAGCCGGCACCCGCAAGGGCATCACCGCGCTCCAGATGGACATCAAGATCATGGGCATCACCCCCCAGATCATGCGCGAGGCGCTCGAACAGGCCCGCAAGAACCGCCTCAATCTTCTCGACACCATGGACGCGACCATCTCCACCGCCAAGGAAGAGAAGTCGCAGTTCGCTCCCCGCATTCACACCATCCAGATTCCGACCGACAAGATTCGCGATCTCATCGGACCTGGCGGCAAGGTCATCCGCGGCATCGTCGAGGCTACTGGCGTCAAGATCGATGTGGACGACACCGGACGCGTCAACGTTGCTTCGAGCGACGCCGACGGCCTGGCCCGCGCCATCCAGATGATCAGCGACATCACCGCCGTGCCCGAGATCGGCAAGACCTATCTCGGCAAGGTGGTTCGTCTGGCAGAGTTCGGCGCATTCGTCGAGATCTTCCCCGGCACCGACGGCCTGCTCCACGTCTCCGAGATCGCAGAGCATCGCGTCAAAGAGGTCAAGGACGAGCTTCGCGAGGGCGATCAGATTCTGGTCAAGGTACTCGCCATCGAAGGCAACCGCATCAAGCTCTCCCGCAAGGCGGTTCTGCGTGAGCAGCGCTCCAAGCTGGGTCTGCCCGAGCCGGGACAGGTTGGCATCGACGGTGCTCCTGCGGCTCCTGCCGCTCCTGCCGCTCCTCATCCAACCGACTCTGAAGAGCACGTCGCCGATGCAGAAGATGGCGACGACTTCGAGGACGAGGACGATACGGACGATACGGATTCCCCCGATTCCCCGGATTCTGACGACGAGCCTAACTTCAACCGTGCCGATGGTGCTCCTGCAACCACTGGCGAAGGCTCCGGCGCTCCTGCCGGACCTGGCGGACAGCGTCGCCCCGGAGGCGGCAGCCGCCGTCGCCGCAGCGGACGCCGTGGCGGTTCCGGTTCCGGTGGCGGTGCTCCTCGCCCTGCCGGTGGTAACGGAAACCAGTAATCGTTGTTGATGGTTTGAGGGGCCGCGCAGACGCGCGGCCCTTCTGCTTTCGGTACCAGGTAGACGAACTTCAGACGCTGCTGAAAATTTATCGTTTTGAAAGGGCGGAACTTCAGTCCCGCCGCAAGCTCAATGCTGCTGTTTTGCCTTGACCTTGACTCGTCATCCTTTACCGTGACCTGTCATCCTTCGCCGTGACTTGTCATCCTTCGCGCAGGCGGAGGATCTGCTGTTGCTTTTGCTGTTAATCGGCGCGGCTACCCCAGAGCTGATTTCCTTTTAGGGAACCTCTGATGAAGCCGTCGCTTTGTTTAAGGGCACGGCTTCAGCCGTGCCGTAAGTCTAATAAATCAAAAGGGCTTTAGCCCCTGAGGTACGTCTCCGGGAGTAAATCAGAGCATCCTTTTAGTCGCTAAAGGAATATAAGGGCTTCATCCCTAGTCCCGAGGAGCCGATTCATGCCGACAGCCGGGCCACAGCAAACGCGACGGAGCATCTGGATCGCGTTTTTCTGCCTGTGCCTGCTGTTGTCGAGTTCATGGCTGCTCCCTGCCGGAGCAACCGAAGAATCTCCCATCGCGCAGCAGGCCTGCTTCTACGGCGTTCTCGGATTGCTGGCATGCGCGTTCTCCTACCGTCGCCTGTGGTCTCGCGTGAAGCGAGATCGGCTCTGGCTGCAGGTCGCGTCCATGAGCGTCCTTCTGCTCGGCATGCCTGCCGTACTGGGAGAGTGGGCTCGAAACGGGATATCCGATATTAGCCGCGCTGCGCTCTTTGCTCTGGTGCCTTTTGTGGTCGTAGTGGTTGCGGCCGTGCGCGAATCCGAACCCGGAGTCCGACGCTTCTTCATCCCAGCTTTGGTCGGCTTCGGCGGAGTTCTATTGCTGCTCCCCTTCAGCTTTCCAACATCGCCACGCGGACAAATTGTCTTCGGTGTTCTTCTTGTAGCAGTCGCGTTGGCCGGCTTTGCGAGCGAACGGATCTATCGTCTCCTCCACGGATTCGGAACGCTGGAGGCACTAGCGGTCGTGTCTCTCTCGAATGCCGCGTTCCTTATCGTCTGCCACTTTGTAAACCTGCCCTCCGCAGAAAGCTGGAGCGGTGTGTCGTCCCTGCTCTCGATCCACTCGCTCTACAATCTGGCGGAGCTGCTTCTGCTGGTATGGCTGCTGCGCGAGATGTCTCCCGTACGTCTTGCGGTGCGATACCTGCTTGTACCACTCTTCATCGTTCTTGAAGGCTTCGCATTTTTGCACCCTCCTTTGACCGTACGGATGGCCGCAGGCCTGATCCTGCTGGTGGCCGGAGCAGCCTACCTGCTGCTTTCAAGGAGTGTGGACTCTGATGCGGTACTCTCGATACGATAGATTTTCCGCTGGCCACAGGGGTACACTTCCTTGAATGGCAGCTTCCATGTACATCGTCGTCGAGGGTGAGGATCCGGGGTTCGATACCTTCGTCAATGGCCGTTCGCTGGCACGGCATGAGGATGCTCTTGAAAGGCTAGCGCTCAGTCTGGGCGCCCGCCCGCTGATCGAGTTCTTCTCAGCGGACGAGAACTCGATGGCTCTCCTCATCGAAGAAGGCGCGGGTGACCAGGAGCTTTTGCGAAAGCTTCCGCCGCCGCAATGGTATCCTCCCGCTGACGGTCTGAAGACCGTGCAGACGCTTTTGCAGGCCCTGCGCGACGACCCGCAGCAGCTCGGCACCGAGGGCAAACAGGTGCTCTCCGAGTTGAAGGAGTACGCCGAGGTTCTCGAGAAGGCCCGAGACCGGGAGATGCGCTGGCATCTGGCCGTGAGCTGGCGCTAGGCCGAACCGGGTTCGTCAATGATTGATTTCTGCAAAATTGTCATCCTGAGCGCAGTCGAAGGACCTGTGGTTGCTGATTGCACCAATGCCTTATGCAGAAACCCTTGACACCCCCCGCTATAATAGAGACAGGAAGAAAGTGAAAGTCCCGGCATCGCGCCGGGACTTTTCGCTTGACCAACCCAAGCAGAAATTTGGACTTAGGTCCTTTATTTTTAATACTTTAGGACTTTAGTCCAGGGGGGGGGTACTTCTCAGGAAAGTCTCAATGCCGGGTCTCTGTTGAGCCCACAGCAGTGGCCGACACGTCGCCCTGACCCAGCTTGCGGTGGAAGAGATTGAAGACCAGGCCATAGAGGCTATAGGCCAGTTCAGGATCGTAGCGCACGCCTTCATCGCGCATAAAGGCGTGGGCTCCATTGACCTCGTGCCAACTCAGGCGGGTTCCAAGCTCATTGAGCCGCGCCAGAACTGTGAGGCGGCCTTCAAGTGAAATATGCGGATCTTGCCGTCCCCAGATCATCAACAGTTCGCCCTTGATGTCGGCGGCACGCTGAAGCGAGTCGTCGTTCGTGCCTTTGCCCAGACCGCCTTTGTGAATATCGGTCGCGTAGAAGCAGGCAGTCGCCAGAACGTCAGGATTCATCGCCGCACGGAAGGAAAGATGACCGCCGAGACAGATGCCCAGCGCTCCGATGTGCCCGGTGCAGTCAGGACGCGCCTTGAGGTGGTCGATCACGGCGCGGGCATCGGCGTCGTAGCTTTCGATGGTCTTGGTGGTCTTCAGCACGTTGCCGCGGTCGGAGCCAGCCTGATCGTAAGCGAAGACCGTGCCTGCGGGTTCGAACTCGTGGTACACCTCGGGCATGGCGACGATGTAGCCCTGTCCTGCCAGCAGCATTGCGGTGCGCCGGATCGGCGCGGTGATCTGAAAGATCTCCGAGTAGAAGACGACGCCTGGATAGCGGCCCGGCGCGGCTGGCCGCACGATATGAGTCCGCATCGGGCCATTGGGTGTGGCCAGGTCTACGTATTCGTCGCTGATAATGATCATGTTTTCCTCTGAATAATGGGAAGTTGCTGTGCCTCTGCTTTCTCAGGATAGCTGTTTCTCATGAGCAACCGGCGTAGCATGGAAGAAGAGTCGGGTTGGAGGTTGCTTTGATCGGGTTGCGGCGTTTTTCGGTGCTGGCGGTAACGGGTCTTGGGTTGCTGGCTACAGGGGCATATGGGCAGCAGATCGGCGCGGACAAGCCGATGGGCACGATGGCGCAGAAGACGCCGGATTATCTGAAGGGTGCGGGGCTGGTGGAACGCCTGAACCAGCCGCTGCCGCTCTCCATCGCTTTTGTCGATGACGCAGGCAAGGCAGTGACGTTTGGGCAATACTTTCATCACAAGCCGATAGCGCTGGCGCTGGTCTACTTCAAGTGCGGCATGCTCTGTCCGCAGGTGCTGCACGGCATGGCCGCAGGATTGAAGGGAACCGGTCTGACGGCGGGCAAGGACTACGACGTTATCGTGGCGAGCATCGACCCCATGGATACACCCGCCGATGCAGCTGCGGCGAAGAAGACATTTCTCGCCGGAATCGGGCAGCCCAACGCGGGAGACAGCGTTCACTTCCTCACCGGGCAGGAGCCATCGATCACTGCGCTCAGCGAAGCCACCGGTTTCCATTATGTGCGCGTTCCGGGGCCGGACGGAAAGATGGACCAGTTCGCGCACTCGAGCGTCATCATGTTCGCCACGCCCGAGGGAAAGATGTCGGAGTACCTGGCAGGAATCGACTATCCGACGAGAGACGTGCGGCTCGCGCTGGTCAATGCGTCGCATCTGAAGATTGCCACGGCGAAGGACCTGTTTCTGCTCTACTGCTGCAACTATGTTCCGTCGTCGGGAAAGTACACCGTAGCGGTGCTGCGCATACTTGGCTTGGCGGCGATGTTGACGCTGCTGGGAATTGGCCTCGGGTTCTATTTCCTTAATAAGAACAAGCCGGCCTCGGGCGCTGCGGCTTAGGTTAGCTCTGATAAAGGCTGTGTACCCTATCTCGACCCAGGCGCAACAAAGCACGTCATCTCGACCGGAGCGAAGCGGAGTGGAGAGACCCCTGTATTTCGCCTTTGTTCTTGCTGTCTCCTGCGCGCGATCGGTGCGATCGGTGTTTAGTCTTTAGCTTCTTGGAAAGATGGCGTGTTTAGCATTTTGTACAGTCATATAGAACGGAGCTTCATAGAAAATTCCTTGTTTATCAAGCGCGCCGGGCTTCGATGATAGAGACATCCAACTCCGGCACAGGAACGAATTGCACAGTAGCAAATCCTGAAGCCTGAAGCAGTGCAGTCCACTCCGACGCGCTGCGCTCTTTGCCTCCGGTCACGGCGAGCATGTTGAGGTCGCTGAAAAGCCGCATCTGTAAATGGGAATCGGGACCAGAGACAACATCGGGAAGCACGAACTCGATGACGAGCAGGCGGGCTTCGCTGGTCATCACGTTGCGGCAGTTCTCGAGGACCTTTCCGGCAACCGTGTCGTTGTATCCATGCAGGACGTGCTTGAGAAGGTAAACATCCGCGCCAGCAGGAACATCAGTGCATAGATCGGCGGTGACGAGCTGGCATCGGCTGCCGAATGCATCCTTCTCGAAACGCGATCTTGCAGCGTCGATCGATTCAGCGCGATCAACCAGCACGCCGTTAAGATGAGGGTTCGCAGACAGGATAGCCGCAAGCAGCGATCCGCCGCCTCCTCCGAGGTCCGCGACCACATGGCTGCTGCCGAAGTCCCACTGCTTTGCGATAGGCATGTAATCCGCTGCCGGTGCGGTTCCCATGACGGCGCGAAAGATCTCGTTCGAATCGCTCGCGGTCGCCCAGCGCGACGGGATTCCTTGTTGCTGCATGATCTGAAAAGCTGTCTCTCCGGTCCGCACGCATTCGGTAAGATGCGACCAGCTATCGGCCAGCAGATCGGCCCAGAAGACGACACTGGGCCAGACCGAGTTCGGCGCATCTTTGCGCAGCGGCTGGCCGAATTGCGACAGGACGAAACGCCGTGGAGATACCTCGGCGGTAATTCCTAATGCTGCCAGCGCGCGAAGAAGTCTATAGAGGGAAGCAGCGTCGGCTCCGCACGATTGAGCGAGTTCTTCGACGGTGCGCTCTCCATCGCCGAATGCGTCCGCTATGCCTAGCCGGGCGGCTGCGCAGACGACGCGGCTGCGCGAGTATGCCATCGCCATCTCGACCAAGGTAGTATTTGCTGTTACGTTGCCGATTTCGCTCATGCATCGCCCCGCAGTCTTAAATTTGGAGTGTCCAGATTAAATGCGATTGTCCTGTTTGTGGAAGAAATTCGAGCGCGGCGAGGAAGTCCATTAAAAAGGACTGCGGCCAATCCTTGCGTCTTTTGTAGAGACAGAAGGATTGGCCGCGTTGGTTTGACTTAGTTCAGATCGAGATCGAGGATCTGAATGGAGTAGCGAGGTACGGTGTGGGTGAAGGTTGCTGCAGCGTTCGAGATCGAGCTGACGACAGGAACGATGCGCGTGGGGTCGGTGATGCTATTGGTCGCCTCGGTGGTAGGAGCGCCCAGCGTGGTCACTGTTGCCTTGCTGTGCACTTTTGCGCCGGACAGGTTGATGTTCACGGCCTGCGGCTGCGAAGAGCCGTTGACCAGTTTGACGATGACGCGATGATGTTTGGAGTCGATCATCACCGAGTCGAAGAGGCGAGGGTTGGTCGCGTCGAGCTTCGAGTCGAGAACATGGTCGCCGAGATGGGTGCCAAACATCGCCTGCAGGTAGTAGCTGGGCGAGCCATAGCTGTTCAGTGCATCGTAGCCGATCAGGTCGCTCGGCCACTGCATGCCGCCGGGGTTCACGTTGACGAACATCGGAGCGTAGCTGGCGAGCACGATGATATCGCTGTTGCGCTCCATGCCTGTCATCCATGCCGCATCGCCGAGAGCCGCGCCCATGTTGGTCGTGGGCGAGCCTTCACGCGTAGCCCACTCGCCGACCATGACCTTGGGGCCGTTACGGTCGGTCTTGTCGTAGTGATGCACATCGTTGAAGAACTCCTGTGCGGAGCGATAGAAGTGATCGTCAATGACATCGGGGCGGATGCCTTTGACCGGTGCGGTGGCGATGATCTGGATCTCCGGGTAAGCCGCCTTGATTGCCTTATAGAACTGGGCATAGCGGCCGCTGTAGCTGCCGGACTTATCGAACCAGTCTTCGTTGCCTACCTCGATGTAGTTGATGTGGAACGGAGCAGGATGGCCGTCCTTGGCGCGAATGGCTCCCCACTTGGTGGAGGTGCTTCCGGTAGCGTACTCGATCTCGTCAAGAGCATCCTGAACGTAAGGTTCGAGACCGGCACCGGCATCTACGTGCTCCTGCTTCATGGAGTACCCAGCATAGACAGCAAGCAGCGGCTGCATGTGCAGGTCTTCACACCACTCGAAGAACTCGAGCAGGCCAAGCCCATCGGAGGAGTGATAGCTCCAGGGGCTGGGGTGCGTGGGACGATCGACCAGCGAGCCGATGGTCTTCTTCCACTCGTAGCGCTCGTTGATGTGGTCGCCTTCAAGATAGTTCCCACCAGGGAAGCGCAGGAAGGCCGGGTGCATGGCGGCCATCTTCTGCATCAGGTCGATGCGGTTGCCGTTGGCGGTGTTCTGATAGGTCGGCGGAAACAGCGATACCAGCGAGAACCATGCGGTGCCAGGATGCTCGACCGAGAGAGTCAGGTGGTTCGCGGCGGAGGCAGTGAGCGCTCCGGTCTTCATCGTGTACTCGTAACGCTTCCACCCGGTGCTGAGCGAAGGAATGGTCGCCGAGGCCGCGACCGCCCCGGTGTCGTTATTGATGAGACGGACTGTGACCGCGCCGATGCTGGTGTCTTCGGCCTTGGCATAGAAGGAGCCGTGATACTGCTCCGACGGCCGAACGGGGATGCCCCAGTAGCCATTGTTGACGATACCTGCCTCCGATTGAGCGGCGGCTGTGTCGACGGTAAGCTTGAGGCTGAGGGGAAGCGCTTCGCTGGGGCCACTCGTCTTGTCGATGGCCATGGTGGCGCGGGCGTCGCCGTTCTGCAGAATGGTCCAGTCCGCTGTGCTGGGGCCGCGGTTCGACTGGAAGGTGCGGTTGTTGACCAGTTCGGCATAGAGGCCGCCATCGTAGGAGTAATTAATCTCTTCCGTCATAAGTCCGTAGAGCGTAGGGCTGACGGCGGCGATGGGCTTGGCAGTGTCGATGGTGAGCGTTGCGGGCTGCTGGGCCATGGCGGCAAAAGGCAGACCGGCAAGCAGGACGGCGGCAATTTTTTCGAAGCGCATGAATAGTTCCTTCGTGAAGTTGGCAATGAGAGAACGTTTACTGTGTCGTGCACAACGATGCTACCCGAAGAAGATAGGTTTTGGCTCGTCGATGCCAGCAATGCGCTAATTAATTGCCCGGTCGCGGGGCAGAAATCGAGAAGAGGGAAAGCCGTTGAAGCGCAGGATCAGGCAGTTCCGCGCCTCGCCGATGTACAGCGCGGCCTCGCGGAAGATGCTGTATTCGGGTGGCCAATGCGCAGCGTGGGTGCGCCAGTTGACATAGAGCGACGGCTGATCCACGTTGAAGGTGTTGACGATCATCGCGGCGCGGGGAAGATGGCTGGGAGAGCTGATGATCTCGGCGGAGTTCCAGCCGTGATCGTGCATGATGCGGGCCGAGTAGTAGATGTTCTGGATGGTGTTCTGCGCCTGCACGTCTTCAAGGATAGCTGACGCAGGGACGCCCTGCGAGCGTGCAAGCTGCGCCATGACGTCGGCTTCGATGTACTGATTGTGCGCGGCGGTTCCCGTCATGATGAGGTACGGTGCCACTCCGGCCTTGTACTCACGAACCCCTTCAAGGACACGCTCGCGCTGCTCCGGCGACGGCGTTCCTTCGGCGTTGGCGGGGTAGCCGAGCACGATGAGCGCATCGAAGTGCGTAGCCGCCGTGTTGCGCGTGGGGATGGTGAGATAGATGCCCACCATGAAGAGCGCGATGGCCAGGACGATAGCCGAGAGAAAGAAGAGGGCCCGGTTGAGAAATCTCACGGGAATAAGGGTATCAGGCGATGGCTTCGAGGATAAGCGCTTCGAGACCGGCAATGGGTTTGAGCACCTCGTCGCTCAGGTCGTAACGGCCCTGCAAATAGCGCGGATCATTGATGCTGAGCCACACCTTGCCGCCAGCATCCTGCCACGCGAGCGCCTTCAGCGGGAGATCGATGGCAGAGAGTGGCGCAGCGAGCATGATGGGCGTCCCCCCCTTTGGATTTCCAAAGATGAGCAGTTGCGTCGGTGGCATGGAGAGGCTGACCTTCGCTGCCTCGCCACTGTGGTCGACGCGAGCAAAGACGGTGATGTTCTTCGCATGAAGGATGGCTTCAAGTCGATCGAGAGTCTCCACAACAGAGTAGGGGCTGGCATGAGTGATAAGGCCGTTAGACAAAGTCACGAGATTCTCCTCCGTTAGTGTAGAGGCTCTACTTGTTGAGAGATTTGATAACTTGACAAATCTTGGCGAGATAGATAGTTTTGTCCATACAGACAGCTAACTGTCTGTATGGACGGCGAAGGAGATTTCGTGATGAAGAAGTACGGGTTGAGTGATCAGGTTCGGTCGGTTGCGCGGGATAAGTACGTTGAAGCCGCGCGACGTTCAGGAAAATCGGAGTTTTCAATCAGAGTAAGGGATATGCTCGATGCTCTTGTCCCGCTTGGGTTTCCTGGAAATAATACGCCGCAGGTTTGCACTGCACTTCAGTCGCAGAAATTTACTCAGGACAATCAATTGGCACTCGTGGCAGTAGAAGGCCCACCGTCTAAAATGAGCACGACCGTTGTGGTGAAGTACCGATTTCTCTCGGAAGCCAGAGAAGCATCGAAGAGCCGGAGTGAGAAGGAGGCTGTTTCGGCTGCTTCGCAAGAAGAAAATGCTACCGCACGTGCGAAGCGATTGACGGAGGGATTGAAGGGACTTCTGCGAGAAGAGCTATCGGAGTATGGAGGAGGAGAAGCGTTTCTCAAGTGGGTGCGGTCGGAAAACGAGGAGGCAGCTTGAGCAGGATCTATTGGGATTCGATGCTATTCATCTATCTTCTGGAGGGACATCCTGCTTATTCAAAACGAGTGCAACATCTTTTACAGCGGGCGTATGAGAGAGGGGATACGCTGCATACCAGTTTTCTCGCGCTTGGCGAAGTGATGGCAGGGGCTGTGAACTCGCCCCATCCCGAGAAGGGGCAGGGAATGCGGAAGGCGTTCGACGAGATGGGGTTTTCTTATCTCCCGTTTGATGAGGGCGCGGTGAGACCATTTAGTCGTCTGCGCGCAATCAATAAGTTGAAGGTTGCCGATTCGATTCATCTGGCTTGTGCTGCATCGGCTGGAATCGACCTGTTTCTTACAGGCGATAAACAATTGATGGGACTCGATGTGCCTGGCATCCAGTTCATCGCCGATTTCAATACACCTCTGCTTTAGCTGAACAAGAACTCTTTAGTCCGGAGTTCTTTTACTATGTCGCGTAGTTTGGCGGCCTTTTCGAATTCGAATTTCTTGGCGGCTTCGCGCATGTCGGATTCCAGCTTGCCGATGTAGGTGTCCAGCTCCTGCTGGGTGGAGAAGTCGGGCATGCCTTCGGCGTCGTCGGTGAGGTCGGCGTAGTCGGCTTTGAGGATTCCGGCGAGGCCCATCTCGAGGGGGCGGATGATGCTCTCCGGGGTGATGCCGTTTTCTTCGTTGTAGGCGACTTGGATTTCGCGGCGGCGGTCGGTTTCGTTGATGGCTCGCTGCATGGAGTCGGTCATCTTATCCGCATAAAGAATTGCCCGGCCTTCAAGATGCCGGGCGGCGCGGCCGATGGTCTGGATCAGCGAGCCCTGCGAGCGGAGGAAGCCTTCCTTATCGGCGTCGAGGATGGCCACCAGCGAGACCTCGGGCAGGTCGAGGCCTTCGCGCAGAAGGTTGATGCCGATGAGAACGTCGTACTCTCCCTTGCGCAGATCGCGGAGCAGTTTGATGCGCTCGAGAGTCTCGATCTCGGAGTGCATGTAGCGGCAGCGAACGCCTACTTCGGTGTAGTAGCTGGCCAAATCTTCCGACATGCGTTTGGTGAGAGTGGTGACTAAGACGCGCTGATTTTTTGCGGTGCGGTCGCGGATTTCGGCCAGCAGGTCGTCGATCTGTCCTTTGACGGGACGGATTTCTACCGGGGGGTCGATGAGGCCGGTGGGGCGGATGATTTGTTCGACGACGACTCCGGCGGCCTTGGTGAGTTCGTATGGGCCGGGCGTGGCGGAGACGTAGATGATCTGGCCGGAGCGGGACTCGAACTCTTCGAAGCGGAGAGGGCGGTTGTCGAGCGCAGAGGGCAGGCGGAAGCCGTAGTCGATGAGGTTTTGTTTGCGGCTGCGGTCGCCATGCCACATGCCATGGAGCTGCGGCACGGTGACGTGGGACTCGTCGATGAAGATGAGGAAGTCGCGGGGGAAGTAATCGAGCAGCGTCGGTGGCGGTTCGCCGGGCAGACGGCCCGACATGTGGCGAGAGTAGTTCTCGATGCCGTGGCAGTAGCCTACGGATTTAATCATCTCCAGGTCGAACCGGGTGCGTTGGTGAATGCGCTGCGACTCGACGAGGCGGCCCTCATTTTCAAGTTGCGCCTCCCACTCGAATAGCTCTTCGAGGATGGACTCAGAGGCAGCTTTTTTGCGCTCCGGTTGCACGACGTAGTGCGACTTCGGATAGATGGGCAGGCGCGAGTACTTTTGGCGAACGCTGCCGAAGAGAGGATCGATCTGCGAGAGCGAGTCGATCTCGTCTCCGAAGAGTTCGATGCGATAGGCGTTTTCATCGTAGGTGGGATAGACCTCGATGATGTCTCCGCGGACACGGAAGGTGCCACGGCGAAAGTCCACGTCGTTGCGTTCGTAGAGTATCTCGACAAGGCGGCGGGTGATGTCTTCACGCTTGATCTTCTGGCCTTTTTCAAGCAGCAGCAGCATGCCATAGTAGGCTTCGGGTGAACCAAGGCCGTAGATGCACGAGACCGAGCTGACGATGATGCAGTCGCGGCGCTCGAAGAGGCTGCGCGTGGCGGAGAGGCGGAGCTTGTCTAACTCTTCGTTGATGGTGGCTTCCTTTTCGATGAAGAGGTCGCCGGAGGGGATGTAGGCTTCGGGCTGGTAGTAGTCGTAGTAGGAGACGAAGTATTCGACGGCGTTGTTGGGGAAGAAGGTCTTGAACTCGTGGTAGAGCTGGGCGGCGAGTGTCTTGTTATGCGCGAGGATGAGGGCGGGGCGCTGCACCTCGGAGATGACCTTGGCCATGGTGAAGGTCTTGCCGGAGCCGGTGACGCCGAGCAGGACCTGGTCCTTCTCTCCAGCGTTGAGGCCGCTCACTAATTCATCAATGGCGCGGGGCTGATCGCCCTGTGGCTTGTAGGTGGTGGAGAGCTGGAAGTCCATCTTTGTAGGATATAAGAACATAGGCAGAAAACAGGAGAGGTTCGCAATGAGTGAGGCAACCGAGCTTTGGCTGATCCGGCACGGCGAAACGGAGTGGAGTTTGAACCGGAAACACACCAGCCGGACAGACGTTGGGCTGACCGAGCATGGCCGACAGCGAGCACTGGAGTTGCGTAACTATCTCGCCGGGACGGAGTTTACGGCGGTGTTCAGCAGTCCTATGAAACGGGCACTTGAGACCTGCGCGATTGCCGGGTTTGGAGACGTTGCCAAGATCGATGATGGGCTGCGCGAGTGGGACTATGGCGTTCACGAGGGGCGGACGACCGAGGAGATTCGGGCCGAAGTGCCGGGCTGGTCGGTTTGGAAGGATGAGATTGTTGGGGGTGAGACGGCGGAAGCGGTTGGGGAGCGGGCCGATGGCGTGATTGGGAGGGCTTTAAAGGTGGGGGGTGGCCGGGTCGCTTTGTTCGCGCATGCCCATATTTTGCGCGTACTTGCGGCACGTTGGGTTGGGTTGGAGGCGCGGGATGGACGGCGGTTTGTGCTGGGGACGGGCAGCGTGAGCGTGCTGGGATGGGAGCGGGAGACCCGGGTGATTGAGGCATGGAACCGGGGCTTCGAGGGTAGCTCAAATCGGGGAAAAAGCGTAATGTAACCGGTAAGATTGCATCTTACCGGTTACTCTCCGAAAATGTAACCGTTATTTTCTCTTTTTAAGGGTTACAGCTTGTTGGCTGACTTTTGGACTGCTTAATGAGGTTGGATGTGCTCGGGACGGATGCCCATTCCGATGAAGCGGGCCATGCCGCGCCGGAAGAAGCGGCGGCCTGACAGGAGCCGAAGCAGCAGAGGCGGTTTGATCGCTTCAGGGTGGCCGAGGGTGCGAATCAGAAAACGGTGGATGGTGACCTGAAACGCCTGGGTGATGCGGGTGGGGAGTTCGCGGCGGCTCTGAATGTGGGCGAGGGTAAGCTCGGTGACGAGGCTGGTTTTGAGCGCGGGCCCGAGGATGCGAGCGGCGGCGACGGAATCCTGAATGGCAAGGTTGATGCCGATGCCGCCAACCGGCGACATGGCGTGGGCGGCGTCGCCGATGCATAAGAGGCCGGGGCTGTGCCAGCGGGTGAGGCGGTTGACCTGGATGGAGAGCAGCTTGAGCTGATCCCAGTCGGTGATCTCGTGGACGCGATCGGCAAGGAACGGGACGAGGCGGACGAGGGAGCTTCGGAAGGCTTCGAGGCCAGCGGGCTGGATGCGGGTGGCGAAGGTATCTTTGGCGATGATGAAGCCGCACTGGAAGTAGTCGCCGCGGTTGATGAGGATGACGAAGCTGCCGTAGTTGACGTTGCCGAGAGCATTTTCCGGCTCGCCATCATGGCGGCTGAGACGGAACCAGAGAATGTCGATGGGCGCTCCGGTGTCATGAAGCGGAAGATGGCCGGAGGCGCGGGTGATCGCATGGCGGCCATCGCAGCCTACGACGAGCGAGGAGCTAATTTCGATCGGACCGGATGGGGTGTTGGCGCGAACGCCAACGACGCGGTTTCTGGTTTCGATGAGGCTGGTCGCTTCGTGCTCCATCAGGAGATGGAAGCTGGGCAGCTTCGCGGCCTGCGCGGAGAGGAAGTTGAGGAAGTCCCACTGCGGCATGAGGGCGATGAACTTCGCATGGGTGGGGAGATGGGTGAAGTCGCTGATGGGAAGCGTCTGTCCGCCGATGGCGATGGCAAGCTCGGTGAGCTGCTGATGAGGGAGGGCGAGGAACTCATCGAGCAGGCCCAGTTCGTAGAGGATCTGGAGCGTGGCGGGATGGATGGTGTCGCCGCGGAAGTCGCGGAAGAAGTCCTTGTGTTTTTCGAGGACGGTGACGTCGACCCCGGAGCGAGCGAGCAGGAAGCCGAGCATGATTCCGGCGGGGCCTCCGCCGACGATGCAGCAGGTGGTGGTCAGGGAGTTGCTTAGAGGGGCTGCCATGGTGTGCGGCAAGGGTAGCAAGGGGTTGGTGGGGAGTCAAAGAGAAATGCGTAGATAGAAGATTCGTACAGAAAGAACGAAGCGCTGGAGACGGAGCTATCAAAAGTGATGACAACTTCCTCCCAAGTGAGAGTACATCGTCTCATCCTTTGCTGCTTAAACGTACGAACATGACGAGAAGAGCTTTTATGAGGACCTGTCCGATAGTCTTGTCTATCTAACACTAAACAGTAACCGAGTAGCGAGATAGCGGCCGAGGGGGGCAGGTTACAATCGCGGTGAGGAAAACACTATGGTTCCGCGGTCCCCGAACCTCCCCCCTCGCAAATCGCTAGTTATCTTCGTCCACGGCTTCAACTCAGATCCTACGTGCTGGGATACGTTACTGAAGCTCATGTCCGAAGATCCGGTTATGACCTCGGCCTTTGACTGGAAACGGTTTTCCTATGACTCGAAGATTACGTCTGGCTTCTTCAATCTGCTCGCCCGGCTTCCCGACTATGACGACATCACTGCCAAGTTTGACCAGTTTCTGGTAGACAGTTTCGATTCAACCTACGATCAGCTTTACCTCGTGGGCCACAGCCAGGGTGGGCTCATCATTCAGTCGTGGCTCAGCTTGATTGTTACGTCGAATCAGGCAAATATACGATTAAAACGGGTGCGCGAAATCATACTGGTTTGTACGCCGACGATGGGTTCAACCATTGCGTCGGGCCTGCGGAAATTTGTCTTTTCTCTGCTGCGGGACCCGCAGGAGGACCGGTTACAGGTACTCGACGCCACCGTCGCAAAGACGCGGAGGCTGGTTGAGGAGCGCATCGTACAGACTTCACTGCGTGACGCCAGCCACTGGACCGTCCCCATTCTTTCGATCTGGGGGCAAGGCGACGCTGTCGTGTCGGCGACCTCGGCACAGGCTTCGTTCGACAACCTCCTCACGGTCGACGGAGATCACTCGACGGTACTGAAACCAGCAAATACAGGTGACAGCCGGTATCGAGTGCTTGCGGACGCGCTGCTCTCTCCGCTAGGCCATCGTCACGTCTTCGAGATCGACCGCTACGAGACGGCGGTGACCGTCCAGCCGTTGGAGATTCCCAACTATGAAGCGCGGCGCGGAGATCGGGTGGAGACGAAGACGAGCGACAACTTCGCGACGGTGCAGAGGACGGCGGCGATCTCCGCAGGCAACCGGTGCACGGATCTTTTTCGATTCAACTATCTCACGGGCTCAAAGGGGTTTATCGAGGCAGCGTTCGACGAGGTTGATCGCCCTCTGGGGGACGCACCACCTGCGAATGAGGCGCCTGGCGATATGCGGGGCCGGTGGTTGAGAGGTGAAAACGATGTGATCTACGACTTTCGCCCGGTGGCTGGCCGTACCTACACCTATGGTCTGCGCATCTGGTCGGGCTTCGACGAAGGACGACGCGACGTCCACTTTCATTTCGAGGGCAGCATGCGCTGCAAGGAGTATGTCGTTTCGCTGGACCTCTCTGCCTATACGAGCAAAGGCTGGAGGTTTACCCGGGCGCCCGAACTTTACATCGATCCGTTCGGGACGGCGGAGCACCAGATTGGCGAGCAGCGTCTTTCGAAGAATCTACAACTGCCGCAGCTTGCCGATGCTACAGCAGGCAAGTGGACCTGGAGCTTTCTAGACTTCAGCGGCGGCATCGTCGATGCAGTGTGGGATCTGGCCCCGCCATCCTGATGCTCCATGTGCCTACGCTCGGTAACGAGAAGTCGGCTTCCCACCAGTGGTTAATCAGACCGAGCGCCAGTCTGGGAGTTTTTAACACTCGCGGATCTGGCTTTCCGCTTTTCCCCATGAAGCTCCAAGGGATGGGCATTCGGCAAGGGAGCGGGGCGGAGCCAAAAAGAATTGCGTAGCGGGCAGGGCTGTCCAGCTTCCCATCCTTCGCGATGAGACTGCGAAGGATAGACAGGATCTCCTCCAGATGTAGTTCTGGTGATTCGAGCAAACGCAGATTCCCTTCGGGAATGACAAACAAAGGAATTTACCTCTGAGAGGAAAGAGCTACAGGGCGTCCGGACTTTGGACAGAAAGAACAGACAACAGCAACAACGGCGCAATACAGGGGTCTCTCCACTGCGCTGCGCTCCGGTCGAGATGACGTGCTTTGTTTGCGGCTTTGATCGAGATGACGTTATTTTGAGTTCCGATGAGACTTTTAGAGTTTTTAGGCAGGCTCTTAGGGATGCTCTGATTTACTCACGGAGACTTGCCCCAGGGGCTAAAGCCCCATTCCTCTTATTAGATTTGCGGCACGGCTGAAGCCGTGCCCAACTACGGCATAATCGGCGGCCCCTTAAACAGAACTACGGCATCATCGGCGGTCCCTTAAACAGAACTACGGCATCATCGGCGGTCCCTTAAATAAAAACTATGGCTTCATCAGAATCGCTTAAACAAACTATGGCTTCATTGGAGGCCTTTAGTGAGTTGGAGCAGTGTGAGAGGGCATGCCCCAGAGGCTAAAGCGGTTCTCCTCCAGAAGTAGCGTTGGCTATTCGAGCAAAACGCAGATTCCCTTCGGGAATGACAAACCAAAATGACAAACAGAAGTGACAAACCAAAATGACAAACAGAAGTGACAAACAAAAATGGTAAACCAAAATGACAAACAAAAATGACAAACAAAAATGACAAACAAAAGGAAGCTACGCCTGAGAGGCAATGGCTATAGAAGCAAAGGCTTGGGGCATCTGGAAGAGCTACGGACTGGCGTAGGGGTCTCATTTGTTAGGCGTACCAGCACTGGCTATTGATTGATGTTGAGGATGGTGAGCCAGTCGGTGGGAGTGTGGGCGAGATCGTCGGGCGGTGTGGCGGCGAGCGATTGCGGGGCGAGGCCGAAGGTGCAGCCGATGGACCGCGTTCCGGCGTTGCGGGCGGTGAGGATGTCTACGTGGGAGTCGCCGACCATCAATGTTTCGGCTGGAGCGATGGCGTGGCCGCTGATAGCTGAGGCTTCGGCGATGAGGGTCTGCAGGCCGTGGGGATCGGGCTTTTTGGTGTGGAAGCTGTTGCCGCCGTAGTTCTGAAAGAAGAAACGCGAGAGACCGAAGTGGGCGCAGATATCGCGGGATGGATTGACGGGCTTGTTGGTGAGGACGGCCATCAGAGTTTCGGGCCACGCGGCGCGGATGGCTTCGAGCGATTCGATGACGCCGGGATAGACGTAAGTGAAGTCGAGCTTATGGATACGGTAGTAGTCGAGAAAATAGGTCAGGACTTCGGCGACGTATTCTTCGTCGTGGATATCGCCTTCTGGATCGCCGAGGGCGCGGCGGACGAGCATGGAGGCTCCGTCGCCGATGTAGCTGGCGATGACGGCCTCGGGAAGCGGCGGCTTGTTGAAGTGGGCGAGCGCGGCGTTGATGGAGTTGCAGAGATCGACGCTGGAGTCGATGAGGGTGCCGTCGAGATCGAAGACGATGAGGCGGGGTCGAGAGGACATTTCTTAACGATAATCGACGAAGCAGGAGTAAGCTCAGTGCGAATGCAAGGAGGCAGTGCGATGAGCGAACTGGAAACAAGTGCGTGGACACGGCGGCGGTTTATGACGGCAGTGGCGGCTACCGGTGTTGCCGGGAGCGCAATGATGCATGGGCTCGCGGCTGAGGCGCAGAATCCGGTTGGCCCAGAGGAGGCGATCCAGGAGCTGATGGCTGGCAACGCGAGATTTGTAGCGGGTAAGCTGACTTCGTTCGACCTTGATTTGAAGATATTGAAGGCGGGAACAGTAGAGAAGCAGGAACCGTTTGCGGCGATTCTTTCGTGCGCGGACTCGCGAGTTCCGGTGGAGCTGGTCTTCGATCAGAGCATCGGACATTTGTTCGTGACGAGGGTTGCGGGGAATATGTTGACTCCCGAGATCATCGGCAGCCTGGAATATGGCGTGGCGGTGCTCGGGACCAAGGCGATTATGGTGCTGGGACATGCGAAGTGCGGCGCGGTGAGCGCGGCCATGAAGGGGCAGGAGGTTCCGGGGCAGATCAGCGTGCTGTATCAGCACATGATGCCCGCGATCAAGGACATTCATGAAGATGTTGCGGCAGCGGTGAAGGCGAATGCGCTGTTTCAGGCGCAACTGCTGCGGGAGAGCTCGACCGTGATTGCAAAGGCGATGAAAGAGGGTAGCGTGAAGGTGGTGGCCGGATACTACGACCTTGCTACGGGAAAGGTGGAGCCGCTTTAATGATTTCTTTGTGGGGTTGCCTGGTCGAACGAAAGACAAATACAGGGGTCTCTCCACTGCGCAACGGACGATGAAACTGTCCGTTGCTTCGGTCGAGATGACGTGTCTTTTGATTGCTTCAGGGCTGCTCTGATTTACTCCCAGAGACCTACCTCAGGGGCTAAAGCCCCGTTGCTTTTATTAAACTTACGGCACGGCTGAAGCCGTGCCCTTAACAAAACAATGGCTTAATCAGGACGATGGCTTAGTCAAAGGCTTCTTAGAAGAACTTTGGCTATTTGATGTCAATATCGCCGGAGCCGGTGTTGGCGCGGATGGTGGGGCCGCCGCCGTTGACGGAGCCGGTGATGTGATGCTTGTTAATCTCGCCCTGCATGGTGATGGGTTGGGCCGTGTGTACGGAGCCGGAGCCGGTGCTGGCGTTGAGGGTGAAGTGTGCGGACGAGCCGAGCGTGAGATGGATGTTTCCTGAGCCTGTGTCCAGCTTCCAATCAGAGGTGGGTTGGCCGCCGACTTCGATGTCTCCTGAGCCGGTGCCTGCCTTGAGACCGCCGGAGATGTCGTTGAGCTGAATATTGCCGGAGCCGGTCTGGGCGCGAACATCGCCAGCTGCGGTCTGTTGAAGATAGATGTCTCCTGAACCGCTCTGCAGGTCGGCGGCTCCGTGGATGCCCTGGGCGTGGACGTTGCCTGAGCCGGACTCTGCTTTGAGGTAGGAGCCTGCGTCCTGAATGTCGACGTCGCCGGAGCCGCTGCCCGCGTGGATGCTGGAGGCCCGTGGAAGAGTGACGTCGTAGTCGATGCCGATGTTGCGGTAGAGATCGTTGGAGTGGGTGTCGCCGATGGTGATGGTGTTGCCGCTCTGAGAGATGGGCGGGTTGTTCACGATCTGCTGGACGTGCGATTCGCTGTCGTTGTTGAACCAGGAGTTGCTGGGGCGAACGTGGCCGATGACATGCACCTGGCTGTCGGAGCCGGGACGGACATGAATGTAGCCGGAGCCGGTGGAGATGGAGACGTTGGGCGCAGCGTTGACGTTGAGGGTGCGGTCGAAGTCTTTGCCTGCGGCGAAGGCGGCAGAGGCTGCAAGGGTAAGAATGGCGGCGGTGAGGACGCGGGTTTTCATGGAGGCTCCTTGAGTGCGAGATGTTTGAGCACAGCGGTTGCTATTGCTGGAGGATGACCGTGTCTCCGCTGTTGAGGCCGGAGAGAAGTTCGGTTTTGGTGCCGTTGGAGATGCCGGCTTTGATGGCTACCTTGCGGCGGCCATTCTTCTGCTTGGGGTCGGGAACTTCTACGGAGGCGTTGCGGTTCTTGTCGTAGAGGACGGCCTGCTCGGGAACGGTGAGGACATTTTTGTGCTCGTCGAGGATGATCTCGGCGTTGGCGGTCATGTTGGCTTTCAACTCGCCGCCGGGATTGTCGATGGAGACGCGGACTTCAAAGGTGGTGACGTTATCTTTTTCGACGCCGAGGGGAGCGATCTTGGTGACCTTGCCGTAGAAGGTCTTGTCCTTGAAGGACTCGACCTTGATGCGGGCGGGCTGGCCGAGATAGACCTTGCCGATGTCGGACTCGTCGACCTTGCCCTTGACGTAGACCTGGGTGGTGTCGCCGACGGTCATGACGAGGGTCGCGGTGGAGCCGAGGACGAGGATGGAGCTGACGGCGTCGCCGACTTCGACGTCGCGGGAGAGGACGGTGCCGTCCATCGGGGCGGTGATGATGGTGTAGCTGAGCTGCTCTTCAAGCTGGCGGAGAGAGGCCTGGGCCTCGGCGACCTGCGACTGCGCCTGCCGGAGCTTGGCGTCGTCGACGGTGATCTGGGCGAGGGCCTTGTCGCGGGTGTTGACGGCGAAGAGATATTTCTGCTCGGCATCGTCGAGGGCCTGTTTGGAGACGACGCCGTCTTTGGACATCTGAACGGCACGCTCGTAGGTGTGCTTGTACATGGGCAGGTCGGGAGCCTCGGCGCTGACCTTGTCGTACTGGATGGAGGCGGCGGCGGCGTGGGCGTTCGATTCGGCGGCGGCAAGCTGGGCCTTTTGGGCGGCTACCTGAGCCAGAATTTCAATCTGGTCCAACTGGGCGAGGAGCTGTCCCTGATGAACGTGGGCGTTGATGTCGACGAAGAGCTTGGTGACGATGCCGCTGGCCTTGGATTTGACCTCGACCTGGGTGATGGGCTGGACCTTGCCGGTGGCGACGACGGAGCGGGCGATGTCTCCACGCTCGACCTTGGCGAGCTGCGAGGGGTCTATCTTGGTGCTGCTGCCGGTGGCGACGAGGGTGATGCCGAGAATCACGGCGATAACGAGAACGACAAGGCCGCCCCAGATCCAGAGTTTGCGTTTATTCTTGCGTGCTGTCGCCACGTGTTAGCTCCGAGAAGTGCTGGTTGAGATGAACGATAAGTCGTCTCGGAGAAGTTTACGCAGAATGCCGGGGATTGGTTCCGTCATGGACGGGAAAAATTGTTTATGGCGTGTGGAGTGGTGCGCTCAAGCGTATTTACGCAGGACGCCGAGGACTTTGCCCTGGATGCTGACGTTGGCGGCGGGGGCGTAGATGGGGGCCATCTCGGTGTTGGAGGGCTGGAGGCGGATCATGCTGCCCTCGCGGTAGAAGCGCTTGAGAGTGGCCTCCGAGCCGTCGATGAGAGCGACGATGATCTCGCCCTCGCGGGCGGTGCGGGTGCGCTCGACGAGGACGTAGTCGCCGGAGACGATGTGCTCGTCGCGCATGGAGTCGCCGCGAACTTCGAGGGCGAAGACTTCGCGGTTACCGATGATGTCGTTGAGCGAGATGCTCTCCGCGGTTTCGATGGCTTCTACGGGGCGGCCCGCAGCGATGCGGCCCAGCAGGGGAAGGCGGTCAGAGCCTTTTTTAGTGGAGCGGGCGGGCAGGACGTCGATGGAACGGCTGCGATTGTGGGCGCGCTGGAGCAGCCCTTTGTTCTGCAGATTGGTGACGTGTTTGTGCACGGTGGCGAGAGAGCTGAGGCCGAGACCGCTGGCGATCTCTTCGTAGGACGGAGAGTAGCCGTTCTTCTGCGTGAATCCGGAGAGAAAGTCGAGAACCTCTTTTTGTCGCCGCGTGATAGCCATGCGGAGATTGTAGCGAATAAAAAGCGAATTGCAATAACTTTAAATAGTTATGTTCTCGATGCACGGTAAGAATTCCGCTATTTTTCTTAAGAGGCTGTTCACGATCTTCTCAGTAGGAGGACGAGGAAGGCGAGATGGATCA
>JBEPUY010000031.1:0-53354 GCA_041691255.1 Granulicella sp. | reverse complement strand
AGATTGTCCGCGCCGCATTCGAGGAGCGCAGCGTGGTGACCGCCATACGACACTCAGAGCGAAGGGGCGACGTGCAGTCGATCATCGTCCGCCGTTCTCCGCCGTAGTCGGTGTGATCCTGCTGCCCGTGCGGCTCTTGCCGCGAAAGGCAGGAACGTGGCTGCGGCTTCTGCCTTTGCCCGTTCATTCCTTCGAATCGAAGGAATGAACGGCGACGAATTGAAATTTGTATGGAACCCGCAGAGAGGCGAAGCTCGACATCGCGTCAACTTTGGCGTGATGGGACTGGATCTGACGCGATGATGATCGACCGTCTTCCGTGTGCGCTCGGTGTTCTCTCTCTAGCGGCTTTTGTTCCATTGGGCCACACTCAGACACCAATTCCGCCTGCGGCTGCTCCAACATTCGCGAATAAAACAGCTTCGAACAACACACCTAGACCCACCCTGCAGACTGTCATCACGGTGACAGGTGAGCCCCTCGCGATCTCGCTGGCTCCCGCCTCGGCCAATATTGTTGATGATGAACAGATTAGAAGTGCCCACACCCTTACTTCCGTTGACATCATGCGAACCATCCCTACCCTGTACCTGGCACAGAATGGAAGTCTGGGTTCGCTTAGCACCATCACCATCCGCGGAGGCAAGCCCAATCTCGTTCTCGTGATGATCGACGGCATTCCAGCGAACGATCTCAGTAACCTGCTGGGTGGAGCCTTCGATTTCTCCACCCTTCTCGTCCATGATGTCGAGCGCATTGAGGTAGTAAGCGGACCGCTCTCCTCCGGCTATGGTTCAGAAGCCGTAAGCGGAGTCATCAACGTGATCACGAAGCCGACGCACTACGAATCAAATCTGTTTGCCGGTGTCGAGACCGGCTCCTTCGGAGAAGGCGGCTTGAACCTCGGAGCCGAAGGTTTACAAGGCCGGCTGGGATACAAGTTGTCAGGGTCGTTCCTCCACGTGGGAGAACAGGTCAAGTCCGACGCTTTCTCGACCAGCACCTTCTCTTTGGCATCCGACTACACCCACAGCTTGAACACTATCTTTAGCTGGACTGCGCGGTGGATCCAATTCGACGGTTCGGGCTTTCCTGAAGGAGGAGGAGGACCTGAGCTGTCCATTCTCAGGATTCCAAAGACCAGTAACTCCGGCAATGTGCTCGGCGGCTTCCTCGTTCAACATCGCGTTAACAATCTCTGGACGGCTAGCATCAACGTCGATGTCTTCACCCGAGGTGAACACGCCTACACCCCCGCGATCCTCGACGGCCCTCATCCCTCTCCGGCCTCTCAGCCCAGCACGGATACTCGGACCCGATTTACACGCTCTCGATTTGCTCTTCAAAACGTGTTCGACTTGTATCCCCGGCTTCAATCCCATCTGAATCTGCGAGGCGCTGACGAGGCAGGACAGAACAGCACCCTTATTGAGGGGGTATTTCCAACCCACTTCAGGAAGAACAGGGCCATCTCCGATGTTGCCGCCGATCTGGTCTACTCCACGCCCGCAATGACGGGAATGGTTGCGTTGGGAATTGACAAAACGTCAGGATTCAACGTGCAGCTTGCTCCGCGTGTCGGGGCCGCTGTGCCGGCAGGGAGAGGCACCGTGATCAAGGTCAGCTGGGGCCGCGCCTTCAAGGTCCCATCTTTATATGCGCTCGGAAATCCAAACGTCGGCAACCCCAATCTTCGGCCGGAAGAGTTAACCGGAATGGATATTGGAGTACGGCATCAATTCGGCCAAAGAGTCAGCGTAGTGGGCACTTATTATTACAACCTCTTCTCAGATCTCATCGATTTCAGCTCAGTCGCCTTTCGCCTGGTAAATCGCACGCAGGTGCGAACGCAAGGTGTCGAAACGACAGCCTCGTTGACCATAGCCCGCGGAACACAGGTAAATATCTGGGGAGCGTTTCTGAATTGGGAGGTGAAATCTTCGAGTGAGCCCTTGCGGAACCAACCGAGATGGAACTCTGGCTTCACGATTGAAACCAGGCTTCCAAAAGCAATCAGGGCATTTAGCACAACGACCTGGGTGGACCGCCGCTACGACTTCCAGGTTCCGGCGCCCACCATCACTTCAGTCGGAGGATTCTCAACAACAAATCTGGTGCTCGGATATTACGGCTTGAAACACGCCTCGATCTACGCCAGGGTTGACAATCTCTTCAATGCAAAATTTCACGAGCATCTGGGATTCCCGAATCCAGGTATTTCCGCGCAAATTGGCGTAGTGTATCGGCTGCACTGATCCGGGCATCGTCAACAACCAAAGTCAGCATGAAGACTACCACTTGGGAGCAACTACGATGAACTTGGCCGTTCCTAATTCCGGCCCAAGCTGTTTGTTTTACAACGTGGCGCCGCTGCGGCTCTGAATATGCCATTTCGCGCGCACAACCGAGATCGAGATTCTGCGTGGTTCTTGCGGGTGAGGAGCAGACATGAGGGAATGAAACATCTTCGGAGTGGTCAATTTTGTTAGGTAAAGACATGGCCAGACAAATCACGACGGAGCTATATTCAGACCTGTGCTATATTTTACAAAACGTATGAGCATCCTTCGCACCCATGACCGCCGTTGTTATTGTTGTTGACCTCTTCAGGTCCGACATTCCGGGGTCACGCCTGTCTGCGATCTTCCTGATTCATTGAAGCCAGTAACTCGGATTCCAATCTGAGTGTATTGTGCCTGCGCGTGCATCTCCTTCTTTCCATATTTACCTCAGAGATATCTCTGCAAGCTCACGATCCAAGTCGTGAGGAAAGGCGCCATGTCGCTTTATCGATCTCTCCTGCCCGTTCTGTTTCTATTCTCCCTGGCTTCTGCAATCTCTCTCGCGCAGAGCTCCGGCACCGGCACTCTCAACGGCACGATTACCGATGCCTCCGGGGCCGTCATCCCAGCCGTGCAAATCACGGCCCGCCAGCTCTCCACCGACCTGACTCGCACCACAGCTACCAACTCCAGTGGCTTCTACTCACTCCCCGTGCTCCGTGCGGGCGAGTACCAGATCGAGGCCACAGCCGTCGGGTTCCAACGCACACTACAGAACGGAGTCGTTCTACAGTCAGACACAACGCGCGCCATCAACCTGCAGCTCACCATCGGACAGGTCACCGACAGCACGACCATCAGTGCCGCACCTCCTGCCATCGAAACCTCCGAGGGGTCGTTGAGCACGATCGTTACCGGCACTCAACTCAACGAGCTCGCGCTCAACGGCCGCAACTTCACGCAGTTTCTCTCGCTCGGTACTGGAGTCAGCAGCCAACAGGTTGGCCAACGCATGGGCGTCGGTCAGGAAGGCAATCCGCTTACTTCCATCAATGGCGGCCGGGTTAACTCGAATGCCTTCACCTACGACGGTATTTTAGCCATGGACACCGGCGGCAATCGTGGTCTCAACCTCTTTCCGCCTATGGAAGCGATTCAGGAGATTCAAGTCCACAAGAGCAACTACACCGCAGACATCGGTTCCTTTGGCTACGGTCAGGTCAATGTCGTCACCCGCTCGGGCGGCGATCAATACCATGGCGATCTCTACGAGATCTTCGCCAACGACGCACTCAATGCGCGGAATTATTTCAACACCTCGAAGCCGCCGCTGCACGATAACAACTTCGGCTACGACTTCGGCGGGCGCATTCTTCCGACCGCAAAGAGCGCCTTTGGCAAGGGCCTCTTCTTTTTCTGGTCGGAGGCCTTCGACCGCCGTACCGGGCCGGAGCTGACCAGCTTTACCTCACCACCGCAGAGCACCTTTACCGCAACTACGCCGGACGCTTTACAACGTGCAGGCAACTTCTCCGCTCTCTCCACAAAGATCATCAACCCCAATACTGGCCAGCCGTATCCCGGCAACATTGTCACGGACATAGATCCGAATGCAACCGTTCTGTTGAATGACTACTTTCCTCTGCCTAACAGTACCGGCTCTTCCAACTACGCTATCAGTCCCAAAAGCCAGACAAGCTGGCGTGAAGAGCTCATTCGCGTTGATTCCGCCATCTCTTCACGCGATGCTCTGACGGCCCGCTTCGCGCACGACGCGTGGAGCCAGCAGCAGGCCATCCTCAAGCCCTCCAACCAGTCATTTGCCACGGTTGGCGGTTACTTCTCCAAACCTGGTCAAAACGCCGTCCTGCAGTGGACGCATATCTTCTCGCCCACGCTGCTCAATCAGGCCACCATCGGCTATTCGCGCAACCAGATCACGCAGACACCCAATAGCAACGCCCAGCGGCCAGCTGACCTCACCATCCCTTCGCTCTACAAAGCGAATATCAACAACATTATCCCCACCATTACGCTGAGCGGTTATTCCTCGATTGGCGCGCAAGGACTGACCAACAACACGAACAATGTCTACACCTGGCGCGACGACCTCACGAAGCAACTGCATACGCACTCGCTCAAGGCGGGGATCAACATCCTTCGCATTCAGAAGTTCGATCGCTTCCCCTATGCCGGGCAGGCAGGCTCTTTCAGCTTCACCGGATCGGCTACCGGCAACGCCATCGCGGATTTTCTCACAGGCCATGCATACAGTTACACCGAGCAGAGCAAGGTACCTAACGTCTACCTCTTCTCCAACATGTATGAAGCCTATCTACAAGACGATTGGAAAGCGGCGCCAAATCTCACGCTCAACTTTGGCATACGCGACACCATCTTCCGTGGCGCTCCCAATGGCTACGAGAAATATGACCACATCTCTGGCTTCATCCCCAACCTCTATAGCGCCGCAAGTGCGCCTACTGTTACTTCTACCGGAACACTCGTCGCTGGTACGGGCGATCCGCTCAACGGCATCATCACACCCAGCGATCAGAAAGGGCTTAATCTTCTACGATCTCTTACAGAAACGCGCAACAACATCGGCCCGAGGGTTGGTTTTGCGTGGGCACCCTTTGGTTCCACCACTACGTCGATTCGCGGGGGCTATGGAATCTTCTATCACTGGGACAATGATAACCACGAGAACCTGAGTTCCAACCCGCCCTTCTCACAGTCCACCACCATCTACAACACCACGCTCACGGGCTTCGGGGCCGGCGCGCAAACGCTCTTCCCGCCCACGCTTGCTGCTTTCGATACGCACAAGCTCTATCCCACGATCAACCAGTATTCGCTCACGATTGAGAAGCAGCTGCCCTATTCCACTGTGCTGGCCGTAAGCTATGTTGGCAATACTGCTCTTCACCTCGATCAGACGCCAAATATCAATCAGCCCCAACCAAATGCAGCCGTCGCCGCAGGCACCGTCAATGTCAATACCGTCCGGCCATACAAAGGCTATGCCGCCATCAACTATGACATACGCTCTGCTTCAGCCAACTACAACGCGCTACAGGCCGATGCACGTCGACGATTCAAAAACGGCTTCCTCTTTGAGGCCGCATACACCTATTCACGTGCCCTCGGGGCGCAGGTCGGCCAGAGCCAGTTTGTTAACGAGAACGGCCCCACCGCTTATGATCGTACCCACATCTTCACCATCAACTACGTCTATGATCTGCCCCTTTTCCGCGGACAGCGAAGCCTCGCCTCCTCCACGCTTGGGGGATGGGAAGTCAGTGGCATCTCCACCTTCCAGAGCGGCGTTCCTGTCACTGCCACCATCTCCGCAGACCGCGCCGGTGTCGGCAATACCGGACAGCGACCCAACGTCACCGGGCCTATCTCCTATCAGCATGGCAATGTGAACAGCTATTTTTCCACGGCGAACTTCACACAGCCTGCGTTCGGCACCTTCGGCAATGAGGGTCTCAACACTATCCGGCAGCCCGGCCTCAATAGTACGCAGTTCAATATTGCCAAAAAGGCAACCTTCCATCTGGTGGGAGACACACCCATCACCGCGAAGTTTGAAGGAGAATTCTTCAACCTTTTCAATCACCCCGGGTTCAATGGCCTTGGCACTACTGTTGGCTCTGCTACCTTCGGGAAGATTACTTCAGCCCTTGATCCACGCAATGTTGCTTTCAAATTGAAATTCTCTTTCTAACCAGGACCCGGTGTCCATACACTTTCATCTACGGAGAAAATCCTTTATGTCGATTTCTAAAGAACCAGATGCTTTCACGACCTCGAGCACGACGCAAAGCGGAGCAGCAAGCGGGACCACGCGGCGCGACTTCCTGCAAGGCTCGCTGGCGGTCGCCGGTACGGTGTTCACCTCTTCGGTTGGCGCGCCTGTTGCATCCGCAGAAACAAAACCGAAACGCCCGAACCTCGTCTTCTTCTTTGGCGAAGGGCAGCGCGCCGATGCGCTCTCTATCGCGGGGAATCAAATTTTGAAGACGCCCAACCATGACCGAATTGGCCAGGAGGGCATACGCTTTCGCAACGCCTTCTGCACCAACGCGCTCTGCGCGCCTGCGCGTGCAACAGCGCTCACCGGTATGTATTCCAATTCCACCGGAGCGCTGTCGAACGAACACCCAAATGTTCCTCTGCCTTCTGATATCCCGATTTTCACGGATATCCTTCGTGAGGCTGGCTATGAAGTCGCCATTCTTGGAAAAGTACACGTCCGCAACGGAGTTGAAGAGCGCTATTGGGACTATTACTTCGGCCATAACAACCCAGGCAACAACTATGCCAATCCCTTCTTCAAAGAGGGGCGCAAGGGCAAGATCGGACCCGAGAAGCAATATCACAACGTCTATCCCGACGACCTGACCGTTGATCGTGCGCTTGCGTGGCTGGAGGAAGACCGCGGCGATAAACCCTTCTGCCTGTTGGTATGGTTTGTCGCTCCGCATGAGCCATTTTTCCGGCCGCGACGTCATCTCGACCTGTATCGCGACACCGTGATTCCGAAGCCTGCAACCTTCGATGATGATCTTAAGGGCTATCCAGGAAAGCCGAAGAGTTTTGTGGCAGCCGAGAACAAGATCGGCACGACCCCCTCGCATGTTGCCTGCTCATCGCTGGAAGGTGTTGTGAAAGACTATTACGCCGGATTGGTCGCGGTGGATGAGAATATTGGACGTGTTCTCAACTATCTCGAGAAGAAGAACATTCTTGATGACACTGCCATCGTTCAGGGCTCCGATCATGGATTTTTTCTTGGCGAGTGGCGGCTCTTCGACAAGCGTCTGATGCACGAGCCATCCATCCGTGTGCCCCTGATGGTGCGCTATCCCAAGCGTATTCCTGCAGGGACAGTTCGCGACGAGATGATCCTCGATACTGACCTTGCGCCAACTTTCCTTGACCTTGCAGGGGTTCCGGCCCCTGCGCACATGCAGGGAAAGAGCGTGCTCCCATTAGCGACGGCAGCGGACCCGTCGTTCCGTAAGGAGTGGTACTACGAGTACTTCGAGTGGCCCAATCCGGAGGGGGTGCGCCCTTGCCGTGGTATTCGCACCGAACGGTACAAATTGATTCACTACGTCATGGAACCGCAGGAGTTCGAGATCTACGACCTGCGGACCGATTCACAGGAGACACAGAATCTTTACGGCAGGCCGGAACATGTCGCATTGGAAAAACATCTTCAGGAACGTCTCGAAGTTCTGCGCACACAGATCCCAAGCCAACCAGCCCCCACGAGCGCGTAAACCCTTTTCATCAGCAGCCAGAAAGTCTTCGCTCGGTCGAAGATTTTCTGGCTGCTGATGGCTACTTGATTCACAAAAAGTCACTCTCCTCAATACATTGAAATATCTGGGTCCGACCCACGCATAGATGGCCAATAGGCACACGCTGACCTTTAGTGATTGGTCTAGGGATGCTCTGATTAAGTCCTCGTTTTGTTTAAGGGCACGGCTTCAGCCGTGCCGTAAGTCTAATAAGATCAACAGGGCTTTAGCCCCTGAGGAACGTCTCTTGGAATAAATCAGAGCGTCCCTAGGGTGAGTTGTGCAAGGAAGCATCGAGTGCGCATCAGACGTATTTGTCGGAGCAAGGAACAATACGGGTTGCAGATAGAACAGCTTCGTAGATTGAAGAAGTTGGAGCAGCGGAACCTAACGCTTGTCCAGTGAGTGAGAAAATAACGGCCACATGATTTGGAAGAATCTGAGCGTTAGATTGGTTCAATGTAGAGTATTTTCTGTCTGACTCCCTGGATTCGCCGCGTTGCATCTGATCGGCGCTGACGAAATGGTGTAGGGAGCACATGACGAATGAGCCTGACGTGCCGGACGAGGCTCTACCGTGGGCAGTTTAGGAGCGGATTTTCGTCTCCCGCAGCTGCATGCACGGATGATTCGTCAGGCCCTATCCACATGATTGACTGCCACGAGCAGAAAATCCGATCAATCAATCGAGCTAAGTTGTTGAGAAGATTTTGGAGGCGCGGGTCGGGATCGAACCGACGCATAAAGGTTTTGCAGACCTCTCCCTTACCACTTGGGTACCGCGCCTCGGGTTGGGCTATCGAGATTATAGCCCGGCTGAATTGTAGGTGAAGTGTACAGCAGGCAGGGCTTTCTTGGAGCGGGAGACCGGGGTCGAACCGGCGACATCTTCCTTGGCAAGGAAGCACTCTACCACTGAGCTACTCCCGCTCTCACAGTTCTGAGTATAGCGGGGGATGAGGCTTGTGGTCAACGCATTGGGTAATGGGTAACTTGTCCACATAAAAGAGCCGGGTGGACGAATAGGAAGAGTTTTGCATCTGAATGGGAGACGGGGGCGAATAAGTGGTTACCGATGGGGTGGGTCAGATGGCGATAGCAGCGGACGATCAGAGACAAATGCGGCAGTGGCAGGCTGTTCTGGATTCGGCTGGCGAGGGCATCTGGGGCCTGGATATGGAAGGGAAGTGCACGTTCGTCAATCATATGGCGACGAAGATCATGGGGTTTCAACGCGAAGAACTGCTGGGTGGGGATATTCATGAGTTGGTGCATCATCATGACTCCGACGCGGAGCATTTTCCTGTAGAACGGTGTCCAATTTTTGCTGCTCTGCAAAAAAATATGCAGCTTAGCAACCTTTCCGACACAATGTTTCGCAAAGATGGAAGCTCGTTTGTTGTAGAGATGTCGGCACACCCAGTGACCGTAGAGGGAGAAGTGCTGGGAGTTGTGGTTTCGTTTCGCGACGTCACCGATTCTCGACAGCAGCAAGAGGACTTGCGCAAGGCATGGGAGTTGGTCGAACAGCGAACGGCGGAGTTGAATGCCGTGATCGAAAGCATGCCGCACGGCGTTTACATTGCCACGCCGGATGGAAAGTTGCGCACCAACCGGTGGGCGCGGACGATGAGCGGCGAACGCTTTCCTGCAGAGTTGAATACATTGGATGGCGCGTTGGAGGGGAAGTCTTCGACTGCGACGGTGCAGACCCCAGGCCGCTGGATTCGAAGTGTGGCTTCGCCCGTTGTGCAGGGCGGCAAGATTACAGGCGGCGTTGCCGTCAATACAGATGTGACGCAGTCGCGTCTGCAGGATGAAGCTTTGCGCAAGTCGGAAAAGCTGGCAGCGGTGGGGCAGCTCGCATCGTCGATCGCACACGAAATCAACAACCCGCTGGAGTCGATCACGAACCTTCTGTATTTGGTGCAGAAGTCGGACTCGATCGACGAAATGAAAGATTATGCGCTGATTGCGCAGGAAGAATTGGCCAGGGTGACCGAGATCACCCTGCAGACGCTTCGCTTTCATCGACAGCAGAGTAAACCAGCAAAGGTTGATTTAGCAGACCTGCTGCGCACGTTGATGACTCTCTACACCGGAAGGCTGTTGGTTCGGCGACTGCATGTGGAGATGAAGCTGAGCCACGCTCCACCGGTATTATGTCTGGAAGGCGAGATTCGGCAGGTGGTCAATAACCTGTTGCGCAATGCGCTGGACGCTATGAGTGAAGGTGGCCGCTTGTTGATTCGAATGCATCCGCAGACGAACTGGGCGAGTGGTCAAAAGGGAGTTCGGCTAACTCTGGCGGATACGGGCGAGGGGATTGCCCCGGAGATCATGCAACATCTCTTTGAGCCATTTCAGACTACGAAAGAATTAATGGGCACCGGCCTGGGTCTGTGGGTGAGCAAGGGTATCGTCGAAAAACACAATGGCCATATCAGAACAAGGTCACGACGCGGCGAAGCCCATGGCACAGTCTTTGTCGTGTGGCTGCCGTTAGATGGCGGTCCTAATCTGGCTGCTGAGGGAGATTGAGGGCGATACGTGGGCCGGCAATAATATTCGGGCGTCGGCGAACAACGCGCGGTGTAATCAAAAGCACAAGATCGCTGGAATCGGTTTCTGCAACTTTATCTGCGGTGGCGCTCTGAAAGCCTGGCAGTTCTCCAAGGCCGGGAAGGCCGCTGACAGCGGCGGATTCCGATTTGCTGAGTGAACTGACAAACAAAGCAGTTTTACCGTCGTCCACCGTAACATCCGAGGAAAACTGACGGCTGGCGAGGACAGGGATATTGTTCAGCGCGTTGCCGGTAAGTGCTTCGATCTTTAGCTCGATGTGCATCCTGACCGTGCCGGATTTTTGTACGGTCGGTGTCGCCTTGAGTGTCAGCCCAAGGTCTTCATATTGAATCTGTGGAACAGTCACGCCGCTGGAACCTCCGGTCAACTGCGCGAGCAGGCTGGAGGCGCTGACTCCGTTGACGGTGACTCCGGCAAGAGAGGCAGAGCTTGCTGCTGCGCCGGTGGTGTAGGTGGAGGTTGTAATCGGATAGCGGGTTCCAACGCGAAAATCAGCGGTCTGACCGTCGCCGACGCGGACCTGAATGTCATCGAGAGCACGGCTGTCGCTGGAGTTCAGTGCGAGATTAAACGTAGGAAAGACATCGGTGGTGATGCCGGTTTGCGTAAGTCCCCCACCGAAGACGCCGAGTGTCGAAGACAGCAGCGAACTCTGCACGAGGCCGGATCCGATGAGCGCGAGGGCAATCTCTACATTCGTGGCCCCTGCGGGGACCAGGCCTTCCGCGATGGCTTGGTTGACCAGTGTTTGGTTCTGGCTGACGATATTTGCCGCCTCTCCCGAGACGCTGTAGAGTCCAACCTGCTGGGGTAACTGAAGCCCGATATTGCGCTGGCGCGTCTTGTCGATGGCATAGAGTTTCACCTCGATCATGACCTGGCTGCCACCGTCGATCAGGTCTGCAAGAGTGAGGTTCACCGCTTTCAAGGTGTCTTCCGGAGCTCGCAGCACAAGGTCGCCGAGGCCTTTTTCAATTGTCAGTTGCTTTATTTCGAATACATTACGCAAGACAGTCCCGAGATCGTTGATCTCCGTCGGGGTCATGCCGGGAATACTGATCGTCTCCTGTAACTGGTGTTCCAGATGCTGCCTGTTCTCGGGGGTGTCTTTGGCGACGAAGACGCTTGTGGAGTCCAGCGGAACAGCGAAAAGTCCGCACATCTCAAAGAGAACCCGAACGGCCTGCTCATAGGGAACCGATTCGAGATCGAAGCGGATGCTCTGATGGGGGAGCGACTCGTCGAAGACCGGCTTGATTCCATAGCTCGACATCACCTGCCGTAGAACAGCCTCGCTATCAGCCTGAAGATGAAAGCTCCTCACTCCGGCAGCTGGTTGCAATCTAATAGGGCCAGCGATCGAGGCAGCTTGATGGATCCACGGCTCCATCTCCGGGTTGAACGTCGCGGAGAGAGCGCTGGGTATCTGATGTTGAGTGACAATACGATTTTCCGGGTCGAGCAGGCGGGCCTCTGCGAGCAGCGTGTTTGCCTTCACCGTTTGTCCAAGAAGGTGGGCTTTACCTGCCTGTTGAACCAGTTCCGTGACCCGATGCTCGCGAGCGATGGCGACTGCCGTGTCGTACTCAGGATTGTCGGGGTTGAGCTTCACGGCCTTTTCAAACTGCTTCTGCGCAGCGGTCAGCTCATCGCGCTCGAGCAGGCGCGCACCGGCGAGGTAGGCGTCTTCGGCCTCGCGAATCTGATTTTTATCGGGAGTGGAGAGTGTGGAGGTTTGCGCTGGTTGAGCGGGCGGGGTTTGCGCGAGGCCCGTAAGGGAGAGCCCAAGGATTGCACAGACTGTCGTGTCGCGTGTGAGTGCTGTAAGCCGTGACTGGAGAGTGGACGTCATCTACTGCTGGTTAGACGGAGGCCAGCGGCTAACGCGCGCTGGCAATGCTTTGGATGCGCGGGCGCTCGCTGCTCGGTGGGCGGCGCATTCCATTCCGGATCGCCGTGGTATCAAGATCGAGTTCAGCCAGGGTGCGGCTGAGCGTATTGCGGTGCATGCCCAGCTCTTCTGCGGCCTTGCACTGGTTGCCCTTGTGATGCGCGAGCACTTCGAGAATGTAGCGCTTCTTGAATTGGCGAATAGCGTCCGCATAGGGGATGCCGGCACTGTGCATCTGCGTGATGAGACCGTCCATTTCGCGCTTCAAGATAATGTCCTCGCTTGCAAGTCCAGATTTGCGGTGCAATCTCATTGTCACTCTATTCGTGCCGTTTGATCCAATCGGGTGCAGTGTGCTTGAGCTGTTCTGCGCCGTTCAGAAGTCGGTGACGAAGGTCCTGAGGTACAACGAAGGATACAGCATGCGCCCCGGCAAGGAAATAGGGAGTTAAGGAAGATTTTGCGACAGCAGGGGTAGGTGGAAGAAAAGCCGTGACCGCCATCAGGATAGCCACGCAGAGAAGGCAGCCCCTGAGATAGCCAAAGGCCGCCCCCAGGAGACGGTCAAAAAATCCCAGGCCGATGGCGTCCGCCGTGTGGTGGAGTGCTTTTCCGACCAAGGCGCAAACGATCATCACCACCACGGCGATCAGCAGGAAGGCGACTACGTTGGCGACGGCCGTTGCCGTGATGACACGCTCAAGGATGGCAGCCAGTGCCGGATAATTCCACGAGGCCAGCAGCACCCCGGCAATCAGGCCTCCCAGCCCGAAGAGTTCAAGCAGGAGGCCGCGGAAGAAGGCCACGATGGTGGACCAGGTCAAGATGGCGATCAGGAACCAGTCGAAGTAGTTCAGGTTCATAAGTCGGCGCGATCAGTAACCAGGCGAAAGGCTTCGAGATACTTGGCTTTTGTCTTTTCAACCACTTCAGTCGGCAGGGCCGGGGCTGGAGCCTGCTTGTTCCAATGGATGGACTCAAGGTAGTCGCGGACGTACTGCTTGTCGAAGGATGGTTGAGCGCCGCCGGGATTGTAGGTCTCAGCGGGCCAATAGCGAGAGGAGTCAGGCGTCAGAACCTCATCGGCCAGGGTGATTTCGCCGTCGATCAGACCAAATTCAAACTTCGTGTCAGCCAGAATCAGGCCCTTGCTGGCTGCGTGCTTGCTGGCCTTTTCATAGATTTTGATGGTGATTGAGCGCAGATCTTCGGCGGCTTTTTGGCCGATGGTGTCGACCATCTTTTGAAAGGAGATATTTTCGTCGTGGCCGACATTGTTCTTGGCGGCGGGAGTGAAGAGGGGCTCGGGAAGCTTGTCCGATTCGCGCAAACCCGTAGGGAGCTTGATGCCGCAGATTGAGCCGGTCTGCCGGTAGTCCTTCCATCCCGATCCCGAGATATAGCCACGAACGACGCACTCGACAGGGAACATCTCAGCACGCTTCACCACCATGCTGCGGCCAGTCAACTGATCGAGATACGGCTGGCAGGAGACGGGAAATTGTGCGGCGTCAGCCGTGATGAGATGGTTCTTAACCGTATATTTGAGCAGGTCAAACCAGAAGAGCGAGAGCTGGGTGAGGATGCGGCCCTTGTCGGTGATGCCGGTGGCGAGCACATGGTCGAAGGCGGAGATGCGGTCGGTGGCGACGAAGAGAAGCTGACTATCGCCAAGGTCATAGATGTCGCGTACCTTGCCGCGAGCGATAAGGGGAAGGTCACCAAGGCTGGTCTGGAGAAGGGCTGTGCTCATTGAGATGACGGTATCACTCCTTTGTCGTGATTTCGGGTGGAATTTCAGTAGAGCTTGACTACAAGGCTTCGTGCAGCCTCGGGCTGTTGGTCTGGAGCTGCCGGGCATGACATAAGAACGTGCTTTCCGTCCGGCTGAAGCGTGGCGGAAGCCTTCGAGGCATCGCACTGGTCGCTGAAATAGCGGCTGCCCTGGTGGCGGCGACGCAAAAACCGGGCCCACGAGGGATGGGAATAGACGGTGAGATCAAAGCCCGAGGGTGTTGCTCCTGTACCCCAGGGAGCCAGATCGCTAATGAAGTCAGGGCCAATGGACGTAATCGTATGGGGCGCGGGGCTGAACAACTCAGCGAGCGGAAGGAAGGGACTGGCCGAGAGGATAGGGAGCATCAGCACGGCCGCAATGAGCACAGTGAGCCAGCGCGGACGAAGCACCGTGAAGAGTAGAAGAAAGAACTCGTACCCCGCGATTGCAGCCCAATAGATTGCTGCATTCAAGTGGTTCGAAGAGGTACTCCAGCCGGTAGCAACCATCAGCAAATAAAGTACCAGTGCAGTCCCGGCGAAACCAATGAGGATCGACTGCGCCTTACGGGAGAACCGAGGCCACCTCAGCCGAAGAAGGATCAATGCTCCAGTCAGGATTGCGAGGGCGGCGAACGTGAGCGGAAGCATGATTTTAGATTAAGTGTTTTGCGCAGTTTTGGGGGAATGTTTTGCAGCAGTGGTTGCATCTTCTACTGCAAGCAGAAAAAAGGAGGAGCGGCAGAAACCCGCTCCACCTGCGCAAACTTTATGTGCCTCACGCTACGGCGCGGCGGTTGAGGTTGACGCTTACGATCTTACTGACGCCCGGCTCCTGCATGGTGACGCCGTAGATGACATCAGCCTGGGACATAGTCCGTTTGCTGTGGGTGATGACGACAAATTGGGTGGTTGTAGACATGTCGGAGATCAGCTTGGCAAACCGGCCAACGTTGGTCTCATCGAGCGGCGCATCGACTTCATCGAGAATGCAGAACGGTGCGGGCTGGAACTGGAAGATGCCTACCAGCAGCGAGAGCGCAGTCAGCGCCTTTTCGCCGCCTGAGAGTAGAAGAATATTCTGCAACTTCTTGCCCGGAGGCGAAGCGAGAATGTCGATACCGCTCTCTGAAGAGTTCTCCGCGTCGGTGAGCCGCATCGAAGCCTGCCCGCCACCAAAAAGTTTGGTGAAGGTAACACCGAAGTTCTCGTTGATGATCTTGAATGCTTCATCGAACTTCAGGTGGGAGACGTCGTCGATCTCCTTGATCGAAGCCTGGGTGTTCTCGATAGAGTCAATCAGGTCCTTGCGCTGCGCTTCGAGGAAGCCATGCCGCTGCGTGGTTTCGTTGTACTCTTCGAGTGCCATCATGTTGACCGGGCCCATCGCTTCGAGCTTCTGCTTCAGGGCGCGAGACTCTTCCTCTTCCGTGACGAGGGCATCGCCTTCGATGCGAACGATGCCTGCATCTTCGCGAAGAGAAACGGCTTCGACCGCAAGATCGTTGAGGCAAGTAGCCTCGATGTGTTCGATATCGGAGGCCAGCTTGGCAGCACGAGCGGTAAGCCCTGCGCGCTGCTCGCGGAGCGCCTCCGTCTCATGACGCAACGTGCGCAGCCGCGCATCGAGATCGGCCATGGCAGCGCGCAGAGCATTGGCCTCTTCCGTCAGGCGCGCCCCTTCCGCTGTGGCTGTCGCACGAAGTTCAGTCAGCTCGGCTTGCTGCGTTGACAGTGCGGCCGTCTCCTCTTCGCGGCGAAGTTTTTCAGCACCGGCAGAAGCAAGCTGCTGATCGAGCTGCTGAATGCGCTGGTTCTGGCCGTTGTAAAGCCGCGTTGTCTGGTCGAAGTTGGCCTGGGCATTGCGACGGCGCTCTTCAAGCCCGGCAAGATCGGCTGAGGCCGCTGCTGCTGCCTGCTGCAACTGTTCCCGCTGGCCGCGAAGTTCTTCAAGCTGCGCTTGGAGATCGGCCAGCGAGGCCTCCAGCGTCGCCCGTTCGGCCTCAAAGGATGAGGCCTCCTGCTGGCGGCGGGAGATAAGATCCGACTTCTGATTGCGAGCATCGCGATTACGCTCACTGGTAAGCGACCAGTCAGCGAGGCGACGCTCGATGCGCGCGGTCTCAGTCTCCATCTGGCGCAGGGCCGCGCCGGAGTTGGCCGACTCCCGCTCCGCCTCGCGGCGCTCGTTGGTCTTGTTCTCGATGGTGGCGTTCAGGTCGGCAATCTGGTGCTGCAGATCGGCGGTCAGCAGATCGGCCTGTGCTAACTCCTGCTCGGCCTTCTCGATTTTTTGTTGCACCTCGGTCAGCTCACGCTTCAGAGCCAGTGGCCCCTGTGCACGTGGGCGACCACCGGTGACGGTGACGTTATGGAAGGTTTCGCCGGTGGGTGAGAGGAAGAAAGACTGCGGATTCGACAGCGCAAGCGACCGTGCCGTGTACGAATCAGGTGCGACATAGCCCTCGCGCAGCTTGGGCAAAATCACTTCCAGCGATCTGCCGAAGCCATCGAGAACGCGCACACAATCCTTGAGAGGAATAACGCCCTCAAATCCTGCAGTGCTGGTCTGTGCCGCGCTGCTCATGCCTTCAGAGAAAGGAAAGTTTGCCTGCGCATCGTTGGGGTGAACCAGGAAGGTGGCCCGTCCGGTGACATCGGTCTTGAGCAGGTTCATGCCAGCATCGGCAGCGTCCCAGCTCTTGACGACGATGTAGTTCAGCTCATCGCGAAGGAACTCGTCGACGACATTTTCGTACTGTCCGTCAACTTCGAGAAAGTCCGCAAGCGTGCCTACAGGAGTTGTCCCACTGAGACCGGGATTGCTTGCGTTGTGCTTGAAAATATTCCTGACGGTATCCGTCGAATAGCTGTGCTCGCGAATGAGCGCCTCAAGAGAGCGGCGCCGTCCATCCAGGCTCGCCACCTCTCCTCGAAGCTGGTCGCCGCGGCGCTTATTCTGCGACTCCTCAGCGCGGCGTGCCTCGATCTGCGAGCGAAGATCGGCGATCTCGGCTTCGAGCCGCTTCAGCCGCTCCGTGACAGATTCAAATGACAGCTTGACCTGTCCGCGCTGAAGGCCAAGCGTCGCCAACTCCTGCCGTGCCACTTCGGACTCTGAGAGCAGCCGCTCGGCCTCGCGATCGAGCCCAGCGAGTGATGCCTCGGCCTGTGCCTGCTCGTTGCGCGTCTGCGCGATGCGCTGCACCAGTTGCATGGTGGTTCTGCGGTTCTGCTCGGCTTGCTGTTCCGCAGAAGCCAACGAACGCACCGCTTCCTGCGCCTGCTGCTGGTGAAGCTGTGCCGCGTCGCGCGACTCCGTCGATTCGGCGGTGGCATTCTCAAGAAAGCTGCGATGCTGTTCCAACTCTCCGCTCAGCGTCGCGAGTTGTTCGCGGGCCTGCGCAAGATCGTCGGTGCCTGTTGCAAGGCGGCCGGTCAGCTCGGCGATACGGTCGGCGTTGGCAGCGGAGCGGGCAGTGATGCGCTCGAGCTCCACGGCAGACTGATTCGCCTGCGCTCCAGACTCGCGGATCTGCTGGTCGAGCGTGTAGCCGTTGCGAATGCCCTCGCTGTGCTGAGCGTCCATCTCTTCGACAGTGGCTGCCTGCGCATCGATCTGCGTTGCAAGAGCGGTCACTTTTTCCGTGGTGGCCGCCTGCTCTGCGTCAAG
Source organism: Granulicella sp. (assembly GCA_041691255.1). Classification (GTDB taxonomy): domain Bacteria; phylum Acidobacteriota; class Terriglobia; order Terriglobales; family Acidobacteriaceae; genus Edaphobacter. Next base: position 35,831 of record JBEPUY010000031.1, on the reverse strand, counting down.
CTGCGACATGCGGCTGGCAAGCACCACGCGCAGTCTTGTGCGAAGCTCATCCCGCAGCGCTCCATAGCGCTCCGCCTTTGCCGCTTGACGCTTCAGCGTGGTCATCTGCCGGGTCACTTCGTCGAAGATATCGTTGACGCGCGAGAGGTTCTGCTTGGCGGACTCAAGCCGCAGTTCAGCAAGACGCTTCTTGGTCTTGAAGCGGGTGATACCAGCCGCCTCTTCAATGATGCCGCGGCGATCGAGCGGCTTGGAGCTGAGCAACTGGCCGATGCGCTCCTGTCCGATGATGGCGTAGGACTCGCCGCCTAGCCCGGTACCCATAAAGATGTCCTGAATATCGCGAAGGCGGCAGATCTTGCCGTTGAGAAGATATTCGGAGTCTCCCGACCGGAACAGCCGCCGTGTAATCGTCAGTTCTCCGGCGCGTACCGGAGCCCGGCCAAACTTGCGGCGACGAATCTTGAGCACAACATTATTGGCGGCATTGGCGGTGGCAGAAGCTTCGCCCTCGGCATCTGCGGCCACAATCTGCGGCCCTTTAGCTTCGCCTTCGATCACGGTGCCGGGCTGTGCCTCGGCTACGGCCTCTTCGGTGTCTTCGGCGCTCTGCTGGCGAAGTGCAGTCTCATCCCAGTCGCCCGGCAGACTTTCATCGATGGCGATCTCCGGCTCATCGCCCAGGCTTGCACCGTCGTATACCTCGGGGTCGACCAGCGTCAGGGATACCTCGGCCATGCCGGTTGGTTTACGGTCCCGTGTTCCGGCAAAGATGACGTCTTCCATCTTGATGCCGCGCAGGGACTTCGCCGACTGCTCACCAAGCACCCATGTAATTGCATCGGAGATATTCGACTTGCCGCAGCCGTTGGGCCCGACGATGGCGGCGATACCTTCGCCGGTGAGTTGGACCTCTGTGCGGTCGCAGAAAGATTTGAAGCCGAGAATCTGGACTTTCTTGAGCTTGAGCAAAGGCACCTCGCGGGAGAGACTGGGGGAGTTGCGGATAGGTCTCGTCCCTGTAGTTAAGACTGAATCAACTTTAGTCGTGCGCGGAGCCGGAATCAACGGGTACAACACTACTGGTTGTGGATAAGAAGTCCCTAATACCACGAATGGGCAGGCTCGACATCTTTCGGCGTCGTTACAGCTTCCAGAGGCTTTCTCCGAAAAACGAACTTTTCATCACAAAACCGCACAAGTTTTGTAGGGTCAATTGTCTACCAGCCGGGGATGGACTTGCCATGCGTACAACGGCGTTTCTATAATCCGCATCATCATCCTTGGAAACAAAATTCGGAGTTCAGCGGAACCGGTTACAGCATCGGCCCCGATGAATGATGACGGGTGAACGCGTTGGGATTCGCCAGAGCGCATGTTGTGGGGTATGTTGTATAGACTTGTCCGGGCTACCGGTAAACGTTATTGATAAAAAGACTTTTCGAGGAGCATGGGAATGAAGAAGGTAGTCGTTGCGTCTCTCCTGGCAGTTGCTAGCATTGCACTTGGTGGGCAAAGTATAGTTGCGCACGCCCAGGATGATCCTGGTGCAAGTGCACAATCAAGTGGCGGGGTTCAGATGTCCCCTGCCGAATATAAGGCTTATAACGATGCGATCTCGCAGACAACGCCCCAGACAAAGGCCGCGGCGCTCGAGACGTATCTGACGACGTATCCGCAGTCGGCGGTTAAGGCATCGACCCTGCAAATGCTGATGCAGACCTATAGCGGCTATGATCCGGCAAAGACTTTGAGCACGGCGGATCGCTTGCTCCAGGTCGATCCGAACAATTTGGTAGCCCTTACCTTTGAGACCTTCTTCCACAGGCAGGATGCCGACAAGGCGACCGATCCTGCAGCGAAGCAGACCGCACTGGATACTGCGGCCGGGTTCGCTCAGAAGGGGCTGGCTGCTGCCAAGCCCAAGGACATGAGCGATGCCGACTTCGAGAAGATGAAGGCGGGCGTCACTCCCGGTCTGTACGGTGCAATCGCCGAAGATGCCGCCACCAAGAAGGACATGAAGACGGCCATCACCAACTACACGGCTGAGTTGAAAGCAGCTCCTCCGGCCTCTACCACTGCTCCTGGCGTGATTCTGCAGGACACCTATCAGTTGGGACTGGCCTATTACCAGTCGACTCCGCCAGATTATCTGAACTGCAGCTGGTTCACCTCGCGCGCGGCGGCCTTCGCTCCGGAGCCCTATAAGACCGAGTTCCTGAAGGTCGCGACCTATTGCTACAAGCGGTATCACGGCAACTCGGACGGCTACGATGCCATTACGACTGCCGTCCAGTCAAGCCTCTTCCCACCGGCGACCCTGTCAACCACCGTTAAGCCTGCGCCATCGCCTGCCGACATCGTGGCACAGGTGATTGCGACCACACCGGATCTGGCCACCCTGGCAGTCAGTGACAAGGAATTCATCCTGCAGAACGGCAAGCCTGAAGATGCGGCCAAGGTCTGGGACACGATCAAGGGCAAGTCGGTTCAGCTGCCGGATGTCACGGTAGTCGCAGCGACGGATAGCTCCATCCAGGCATCGGTCTCCGATGACGCGGTTGCCTCCAAGACGGCAGACTTCACCTTCAACATGAAGGAGCCTCTGAAGACGGTTCCCGCGCCCGGAACAAAGATCACCTTGTCGGGCACCTATGCTTCCTATACCGTTGGCGGCGTAACCCCTGCTGGTGAAACGTCTGCAACCCCGGCCACACCGGCTGCTGCAACCCCGGCTGCTGCAACCCCGGCCACAACGCCCGAACCTGCTGCCGCAGCCCCGGCCACACCGGCTGCGACACCCGCAGCTGCAGCTGCTACTCCCACCGCCGCCCCCGGTCCAGTCATGATCGTGATGAGCGATGGAGCAGTAGTCGCACCGAAGAAGGCAGCTCCTCCGGTTCATCATCGCGCTACTACCCGGAAACGCTAACAGAAGTTGTTGTGAATAGAGGAGGCAGCCTTCGGGCTGCCTCTTCTGCGTTAAGGAGTGATACGGTAAGCGTTGAAACAAACGCAGGAATCCAGTCCCTACACCGTCAGCCACGCCAGCGCATTCGCGAGAAACCTCTGCTGTATCACAGCCTGAAGCTCCGGAACACGGTGGTAAAGGATTTTGGTCGAGCCTAGTCGAGCCGTAAACGTACCCGCCCCAACGTTGCGGTCATGGTCGCGGCTGTAGGCGGCAACGATCTCCACCCCGGCACCGTCGATAAGCAGCCCGTTGGACTGCCGTCCCTTTGCCTGGTAGTGGATGCCCATCACCTGATCGACGGGCAGCCCTTTATACAGCGGATGCTTCCGCACAAAATACCAGTTGCCCATCCACGGCGCTCGAAAGTCGCCCACGGTGCCGTTATAGATAAAAGCTCCTGCAGCGGCCAGTTCTTTAGCAACGCCTTCGGAGAGGGTATCGGCCTGAGGAATTGCAAACAGCGGTGTGCCCTTGCGGACGGCCTCAATAATGCCATCCGCGAGCGCTCCAGCCTGCGTGGGGAGCACAGTCTCGCCCGGCTCGAGCTTGCGTCCGGGGATGGCTTTCTTTGTGCCGGGCTGTGCTTCAAGCCCCGTCGTATCGCCTGCGTTCTGTTCAGAAGACGCATGAGCGGTGATGCCGGTGGAGACAATGGCATCGTATCTGTGTCCGGCAACGAAATCATGAACAGTAACATCGGGCAAAGCGGCCAGTTGTTCACGCAGAGCATGGGGGATGCCGGAGACGGCGATCGAAAGCGCCTTCTTCTGCCGTTGTTTCGTATCGGCCACCCAGATCTCTTTGCTCTGGGTAGAGAGCGGCGCCGACGACAAGGCAAACCGGAACTGGTAGAGCCCTTCCTCGGTCAGCTCAGGTGTCTCAAAGGCCTCCTTGAGTAGATAGCTGAACTGATCGAGAACATGCTGCGGTGCGGGAAGGGAAGTGAGCACAGTGCGCCTGCCGCTGGGAGTCACCATCGTAAAGGCAAGCGTCCCGGTCGCTGGCTTTGGCGTGTCGTTCAGCAGGTAAAGATCAAAGATGGCACGGCCACCAAGCGGTGTGCAGATCATCCTCTGCTTGGCCACCGGGCGCACTGGCATCAGCGTTCCCGAAATAGGCGTGGGGTCAGACTTAAAATTTCGCAGATTGTCCACAATCCCCGAGTGGTTCTCAATCGCCGTAGACTCCCAGCCTGAGATGGCGGCAAAGTCGAGGTCATCGGAGATACGCGCATTTTCAAGGTAATTCTGCCAGGTGTCGTAGCACTTGGAGCCAACCGAGAGCCAGAGATGCTCGGTGACAGGAAAGGCCTTGCGGAAGTTCCACCGGTCGACAAATTTGTCATACCCCGCGACGATCTCCTCATGGTCCTTCAGATCGTAGCTGTCGCCACCGTACTTCTTATAGGTGTCCGTAATCTGGTGGATCATCAGCGAGTGATTGTCCGGCGTGGCACAGCCTTCCATCTCCCCAAACTCCGATAGCTGGGCATGAACCGGCGAGCGATAGGTGAACTCGGTAGGCGATTTGTAGAACTCGTCGTACCATTGGTCGCCCGCGCCTTGGTGCTGATTCCACCAGCCTCCCCACGGCTCTTCATCGGAACGGTGCAGCTTCGGGTTATACGGCTCAAACCATGCCTGCGCGGCGCGCCTTGGCGGGGCCACAAAGCCGTCGTTGAGCACGATGCAGCGACTGGGGTCTTCGGCGCGCATCGCTTCCAGAACGGCGATGGTATCGGGATTCTTGAGGTCAGCCCCAATCTCATTCTGCAGGCAGTATTCAATCACGCTCGGATGCGAACGATAAGCCTTGACCATCTCCACGCACTTGGTGAACATATAGCGCTGCGCAAACTTATCCGCTGCACTGGTGGGCTTCTGCATCACGATATCAGCCGCATTGGCCTGAACGTTCGACGGCAGCTTGCCAATGGCCATCTTGCCCGCTCCCGGCTCCATGTAGCGCAGCAGGCCAAGCCGGTCGTGGGCGCGCAGTACCTCTTCCTTGGCGAGGTTGCGATGGAAGTTCAGGCAGTTCAGGTTGAGCTTCTTCGCTTGCGTGACCTCTTTTTCAGCCAGCTCCGGAATCGGGAACATGCCATTCAGCCCCCAGTATCCCCACGAGATCGAGGTATAGATCTTGATGCGCCGTCCGTTGAGCCGAAAGATGGAGTCCGTGCCAAGTCCGGAAGGCGCGAAGGATCGGAAGCCGAAGGCAATGATGCGCGTGTCAGTGTGGCCGCTCATGCTTTGGACGGTTATGTGAAGGTGGTACAGGGTGGGAGTTTCGAGATCCCACAGCTTGGCGTTATCTAAGATGAGGGGTGCATGGGCTTTGAAGATAAAGGCAGAGGATGGCTTCTTTACATCGGCACCGTAATCGAGGATTGAATAGATGCCGTTGCCGACGCGCTGTCCGGTCTCCGGGTTGAGAATGGTGTAGTCGATGTACTTCACATGCTCCGATCGAGGGCAGTCCACTTCGACGAACGCCTGGATCTTCGTGGGGACAAGTTCGTTCAGTACCCATGCATCTTTAATCCGTACGCTATCGTGCGCACTGATCGTCATGCCGCGATCAAGCGCCCCAAACCCATGCGAGCGATAGAGCTTCACCGCTCCCCACTGAGCGTTTAGCCCATCGACCCAATCGAACCGCCCAAAAGGATTGGTGATGCGGATGGCAACGATGTTCAGACCGCCGGGGTCAGCCGCGTGAGTAAGATCGCACTCGAAGGGCAACTCTTCCATGATCGAGTAGCCCACCAGCTTCTTGTTGAGATAAACCTCCGCACGAAGATGCGCACCCCGAATATGCAGAAATATCCGTTTCCCCTGCATCGCAACCGGAATGTCGATCTCGCGATACCACCACGACACGCCAAAATAGGCCCCGTTCTGCGGGATAGGATCATCGGCGGCGTAGCGATACTCCTCCGGCGTGTATGAGCGCTGCCCGAACTTTCCCCAGAAGTGCTGCTCGACACTGGTAGGCAGCACTACCTCTTTTCCCGCAGCGGGAGTCAACATCTCCCAGCCGCCGGTCGGCGCATTGACAGGCAGCTTGTCGAGTCGCACATCCTCCGGCAGAAAGATGGCGTCATCCTTCCACTCGGCCTGTTCGTCGATCCACAGCCGCCATCCGTCATCGGGAATTAGCGTGCCGTTCTCGGGATAAGCAGCGGCGTGGGCTTCAGTCTGCGGCTTCGCCACTTCAGCCAGCGCAGGAAGCGCAGGGATCAGGTTGGCAGCGGCAGCAGTGGAGGCGGTGGTCTTAAGGAATCGGCGGCGAGAGAGTTTATTTTCAAGCATAAGTGGTCCGGCCAATTTTAGCGTACCGTGGGGTCGCGTGGCTCAGTCATTGTAAGAACCTGTCCCAAAGTTTTGGAACACACGTCATCTCGACCGGAGCCGCGCAGTCTTATCGCGTGGCGGAGTGGAGAGACCCCCTGTATTTCGCCTTTGCTCCTCTCGCTCCCCGTTCCTCCATCAGAGTCGATGACCGACCGGAGCAGTTAGACAATCACTGAAACAGCAAAGCCCCCGCAAACAGCGGAGGCTTTGCCTTACAAACCAGATCCAAAACTTAAGCGTGGACCTTGAGGAAGATGATGACGAAGGTGAACAGTGCGAGCGACTCGATGAACGCCAGGCCGAGAATCAGGAAGATAAAGATTCCAGGGCGTGCACCCGGGTTACGCGCCAGAGCCTCGGTTGCCGAGGCCGTAGCCTTACCCTGACCGAGACCGCAAAGACCAGCGGCAAGGGCCATGCCCAGACCGGCAGCCAGCGGAACCCACTGGCCAGCAGGCGAACCGCCATTAACCGCCGCATCAGCGGCAAAAGCCGGTGTTGCAAGCAGCAACGCGGCCAACGACATAAACAGATATTGCAACTTCTGCATAGTGTTACTCCTGTCTCCCGTTAGATACGCCGCCAGTGGGTGGTTGATGCTCACCGTGCTGGCACCCTCACGCTATGCGGCGTTGTTACCTGCCGCGAAGAGGGAGGCCCTTCGCAGCAAACTCAAAATCTGGTAGCCCAAGGCTTTAGCCTTGGGTAGTGCGAAGCACTAATGGTCCTGCGCGACTGCCAGCGAAAGATAGATTGCTGCAAGCAGGAAGAACACGTAAGCCTGAACCACGGCCACGCCAAGATGCAGCCCCAGAAACACCAGCGGAACACCGATTGGCACCAGCGAGAAGAACGCGATGGTCAGCAGGTCACCGGCAAACATATTGGCGTACAGACGAACCGTCAGCGAAAGGATGCGCGCAAAGTGGGAGATGATCTCAATCGGCAACAGCAGCGGATACAGCCACCACACCGGCCCCAGAAACTGCTTGACGTACGAAAAGCCATGCGCCCGCACACCGTGGTAGTGGTAGTAGACAAACGTGACCAGCGCAAATCCCAGTGGCACCACGACGTTCGCCGTAGGCGACTCCAACCCCGGAATCAGTCCCAGCAGGTTGCATAGCAGGATGAACAGCAGCAGCACCGTCAGGTAGCCGGTAAACCGCTCCGACCCGTGTCCAATGATCTGGTCGCCCTGCTCCGACACGAACTCATGCGTCATCTCGGCAAGGTGCTGCAGCGATGCGGGCTTCTCGACGTTGAGCGTCAGTCGCACAACGATGAAGTAGGCCAGCAGCACCGCGAAGACCAGCAGCTCCATCGCAAACTCGTTCGTAATCGGCTTGGCGGGATACTGCGGCTGGATATGCAAGGCATGAAGCAGCGAATCGACCGGGCCGGCAAAGTGCGCGTTGAGCGTTCTGGTAATCAATAATTGTGTTGGCATATAGGAAAAATAAAGAAAATCTTCTGTTTTGCAGATTCAAGCCCGAACCGCCGGTCTAAGCCGTCCACGCTTTCATAAGCCTCAACCCCTCCACTGCGAGTGAAAATACCCCCAGCGCAAGGCCTGCGGCGAGCGCATAGACCGAACCATTCATATACTTTAGGCTAACATAAAGCACCACCACCGCGACCCCCAGCCGAAAGAAGAATCCCACCAGCACCATCGCCATCGGCCGCGCCGTCTGGCCCCCGTCCATCCGCACCATCACCGCCGACATCAGCCGCAGCCACTCAAACAGCCCCGACCCCGAGATCGCTGCCCCCACGACCAGCAGCGCCGCGCTCGCCCAGCCCATCTTCCACCAGACCAGCGGTATCGCCACCACGGTAATGATGGTCAGCAGCCGCAGTGAGCTCCATATCGTCCGCTTGAAATCAGCGTCGGTATAGCTATTGATTCCCGTCACAAAATCGTCCTCGTCTGTCCCTATTTGCTGTTCTTCAAAAAACGCGCAGCGGTCGTAAAGATCTGCACAAAACCCGCCACCGCGCCCAGCACGATCCCGGCAATCGAAATCCAGTTCTGTTGAAAGTGTTTATCCAGCCACGCGCCGATCAGCCAGCCAATCAGGCATCCTGCTGGCAGCGCAATCGCCAGTTGAATCATCGATTCGGCCTTTACCAGGTCGCCCAGCGGCCCTTTGCCGCCGCCGCCCTTGCCGTTTTGTGCTCCGTCATCCGCCATCGCCCACCTATTACACCACGCAAAGCCGATCAAGGACACCTCTCTGAAGCTCTAAAAACGACATCCCGGTCCAGCCTGAAGCAACAAATCCCCGTCATCGCTACCGAAGCGACTATAGAGCACGTCATCGCATCGAAGCGGCAATAGAGCACGTCATCTCGATCGGACCCTGAGCGTAGTCGAAGGGGCAGTGGAGAGACCCCTGTATTTTGTCTCTACTTTAGCCTGTCCGTGGTCATCCTCTCCGCGTTACCCTGTCACCACTCTCAAGGAGAAGCCAAATGACGTCCCGTTCCACCTCCTTCCTTCTCGTTGCCACCCTGCTTCTCCTCATTCCGCAGGCATTTCCTCTGCCCATCAATTGCGCCAAAGCCGCCACCCCAAACGAGAAGACCATCTGCTCCGACCCCACCCTCATCCAAGCCGACGCGCGTATGGACACGCTCTACAACATCTCCCTTCACTTCGTCGCCATGGGCATACGCGGCGACCTGCAGGACCAGCAGCCTGTTTGGATACGTCAGCGTGAAGCCTGCGGCACAAACAAAACCTGCATCCGCGCCGCATACAAAAAGCGCACCGCTGTCTTCGAAGCCATCATTAAACGCGTCGCAACCTTTGGCCCCTTCTAAGACCTTTTCATTCCCTTGAAACACGTCATCTCGACCGAAGCCGCGCAGTTTCATCGCGTGGCGCAGCGGAGAGACCCCTGTATTTCGCCGTTGCTCTTGTCGTTGCTTGTTTCATCGCCGCTATACTTAAATCTCAACGAAATTAAGCTGCAAAGGAAAACCCGTGTTCGAGTCCGAGTTCGAAAAAAACCTCTACGCCCTCCGTCGCGACAAGCTCGCGCAGATCGCCGCTCTCGGCCACGCCACCTACCCCAACTCCTACGCCGCCACCCACACCGTCCCCGAGCTGCGCGCCGCCTACGACGACCAGACCGCCGAGCAACTCGAGGCTGCCACGCCCATCGAAGTCAGCATTGCAGGCCGCATCATGGCCATCCGCGTCCAGGGCAAGGCCGGCTTCGCCCAGCTCCAGCAGAACGGACAGCGCCTCCAGATCTATGTCCGCAAGGACGACGTCGGCGAACCCGCCTTCGCCCTCTACAAGCTGCTCGACCTCGGCGACCACGTCGGCGTCCAGGGCCGCCTCTTCCGCACCAGGACCAACGAGCTGACAGTGCACGTCACGCAGCTCACCTTCCTCGCCAAGGCCATGCTCGCGCTGCCGGATAAGTACCACGGCCTCGAAGACACCGAGCTACGCTACCGCCAGCGCTACGTCGACCTCTTCATGAACACCGGCCACAGCCCCAAGCAAGCCGAAAAGCCAGCACCCCCAGAAGCAGGCGCAGCCACAGAATCGGCAACAGAACCGGGCACCAAAGAACCGGGTGCCCCAGGTCTGGCCGTTGCAGACCTGGGTGATGCGGCACAATCTTCCCCCGAACCCGAGACCCGCAACGTCCGCGAGGTCTTCGTCAAGCGTGCCGCCATCCTCCGCGCCCTGCGCACCTTCTTCGACGAGCGCGGCTACCTCGAAGTCGAAACCCCGATGATGCACACCATCGCCGGAGGTGCCGCCGCCAAGCCTTTCCGCACCCATCACAACGCGCTCGACCTCGACCTCTCGCTCCGCATCGCCCCCGAGCTATACCTGAAGCGGCTGGTGGTCGGCGGCTTCGACCGTGTCTACGAGATCAACCGCAACTTCCGCAACGAGGGCATCAGCACCCAGCACAACCCCGAGTTCACCATGCTGGAGTTCTACCAGGCCTACGCCAACTACCACGACCTCATGCGCCTCACCGAAGAGCTCATCACCTTCGTCGCGCAGGAAGTAAACGGCCACACCCTCACCAACTTCAACGGCGTAGAGATCGACCTCGGGAAGTGGACAAAACTCTCGATGCGCGAAGCCATCATCAAGTTTTGGCCAGAAGGTTTTGGCACCGCTCCTACGATGCAATCGTTCGACTCTATCGAAGATGTGCGTGCTCTTTTCTTTCAGCTAACGGCTGGTGATTTCAATGTGGCGCATCCGGATTACCCAGCAGGGCAACCTGTTGGGAAGCTCATCGCCACTCTCTTCGAATTTCTCGCCGAAGAGCATCTCATCCAGCCCACCATCATCTACGACTTCCCACTAGCTGTCTCGCCCCTCTCCAAGCAGAAGCCCGACGAGCCCGACTGGGTGGAGCGCTTCGAGTTCTACATCGGAGGCTTCGAGGTAGGCAACGCCTTCAGCGAATTGAACGACCCCGACGACCAGCGCCGCCGCTTCGAGCAGCAGCTTCTTGAAAAAGAACGTGGCGACGACGAAGCCCACGAGATGGACGAGGACTACGTCCGCGCCCTCGGCTACGGCCTGCCCCCCACCGGAGGCGAGGGCATCGGCATCGACCGCCTGACCATGATCCTCACCGGCTCAAAGTCCATCCGCGACGTCATCCTCTTCCCGCTCCTCCGCCCGCAGGTCAAAAAGCAGCAATCAGCCCCAGAGCAGTCTCAGTCAGAAGCCACCCAGCCCCACGGAGAATCCGCCGAGTAGTCTCCCACGTTCTGTTATCCCGTCATTGCATAAACTTGATTTCAGAGCTTCTCAAAACTGTCATCCTGAGCGAGGCGCAGCCGAGTCGAAGGACCTGCGGTTTATCTTGCAATAGCGGCAACTCTTTCACCATCGTCCTCTCGACCCTCCGCCGCACAGTCTCATCGCGCCGCGCAGTGGAGAGACCTCTTGTCTCTCCGTCTTTGCCCTTCATTTTTCCTGTCAAGCCCCACAACCCTGAAATCTCAATCGAAAAAACGAACAACTCCCAACAAATCAATCACCTGCATCTCCGAAAATAAACTTCAAAAAACTGCAAACGAGTTCCCTCCGATTCTCTACAATTAAGTCAGAAGCAAGAAATCAAAGGCCCAGCCAAATCGCTGGCCTATCGCTATTTCCTCCCAGGGTGTAGCTTCCTTTGTTTGTCATTCCCGAAGGGAATCTGCGTTTTGCTCGAATCGCCAAAACGACATCTGGAGAAAAACCGTTATAAGTCGTTTATAAACAGTGTCTTACGTTTAAGCCTTTTGAATCGAAGACTTTACCAGCAAGCCATTTGAATAGAAGACTTTACGGTTTTAAGTACAGGGGGTACCCCTGTACCCGGCAACGGATTTCTAAGCCTTCTTCAGCCGCTTCACAACGCCAGCCAGCGAGTGCTCATTCATCGCTGCCACCGCATCGCCCCGAACCTTCTTCATCAGCCCGTCCAGCGCCTTGTCCTCGACCGCCAGCCACTCTCCCGCGGCCGCGTCAAAGACATCGCCCAGCCCGATCTGCTTGGCCGGAATCTTCAGCTTCGCGCCGCCGTTCGGCCCCTTGCGCTGCACAATCAGCCCAGCCTTGTGCAGCACCAGAAACGTTCGCCGCACCATGACGGCGCTCTCCTTGAGCGTCTCTGCAATCGCCGCCGAGGTGTGCATCGCATCCGGCTCTGTCGCCAGCACCGCCAAAACCCTCAGACTCAAAGCAAAACGCGCATTCTGTGCCATAACAAAAAAGCTACCACAACTGCCATCGCCGCCACTGCTTGCTTCCAGCCTTCCATCCCGCCAAATCTCACCGTGTAAACTTTTTGAGTGAATATTCTTTTTGTCGGCGACGTCTTTGGCTCCGCCGGCCGCCATATCGTCCGCGAACACCTGCCACACGTCCTTGAAACCAACGCCGTCGATTTGCTCGTCATCAACGGCGAAAACGCTGCTGGCGGCTTTGGCATCACGCCCTCCATCGCCGAAGAACTCTTCGATCTCGGCGCTCATGTCATCACCACCGGAAACCACATCTGGGACAAGAAGGAGATCTTCGAGTACATGGCCGTTCCGGCGGACTCGCACTCGCGCAACCGCCGCGTCATTCGACCGGCCAACTACGCTGCGGCAACGCCCGGCTTTGGCGTCTATGAAGGCGAACTCGGCAACGGACAGAGCTATGCTGTCCTGAATCTGCAGGGAAGGGTCTTCATGTCCTCCTGCGACGACCCCTTCCGCAAGGCCGACGAGATCCTCTCGAAGCTCACCGCCAAGGTCATCCTCCTCGACCTGCACGCCGAAACCACCAGCGAGAAGGTCGCGATGGGCTGGTATCTCGATGGTCGCGTCACCGCCGTCCTCGGCACGCACACCCACATTCCCACCGCCGACGATCGCGTTCTTCCCGGCGGCACGGCTTACCAGACCGATGTCGGCATGTCAGGCCCATACGATTCCGTCATTGGAGTTGAAAAGGAACTGGTGCTAAGCCGCTTCCTTACCGGGATGCCGGGCAAGTTCGAGGCAGCCAGGGGCAATCCGAAGATGTGCGCCGCGCTGATCGCATGTGACGGCGCCACAGGACGAGCACAACGCATTCAGCGCATCATGCTCGGGGAGTAGCATTCCGAGCTTCTGTCTACCGTCGAAGCGCGTTCCGCGCTCATTGGCGTCCGTGCTCAAATATACGGAACACGAGCGTCGCGATATACCCGTCTTTCACTGCGACGTTCGTGTATCCTTCATCTTTCGACACAAAGAAAAAATACAAACCCGCCTAAACAGGAGGATTGATTTTGGGACTAGGACTTAGGACATGGCTCAGGAGTCATGGTATCCAACGTGGTATGAAGACCGACTACCGGGCGGATGGGCTCGGCGTCAAAGGAAAGAATATTTCCGCTCTGACAGATACAGCTTTCGAACATGCTTATAGCGAAGCCGTTCGGCTGAATGACGAAGGCTGGCGTAGCGGAGTCCCCGATGTGCGATGGCGTGCGCATGTCTGCTGCTGGGCCGCCAGGAACGCCCTTTTGATCCCGGGCGATTTCGTTGAATGCGGCGTCCATACCGGACTCCTCTCGCTTACGGTTGCCCATTTTCTTGATTTCGCTAAACTCGACCGAACCTTGTGGCTTCTGGACACATTCGCGGGCATCCCGTTAGAGAGAGTGTCGGCGCAGGAAAAAGCTCATGCCGCAGAATTGAACGCCGCAGTCTATTTTGATTGTTATGACCTGGCCTGCCGTAACTTTGCGCCATTCCCTAACGCAAGACTTGTCCGGGGCATTCTGCCAGACAGTCTCACGGAAACCAGCATTGACCAAATCGCATATCTTTCGATAGACCTGAACAATGCCGACGCGGAGATGGCCACGATTGAGCGTTTATGGCCCAAACTGTCGCCTGGTGCCATCGTTGTTCTCGACGATTACGCATTTACCGGTTACGAGAGTCAATTCCACGCCTGGAACGATTTTGCCCGCAGCAAAGGCAAGATGATTCTCACAGTTCCTACCGGCCAGGGTATTTTGATCAACCCCGGTGCTTCAGCTCCGGGGTTGTGAAATTCATTGGCGGGGAGGCATTGCTGCTGTAGCTGCGGGACAGTTGCCGGGGTACTCGATGCAGGATACGGGAGCTGAGGCTGGGATCGTGCTGGCGCTGGCGCGCTGGGCAAGGTTGAGGAAGTGGCCGGGCAGGATTCCAAGCACTAGGGTTGCGGCGGCTGCCAGGGTGAGGCCTACGCCAGCCGGAACGCTGAGGTTGCGGCCCTCGGTCGTCTGTGCGGTCTCGGTGACAGGGCGCGAGTAAAGCGCGACCAGCAGGCGGAGATAGTAGAAGCAGGCGACGCCGCTGTTGAGCAGGCCGATGACCGCCAGCCATACATGGTTGGCGTGGATGGCAGCGGAGAAGACATAGAACTTGCCGAAGAAGCCGCCGGTGAAGGGGATTCCGATCAGCGAGATCAGGAACAGGGCAAGGAACGCAGCCAGGATGGGACGGCGCAGACCGAGTCCGGTGTAGTCATCGGTGGTGCGAATCTGCTCGTTGTAGCCGGTGACCTGAGTGATGACGGCGAACGCGCCGATCTGCATGGCGGCATAGCTTGCAGTGTAGAAGCAGGCTGCGGCGATGCCGTCGCTCCGAAGTGCTGTGAAGGCGACCAGGATGTAGCCCGCGTGGGCGATGCTGGAGTAGGCCAGCATGCGCTTGACGTCACGCTGCAGCAGCGCGCCGAGGTTGCCGATGGTCATCGACAGGGCAGCCAGCACCCACAGCAGGATGGCCCAGCGGTGCTCCATGGAGCCAAAGGCAGAGAAGGTGATGCGCAGCAGCACGGCGAAGGCTGCGGCCTTGGGCGCGGTGGACATGTAGCCAACGACCGGCGAGGGCGCTCCCTGGTAGACGTCCGGCGTCCATACATGGAAGGGGGCAGCGGAGACCTTGAAGCCGAGGCCGATGAGGATCATGGCAAGGGCAAGGAAGGCCATGCGCGGCGTAGTCGTGGTGTCGAGGCCCTGAGCGATGGCTGCGATGCTGGTCGAGCCGGTGGCGCCGAAGGCCAGCGCGATGCCGTAGAGGAAGAAGGCGGTGGCGAAGGAGCCGAGCAGGAAGTACTTGATCGAGGACTCGGCACCCGCCGCGCTGCCCTTGCGGAAGCCGCACATGATGTAGGTCGCGATGGACGAGATCTCGAGGCCGACGAAGACGACCAGCAGCTCGGTGGCGCAGGTCATCAGCATCATGCCGACGGCGCTGAACACGATTAGCGCGAAGTACTCGCCGGAGTGACTGGCGTTGCCTTCGAAGTAGTCGAGCGAGATCAGCAGCGTGACCAGAACGATGGCACAGATCAGCAGATGGAAGAATACGGAAAAGGCATCGACCTGGATGCTATTGGAGAAGGCCGTGATGGTGCCGAGGTGGAGCTGATACCAACCAGCAAAGCCTGCGCCCAGCGTGCCGAGGATGGCGAGCCAGCCCAGCGGCTTGCGGCTTGCACCTTGCGGCAACATTGGTTCGGCGAGCATGATGAGCACGCCGACGATGGTGAGAATGTACTCAGGCAGAAGAGCAGTGATATTCGGGTTCATTATTTGGCCTCCGAGTTGGCCGAGGCCGTCGTCATTTGAGCTTGAGGCTGAACTGAGGAAGTCTGTGTTGCTGCGATGCGGGTTCCGGCTGCGTCGATGGCGCGGAGCCAGATGGGAGAGGCAACGCCCATCGCGAGGAAGAGGATTACCAAAGGCCACATGGCGAGATGCTCACGGGCATCGAGGTCCCAGGACTTGACGTTCTCGGGCTTGACGCCGAGGTTGCCGTAGAAGACGCGCTGAATCATCCAGAGCATATAGGACGCGCTCAGGATGACACCGGAGGTGGCGAGGACGGTCCATGCGACGTGGTACGCGAAGACGGATTGCATGCCACCCGAGAGGATGAGGAACTCGCCGACGAAGCCGTTGAGCATGGGCAGGCCGACCAGCGAAAGCGTCATGATGACGAACATCGTCACCATCCATGGAAGCTTGGAGGCGATGCCGCCAAGTTCACGCATGTCGTAGGTCCCGTAGCGCTCGTAGAGAATCCCGAGCAGCATGAAGAAGGCCGCGCCGGTAAGGCTCTCGCTGACGATGTGGAAGATGCCGCCGTCGAGGCCGGAGACGGTGAAGCTGAAGATGCCGAAGATGATGAAGGCGACAGCGCTGAGGGTAGCGTAGGCGGAGAGGCGCTTGAGGTCCTTCTGGACCAGCGCGAGCAGAGCGCCGTAGACGATGCCGATGGCTCCGAGGGCAAGCATCAACGGAGCGATGCGGTGCGACTGCTCAGGGAAGATGCCAAAGGAGAAGCGCAGGATGGAGTAGAGCCCGAGCTTTCCGGCGAGCACCATGACAGCAGCGGTGGGAGCTTCAGAGATGGCGTCCGAAAGCCAGCCATGCAGCGGGAAGACGGGAACCTTGACCGCGAAGGCTACCAGAAACGACAACGAGCAGAGCCAGAGCGCGGCAGAGTTGCCGGAGATGCTGTGAGCAGCGGCAAGCTGCGTGAGCCGTGGCAGATCGAAGGTGCCGGTCTGCGCGTAGAGCCAGAGGATGCCGACCAGAAGGATCGCCGAGGGGATGAAGGCGTAGAGGAAGAACTTGATGGCGGCACGGCGGCGGTTCTCGGTGCGGCCGAAGGTGGCGATCAGGATCGTCATCGGGATGAGCGAGAACTCCCAGAAGCCGTAGTAAAGGAAGAGGTCGAGCGAGACGAAGACGCCGATCATCGCGACCTGCTGCAGCAGGAAGAAAATGTAGAAGGTCTTCTTGCGAGTGTCGATGGCGCGCCACGAGACGAGTACGCCGAGCGGGGCAAGGATGCCGGTCAGCACGACCAGCCACATCGAGAGGCCATCAACGCCAAGATGGTAGCGAATGGCGGGAGAGGCGATCCAGGGAACATCGGTTGCGAACTGGAAGGTGCCCGAGGCCGCGCCGTAGTCGTAGTGGAAGGGAAGATGAAGGGTCAGCAGGAAGGTGATGAGTGTGACGGCGAGTGCGCCCCACTGCATCAGCTTGCCCTTGTCCGGCAGCAGCGCCAGCAGGATCGCGCCAGCGAGTGGGACGAGGATGAGAATGGTCAGAATGGAGTGGTCTATGTTCATCGGGTTTAATCGTTTCCTTTAGTGCACCCAGAGCGAGCGTCCGAAGATCATGAAGACAAGGACGGCGGCGGCGCCGAGCGCGAGCCATCCGGCATAGGAGCGAATGTTGCCGGACTGAACCCGGCGAGTCACGGTGCTGAGGCCTCGGGTGGTTGCTCCTGTGAGCGCGCCAGAGCCGTTGACCAGACCGGTTTCGACGAGGCCAGCCAGAATCATGCGTGTAAACATCAGCAGGCCAGTGACGAAGAAGCCATAAATCTCGTCAACCCAGAACTTGTTCTCGACCAGCGAATAGAGCGGCTTGACCTTGAGGGCGAACGCGCCAGCAGTTCCGGGCTTCTTGTAATAGAAGAGCCATGCGAAGAAGAACCCGATGGCTACGACCAGCAGCGAGATGGCGACAAGGGTAAGCTCGAGGCCGTGGCTGGCAGCGGTGGTGCCCTCTGCGACAGTCCCGAAGACCGGGTCGAGGAAGTTGCCGAAGGCAACGTGCTCCCATCCGCCGACGAGCGAAAGAATGCCCAGGATGACCAGCGGAAGCAGCATGACCCAGGGCGATTCGTGAACTCCGTGGGAGTGGCTGTTGTGACTGGCATGACTGTCGTGGCCATGCGCATCTTGCGGCGCCTCTTCAAATCGCTCTTCGCCGAAGAAGGTCTTGAACCAGAGACGGAACATGTAGAACGAAGTCATGCCTGCGGTGACAACGCCGACGAGCCAGAGCAGCTTGCCGAGATGGTTGTCGGAGATGAAGGTCTGATAGAGGATCGCGTCCTTCGAGAAGAACCCGGCGAACGGCCAGATTCCCGCGATGGCGAAGACGCCCGAGGTCATGGTCCAGAAGGTGATGGGGATGCGCTTGCGCAGGCCGCCCATGTTGCGCATGTCCTGCTCGCCCGAGAGCGCGTGGATCACCGAACCGGCAGCGAGGAAGAGCAGCGCCTTGAAGAAGGCGTGCGTGAGCAGATGGAAGATTCCGGCGGCGTAGGCTCCGACGCCGCAGGCCAGGAACATATACCCAAGCTGCGAGACGGTGGAGTAGGCGAGAACGCGCTTGATATCGTGCTGCACCATGCCGATGGAGGCGGCCACAATTGCCGTCGCCGCACCGATGATCGCGACTACAGCGAGCGCATAGGGAGAGCGGTCGAACAGCGTGTGGCAGCGGGCGACCATGTAGATGCCAGCCGTGACCATGGTGGCAGCGTGGATCAGCGCGGAGACCGGGGTGGGGCCTTCCATCGCGTCCGGCAGCCAGATGTAGAGAGGAATCTGCGCCGATTTTCCGGTGGCTCCGACGACCAGCAGAAGTGCGATAGCGGTGAGGAAGCCACCGTGCCACTCGGGATGCTGCGAGATCGAGGCGAAGACATCGGTGAAGTTGAGGTTGCCGAAGTGGGCGACGATCAGGAACATCGCCAGAAGGAAGCCGAAGTCGCCGATGCGGTTGACGATGAACGCCTTTTTACCGGCGTTGGCGGCGGAGTCCTTCTTGAAGTAGAAGCCGATCAGAAGGTACGAAGCGAGGCCCACACCCTCCCAGCCTACGAAGAGCAGAAGGAAGCTGCTTGAGAGCACCAGAACCGACATGAAGAACATGAAGAGGTTAAGGTAGGCAAAGAAGCGCCAGTAACCCTCTTCGTGCGCCATGTATCCGGCGGAGTAGAGATGGATGAGGAAGCCGACACCAGTGATGACGCTGAGCATGATGAGCGTCAGATGGTCGACGGTGAAGTCAAAGTTGACCTGAAAGCCAGAGATCGCGATCCACGGACGGCTCACGGCATGAATGGCCTCGGGAGCGTTGGAGACCGTCATGACCGACCACAACCACGCGACGATGCCGGCGGGGATCGCAGTGAAGATCAGCGCAACGGCGGTGACGGCGGCGCGCGGCAGTTTGCGGCCAAGGATTCCGTTAATCAGGAAGCCGACGAAGGGAAGCAGCGGAATCAGCCAGAGATAGCAGGTGGGAATCATGGAAGTCTGAGGGCTCATAGTTTCATCAGGTCGATCTGGTCGACGTTCAGCGTCTGGCGGGTACGGAAGATGGCGATGATGATGGCAAGGCCAACGGCGGCTTCGGCGGCGGCGACCACCATCACGAAGAAGACGAAGATCTGGCCGCTGATCTGGTGCCATTGATGCGCGAAGGCAACAAAGGTGAGGTTGACGGCGTTGAGCATCAGCTCAATCGAAATAAAGATGGTGATGATGTTGCGCTTGATGAGAAACGAGCCGACGCCGATCGAGAACAGGATGGCGCCGAGAACAAGGTAATAGGCTGTAGGAACTTGTGCGGCCATAGGCTTATTGCTCCTCCTTGCGCGCGAGAACCACGGCGCCGAGGATGGCGACGAGGATGAGAATAGAGGTCACTTCGAAGGGAAGAAGCTGCTTGGTGAAGAGCACCTGACTGATCTCGGCAATATTATTGAGGCCGTTGTCGAGATGACCGCCGAGGTTAGCGACGCCAAGCGCCTTCTGCTCCGACAGAAAAACGAAGCTGAGCAGGCAGAAGATGGCGGCAGCGCCGGGGATGCCGACGATGTAGGCCGCGCGACTGCCCTTGGTGCGCTCTTCTTCGCCCGCGTTCAGCAGCATGATGACGAAGACGAAGAGCACCATGATGGCACCGGAGTAGACGATGACCTGCGCGGCAGCGAGAAACTCAGCCCCCAGGGACCAGTAGAGGACGGCGAGCGACATCATCACAACGACGAGCGACAAAGCGCTGTTGATGGGATGACGTTGCAGCAGGAGATTGAGTGCTCCCGCCACGGCCAGCGCGCCAAAGATTATGAAAAGTGCCAGTTGCATGATGAACCGCTCAAGTCTTTCCTGAATCGCTAGATAACAGAGCAGAAGCTTGTGGCTATCTGCCGATGGTAAAGCCGCCCGGCGATGAGACTAACCGTGCAGCGCAAGGACGAGACTGGTGATGATGATGTTCGCCATCGCCAGAGGAAGTAGAAATTTCCAGCCGAAACTCATCAGCTGGTCGTAACGGAAACGGGGAAGCGTACCGCGAACCCAGATGTAAAGCAGAAGGAACGCGAACACCTTTGCCACAAACCAGAGAACAGGGAAGATAACCGTGAGAATAGCGCCACCGAAGTTCGCAGGAAGCAGATGGCCGAGCGGACTGGATGCGCCGCCGAAGAACATCAGCGTCGCCACGCAGCTTACGGTAATCATGTTGGCGTACTCGGCCATGAAGAACATGGCGAACTTCATGGAGCTGTACTCGGTGTGATATCCGGCGACCAGCTCCGACTCGGCTTCAGGAAGGTCGAAGGGAGAGCGGTTGGTCTCGGCATAGGCCGCCATCAGGTAGATGAAGAAGGCCACGAACTGGAAGCCTCCGAAGAAGTTCCACGAGAGCAGGCCGTGAGCGGACTGGCTGTCGACGATGGTACGCAAACTGAGCGATTGTGCGCGAAGAACAACGCCAACCAGCGAAAGTCCGAGCGCAAGCTCGTAGCTGATCACCTGAGAGGTAGCGCGCAGCGAGCCGAGCAGCGAAAATTTATTGTTCGACGACCAACCCGAAAGCGCGATGCCATAGACCCCGATCGAGGTGATGCCTAGGATGACAAGCAGGCCGATGTTGATGTTGGAGATGTCGAACATATCCACGCCGATGCCGTTTGCATAGATATGGTGGGCAGCTCCGAAGGGAACCACGGCGATAGAGACGAGCGCACAGGTCAGCGCAATGATCGGCGCGATGATGAAGAGCGGACGCTCGGCTGCCATAGGCAACAGGTCTTCCTTGAGGAAGAGTTTAATGCCGTCGGCTAGCGGCTGCAGAAGGCCGAAGGGTCCAACGCGGGAAGGGCCCCAACGATTTTGCATGTGGCCGAGGACCTTGCGCTCCAGCAGCACCGTGTAGGCCACCGCCGTCAATGTGATGACGAAGACGACGATGACTTTAACGATGCTGAGCAGCAGAAATGTCTGGAACGGACTGAGATGGCTCACGGTGTCGGGTTGCGCTCCTAGTCGGCGGCTTGAATTTGAATGAGGGGCTGATTGGCCTGAAATTGTTGCACATCGTTCAGCATGGCGGAGTAGCGGCCAAGCGTTCCGGAGGTGAAGAGGGTATCGTTTGCGGGCAGCACCAGATCGCGGCGGTTGCCGATCTGAACCAGACCCGAAGCAGCGGGCTGCAGGTGCTGATCGTTGCCCGAGAGAAGCTGGAGACGCAGCAGGTTGTAGCCGGGAACGAGACGCTGAATCTCATCGAGAATGGCGTAGGAATCAAACGGGCTGAGCTTCGGCTCAAGGTTGTTGGCCGTCAGCCATACTGCGTGACGATCTGCCTCACCCGACTGCGCACCGCGCGACTGGCCCATATCGGCGCGAAGTCCTTTGCCGAAAGGAACAAGCTTGCGCATCTCCGCGCCCATCTTGTCGGCGATGCGGACGATCATCTCGAAGTCGGTACGAACACCGGCGCGGTCGCCGGCCTTTTTGACCTGCTGCAGATCGCCGTAGCTGTTGGTGGCAGAACCGGACTTCTCGTAGAGATTGGCGGCGGGCAGGATAACGTCTGCAAGCGCGGCGGTCTCGGTGAGGAACATCTCCTGCACTACAACAAAGGTATTCTTGAGCGCGGCAGGATCGACGCTGTAGCGTGCCACCGGATTGGAGCCGACGACGTAGAGCGCGGAGAGTTCGCCGCGACCGGCTGCGTCGAAGATCTCAAGCATGTCGAGGCCAGCCTCTGCGGGAGCGTTGTACTCGGCAAAGGTGCTGTTGCCCGCGACCGGAGTGTAGCCGGGAAGCATATCCGGAAGGAGGCCCATGTCCGCCGCGCCGCGCGAGTTGGCATAGTCCGAGAGCAGAGCGAACTTCGCGCCGGGAATGCTCAGACCAAAGTCGATGAGCTTCTTCAACTCTGTACCGCGTAGCTCAGAGCCAATAAGGATGAGCAGATTCTCTTCCGCCTTAACTGTGTCGCGGAAGGCGCTTAGAGCATTCACATCGGAGACGGCGCTCGAACCAGCGGCATCGTCTCCTGCGAGATAGCCAGCCAGCGCGCCATAGCCAAACGGAGCGAGCCGCACGAAAGCTTTTGCCTGACGGCGCAGCTTGATCTCGGCAGAGTTGACGACGTAGAGCCGGCCACGGTTGTTGCGAACATTGGTGCGGATATTCCACGCCGTCCCCGGAGCCTGATTGGTCGGGTCGCCGCCTACCACCAGAATCGCGGGAGCAGTGAGCGTGTCGCGCAGGGAAGCGGTGCGGTTCGTCTGTCCCGCGAGCGCCTGGGCAAAGGACACATAATCCGCCGTGCGGTGGTGGTCGATGTTGTTGGTGCTGAGAACAGTGCGGGCAAACTTCTGCAGGAGGTAGGCTTCCTCGTTGGTCAGGCGGTTGCCGCCGATGACCCCGATGCTCTTGCCGCCACGCGTATCGCGAAGTTCGCGGAGGCGCTTGCCAACGTGGTCGAACGCCTCTTCCCAGCTAACCGGCTTGAACTCTCCGTTCGCCTGGCGAACCAGCGGCTGGGTGATGCGGTCGTCGTTGTTGGCGAAGTCGAACGCATAGCGTCCCTTGTTGCAGAGGAAGTCGCCGTTGATGCCGCTCTTGTCGCGGTTGTCGCCGCGCACAATCTCGGAGCCATCCGAGGTGCTGCGAACGCCAAGCGTCGTCTTGCAGCCATCGCCGCAGTGGGTGCAGGTCGTGGCGACGTGATTCATCTCCCACGGACGCGTCTTGTAGCGATAGGTTCCGCTGGTTAGCGCGCCGACCGGGCAAGCGTCGATGCACATGCCGCACTGCTCGCAGTCGAGATGGGCGAGGTCGTCGGGCGACATCTGCGCCGGAATATTGGGCGCGATGACTGAGGAACTGCCGCGATTCTGGATGCCGAGTGCAAAGACGTCCATGCCCTCGCCGCACATACGAACGCAGCGATAGCAGAGGATGCAGCGTGGGCGGTCGAAGTAGACGACGGGCGACCACTTCTGCTCTTCGCGATGATTCTTCGGCTCGGCGTAAAAGCTGTCAGCCGCACCGTACTTGAAGGTCATGTCCTGCAGCTCGCACTCGCCGCCGGCATCGCAGACGGGGCAGTCGAGCGGGTGGTTGCCGAGCAGCAGTTGCAAAGTGGCCTTGCGCGCCTGCGCAATCTCAGGGGTCTCGGTGGCGACGATCATGCCCTCAGCTACGGGCGTGGTGCACGCGGTCTGCAGCTTAGGCACCTTCTCAATGCGCACAACGCACATGCGGCAGGCAGCCTGCAGCGAGAGGCCGGGATAGTAGCAGAAGGCGGGAATCTCGATGCCGGCAGACTTGCAGGCATCAATCAGCAATGTGCCAGCAGGTGCGGTGAGTTTCTTGCCGTCTACGGTAAAGGTTACGTCTGCCATCTTCAATTCCTCTGCTTTGACTTCTCAATCAAAATCTTCTGATCTGCGCTCCGGGGCGAACGAGTCATGATTATTCTCAAAACTCCGACTAAAAGTACGAGCGCTACGAGTACCCAGATCAATTGGGGTACTCGTCTGTTCAATGTCCTGCACCCACCAACTGCTGCACGGTGATGATGGGGGTTCCGGCCTTGTGGCCTTCGATGTAGTCTTCAAATTCCTTGCGGAACTTCTTCACGAATCCGAGCGTCGGCATCGCCGCTGCATCGCCGAGCGGGCAGAAGGTGCGCCCCATCATATTTTCGGCGAGGTACTGCACGTTATCGACGTCCTTCTTGTTGCCGCCGCCGTTGTAGACACGGGTCAGGGTCTTCTTGATCCAGTCCGTACCCTCGCGGCAGGGAATGCACCAACCGCAGGATTCATGCTGGTAGAAGGCGATGGTGCGAAGCGCGAACTCAACGATGGAGACACTCTCATCGAGAACGACGATCCCGCCCGATCCAAGCATGGTCCCGGCCTTAGCCATCTGGTCGAAGTCGAGGCCCACATCAATCTCGTCTGCGGTCAGAACCGGGCACGAAGCTCCGCCGGGGACGACGGCCTTCAATTTCTTGCCATCCTTAATGCCGCCCGCTACTTCATAGATTGCTTTGCGAAGGCTATAGCCCATCGGCAGTTCGTAAACACCGGGGCGCTCTACATGCCCGCTGATGCCGAAGAGTCGAGTGCCACCATTGCGCTCGGTGCCGAGCTTCGCAAACGCCTCGCCGCCCATCAGAAGAATGTGCGGTGCATTGGCGATCGTCTCGGCATTATTGATGACCGTTGGACCGCCATAGAGACCGACGACAGCAGGGAAGGGAGGCTTGATGCGCGGAACGCCGCGCTTGCCTTCGAGCGACTCCATTAGTGCCGACTCTTCGCCGACCTCATACGCGCCTGCGCCTGTCTGCGTAATGATGTCGAAGTCGACGCCGGTGCCGAAGATATTCTTGCCGAGGAAGCCGCGGGCATAGGCATCAGCAACTGCCTTCTCGACGATCTTGAGTAGATAGCGATACTCACCGCGGAGATAGATGAATCCGAGCTTGGAGCCGATAGCCAGCCCGGCGATCATGGTGCCTTCGATGACGGCATGGGGATCTTCGAGGAAGATCACATGATCCTTGCAGGTGCCGGGCTCGGACTCGTCGCCGTTCACCAGAACGTACTTGGGCTTCTCCGATTGCTTGGGAACAAACGACCACTTGAGGCCGGTAGGGAAGCCCGCGCCGCCACGTCCACGCAGGCCCGAGGCCTTCATGGTGTTGATGATCCACTCAGGACCTTCGGCGATGGCCTGCTGGACGGCCTTATAGCCATCCAGTTCGATGTACTTATCGATGTTGGTTGCGCCCAGACCGAAGCGGCGGGAGATCACTTTGACTTCATCGGGATGAGAGACGAGGGTAGGCATTATTTGACGTCCTTTCCCTGGCCTGCGCGATAGGTTTCGATGATCTCGTCCACCTTGATGGTGGTGAGGTTGTCGTGGAAGTCGTAGTTCACCTGCATGGCGGGAGCCCAGCAGCACGCACCGATGCACTCGACTTCTTCGAGCGAGAAGACGCCGTCCGGCGTGACCTCTTTATGCCCGATGCCGAGCTTCGCTTTGCAGTGGTCGAGAATCTCGTAGCCGCCGCGCAGCATGCAGCTGATGTTGGTGCAGACCTGCAGGTTGTACTTGCCAGCGGGCTTGGTGCGCAGCATGGAGTAGTAGCTGAGCACGTTGCGAACATCGAGTTCCAGCAAGTCAAGGCGCCGCGCAATCTCTGTGACGACGGCGTCAGAGACGTAGCCGACCTCGTCCTGCGCGTACAGCAGCATCGGAACGAGCGCCGAGCGCCGCATCGGATAAATGGTGACGAGGTGGTCGAAGCGCGCGGCCAGCTCCGGGGAAAAAATCGTATTGGCGACTTCACTCACTTTGCATCATCTCCCGCGCCAGCCTTTCGGCGGCAAGGTCCATCTCTTCGGTTACATCACCGATCGTGGCGGTCCCATCATGGTTCAGACGGAACAGCACCGTGCGGTTGTTGTCTTCGATCATCTCGCTGGGCGTAAAGCGTAGCCAGCGTGTTCCGACGCGAAGCAGGATGAGGTCACTTCCTACTTCAACGACTGCCTGGTGGCGGCTGTTCAGCCCGTGGGCCGCTCCATAGCTTCTGATCAGCGATGCGAACGATGTCCAGAGTTCCCTGTCGATACGTTCGTTGGTCAAAACTTACCTCAGTGCGAAAAACAAAAACTTTGCTGAAGAGCTTCTTCTATCGGTCGATCTCTCCAAGCACAATGTCGATGGAGCCGATCACTGCAACCACGTCGGCAAGCAGTCTGCCTTTGCACATGGTCTCGAGCGCCTGCAACGTTGCATACGAAGGGTTGCGCATGTGGACGCGATAGGGCTTGGCCGTGCCGTCTGAGACGACGTAGTAGCCCATCTCGCCGCGCGGCGATTCGACTGCCTGAAAGACCTCGCCCGCAGGAACGCCAAAGCCTTCCGTCACGATCTTGAAGTGATGGATCAGCGCTTCCATCTGCGTCTTCATCTGCTCGCGGTCGGGCAGGATGATCTTCGGCGCATCGGCAACGATGCGGCCTTCAGGCATTCCATCGAGCGCCTGCTGGCAGATCTTGACCGACTCGTACATCTCTTCCATGCGAACGACATAACGCGCCCAGACGTCGCAGTCATTCGAGACGGGCACCTTGAACTGAAATTTTTCGTAGCCGCTGTAAGGCATGTCGCGACGCAAGTCCCAATCGACGCCGGAGGCGCGCAGCGGAGGTCCGGTCACGCCCAGCGCGATCGCGTCGGCTGCGGAGAGATGGCCGATGCCCTTGAGGCGTCCCATCCAGATAGGATTGCCGGTCAGCAGGTCTTCGTACTGCTTGATCCTGCCGGGCATGATGTTCAGGAAATTCTGCACTTCCTGATAGAAGTCCAGCGGTGGCTCAAGGCTAACGCCGCCGATGCGGAAGTAGCTGCTCATCATGCGCTGGCCGGAAACACTCTCGAAGATGCGGAGAATGTCCTCGCGCTCGCGGAAGCAATAAAGGAAGACAGTGAGCGCGCCGATGTCCATGGCGTGCGTCCCGAGCCAGACCAGATGTGACTGGATGCGCGTCAGTTCGTTAAGAAGAACACGGAGATACTGCGCTCGCTCAGGAATTTCGAGACCAAGCAACTTCTCTACCGCGAGGCAGTAGGCGAGGTTGTTGGTCATCGGACAGAGATAGTCGATGCGGTCGGTCAGCGGCACGACCTGCTGATAGAACTTGGCCTCGCACGTCTTCTCGATGCCGGTGTGCA
Source organism: Granulicella sp. (assembly GCA_041691255.1). Lineage (GTDB taxonomy): Bacteria > Acidobacteriota > Terriglobia > Terriglobales > Acidobacteriaceae > Edaphobacter. The sequence goes on along the minus strand of JBEPUY010000031.1, from coordinate 9,109 downwards.
GGTAGCCGATATCCGGTGCCAGCGAGACGACGGATTCGCCATCAATCTCAAGTACCAGACGAAGCACGCCGTGCGTCGAAGGATGCTGCGGCCCCATGTTGATGATCATGGTCTGGTCCTGCGGAGGCGGCACGCCCTGGTGGCGGTTTCTATCGGCGACAACGTCTTCAACGCCGGGGTTCAGCATTTCGGGAGCAGCAACGGGAGCCATTAGCGATATCCCTCCACGGGATAGTCCTTACGCAGCGGATGCCCCTGCCAGTCTTCGGGCATCATGATGCGGCGGAGGTTGGGGTGGCCGCTGAAGCGGACGCCGAAGAGGTCGAAGACTTCGCGCTCGTAGAAATTAGCCGAAGGCCAGACGCCGACGATGCTGTCGATCACCGCATCACCTTCGTTCAGCCGGACAACAAGGCGAACACGAGCCTTCAGTGACATCGACAAAATGTGATACGTGATCTGGAAGCGAGGCTCAGACGGATACCAGTCAACCGCGGTTACGTCTTCGAGGAAGGTGTAACCGGCCAGCTTGACGGCTTCGCAGGCAGCGATGACGTTCTCGCGTGCCACCGTGATCGTCAACTCGGCGCGATCAAATTTAGCGTCGGTCGCAAGACCCGAAAGTGCCTTCACGGCGGCGTTGTCGGCATGGGCCTCAAATACGGCCTGTGTGCCTGTCAATGTACCAATAGGGGCAGCGTCCATTAGAGATCTCCCTTATCGTTGGACCAGTCCAGAACGCCCTTTTTCCAGACGTAGAAAAGGCCGACCGCCACGAAGCCGATATAAACCAGCATCTCGTAGAAGCCGAACATGCGCGAGCCGGTGATCGCCGGAAGCTTGCGGAAGATGACCGCCCAGGGAAGCATGAAGACCGCTTCGACATCGAACAGGATGAAGAGCATCGCGACCATATAAAAGCGGACCGAAAAGCGTCCGCGCGCGTCGCCGATGGGGTCCATGCCGCACTCGTAGGCGCCGGCTTTGGTGCGTGAATTCTTATGTTTGCCGATGAGGAAGGAGACCCCAACCATACCGCAGGCGACCCCAAGCGCAATCAGTATCTGGAGTACAAGGGGTAGGTAATTCCATATGTAGGGGTAACTTTGCATGGCCATCTTCGACTCTAAGATTGCGACGGTCAAGTGTCAAGTTGTTGACGGTATTCGGCTGTTGATTAAAGCAGTGTTTTATATGCGTTGACGATCTTCTCGCCATAGAGCGCAGCAATCAGTCCACCGGCCGCGAGAAAGCTGCCAAATGCCAGCTTCGAGGCCGCTCCGGCCTTTCCGCGCGTCAGCAGAATGACAGCATAGGCACTTGCAAACAGCACGCCTAAAAACAGCGCAATCGTCGCTGGCCAGAAACCGAGAAACGCAGCCAGCAGACCGAACAGCTTCACGTCGCCCAGCCCCATGCCTTCGCGATGGCGCAGCACCCGGTAAAGCCAGCGGACGAGCAGCAGAATCACAACCGCTGCAAAGACGGCGAGCAGCCACTCCCCCAGCAGCCTCTCCGGCCCGGTAAGAAAGACGTTTCCCTGCCCGGCAGAGCTCCCCGGGCTGCTGATCTGGATCTGCTGGTTATGCAGGATGACGTCGTCCTCGTTCGGCGCGAGAAAGACGGCGCGGGTGCAGGTAAGAAAGAACGAAACCGTGATGCCGCCCAGCGTGAAGAGGTCGGGAAGCAACTGGGTCTGCCAGTCCATCGCCATCAACCCGATGAGCAGAAACCCAAGGAAGGCAATGCCCACATGCACAATGACCTTCGACACCAGATCGTGCGATTTCGAGAAAGCGAGCAGCGTGTAAATCTCCCCCGCCTGCATCATGAACCACAACCCCAGCCCAATCTCAACCAGCGGATACTGCAGCGCAATCGCATGTTTGCAGTCACGGCAGCGCCCCCGCAGCAGCAGCCAGCTCAGCACGGGAATATTGTCGAACCAGCGAATCCCCGCCCCGCACTGAGGACACTGCGAGCGCGGATGGACGATCGACTGGACCAGCGGAAGCCGTGCAATGCAGACGTTCAAAAAGCTGCCAAAGATCAGGCCAAGGACAAACCCGACCGCTTCGTACGCGATAAGTGGAGTCACGTCAGAAGTATACGGCGAAGCGAAAGCAATTTTCCCGTAGAGGGATAGCGATGGTCGGAACCTGTCTAAAAACTCTGAAGTCCGTCATCTTGACCAGCAACAAAACCACGCCATCTCGACCAAAGCAGCAACAAAACCACGCCATCTCGACCGAAGGCGGCGCTTTTGCCGCCGCAGTGGAGAGACCCTGTATTTCGCTTTTGCCGTTGCTCGTTTTACTCCAAACCGCGATGCATCATGCGGGAGAGCCACTGCACGATTTACCGGCTATACAAATTTTGCCCTAAAAATCCACATGCATCCGCAGCGCCGACACCAGCGCCGGGCCGCGGTCCTTGTTGTAGCCGGGGTGGTCGATGAACTGCGTATCCAGTGCATAGTAAACGCCGCGCCACGCATGGACATTGTAGTAGCCCTCGATAATGTCCTCGCGGGCGTAGTTCAAATTGTCGTCGCCCAGCAGAAAGCCGAGGCCGCCAAGCCGCAGATAGTTCTGGTGATCGCGCTTGATGGCATTGCTTACAAACGCGAGACCGATCTTGTCGTTCGGCCGCGCCCACGCCCTGCCCGAATAATCGCCCCCGAACTCGACCGTCTGATCGACCTCGGTATAGGCGAACGACTCATGCTGCCCCTCGTTCCACCCGACGCGGATAAAGACGCGCAGGTTCTGCGTCAACTCCTGCTCTGCATTCAACCCGAAGCCGTACTTCACCTCGCTATCTTTCTCGTGCAGCGTGATGGTGGGCGTCTTGTCCGTACCATCGAGATAAGCCTTCACCGCGTCGCGATAAAGCCCCATATGAGCATGGTTCACAAAGCTCAACACGCGAACCGTCCCTTTGCGATCCGGGCTGACCAGACCGCCCAGCAGCGACTTGCGCAGCTCGAACTCCATATTCTGTCCGCTGGCGCGACGCAGGTTCCAGTCGAGATCGACGCCATTGGCGACGGTTGGCATCAGCGCGATGCCATAGCGCGCCGTCCAGTCCTTGTCGTCATACTCGGCCACGGCCGCATAGGTGTAGCCACGAGTGTCGGCGGCATAGTCCCAGCTTCCGCTGTTGTCGACGGTCCAGTTGAGAAACTGCAGATGGCTGTCGCTGCCGATGCTGTTGATGTCGAAGTAATCGGGCAGGCTCATCTTGCCGACATGGAACTCCAGTCGCCGCTCCGGCACTTGAGTTGCCAGCGAGAACGGCGTCCGGTCGGCATCGACCAGCTTATTGCTGAGCCCGATGGTCTGGTGCAGCTGAACCCGCGCAATATAAGGCTTCGAGCCGAGGTTCGGATTACGCACCACATCCAGATTGGTGAAACCCGCAAGCCCCAGCGCCTCGCTGTCCCCGCGCCCGCCTGACGATTCAACATCGAGAACCACGTCGGTATCGCTCTTCGGATTTTTGTTGAGCTGCATGCCCAGAAACAGCGTCCCCAGCAGCGAGGTCTTGTACTCCCCGCGACCCAGAAAACTATTGGTCCCTTCATAGGGAGAGTGGAACGGCCCATGCCCCTGAAAGATGATGTTTGCCTGGCCAGAGAGCAGGTAGCGCGAGTGGTCCAGATGCGGAAACAGCGTCGGCGCACCTTCGGGCGCTGGCATTGCATCCCGCTGCGGAGCAGGGTTCGAGGGCAGCACCGCCTCCGATTGGGCGGCGACGTTCCGTACAGCAGCCATCGAAAAAAGCAGCAACCCAGCCAACAGGTAGCTCAAGGTAAAGTTCCGTTCCATCAACGTTCGATCTTCAGGCATTTCCGTGAAGGGGGCGCAAATTTTCCTGTGGATCGTCATCTTTCCTGATCTAGGCCTTTTATTTGAAGAAGTTTATCCTACCGATACGACGAATATAGCATACCCCCTTACGGTATTATTGAAGGGGCGACATCGCTACCCGGGAGAAGAGAACGTGGCAGAAATTTCAAGGGAACGCACCAAGCTATTGAATCGCGTCAAGCGCATTCGCGGCCAGATCGACGCCGTGGAACGTACCCTCGCCGCCGAAGAGAACTGCACCGACGTCCTGATGCTGTTGGCGGCTGCTCGTGGAGGCATCAACGGACTGATGGCTGAGGTGCTCGAAGACCACATCCGGCTCCATCTCTTGCAGGAGGGAAGAAATCCGTTGACGCCCGACCTTGGCGAAGAACTAATCGACCTCGTTCGCGCCTACCTGAAGTAATTTCTCTGACGAGCAACCGTACTTCGGTACAAACACTGGTTACAGGCACAGAAAAGCGGAGGTCAAAACGCTGTTCGTTTGTGAAGAAACAGCACTTCGAACTCCGCTATTATGTGCACCGTAGATTAACGTCTTCCGTTACTTAGCCTTAGCGCCCACGACGACCAGACCCACGCCTGCGATCAGGGAGATCGTGCTCAGGATCGGCGAGATGGGAACGGTCTCCTTCTGCTGATGCGAGATCTGCAGCGGCCCCATGTCTACGTCTTTCTTGCTGTGGGTGAAGCTGACCCCACCTACTGCGAATCCTATGATTCCAAGGACGATGAGAAGAATACCAACAATGGTTGCAGCTTTCATGTAACTACCTTTCACTATAAATATTTGCGCGACCTTCTGTTCGATGCCTCTATCGCCGGTAGCAGATGTATGTGGGCTGCGATTTGATTCCGTCTGCCTCGAGGAGTAGCCTTAACTTACACGGGAAAGGAGGATGATCCAGCCTATGAAAATTGACTGTAACAGTTGCACAACAGTACGTGAGGTGACTGAGGCTTAGAGCGTCCTTTGCTCTAGACCTGGCGTTGCAATAACCAGCAGTTCCGCCGAGGCCAATGTCCGAGTAAGTGGACGCCTCAAGTCAAACTCAACAGATCACCGCCAGACGGCCCGCTGCTCCTCCTCTTATGAGAGCGCGGGCCGTTTGCCTTTCATCCCCAATCGAAACAGTAAGCCCTGCCCCAAACGCACGTCATCTCGACCGGAGCGCAGCGGAGTGGAGAGACCCCTGTATTTTGCCGTTGTCTTTGCTGTTGTCCGTTCTTCCGTGCCGTACCGCCCAGCAGAATTTCCCTTAGAATAAACACATGAACCCCCTCGTCATCGCTGGCAGAGCCTTTCAGTCGCGTCTTATCGTCGGTACCGGAAAATACAAGGATGGCGCAGAGACGCAGGCGGCCATCGAGGCCTCGGGTGCCGAGATGGTGACGGTCGCAGTACGCCGCGTCAACCTCGACCGCTCCACCGAGTCGCTGCTGGACTTCATCGATCCGCAGCGCTACTTCCTTCTGCCCAACACCGCCGGTTGCTATACCGCCGACGAGGCCATCCGAGCCGCCCGGCTGGGCCGCGAGGTTGGACTCTCCGACTGGGTCAAGATCGAGGTCATCGGTGACAAGCAGACCCTCTATCCCGACGTTCAGGCGACCCTTGAAGCTACCCGCGTTTTGGTGAAAGAAGGCTTTACAGTTCTCCCCTATACCTCTGATGACATTGTTTTTGCGAAGCGGCTGATCGATGCCGGAGCGGCTGCGGTCATGCCTCTGGGGGCGCCCATCGGTAGCGGTCTCGGGCTGCAAAATACAGCTAACCTGCGCATCCTGCGGGAGCTGATTACCGAGGTTCCGCTTATCGTCGATGCCGGGGTAGGCACAGCGTCGGATGCGACCGTGGCGATGGAACTGGGCTTCGATGGCGTCTTGATGAACACTGCCATCGCCCAGGCAAAAGACCCCCTTTTGATGGCGGAGGCAATGCAACACGCCGTTCTGTCGGGAAGGCAGGCATTCCTCGCCGGCCGGATGCCGCGCAAGCTCTACGCGACGGCCAGTTCGCCGCTTGAGGGCATCTCTCGATAGCGCCGATTGCTACGCTCAAACGTCCTGTGAAGAACTTTTTTCAAGCTCGAAGAGGCGCTTTTTGCTTCGAAGTAGTTTATTGCTAGATAGTTGAGCACTAAACTAAATTAATCTCGGTCCGGCAACGGTTTGGCCCAAAGATTTTTTTCGTGACATCGGCGCTGACCGTCGACTCAATTTCGATAGCTGGCGCTCAGATGAAAATGCAGTAAACTTCGCCCATGCGGGTGTTTGGGATCGATTGCGGCACGGAGTTTACCGGTTATGGCGTAGTCGAGGTGGACTGCGATGCGCGGATGCCGAAGCTAATGCCCCTTGCCTCCGGAACGATTCGCCTGAGCAAGAAAGATAAGACCCCGCAGCGGCTGGCTCAGATCTATCGCGAACTGATCGCCCTGATGGAACTTCACCAACCTGAGATTGTTGCCATCGAAGAGGTGTTCTTCTCGGCCAATGCGAAGTCGGCGCTGAAGCTGGGGCAGGTGAGGGGAGTGGCCATGCTGGCCGCCGCGACCTGCGAACTTCCGGTCGCCGAGTACGCTCCGCTGACGATTAAAAGCTCCGTCGTTGGCTACGGTCTGGCGGCGAAGGAGCAGGTGCAGTTCATGGTGAAGCGCCTGCTTGAGATTGACTACGAGCTTGACTCGGCGGACGCGGCAGACGCGCTCGCAATTGCCATCTGTCATATTCACACGGCGCAGACGCTGATTCTGCAGGGAGCGCGTTGATGAGACTTGCGGTAGGAGCGATCTTCAGTGTTGCGCTCGCAGTCACTTCCGGGCTGGCGTTTGCCGCTCAGTCGGGGGGACCGGGGCTTGCGTCCGCCGCTGCGAGGCCGGCTGAGGTCAGCTTCCAGTTTGAACGGGAGGGCCTTCCGGTGCCGCGCTTTACCCTCCGGGTCGATGAAGAGGGGACAGGCAGCTATCAGGCAGAGGAAGCGATAAGCCCGGCGGATAAGGGAGTGGTGCAATATGCCTCGCCGAAGCACATCGACCGCACTTTGAAGCTGACCGCTCCTACGGTCGCCAGGATATTCAAAACGGCGCGGGCGCTTGGCCATTTTGATATGGTCTGCGAGGCGAAGGCGAAGAACATAGCGAACAGCGGAAAGAAGACGCTGAGCTATGCGGGAGCGGATGGCGCGGGGTCGTGCACCTATAACTACTCCAGTAACAAAGAGGTTGCCATGCTGACGGATACCTTTCTTTTCATCGCCTTTACACTGGACGAGGGTCGAAAGCTGGATTTTCTACATCGCTACGACCGACTGGGTTTGGACGAAGAGATGAACGAGCTGGTGCAGGCGGTCAAGTCGGGACATGCGCTGGAGCTGGAGACGATCGCTCCGGTGCTGACCTCGATTGCCGGGGATGCAGCGGTGATCGAGCGCGTTCGGTCGCAGGCAACCAAATTACTGGAGCAGGCACAGAGCAACAAGATATGAAGCTTCGGGTTAAGAGAGAGTGTCTAACCTGTAGGCTGGAGGTTGTCATGAACAAGCGTAGACGGTGCATCGGGGGTATGGCAGCAGTGGCGATCTTCTCCCTGCTGTTTGCAGGCGTCAGGGCCGAGGCGCAAGCCGACAATCCGCAGGTGCGCGCGGCCAGAATGAGCTTCCTTCAGGGCACCGTCAATGTCGACCATATCGACAACACGGGCAGCGATCCTGCCCAGATCAACATGCCGTTGCCGCAGGGCGTCCGGGTCTCGACCGGCCAGGATGGCCAGGCGGAGATCGAGTTTGAAGACGGCAGCGTGGTGCGGCTGACCCCGAACACCTCGCTGGAGCTGACAACGCTGACCGCAGATGCGAACGGCAACCTGACGACCGACCTGAACCTCGTGAATGGGTTGATGTACGCGGAGCTGCGTGCAGCAGACAAGTTTGCCTACAGTATCGCTGCGGGGGGAGTGCAGGTCTCTCCGGTGGTGAACGCAACCGTACGCATCGATATGGACAAGCCTCCGGCGGTGGTCTCGGTGCTGGACGGGACGGCGCAGGTGGATGGCGGATCGGCCAGCGGTGAAGGCTATAAGACGAATGTGAATGCAGGGGAGACCCTGACCGGAGACGCGAACGATGCGGGGCGTTACCAGTTGACGCAGCAGGTGGCAGCGAACACGTGGGACAAGTGGAACGATGACCGCGACGCGGCCGCGGCAAATGAGACGGCGGACCAGACCGATGTGCGGAATGACTATGCGGGCGAGGCGGGATATGGCTGGTCCGATCTGGACGCCAACGGCAGTTGGTACAACGTTCCCGGTCAGGGTGAGGTGTGGCAGCCGAATGTAGCCTCGGACCCGGATTTTGACCCGTACGGCTATGGAAGCTGGGTATGGTATCCGGGTAGCGGCTATGTGTGGGCTTCGGGCTATTCATGGGGATGGACTCCCTATCGCTGCGGCAACTGGTCGTATTGGGACGACTTTGGCTGGGGGTGGCAACCGGGAATCGGCTGCGGCGGCTTTGGCGGCTGGGGCTTTGGCGGCGGCGGTGATGGTTATGTGATTAATATTGCGCGGCCTCCTTTGAGGTACCGATTCCAACCGAAACCGGTACATAGTCCGGGAAAGGCTCGCCCGATCCGGGTGGGGCGTCCTTCTCTCGATAACCCAACGCGTGTTCGCCCGGTATCTGGAATACGGACGATTGCCGGACGCACCGCGCAGCCGATACGTCCCGCTCCGGGAGCTTCGGCGGCATCGAGGGGAACGGCGCGTCCGATTGGAGCGTCGTTGCGACGAGACTTTCCGGTGAGCGCGACTAGTCGTCGGCCTGGCAACAGTGCTGCGCCCGAGCGGGGAAATCCCGCCGTCCGGGTGCGGCCTGAAGCGGGGCGGCCCGAAGTGACGCAGCCCGGGAATCCTGTGAATCAGGGAACGGGAATGGAGCGAAGAGAGGGGGCGGCGTCCCGGCAGATGCGGCAACAGCCGTCTGCTCCGCAGCGTGAGGTTCGCCCATCGCAGGAGGGAAGGCAGGTAGCGCCGCAGCAGCAGATTCGTCCTGCGGAACCGCGTTCTGCTCAACCGCAGCAGCAGCCGAGATCCTCGCAGCCAGCACAGCCGCGTTACGCTCCGCCACCGCAGCAGCAGCAGCCGAGATACTCGCCTCCGCCTCAGCCGCATTATGCTCCGCCGCCCTCGGCTCCGCGTTCGGCTCCGAGTGCCCCGGCAGCTTCGCATAGTTCGAA
>JBEPUY010000030.1:0-53957 GCA_041691255.1 Granulicella sp. | reverse complement strand
GTGTATAAGAGACAGGCGTAATACAGGGGTCTCTCCACTGCGCTTCGCTTCGGTCGAGATGACGTACTTTTGGTGCGGTGCTCAGGCCAAGATGACGTACTTTTGGTGCGGCGCTTCGGTCGAGATGACGTGCGGTTGTGCTGAGGGTAGGTTCTGCGCCAAGTGACGTTTGGAGAGAGCTGCGTGTTGCGTCGAGATGGTGTGGTTTTGTGCTGCCCCGGTTGCGAGGAGATTTCTTTCGTTCGGGTGTTAACCGTTTGGATGTTGGCGCGTTGTATTGGGTGAAGGCAGTTTTTTACGGAAAGAGGAGAGATATGAATTCAGATATTGTGGATCCGTTTATTGTGTTCTTTACCATCGGTTGGATTGCGTGGGTGGTGTTCTCTTCGATTAGGAGATACAAGATCGCCCGTCTGCAATCGGACGTACAGATGAGGCTGCTGGACAAGATCGATTCGAGCCAATCGGTGCTTGCCTATGCGGAGACCGAGGCGGGACGGCACTTTTTGAACTCGCTGGCGGTAGAGCAGACGGAGCGGGCGACTCCGCATAAGAGTATTCTCAGCGGCGTGCGCGCTGGGATTATCCTGATTGCGCTGGGCATCGCGTTGGTGTCGCTGCACTCGATGGTCAACGGAGATGGACCGCAGGTGTGCCGCTTCTTCGGTACGCTGGCGATTGCGCTCGGGATCGGATTTGAGCTGGCGGCGGTGGCGACTTATTTTCTGTCGCAGTCGTTTGGCTTGTTGAAGCGGGATGAGCGCGCCTAGCGAGGTTTGGATGCCGATGCCCCCGATGCCCGTGATGTCCAAGCCCGATGCGCTGACTGCGTCGCTCTCGTGGCCCGGCGAGGACGAGGCTGCCATGAGCGAGGAGGCGTTTCGCGCGCTGTACGAGGCGACTTCGCGGCCTATCCTGGCTTATCTGGTTGGCGTCACCGGGCGCAGGGACGTGGCCGACGATGTGTTGCAGGAGACCTATTGCCGGTTCCTGGTGCGGCAGCCGACAGCGATGGCCGGGGATGAGGCGCGGCGGTACCTGTTTCGGATTGCGACCAACCTGCTTCGCGACCGCTGGCGCAGAGGTGAGGACAGGCCGGGAGCGGAGATTGCCGACCTCGGATCTTCAACAGATTTGAATGTACAAATTGACGTGCGCCGGGCGATGCGGGCGCTGAAGCCGAGGGAGCGGGAGCTGCTCTGGCTGGCGTATGTCGAAGGAATGAGCCATGCTGAGATTGCGGAGTCAACGGGGCTGGGCGCGATGAGCGTTCGGCTGCTGCTGTTTCGGGCGCGGCGAAGGGCGGCAGCGTTGCTGCGGCCGGGAGAGGAGGAGATATGAGCCAGAACCGGTGTGAGTGCGAGCGCGAGATGGTGCAGGCGATGCGGACGGGAGTTTGGACGGCGGAGTTGCAGGAGCATATTGCGGCTTGCGTTACCTGCGCAGAGACGCGGCGGGTTGCGGGCAGCCTGTTGCAGTATGCCTCGTGGTTTCGGGTAGAGAGCGCGGCGGGAAGTGCCGATGCGATCTGGCGTCGGGCTCAGGCCGAGCGGCAGGCGATGGCGGTGAGGCGAGCGATGCGGCCACTGATCTTTATGCGTGGTTTGAGCGTGGGCTGCGTGGTCGCCTTTGCGTTGTGGCTGTTGCGAAGTTTCTCTCGTCTGGACTATCGGGACTGGATGCATGGATGGGCGGGCGCTGGAGTGGAGACTGCGGCTGTGGGTGTGGGGATCGCCGTGGGGTGTATCGGTATGGGCGCGGTCTATATGCTTCGCGAGGACAGGCAGCGCGGGGTTTTGAGTGGCGCTTCTTAGGCTTGCACGGTGAGAGGGATGGATGGGGCTGGGGTAAAGGCAACGGCGAAATACAGGGGTCTCTCCACTGCGGCGGCAAAAGCGCCGCCTTCGGTCGAGATGACGTGCCTTTGTGCTGGCTCTGGTTGAGATGATGGGCGACTTGGGATGCGTGCTAGGTTGAGATGATGGGCGACTTGGGATGCGTGCTAGGTTGAGATGGCGTGCGGTTGTGCTGCCCCGGTTGTGATTGCGCTTCGCTTTGGTCGAGACGACGGGCTTTGTTTGTTTCGGCTAAGATGCGTGCAGATTTCCGTCGAAGGCTGGGACAACGGCTAAGGGCCTCCACCGAAAGGTTGAGATGAAAACAGGTCATTGTGGCGATGACAACCGACGAGGCAACGGCTACTCTTGGTCTAACGATTTCAGTAATGCTCTCCAAAGAGGTGCCGATGGCACCTCTCTTTTTTTGCCTGCAACGGATTGAGTCCATTGGAGTTTGCGCTGCTTTGCCGTGGATCGTTTCGCAGCTAAAGTGTGCTGCTGCCTCATTTATCGTGCATTCATCCAGGTGTGCGACGGTGAAAGAACCCATAGAATAAAAGGCATCCGAACCGTAAGCGTGGATTGCAAGGATGCCTATGGGTGGATGTACGGGAATATTTTCGGAGACCAGATTATGAAGATCATGAAGAGACTCGGGCTGCTCGCTTGTGCGTGTTTGACGGCGGGTACGACGCTGGCGCAGTCGAGCACGCAGGGCGCGATTGGCGGCACGGTGTATGACACCACGGGCGCCGTCATCGGCAGTGCCACCATCACCATTCACAACAACGGGACCAACGCCGAGGTTCACCTGACGGCGGATGGCAGCGGCTACTTCAAGGCTCCGCTGCTGGAGCCGGGAACGTATACCGTCACCGTGAGCAGCGTGGGGTTCAGCGATTCGAAGACGAACCAGGTGACGGTGCAGGTCAATCAGTTGACCGATGTTTCGCCGAAGCTGGTGACGGGCGCGTCGACCTCGGTGGTGGAAGTAACGGCAGAGGCCCCGGTGCTGAACTTCGACTCTCCTGATTTTTCGGCCAACTTGAACCGGCGCGCGCTGGACAATGTTCCGGTGAACAATCTTCGCTGGTCGAGCCTGGCGTTGACGACGCCGGGTGTGGTGTCGGACGCGAACGGATTTGGTCTGGTGAGCATTCGCGGCATCAGCCCGACGCAGAACAATGTGCTGATCGACGGCGCGGACGATAACCAGGCGTATTACGCTGAAGAGCGTGGCCGTACGCGTGAGGCGTATTCGACGCCTCCGACGGCGATCCACGAGTTTCAGGTGAACACGGGCGTGTACTCGGCGCAGCTGGGACGCGCGGCGGGCGGCGTCATCAACTCGGTGACTGAGAGCGGAACCAACAAGATTCACGGGCAGGCGTACTTCAACGACCGCGAGGCCGACTGGGGCGCGTTCAATCCATATACGTCGAACACGGTGGGAACGCAGAACTCCGCGGGCGGCTACACGTTTACGACGACGCCGTACAAGCCGGCGGACTCGCGCAGGATCTGGGGCTTCTCGGCGGGCGGCCCTCTCATCAAGGACAAGCTGTTCTGGTACTACACCTATGACCAGCACCACAGAAATTTTCCGGGAACGGCGAAGGCGAACTCGCCCTCGGCGTTCTTCAGCCAGCCGGATGCGTCGCTGGCCGGGCTGAACGGCGCGCCGACCTGCGATCTTACGACGGGCTATCTCTCGGGCAGCGCGACCGCGACGGCCTCGAACTACTTCTCCAACTACACGCTGGACAGCTATGCCTGCACGCTGGCGGCGCGTCAGAAGCTGACCAGCTACGACGCGGGAGCGGCGGCGTATGGCGCTGGGCTTGGCAATCTTTTGACCGACCTGGGCAGCGTGCCGCGCACCGGCAATCAGGAAGTGAACATGCCGAAGCTGGACTACCAGCTCAATGACAGGAACCACGTCAGCCTGCTCTACAACCGGCTGCGCTGGGATTCGCCGGGCGGCGTGCAGACCCAGGCGACCAACAATTACGCGGTCGATACGTTCGGCAACGACTTTGTGAAGCTGGACTACGGCGTCGCCAAGTGGACGACGCTGTTGAGCGCGAACCTCAGCAACGAGATGCTGTATCAGTACGGCCGCGAGCTGAACGATGAAGGTCAGCAGCCATATAGCGCGTTCACCAAGCAGAATCTTGTGGGCGTGGGCGGCAATGTTCCTGAAGTGGCGCTGGCGACTTCGACCGGGTTCTATCTCGGGTCGCCTTATTACTCTTATCGCAAGGCGCTGCCGGATGAGCGCAAGTGGCAGATCGGCGACACGCTGTATCTGAACCACGGCAACCACAGCATCAAGGTTGGTCTGGATGCGGTACACAACTACGACCTGATTAACAATACCTACGAGAGCAACGGGTTTATCACCTACGGCTACACCGGCAACTTTCTCGCCGACCTGGCCAGCAAGAGCGGCGCGCCGACCTGCAACAGCACAGCGCTGGCGGCGGCGACCAAAGACCCGAAGACGGGCAAGGTCACCAGCGCGGTGGGTACGTCACCCTGCTACAGCACGTTCGTGCAGGGCTTTGGGCCGCCGGTGTTCGACATTGCGACGTTCGATTACGGCGTCTTCGTGCAGGACAATTGGAAGATCAAGCCACGGCTGACTTTGCAGCTTGGTCTTCGCTACGACAAGGAGAACCTGCCGGGCAACTCCGCCAACAAGACGCTGACGGCGGCATCGGGCAGCTTCGTTCCCTATGCCGGGTTGACGAATGCGCCGAGCGACAACAACAACTTCGGTCCTCGGCTGGGCTTTGCTTATGATGTGTTCGGCGACGGCAAGACGGTGTTGCGTGGTGGCTACGGCATGTTCTATGGCCGCATCACCAACGGCGTTGTGCTGAATACGTTGCTGAATACGGGCAGCCCGCTGGGACAGTTCACGACGGCGAGCATCAAGCCCGGCGCTGCAAATGCTCCAATCTTTCCGAACATCATTGCCAACGCGACGCCGCCGACGCCAAGCTCGTACTACCTTGCCCATAATTTGCAGAACCCGATGGTGCATGAGTTCGACCTGGTGGTGCAGCAGCAGATGGGACGAGGCACGGTCTTCTCGGTGAGCTACCTGGGCGCGCTGGGCCGCGAGCTGACCAACTATCTGGACAAGAACCTGAACCCCGCGACCACGCCGACGACGATCACCATCTCGGACACCAGCGGCAAGGGGCCTCTGCAGGACGGCGCGACCTTCGTGGTTCCGCAGTACACCTCGTATGGCAATACGGCGCTGTTTGGCGCGGTCGCCAATAACTTCACCAGCATCACCGAGGTGGCGAGCAATATCAACTCGAACTACAACGGCGTGGTGGCGGAGTTGCAGAACCGCTCGCTGCATTCGATCCAGTTCGATGTGAACTATACGTGGTCGCATGCGCTGGACTACAGCCAGAATGCGCAGACGAACGGCACCAGCAACAATCAGTACGATCCTTACGGAATACAGCGGACCGACTACGGGAACTCGAACTACAACGTTCCCAACCGCGTCGCCGGTTATGTGCTCTACAACTTTCCCAACCGGCAGCAGGACGGCTGGCTGAAGTTTGTGGCCAACGACTGGGCGCTGAACAGCGCCTTCCAGATGCAGAACGGGCTGCCCTACTCGGCCACGCTGAGCGGCTATGCCTCGTACGGAGCGCTGAACAGCAGCTGGAACGGAGCGGGCGGAACATCGTTCATCCCGACGATTGGGCGGAATACGTACAAGTATCCGCGCGACATCGTGCAGGACCTGCGGGTGCAGAAGCAGCTTTCCTTCACCGAGCGGTACCGTGGGGAGCTGCGGCTCGATCTGTTCAACCTCTACAACCACCAGAACGTGACCAATGTGCAGAGCCTGGCTTACAAGCTTCAGTCTGGCAGCGCGGGGGCGAGTGCGAATACGGCGACGGCGACGTTCCAGTCGGGGACGGGAAGCACGTCCCTGTTCGGCACGCCGACCAACTCGAACTCGAGCGGCTTTTTGTATACGCCGCGACAGGTACAGATCGGGTTCCGGTTCCTGTTCTAACTTGAGATGGATGGTCTTGGGGGCGGTGGCTTCGGCTGCCGCCCCTTTTTCTTTGTGGAACGAAGGTGGCATTTCCATAATGGGTGGAAGTCCGTTAGTCTGCGGCTAATCTCTTGATAAGTTTTAGTTGTGCTGGGGTGCACTGCCCGGATGGTGATGGGCACAGGCAACGGCAAGAGCAGGAGCGAAATACAGGGGTCTCTCCGCTGCGGCGGCAAAGGCACCGCCTTCGGTCGAGATGACGTTGTTTAGAGATTTTTGAGAAGAGATGGCAGTTTTTAAGTTTTTATACGGATTCCAGCTTTGCGGAGAGCGCATGTCGTCTGGGCCTGGTCGCGTGGGGTTGCGCGCGATTATTTTGTCGCTGATGTTGCTGGCCGCGCTGACCACAGCGTGGGGGCAGACGGCGGTGGATGGCGTGGTGCATGGCGTGGTGGTCGATGCGGGTGGTGCCGCGGTGCGAGGGGCTTCGGTTGCGGTGGAGGATGCGGCCAGCGGTTTTGTGGCGCACGCAGCGACGGATAAAGGCGGCGAGTTTCTGGTGGCGCGGGTTCCGGTGGGGACGTATCGCGTGGTGGTGGAGGCTGCGGGGTTCGAGCGATTGGTTATGACCGGGGTGGTGGTCGAGGTGGGTGCGATCACGGGCGTGGATGCGCGGCTGAGGGTGGCTGGCGTCTCGGCGACGGTGACGGTGACGGCGGGTGGAAGCTCGGCGGTTGAGTCGGCGGCGGTGGCGAGCACGGTGACGGCGCGTGAGATTCAGCGGCTGCCGGTGCGTGGGCGGCGGTGGCAGAGCTTTGCGCTGCTGACTCCCACGGCGAATGCGGATGCGGCAGGGCTGTTGAGCTTTCGCGGATTGGCGGTGACCCAGAACAGCACGGCGGTGGATGGAGTGAGCGACGATCAGAGCTTTGGCGCGGTGCCGCGAGGGACGGGCGCAGAGCGTGGCGCGGCGCGGCGTGGAGGAGCGGCCTATACATTTTCGCAGGAGGCGGTGCGGGAGTTTCGCGTGAGCGGGCAGAACTACTCGGCGGTGTATGGCCATGCGGCGGGTGGCGTGGTGACGACGGTGTCGAAGAGTGGAACGAATACGCTGCATGGGTCGGCGTTTTATCTGGCGCGGGACAGCGCATGGGCGGCGGCGAATCCTTTTTCGATTGCCACACATTATGCCGATGGCGTGGTGACCAGTGGCGTGGTGAAGCCGCATGATCTGCGACAACAGTTTGGCGGGAGCGTGGGTGGCGCGGCGGTGCGGAATCGCCTGTTTTATTTCTACGCGTTCGATCAGCAGAGGCGCGGATTCCCTGCGGTGTCTTCGCCTCAGGAAGCAGGATTTTATTCTTTGACGCCAGGACAGAGGGAGTTGCTGGCGGTGCGTGGGGTGACGTCTTCGAAGGTAAATACTGCGCTCGATTATCTCGACAGCCTGACGGGCACGGTGGCGCGGCAGAACGACCAAACGGTGAACTTTGGCAAGCTCGATTGGCAGGCGACGGCGAAGAACAGGCTGAGCCTGCAGTATGACCAGGCTCGGTCGAGCGCTCCCGGTGGAGTGAGGTCGGCAGCGGTGGTGGACCGCGGCAGGGCCAGTTTGGGGAGCAGCTATGTGAAGGTGGACTCGCTGCTGGGGCGATGGCTGTGGTCGAAGGGCGCGGGCTTCAGCAATGAACTGCGAGTGGCGGTGGGCAGGGACTTTCAGTATGAGCAGGCTTCGGCTCCGCTGCCGCAGGAGCCTGCGGTGGGGCCGGGCGGCTACGCTCCCGAGGTGGTGATCGGGCCGAATGGGTTGACGTTCGGCACGCCGTCCTCGCTGGGACGGAAGGCCTATCCCGATGAGCGGCGCGTGCAGTTCGCGGAGATGGCGACGTGGGTGCACGGGCGACACCAGTTGCAGGTGGGCGGCGAGGTGAGCCTGGTGCATGACTATATTGATTCGCTCAGTGGGCAGGAGGGAGCGTTTCACTATGACAGCGGGGCGACCAGCGGACATGCTGGTGGGCTGGTGGATTGGATTACGGACTACACGTTCAATGTGAATGCTTATCCGAATGGCGGCTGCCCCAACTCTCCTCTAAAGCAGCCACATTATTTTTGCTTCACGTCGTTTACGCAGAGCTTTGGGCAGGCGGCGGTGACGTTCGATACACAGGAGTGGGCGGGCTATGTGCAGGACCACTGGCAGGTGCGGCGCGGGCTTACCGTCGATGCTGGGGTGCGCTATGAGTATGAGCTGCTGCCGATTCCGCAGAGGCCGAATCTGGCGCTCGATGCCGAGTTTGGCACGCGTGGAGCGAGCAGTATTTTTCCCGAGGACAGGAATAATGTCGGGCCTCGCGTGGGTGTGGCGTGGCAGCCGCTGGGCGAAGGGCGCGGCGTGGTTCGGGTTGGGTATGGCTTGTTCTATGGGCGGCTGCCGGGGGCGACGGTGCGGAGTGTGCTGGTGAATACGGCGCTGCCGACTTCGGCGACGCATGTGAGAATTACGCCGACCACGGTGACGGATTGCCCGCAGGTGGCCAATCAGGGATTCGGGTATGCGTGCGCTTATCTGACGACGCCTCCGGCAGCGGTGGGAATGACGACCTCGGCTACGGTCTTCGATCGCCGGTTTCGGCTGCCTGCGGTGCAGCAGGGTAGCTTGACGGTGGAGCGAAATGTGGGCGCGGGCGTGGTGGGGAGTGCGACGTATCTGATGAATCTGGATCGGCAGTTGCCGGATTCGGTGGACATAAATATTGCGCCTGCCGTGGATGTGGAGACGTTTCAGTTGCAGGGAGGGACGGGCGCTGCGGGAGTGCGCGATGGCGAGATGTTCGCCGTGCCCGTGTACACGCAGCGCGTGGATGCGAGCTATGGCCCGGTGACGGACGTGGTCTCGGACGCGAATGCGAGCTATAACGCGCTGGTGATCGAGGCGCGGCGGCGCAGCGTGGGCGGGTTGGAGTTTCGCGCGAGCTGGACGTGGTCGAAGGCGATTGATTTTGGCGAGAGCAATGGAGCATCGCCGAGGACGAATGGGCAGTTCGATCCCTTCGATCTGCGCTACGACAAGGGGCTGTCGGCGTTGAACGTTCCGCATAAGCTGGTGGCGAGCGCGGTGTGGGCGCCGAGGTTTTCGAGTGGGCGGCGGTGGCTGCGAGCGGCGGGGAGTGGATGGGCGGTGGCTCCCGTGTTTACGGAGCGGAGTGGGAGGCCGTACAGCTTCAATATCTATGGAGGCAGGCGGTTGTCGGGTGGGCATCAGAGCATCAATGGTTCGGGCGGTGCGGTGTATCTGCCTACGGTGGGGCGCAATACGCTGCGGCTGCCGGATGCGACCAACCTCGATCTGCGCGTGAGCCGGACGCTGCGAGCGACGGAGAAGATCCGCGTGAGGGGCGTGGCGGAGATCTTCAATGTGACCAACCGGGTGAACTATTCGGGCATCACGCAGCGGGCGTTTCTGGTGGGGACGGCGGTGAACGGAGTGACTCCGCTGGTGTTTCAGGATGCGGCTACGGTGGCGGCCGAGGGGTTGAATGTGCAGCCGTTCGGGACGTTTACTGCGGCCTCGACGGGGCAGTCAGGGGAGCGGCGCGTGCAGCTTGGGTTGCGGGTGGAGTTTTAGTTCATCCTTGCGAGAGCGAGAGCGTGTTGCCATCGGGATCGTGGAACCATGCGATTTTGGCTCCATTGGGTGCTGTCCAGATGCCGTCTTCGCTTTGCTGCAGGAAGGAATAGCGCAGGAAGGCGAGTCCTTTGGCGGACAGCTCTTTGACTGTGCTGCCGAGGTCTTCGATCTCCCAGCCGAGGATGGTGTAGGGAGCCGGGGTGAACTCCTCGATGCGTACGAGACGGACCATGGTGCCGTTCGATTCCAGCACGATAGCGAAGGGGTCGTCGCTCAGGAAGCGAAGGCCGAGCAGGTCTCGATAAAAGTTGAGCGCACGGTCTGCGTCGCGGGTAGGGATGAAGCCGATGATTTTGCTGTCGGGGGTCATAGCTGCTCCTGTTCGCAATCAGTCTAGCGGACCATGGGATACGGATTTGAAGATTCTTGCTGGCTGGGTTGGGCTGAGTCTGATAGCGCGGTGAATCTGGTAAGGGGGAAGGCGTCGGGGTAATTCTGCTTGATCCAGGCGACCATTTTTTCTCGCACCAGGCAGCGAAGATCGAAGCCGTCGCCCGAGTTGCGGGTGCTGACCAGGCAGCGAATCTCCATGGAGCGATCGGTGAGGTTGGTCACTTGAAGGACGCATACCTTCTGGTCCCACTGCGGCGCGGGGTGAACGATGACGTCGAGTTGTTCGCGCAGCGCATCGACCGGGATGGAGTAATCGACATAGAGAAATGCGGTGCCGAGAATGTCTGCCGACTCGCGGGTCCAGTTGGCGAAGGGGTTTTCGATGAAGTAGGTGAGCGGTACGATGAGGCGGCGCAGGTCCCATATTTTGACGACGACGTAGGCCGACGTGATCTCCTCGATGCGGCCCCACTCGCCTGCGACGACCACGACGTCGTCGATACGGATGGGCTCAGTCAGCGCGATCTGAATACCTGCGAAAAGGTTCGACGCGGTGGATTTGGCAGCGGTGGCGATTACTAACGTTGCGATACCGGCGGAGGCGAGCAGGCCGGAGCCGAATTTAAAGAGGCGCGGATCGTTGAAGGTCCAGAGCAGGGCGCCGATGTCGATGACGACGACAAAGCTGATGAGCATGCGGCGGAAGACCTGAAACTGGGTGTGGATGCGGCGGGCATTGACGTTGTCTGCGGCTTTGAGATCGTACTTGCGCAGCATGACGGCCTGCAGCACATAGATGAAGCCGACGACGAACCAACCCAGAACGGCGACCATCGCCAAGGCGAGGCCATGGCGAATGTTCTGCTGGATATTCAAGGGAAGGGGAACGAAGGGCAGCGCAAACAGCAGGCAGGTAAGGAGGAAGATGGCGCGCGCAGGGTGGCCAAGGTATCTCTGCAGTCCCCATCCCATGCCCGGCATCTGGGTCTCTTTGCGCTTCAGCATCCGGAACAGAACGTAGTGAACTACGTTCGCGAGGACAAGGGCGGCACAAAAGAGGAAGATGGCGAAGAACCAGGCGTGGTGAGCGTGAAGGACCGAGATCATTAAAACTCCAGAGTGAATTTTGTTCGTATGGAGTTGGATGCGAGGGGCTGGGGATGGGTAACCTGAGCGCAAAAGCCGCGATTTTACACAATATTTTTGTCGAAGCCTAAAATAGAGCGGTGAGCTTTACGGAACAATACGATGTGGTCGTGGTGGGTGCGGGACATGCCGGATGCGAGGCGGCGATGGCTGCGGCGCGCATGGGGCTGCGTACGGCGATCTTTACGTTGAATCTCGATTTGATTGCGCAGATGAGTTGTAACCCGGCGATTGGCGGAGTTGCCAAGGGGCATCTCGTGCGCGAGGTGGATGCGTTGGGCGGCGTGATGGGCGAGGTGGCCGATGCCTGCGGCATTCAGTTTCGGCTGCTGAATACATCGCGGGGCCCGGCGGTTTGGTCTCCGCGAGCGCAGTGCGACAAGGCTCTGTATCGCGTGAAGATGCGCGAGGTGCTGGAAGGGCAGAAGAATCTTTTCATCAAGCAGGCCGAGGTGGTGGACCTGATTGTGGACGAGGTGGAGGGTGTGGATCCCACCCTTCGCGATGAGGCTGCGAAGGATGGGGCACCCGGAGAGGCCCACATCTCAGAATCGAGATATGGGGCACCCGGATTGGTGGGGCAGTCCAAGCCAAGGGTGGTGCGTGGGTTGAAGCTGCGGGATGGGCGCGTGATTCATGCGGCGGCTACGGTTGTTACTACCGGAACTTTTCTGAATGGGCTGATTCACTGCGGGGAGCAGCAGTACGCGGCGGGCAGAAGCGGTGAGCCTGCGAGTGTTTTGCTGGGCGAGAGTTTGAAGCGGCTGGGGTTGCGCGAGTGCCGCTTGAAGACAGGTACTCCACCTCGGCTCGATGGCCGGACGATTGACTGGACCAAGTTTGAGGAGCAGCCGGGCGATGCCGATCCGACACCGTTCAGCTTTCGCACGCGGTCGCTTCCGCTGCGACAGATCATGTGCCACATCGCGCATACGACGCCGGAGACGCTGCGATTGATCCGCGAGAACGTGCATCGTTCGCCCATGTATACCGGGCAGATCGAGGGCATCGGGCCGCGCTACTGCCCTTCGATTGAAGACAAGATCGTGCGCTTTCCTGAGAAGACGCGGCACCAGTTTTTCCTTGAGCCTGAAGGGTTGAATACACACGAGGTCTACATCAACGGCATGAGCACCAGCCTGCCGATGGAGATTCAGGCAGCGATGGTGCACTCGATTCCGGGGCTTGAGAATGCGGAGATGCTGCGGCCAGGCTATGCGATTGAGTACGACGCGATTGATCCGACGGAGCTTGATCGGACGCTGCGGGTGAAGTCGATGCAGGGCCTGTATCTTGCCGGGCAGATCAATGGGACCAGTGGCTACGAAGAGGCCGCGTGTCAGGGCTTGATGGCGGGAATCAATGCCGCGCTGGCGGTGCGTGGTGAGGACGGCTTTACGCTGGATCGTACGGAAGGTTATACGGGCATTTTGATCGACGATCTCATCAGCAAGGGAACGAATGAGCCTTACCGCATGTTTACTTCGCGGGCGGAGTTTCGGCTGCATCTGCGGATTGATAATGCTGACCGGAGGCTAACTCCGCATGGACGGCGGCTGGGGCTGATCGACGATGAGGCGTGGGCTGGCTACGAAGCGAAGCAGGCGCGCGGCGTGGCGTTTGAGAAGCTGCTGGAGACGGCGCGGGTGAAGACGGGTGAGCTTCCTGCGGAGTTGGTCGCGCGGTTGGATGGCGATGGCGCAGTGGCCGGGCAGACGTTCGCGCAGTTGCTGAAGCGGCCCGAGGTTACGGTGGAGGAGCTTGCTCCGCTGCTTCGTGAACGGTTGGCGCGGGAAGGCGATGTGCTGGCGGGTTGGGTTGCGGCGATGGATGCTGCTTCGGGGAATTTGAAGGAAGACGGTCGTGCTGCGCACGATTCCCACATCTCAGAATCGAGATATGGGGCACCCAACTCTGGTTCAGAAGTGCCCGTCTCTGGGGCGCGGCTGCCGGCTTGGGTTCGTAACGAGATGAAGACGGTCGAGACCGAGATCAAGTATGCGGGTTATCTCGACCAGCAACTGCGGTCGATCGCGAAGCTGCGCAAGGCGGAGAAGCGGTTGATTCCAGAATGGTTCGATTATGCGGCGGTGAGCGGGTTGTCGACCGAGATGAAGCAGGTGCTGTCGCGGGTGCGGCCGCAGACGCTGGGGCAGGCCAGCCGCATCGCCGGAGTAACGCCTGTGGCAGTGAGTCTGATTCATGGATTTATTGAGATTCAGGGACGGCGGCGCAGTGCGGCGGAGCAGTTGACGGAATTTTCATAGAAGGCATAAGCCTTTGAGGTGCAGCGAAGGAAATACAGGGGTCTCTCCACTGCGGCGGCAAAAGGGCCGCCTCCGGTCGAGATGACGTACTTTTGTGTTGCTCTGGGATTTGTTCTAAAGAATCTGAAATTGGTAGGAATACGTCTTAACGGTAGCGGGATGCAGTGGAGGTTCGCGATGCAGACGGGCAAGAGGTCGATGCGGTTGGGATGGATAGCGCTGCTGGTACTGGCAGTGGTTGCGGTGGCGTGGCGGGGGATGCAGATGACGCAGGTGAGCGCCCAGATGGCCGCCCAGGCGAAGGCGCCGGTGCCTGCTGTCGATGAGACCAGGGCGGCGACTCCGGGCCATGAGACGGCTGTGTTTGCGGGCGGATGTTTCTGGGGGACGCAGTCGGTGTTTCAGCGGGTGAAGGGCGTGACGGCGACGACTGCCGGATATGCTGGCGGCTCGGCAGCGACGGCGAGCTACGCGCTGGTCACGACCGAGACGACCGGGCATGCGGAGTCGGTGAAGGTGGTCTATGACCCCTCGAAGCTGACCTATGGACAACTGCTGCAGATCTTCTTTTCGGTGCACGATCCGACCCAGTTGAACCGGCAGGGGCCGGACGTAGGAACGTCGTACCGGTCGGCTATTTTTTATGCCAATCCTGAGCAGAAGAAGATTGCGGACGCGTACATCGCGCAGATGACAGCGGCCCATATTTTTTCAAGGCCGATTGTGACCCAGGTGGTTCCGCTCAAGGGCTTCTACGATGCCGAGTCTTACCATCAGGACTATGCGACCAATAATCCGAACAATCCTTATATTCAGGTCTGCGACCGGCCCAAGATCGAGACCTTGAAGCGGGAGTTCCCGGAGCTGTTTCAGAAGTACAAGGGCGAGTAGCAAGGCCGTCGATTGCCGGAGGAAAAGGCGAAATACAGGGGTCTCTCCACTGCGCTTCGCTCCGGTCGAGATGACGTGCTTTTGTGCAGCCCCAGTCGAGGCGATTGCTTTTGTGCAGATCCAGTCGAGGCGACTGCTTTTGTGCCGCTTCGGTCGAGATGAGTTGCGTTATGGGTTGAACCTGGCCGCGGCTACTGGGTGACTTCACCCTCGGGCTCGTCGGTGGGATTGTCGATCTCGGCGTTGAAGCCTTCGAGCAGCCGCTCAAGGAACGCATCTTTATCGACGGCTTCGCCCTGTAGCTCGTGGGCGAGCGCGATGTGGCGGGCCAGGTCGGCGAGCACGATTCCCCAGGCGAAGGGATCTTCCCAGGCTCCGCTGCGGATGCTAACGTGTTGACCCTGCTCGGCGATCCAGACGCGGAGCACCTCGAAAGAGGCCTTGTCGCGCTGGGCGGCGGGCGGAACGCTTAGAATTTTCTCTGATCCCATCTGGCACTCCGTGAAAAGAGGTATCTGCCAAGCCTATAGCATTTTCCCGCCCGACTTAACTAAAGAGTAAACTCCTGTATGTCTCTGCTTTTCCTCTTTATCCACAGCGCCACCTTGAATCCAAAGGCGCTGTGTCACTACCTTCAAGACTCCCTATGGCTACCTATCCTCAAATTGTCGGCGAGCAGGAACGGCCCGCTTCGCTTCACGCCGAGATGACTATTCTCGGCGCCATGCTGGTCGAGCCGGTCGCGATCAACGACGCGACTATGCTGCTGAAGACGGACGACTTCGCGCTGGACTCGCACCGCAGAATTTATTCGGTGATGGTGCATCTGTCCGAGGTCGGCCACGCGGTCGATATCGTGACCGTCGGCGAAGAGCTGCGCAAGCGCAAGGAATTGGATTCGATTGGCGGCCTGCCTTATCTCGCGTCGTTGAGCGAGGGCCTGCCGAGAAAGCTGAGCATCGAGAGCTATGTGCGCATTGTGCGCGACAAGAGCCTGATGCGGCAGCTGATGGCGGTGTGCGATCTGGGCATGATCGACGCAGCCGACCAGAGCCAGGAAGCGCTCGATGTACTGAACAACGTCAGCGGAAGGCTGATGGAGATTTCGGAACACGCGGTGACCGGTGGATTTTCGGACATCGGCGATATCGTGAAGTCTTCGTTCGGGTCGATCGACAAGCTGTACGAACAGGGCCGCGAGATCACCGGCCTCGCAACGCACTACATCGAGTTTGACCGTATGACCAGCGGCTTGCAGGACTCCGAGCTGATTATTATTGCGGCGCGTCCCTCGATGGGCAAGACAGCGTGGGCGATCAACATCGCGCAGAACGCGGCGGTGCATAGCGGCAAAGTGGTCGCGGTGTTTTCGCTCGAAATGTCGAAGGAGAGCCTGCTGCGACGTATGTTGGCGTCGGAGGCGCTGGTGAACTCGCGCAAGATTCAGACCGGATTTTTGCCCAAGGAAGACAAGGGCAAGCTGCTGGCGGCGCTGGAGCGATTGATGGAGTCAAAGCTCTTCATCGACGACACGCCCGGCATTACGATGGCCGAGATGCGCGCCAAGGCGCGGCGGCTGCAACAGCAGGAGGGCCGGCTCGACCTGATCGTGATCGACTACTTGCAGTTGATGACGGGTTCGGCGAGCGGCAGCCAGAAGAAGTTCGAGAACCGCACGCAGGAGGTCTCGTCGGTGTCGCGCGGATTGAAGGCGCTGGCCAAGGAGATGAAGCTTCCGGTGATTGCGCTGTCGCAGCTTTCGCGTTCGAGCGAGCAGCGCGGCGGCGACAAGAAACCGATGTTGAGCGACCTGCGCGAGTCCGGCTCGATTGAGCAGGATGCTGACGTGGTGGCGTTTATTCATCGCGACAGCTACTACAACAAGGACGAGAACGGCGACGAAGATCCGGACTCCAAGGGCAAGGCCGAGATCATCATCGCCAAGCAGAGAAATGGTCCGACCGGCAGCGTCCATCTTGCTTATTTGGCGGACTATACGCGGTTCGAGAACCTGCAGGGCGAGGGCGGCGGCGGAGGCTACTAGGGCTTACGCTTGCTGTCTTCTGGCTTCGCTTAAAAATAGAAAAGCCTACTGACATAATGCTGTCAGTAGCACCTGTTTATGCTTTGTCTCAAGTCAGCCGAATTTGAGGAGAGCGACATGAGCAACACGACGACCGTTCGCCAGCACGCCATCAACTGGTTCGAGATCCCCTGCGCAGATCTTGACCGTGCCACAACCTTTTACGAGATCCTGCTGGACGCGAAGATGCAGCGCCAGACGATCGGTGTTCCGATGTCCCTGTTTCCCGTGAATGAAGCCGGGACCGGGGGAACGCTGGTGAAGCGGGTGTTCCATAAACCGGGCGCAACCGGGCCGATGGTCTATTTGAACTGCGACGGTGATCTCGATGCTGCGCTCGCTCGGGTGCCCGAAGCGGGCGGGCTGGTTGTGATGCCCAAGACCGAGGTTCCCGGCGGATACGGCCACTTCGCCTGCCTTCGCGATACCGAAGGCAATCACATCGGGCTGCACTCGCACTAGGATCAAACTTATGCGACGTGCCGACCGACTCTTCCGCATCGTGCAGTTTCTGCGTCTCGGCCGTCTGCTGACGGCGCAGAGGCTGGCCGAGAAGCTGCAGGTCTCGCAGCGGACCATCTATCGCGATATCCAGGACCTTCAGCTCTCGGGCATGCCGATTGAGGGGGAGGCCGGCGTTGGCTATACGCTGCGGCGCGATATGGACCTGCCGCCGCTGATGTTCACGCGCAGCGAGCTTACGGCGCTGGTGCTGGGCATGCGGCTGGTGAGCGCGTGGGGCGGAGCGGAGAATGTCGTCGCGGCGAATCAGGCTCTGCAACGGATCGAGGCGGTGCTGCCTGCGGAGTTGCGCAACGATCTCGACTCCATTCTGCTGTTTGCGCCCGGCGGCTTCCATATGGCGCAGCATCTGCGCGAACGGATCGACACCTTGCATGCGGCCTGCACTGCGAAGCGTGCCATTGAGTTTGGCTATGCGCGTGAAGACGGTGAGCGCAGCAATCGGGCGGTGCTTCCGCTCGCACTCTCGTTTTGGAGCGGCGTGTGGACGCTGGCCTCGTGGTGCGAGCTACGAAAAGATTTTCGCGCCTTCCGCATCGACCGCATGGAGGACGTGATGGTGCTGGAGCGGACCTTCGTTCCGCGCAAGGGGCAGACGCTTGAGGACTTTATCCGCGCGGCGACGCCCGAGGACGAGCGGCTGCCGGGACGTCAGGGGCTGGTGACGGGCGCCAATTAGGATAGTAGCTGTGAAGAGCTGGGTGGAGATTTCAGAAGAGCGACTGGTGGCGAACTACGCCGCGCTTGCCAGTGTTGCGGGCGATGTAGCGGTGATGGCGGTCATCAAGGCCGATGCTTATGGTCATGGAGCGAAGGTGTGCGCGCCGGTGCTGGCTCGGGCCGGCGTCGAATGGCTTGGTGTCACGGATGCCGAAGAGGGCGTCGCGGTTCGAGCTTCGCTGGCCGGTGTTTCGCCAGTGCGCCAGCCGAATCCAAAGATATTGGTGATGTCGGGGCTGCTCGAAGAGGATGCCGAGGCTGTTGTGCAGCATGGGTTGACTCCGGTGGTGTGGACGCGGCAGCAGATGGAGTGGCTGGCTGACGCGGTTGCGCGGCTGGGTGCGGAGCCGCTGGCGGTGCATCTGGAGATCGATACAGGAATGGCTCGGCAGGGCGTTGTGCCGGGTAATGAGCTGCGCGATTTGCTGCATTGGCTGGCTGAGCAGCACAACCTGCGGCTGGAGGGCGTGATGACGCACTTCGCCTCGGCGGAGATTGCGGACTCGCCGCTTACGCTGGTGCAGCGGGAGCGGTTTGAGCAGGCGATGGCAGAGGTTGCTGCGTCTGGTCTGCGTCCGGTTTGGGTCCATGCGGGGAACTCTTCTACCGTCGATAACAGCGCGGTGAGCGAGCATGATCGCGGTTCGCTGGTCTGGCTGCGTGACGTTGCTGCGAGGGCTGGTGCGCGGGCGCTGGTTCGTACCGGGATTGCGCTTTATGGATATTGTTTGCCGGTTGAGGGTGGCGAGGCGATGGTTGAGCCCGAGCTTCGCCCGGTGATGGCGTGGAAGACTCGCGTGATCGGCGTGCGCGAGGTCGAGGCTGGGGACACGGTTGGTTATAACGCCATCTTCACTGCTCCGCGGCGGATGCGGCTGGCGCTGTTGCCGGTTGGCTATGCGGATGGGTTGCGGCGCGAGCTTTCGGGATCGGATGCCACGTCCGGTGGATGGGTGATGGTCGGCGGCGAGCGGGCGATGATCGTGGGCCGGGTCTCGATGAATCTTACGATTGTGGATGTGACGGAGATTGCTGGCGTCAGCGTTGGCGATGAGGTGGTGCTGCTGGGCGATGGCATCACGGCCGACGACCACGCTCGGCTGGCGCATACGATCTCTTATGACATTGTGTGCGGCATGAGGGCTGAGTCGCGGTTGGTAACGAGAGACAAAGGCGAAATACAGGGGTCTCTCCACTCCGCTGTGCTCCGGTCGAGATGACGTACGGTTGTGTCTGGCTTAGCTCCGGTCGAGATGACGTAGTTTGGTGGTGGCGTAAAAAAGATCAACCTTCGGCGAAGACGACGTTTTATAGAGGCTACTGGAGCTTCATTTGCGCCTTGTCTCGCGGCCAATTAAGATCGGCTAAAGAGAAATGAGGGACGAGTTCATGGAATCCACCACAACGGCGCGGCGCACGGAAGATATCGCGCTCGATCTGCTGAAGTTTGTCGCTGCACAGGCCAATGTCGGCAGCAAAGGCGGCGGTGCCACCGGCTTCGGCGTTGCCGCGACCGCAAAACCGGAGGACCAGGTGACTCACCTGCTCGATCTGTATGCGCGTTGCCGCCAGGCTGTCGAAGCACCTATTAAATAAGTGGCGGGTACGAGTCCACTGCGTGTCGCTGTCGTCGGGGCAGGAGCCTTCGGGCGCAACCATCTCCGCGTCTATCGCGAGCTTCAGGATGCTGGCCGCGAGGTTGAGCTTGTCGCCGTCGTCGATCAGAGTGCGGCGGTTGCTGCTGAGGCTGCGGCCAAGTTCGGCGTTCCTGCGTTCGAGAGCGTTGCTGCCTGCCTGAGTTCGGGGTGCAGGCTCGATGCTGCTTCGGTCTGCGTGCCGACGGTGCATCATGCGACGGCGGCGGAGCCTTTGCTGGCTGCGGGCGTCGATCTGCTGGTGGAGAAGCCGCTGGCCGCGAACCTTGCCGATGCTGACCGCATTCTGGATCTGGCCCGCAAGCATGGCCGCATCGTGCAGGCTGGCCATCTGGAGCGGTTCAATCCGGCGGTTACGGCGGCGCGAAAGCATCTGCACCGTCCCATGTTTTTCGAGGCGCATCGGCTGAGTATCTTTACGCCGCGGTCGCTCGATGTGGATGTCGTGCTCGACCTGATGATCCACGATCTGGATATTGTGCTGAGCCTTGTCGCTTCGCCGGTTCGCGAGGTGCGTGCCGTGGGCCTGCCGGTGCTCTCGAACAAGGTGGATATCGCCAACGTTCGGCTGGAGTTCGAGAACGGCTGCGTCGCCAACTTTACCGCCAGCCGCGTCAGCACGGAGCGAGTGCGGAAGTTGCGGTTTTTTCAGCCGCATCAGTATCTCTCGCTCGACTTTGCGCGGCAGGACCTGCTGCTGATCGACGTAGCGGCTGCGGCGGGGATGGACCCGGCGCAACTGGCGGCGCTGGCGCAGGCTGCGGGGCAGCATCCTTCGGCTGGGCTCTCGCTGAGCAAGGTTGCGGTGGAGCAGGGCGAGCCGCTGCGGCTGGAGATTGAGTCGTTTCTGACGGCGGTGCGGGAGCGTTCGGTTCCGGTGGTCTCGGGCGAGGACGGACGCGCTGCTCTGGCGCTGGCTCTGGAGATCAATCGGGCGATTGCGAAACATGCGGAGCGGACTGGACTTTAGGGGTACACCCCCCTGGGGTACTTTGGTTGCAAAGTCTTGATTCTATTAGGCTAATTTTGCAAAGTCTTCATTCTTTGTGCCTTAGAGGCAAAGTCTTCTTTCTAAACAAGTTAGGCCCAGCGTTTGGCTGGGCCTTTTTCTTTTACTGTTTCTATTTTAGCGAATGGGTGGAAACTGTTTTGCAGGTTTTGGGATTATATTTTTGGGGCCTAAGTTGTTTATTTTGTTTTGGTTATTTGATTTGTTGGGGAGGGTTGGGGCTTGACAGGGATTTTGCCGGAGTTTTGAGGCTCTGGCTGATTTGGGCAAGGCAAAGGCGATTAAATCTGTCGTTTCGGCTTCGCCTTCACTCCGGCCTTCGGCAGAGCGGAAGCCGCTTCGCGGCGGTTTGATTGAGACGCGAGGCTGAAGCCTCGCTGTACCTAGCGGCAACGGCGAGTGTGACAAATAACGCATGAAGTAGTGAAATTGCCAAGCTATGTTTCGCTCAACAGATGCGCGTTTATCAGGACTGATCAACCGCCAGCCGTTTGGCTTATGCCAACTCGACTGCCGTAAGAGTTTCATTGCTTGTTCGGGTCCATCCAGCCACGATCCATCCAACTTGTATCGCCGGATCGCGTCTCCAAGACTTCCTTTATTCGCTTGTCCAACTTGAGGTCTTCAGGGACGTCCGCTCCGAGTGCCCTGAGCCCTGTGAGAATCTCTTTAGCTTCCGGGGCTTCCAAGCCAGGGAGAGCCCACTTCCGGCCATGTGACCGGAAACGTAGGCCCCAGAATGCTCGGCCTTTCGCTGAAGCAATCACCGCGAAGCGAATGGCACTCACCTCCGAAAGCGGATAGGTGTACGTTCGCCACTCTCGGTTCGAAAAATCCAGCCAAGGTATGCGCTTGATAGTGATTGCTTCTCGGTCGCAATGGAAGGTCTCGTCGGAGGCCCATGCTCCTCTAGCGTAGCGAAATCCTTGCCAGCCAAACAGTCCAACGAAAAGCATAAGCCCGATCGGAATAAAGACCACCGACGAACCGGAAGCGTTGGTCAGGTCGTGCCACATACTCGGGTTTCCGTGTTTACCCGGCAAGAACAAGAGTGCGCAGGTTAGGACAATGAGAGTGGCAATGATGAAGACAAAGCCGAAGAGCTTCCCGCGTGGTTCGCTAGTGGACGGCGTATAGGTGACATCTACTGCCTTGTCCGTAATTGAAATCGAGAAATCGCTATGCGCCATTGCGAAAAACTCCGCTCATTTTCTGAACCCAAGTCGTACCGGGATGCCAACTAAAAGGCTCAACGAAACGTGTAGACAAGCCTATCAGAACGGGTTGCACGGCCTAAGGCGTATGCATTTAGAAAAGTGGAGGCGACCGAATGGTCATCGATCTGAAGTCGGCAATCTCGGAGTTGCCTCTTCCTGCAACGCTCACATGGCCTGAAGGTGTGTGGGATAAGACGATGTTTGCTCATGGAACGATGTCGGTCATCGTTTTCACCCCCAGGGGCCGCGACTACCAAACGAAGCACTCCCAGGATGAGCTGTATATCGTCATGGAGGGCTCGGGCACACTGATGGTTGAGGAAACAGGCCATCCCTTTCGCAAGGGAGACGTCCTGTTTGTTCCGGCTCAGAAGCAGCACCGCTTTTTGGAGTTCACGGATGACCTCATCACCTGGGCAATTTTTTGGGGACCAAAAGGCGGGGAAGATGACTCGTCCTCATAAGTCGGCTTCCGGGAAGTAATCCTTGATGTTTTGAGGTTCGAACAGGCCCTAAATTTCTTTTTCGACTGAATTGCTGCCGAGACAATTTTGCTGAAGTGCAGGTACTGGGTGGCGATCTGCTGCGACAATCGATGGCATGGTTAATGTTGCGTTTGCCCGGACGTCTCTGCGCTCTCTCTGCCTCTGTCTTTTGACCACTGCGATGGTGGCGCTCCCCGTCTGTGTAATGGCGCAGACGAGTGGCTATGATTCGGTCGATCCGTTTATTGGTACAGGAGCCGATGGGCATACCTTTCCCGGCGCGACGGTGCCGTTTGGCATGGTGCAGCTTAGCCCGGATACGCAGATCAACAATTTCAAGCACAGCTACAAGTGGGCTGCCGGGTATCGCTATGAGGACTCGACCATTCTTGGCTTTTCGGAGACGCATTTTTCGGGCGCGGGACACTCCGACCTTGGCGACTTCCTGATTCAGCCGATTGCCGGTGAGGTTCGGCTGGAGCCGGGCGATGTGGACAAGCCGATGTCGGGGTATCGGTCGCGGTTTAGCCATGCGACCGAGAAGGCTGCGCCGGGATACTATGCGGTGACGCTGGCCGACTATGGCGTTCGTGCAGAGCTGACGGCGACAGCGCGGGTGGGCGTGCATCGCTATACGTTTCCGACGGACCGCGAGGCGCACCTGCTGCTGGATATGCGGTCGTCGATCTATAACTATCCGGGCAAGGTGCTTTGGTCGCGGGTTCGCCTTCGCAAGGATGGCACGGTGACGGGCATGCGCGAGACGCGGGGCTGGGCTCCGGGGCGGCAACTATATTTTGCGATGCGGTTTTCGCAGCCTGTGACCGGGCACTCGCTGGTGGATCGCGAGCCGCTGCCGGTGGAGTACAAGGGCTTCAAGACGCCGGGGGATACGCCTGAAAATACGCAGGCGATGGAAGGTCGCGGGCTTATCGCCACGTTCGACTTTGGCAAGCTGAGTGGGCCGCTGGTGGTGAAGGTTGCGATCTCGCCGGTGAGCGAAGATGGCGCGATTGCGAATCTCGATGCGGAGGCGCCGGGGTTTGATTTCGACGCGGTTCATGCAGCGGCGCGGGCGGCGTGGGAGAAGGCGTTGAGCGTGGTGAGCTTTAAAGCCGAGCCGGCGATGCGGAAGAATCTTTACACCGCGCTGTATCACGCGCTGATGGCGCCGAGCCTGTCGATGGATGTGGACGGGAGCTATCGCGGGCCGGACAACCAGGTGCATCGGGCCGAAGGATTTCAGTTTGTGTCGAGCCTGTCGCTGTGGGACACCTATCGCGCTGAGCAGCCGCTGATGACGCTGATTGAGCCGGAGGCGCGCACCAGCGATCTGGTGAGGTCGATGCTGGCTTCGCAGCAGGAGAGCCCGTTTGGAATGCTGCCGGTGTGGCAGTTTCAGGGGATCGAGACGTGGTGCATGATCGGCTACCATGCGGTGCCGGAGATTGCGGATGCGTACATGAAGGGCATCGGCGGCTTCGACGCGAACAAGGCGCTGGATGCGATGGTGGCGACGGCGACGTATGCTCCCTATGGGCATCTGGGCGAGTACATGAAGCTGGGCTATGTGCCGGTGGATGGTGGTGCGGCAGGCTCGCATGGCGAGGCAACTTCGCAGACGATGGAGTACGCCTTCGACGACTGGACGATTGCGCGGATGGCGCGGAAGTTGGGCCGGAACGATGTTGCCGAGCGATTCGAGAAGCGTGCGGAGAACTGGAAGAATGTCTTCGATCCGAAGGTCGGGTTTGTGCGTCCGCGGCTGGCGGATGGGAGCTATCGCGAGCCGTTCGATCCGGCGCGTGCAGGCGCGGACAGCGGATTTACCGAGGGCAATGCGTGGCAGTACTCGTGGTACGAGCCGCAGGATGAGGCGGGGATGATCAAGCTGCTGGGCGGCGATCAGAAGCTGGTGGCGAAGCTCGATGCGATGTTCGACGCGAAGGTCGATCTCAAGCAGTATGCGGATGTGGAGGACATGGCGGGCTTGATCGGGCAGTATGTTCATGGCAATGAGCCGAGCCATCATCTGGCGTATCTGTACGACTATGCGGGCGAGCCGTGGCGGACGCAGGAGCGGCTGGGGCAGATTGTGGAGAGCCAGTACCGTCCTGCTCCCGATGGGCTGGTCGGCAACGACGACCTGGGGCAGATGTCGGCGTGGCTGATCTTTACCGGGCTGGGTTTCTATCCGGTGGCTCCTGCGTCGAATGAGTATGTGATTGGGCGGC
Organism: Granulicella sp.; assembly: GCA_041691255.1. Classification (GTDB taxonomy): domain Bacteria; phylum Acidobacteriota; class Terriglobia; order Terriglobales; family Acidobacteriaceae; genus Edaphobacter. The sequence continues at coordinate 29,830 of JBEPUY010000030.1, read as the reverse complement.
CGTTTGTGGAGAGGGCCACGATGAATCTGCCGAATGGAAAGAAGTTCGAGGTGGTGGCGGATGGGTTGAGCAAGAGCCATCCTTATGTGGAGAGCGTGAGCCTGAACGGCAAGCCGCTGACGCGCAGTTTTCTGCGACAGGATGAGATCGTTGGTGGAGGAGAGCTGCGGTTTGTGATGGGCAGCACGCCGAATAAGACGTGGGCCACCTCGGTTGCGGCACGGCCCTTTTCCATGGCGGAGGCTCATTGATCCGGCAGGGCTATGAGTGTTTTCACAGAGGGCATAGCTCGTTTTAGTGCTAACGAAAGGCAAATACAGGGGTCTCTCCACTGCGGCGTGCGATAAGGCCGCACCCCTTCGGTCGAGATGACGTAGTTTGGTGGCGGCGCAAGAGAATCAACCTTCGGTCGAGATGACGTGCTCTTGTGCAGTTCCGGTTGCGATGATGTGCTTTAGTGTTCTCGCAGAATATTAAATTGGCTGATGAACTTCACGGTTCTCAAATTCGGCGTTGTGGCTGCGGCGCTCATAGGCGTGGCGTTTGCGCAGACTACTCTGCATACGACGACGACCCTGGTGGTAGTGCCTACGCTGGTGCAGACGCCGGGCAACGCGCTGGTCTTTTCTCTGAAGGCGGATGACTTTGTGTTGACCGATGACGGCGTTCCGCAGAAGGTGACGCTGGAGGATGAGAGCACGCGCCCGCTGTCGCTGGTGGTGCTGATGCAGACGGGTGGCGCGGCCCGGGGGCAGTTTTCGAGCTATGCAAATTTGTCGACGATGATTGAGTCGATTCTTGGGCCTGCTCCAAACAAGGTGTCGATTGTGAACTTCGATAGCAGGCCGGAGGCGGCTTCGCCGTTTACGTCCGATGTGGCGCAGTGGAAGGATGCGATCGATCATCCGGATGCGGGCAATAGCGGAGCGGCGATCTTCGATGGGCTTGAGTATGCGATTGGGCTGCTGAAGCAGCAGCCGGCGAATACGCGGCGGGCGATTCTGCTGATCAGCCAGGAGCATGACGACGGCAGCGAGGCGAAGGTGAAGGACGTTGTCCGCGATCTGGGCGAGACGAATACCGCGGTCTACAGCATGACGTTTTCAGCGGAAAAGACGACGCTTCGGCAGGAGTTCAAGCATTCGTCGCATGCGCATCCCCCGATTACGATCAATCCAGCGGCGGGGTCGTTTCTGGGGTATTACGACCTTACCGTCCCTCTGAATGCTGCGATTGGGTCGATGCGGAAGAATATGTCCGCGGAGATCGCTGCGCTGTCGGGTGGGGAGACGAGCAGCTTCGACAATGCGGTTGAGCTGGGCGATGATTTTGGCGTGCTGAACAACCATATTCGCAACCGCTATATTTTGAGCTTCTATCCGACCTCGCAGACGGTGGGACTGCATACGATTACGGTGCGGCTGGCGCAGCATCCGGGGCTGCTGGTTTCGGCGCGGAGGAATTACTGGCTGGAAGCGCAGCCTTAGGCTGGCCGCGATTCGCGAATTTTTCGAATGAGAAAATTTTAAAACAGACAACGGCGAAATACAGGGGTCTCTCCACTGCGCTGCGCTCCGGTCGAGATGACGTGCTTTGGTGCTGAGTGTGCGCTGTGGTCGAGATGACGTGTGGCTTGTGCCCTCTTCGGTCGAGGTGACGTGCTTAGTTGCTGAATGCTCTGTGTTGAGATGGCGAGATTCGGTGGCGGGACGGCTTGTTGGAGGCCACCTTCTACAATCTTGGGATGGGTCTTGCGTTTCAGGTTGATCGAACGGATGTGGATGGGGGGCGGCGCGGGAGGTTGGTGCTGCCGCATGGAGTGGTGGAGACTCCGGTGTTTATGCCGGTGGGGACGGCGGCTACCGTCAAGGCGGTTCCGCAGAATGTGCTGGAAGAGATCGGCGCGGATGGTGTGGGCGCGCAGATTATTCTGGCGAATACTTATCATCTTTATCTGCGGCCGGGGCATGAGCTGATTGCACGGTTGGGTGGCGTGCACAAATTTATGAGCTGGGAGCGGCCTATGCTGACGGACTCGGGCGGCTTTCAGGTGTTCAGCTTGAGCAGCCTGCGCAAGGTGACGCCGGATGGTGTGGAGTTTCGGTCGCATCTGGATGGGAGCAAGCATTTCTTCTCGCCGGAGCACTCGATGGACGTGCAGATTGCGCTGGGCGCGGATGTGATGATGGTCTTCGACGAGTGCGTGGAGCATCCCGCGACGTATGAGCGGACGCGCGATTCGATGGGGCTGACGCATGCGTGGGCGCAGCGGTCGAAGGACCATTTTGAAGCGAATAAAGAACGCGTGCCGTGGTTTGCGGAGCGCGGGGGAAAGACGCAGAGCCTGTTTGGCATTGTGCAGGGTGGCATGTATGCGGACCTGCGTAAGGAGTCAGCCGAGCGGCTGGTGGAGATGGAGCTGCCGGGGTATGCGATTGGGGGGTTAGCTGTCGGTGAGCCGCGCGAGGTGACGCGGGAGATGATTGCGCGGACGCTGGAGTGGCTGCCGAAGGATAAGCCTCGTTATGTGATGGGCGTGGGCTATCCCGATGAGATTGAAGAGTATGCGCGGATGGGCGTGGACATGATGGACTGCGTGCTGCCGACGCGCGCGGGGCGGCATGGGTTGGTGTTTATGCGCGAGGAGGCGGGTGGGCCGGTGGTGCGGATGAACATCAAGCGCAAGGAGTATGCGGAAGATGCGCGTCCCATTGATGAGTCGTGCGGGTGCATGGTTTGCCGACGGTATTCGCGGGCCTATCTGCGGCATCTGTTTGTGTCGGGCGAGGCGTTGGGGCTTACGTTGAACTCGGTGCATAATCTGGCGTTTTATCTGGATACCATGAGCCGGGTGCGGGGCGATCTGGCGGCAAAAACTTAACACCGATCTGCACCGATGGCACCGATGAAGAACGGGCAACGGCAAGGACAATAGCAGGTTCTCCGCTTCGCGAAGGATGACAAGGTTTAATCTCAAGATTTCGCGTCATCTCTGCCGAAGCGTACCCAACCCCAACCGCACGTCATCTCGACCGAAGCGAAGCGGAGTGGAGAGACCCCTGTATCTTCGCTTTGAGTGGTTGCCAGCCCGATAACGGACAAATACAGGGGTCTCTCCGCTACGGCGGCAAAAGCGCCGCCTCCGGTCGAGATGACGTAGCTTTGTGGTAGCAACGTGTGTCTGCTGTAGAGGCGATGTAGCTCAATAGCGTAGTGGTCTCCAGCGACAACGTGCGGTCTCCGTTCCGAAGCAAGAGTGTTATCTCCAAAGGTTAACGAGTCATGCATAATGCGCTATGCTCGGCTTGATGAGGCGGGCGGCGATTGTCGGGGCGGGACCGAATGGTTTGAGCGCGGCGATTACTCTGGCCCGCGCTGGGGTGGCTACTACTGTCTTTGAGGCTGCGGAGACAGTGGGTGGCGCGGCGCGGACGGCGGAGTTGACGCTGCCGGGATTTCGCCATGATGTGGGGTCTTCGGTCTATCCGCTGGGCGTGGCTTCGCCGTTCTTTCGCGAGCTTCCGCTGGAACAGTTTGGGCTGCGTTGGATTGAGCCTGCAGCGGCGATGGCGCATCCGTTGGACGATGGCTCGGCGGTGATGCTGGAGCATCGTTTGGAGGCTACGGCGGCGGGGCTTGGCGGCGATGCGGATACGTGGCGGCGGCTGATGGGGCCGCTGGTCGAAGGCTGGGCTGAGCTGTGCGGCGAGATTCTTGGGCCGGTGCTGCATGTGCCGCGGCATCCTTTATTGCTGGCGCGGTTTGGCGTGTTTGCGATGCTGCCTGCGACGGCGCTGGGCAGGATGCTGTTTCGCGGCGAGCGGGCGCGGGCTTTATTTGCGGGCTGTGCGGCGCATTCGGTGAGACCGCTGGAGAGTGTGGCGAGTTCGGCGGTGGGGCTGGTGCTAGCGGCGACGGGTCATGCGGTGGGCTGGCCGATTGTCGAGGGCGGAGCGCAGGCTTTGTCAGACGCGCTGGCGGCTTATCTTGTGAGCCTTGGGGGAGAGATTCGTACAGGGATGCCGATCTCGGATCTGCGCGAACTGGGAGATGCTGATGCGATCCTGTGTGATGTTTCGCCACGGCAGTTGCGGCAGATTGGCGGGGCGCGGCTGTCGCCTGAGTATGCGGAGAAGATGGAGCGGTTTGCGTATGGGCCGGGCGCGTTCAAGGTGGATTGGGCGCTGAGCGAGCCGATTCCGTGGCGGGCGAAGGAGTGTCTGCGAGCGGCGACGGTGCATGTGGGCGGTACGATGGCGGAGATTGCGGCTGCGGAGAGTGCTCCGTGGCGGGGTGAGGCGGCGGGACGGCCGTTTGTGCTGGTGACGCAGCCGAGTCTGTTCGACGCGATGCGTGCGCCTGCGGGCAGGCATACGGCGTGGGCTTATTGTCATGTGCCGAATGGGTGGGAGGGGTCGGCGCTGGAGGCGATTGAGGCGCAGGTGGAGCGGTTTGCGCCAGGGTTTCGCGAGTGCGTGTTGGCGCGGCACTCGATGGGGACGCGGGCGCTGGAGCAGTGGGACGCGAACCTTATCGGCGGCGATATTGGAGGCGGCGCGATGACGCTGGCGCAGATGGTGGCGCGGCCTGCGCTGTCGGCGTATCGAACCGGGACGAAGGGGCTGTATCTGTGCTCGGCTTCGACGCCGCCGGGGGGCGGGGTGCATGGGATGTGCGGGCATCTGGCTGCGGTAAGGGCGCTGCGGGACTTCGGGAAAACTTAACACCGATCTGCACCGATAACACCGATTTAAAAACAAAAAAACTCAATCGAACACGGATCGACACCGATCAACACGGATAAGAACAAAAAGACAAAATAAATTCCTTCGGTTTTAAATCCGTGTTGATCCGTGGTCGCTCTATTGTTTTTAAATCGGTGTTATCGGTGCAGATCGGTGTTAAGTTTCTCAGTCGGGCAGGCGTAGAGCGGCATGGTCGTGGTGGAGTTCGTGGCAGAGGGCTTCGACGACGAGGTTGTGGTCTTCTCGTTGCGGCAGGCCGGAGACGGTGATTGCCCCGAGGATGCCTGCTCCGGCGACGTGGATGGGGAAGCTGCCGCCGTGGGCGGCGTAGTCGGCGTCGGGCAGCGAGTATTTTTCGGCGAGCGTGGTGTTGTTGTGTTTCAGGTAGAGGCCGAGCTGGTAGGAGCTGCGGTGGAAGCGGGCGACGACGTTTGATTTGCGCTGGACCCAGCGGGCGTTGTCGGGCGTGGTGCCGGCGAGCGCGGTGTAGAAGAGCGGTTGGTACGGCTGGCCGAAGCGGCGGATATCGACGACGATGGAGTGGCCGCGAGTGACGGCGAGCTCGCGCAGGGAGAGGCCCAGCCGCCATGCGGTCTCTGCGTCGAAGGCGGCGAAGACGAGTTTGGCTTCCTGATGGGCGATGAGGGCGAGGTCTTCAGTAATGGCCATGAGACAAATTCCTTTTTTGGCGGCTTCGCAGCGATATACTCGCGGAACGAACGTGTTTGCAGCTTCAACCTTTTTACACGAGGAGGCTTATGTGGCCATTGAATTCCTGTCGCGAGCTGGTCGAGTTGGGCTCAATCGAGTCGTGCGTGGATTGCGGATTGCCGCAGCGGGGTCGCTGATCGTGGCGATGTCGATGGCAGCACAGGCACAGGGTGGTGATCCGTTGCATGCGTGGAATGCGGGCAGCGATCCGGCCTCGCTCGATGCGTGGGTGCATCAGCGGCTGGCTGCGGCACAGGCCGATATCGATAAGGTGACCTCGGTTGCGGGGGCGCACACGGTGGAGAACACGCTGCTGCCCTTTGACGACGCGCAGAATGAGCTGGCCATCGCTGGCAATGAATCGTACCTGATGTTTGCGGTGGGCGATGGGGCGGACCTGCGCAACAAGGGACAGGCGATGGTCGCGATGGTCTCTACTGCGGGGACCGACCTGAGTTTGAACCAGAAGGTCTACAAAGCGCTGGCCGCGGTGCCGCTGCCTGACAACGACCCCGCGACGAAGCATTATCTCGAGCGGACGCTGCTGGAATATCGCCTCTCGGGTGTGGACAAGGACGATGCGACGCGGGCGAAGATTCGCCAGTTGCAGGACCGCATTACGCAGACGTCGCTGGTCTTTGGCAGGAACATCGCCGACGATGTGCGCAAGGTGACGGCGACGAAGGCGCAGCTCGATGGGCTGCCCGCCGACTATATTGCGCGACATAAGCCTGCCGCCGATGGCACATACACGTTGACGACGGATTCCCCGGACAGCACGCCGGTGATGAGTTTTGCCAAGGACGCCGATCTGCGCAAGCGCATGTTTCTCGCGTATACCGACCGGGCTTATCCGAAGAACGTTGCGGTGTTGAAGGACATTTTGACGGCGCGGCAGGAGCTGGCCACCACGCTGGGCTATGCCACCTATGCCGATCTCGCGACGGCGGACCAGATGATCGGCTCGGCGAGCAATCTGAAGGCGTTTCTGAATCAGGTGGACGATGCTTCGCGGGACATCGGCAAGCAGGAGTATGCGTTGCTGCTGGAGTTTGCGCAGAAGCAGCAGCCGGGGCTGACCAGCATCTCGGATGCGGATGCGGGTTATTGGTCGGAGCAGTACCGGCGCGCGAAGTATGACTTCGATGCGCAGAGCGTGCGGCCTTACTTCCCCTACGACGAGGTGCAGGCGGGCATTTTGAAGACGGCGGCGCGGCTGTTCCATGTCGAGTTCAGGCCGGTGACGGACGCGAAGACGTGGGATGCCTCGGTGGCGGTCTTTGATGTCTTCGACGCCGCGAGTCCGGACAAAGGGAAGAAGCTGGGCAGGATCTATCTCGACATGCACCCGCGCGAGGGCAAGGACAAATGGTTCTCGAGCGCTCCGCTGGTTCCGGGGATTCGCGGTCGGCAGTTGCCTGAGGGCGCGCTGATCTGCAACTTCTCGGGCGGCACGGCAGGCGATCCCGGGCTGATGGAGTACAGCGAGGTGGTGACGTTCTTTCACGAGTTTGGCCACCTGATGCACCACGTTCTCGGTGGGCAGGGGCGCTGGTCGGGACAGGGCGGCTTCAACGTCGAAGGAGATTTCGTCGAGGCTCCGTCGCAGATGCTGGAGGAGATGTTCCGCGACAAGACCATCATCTCTTCGTTTGCGAAGGACTATAAGACCGGCGCGACGATTCCGGCGGACCTGTTTGAGCGAATGAACGCTGCCGACGCTTATGGGCGCGGACGCTGGGTGCAGCGGCAGTTGTTGTATTCGAACTACGCTTTGCAGTTGCATGATCGTGCGCCCGCTGATGTGGATTTCGATGCTTTGTTGCAGGAGGACACCAAGCGGTTTTCGCCGTTCACGTTTGTCGATGGCGACCGCATGTACACCAGCTTCACGCATCTGGCTGGATACGCCTCGAACTACTACACCTATGTGCTGGATAAGGTGATCGCGGTGGACTTCTTTGCTCAGTTCGATAAGAACAATTTGCTGGATGGGCCTACTGCGATGCGTTATCGGAGAACCGTTCTGGAGCCGGGTGCGACTAAACCTGCGGCGGTGCTGGTGAAGGATTTTATGGGGCGTCCGCAGAGTATCGACGCGTTGAAGACGTGGATGATGGTGGAGTTTCAGACTTCGCCGAAGACTAAATGAGGATCGTGCGCCCTGCGCGGGCGGCGCCCACTTCGTGGGGGTGTATCGGCTTCGCCATCGGACCTCCCGTTGGTCGGCGGTAGAATTTTTCAGCGACCATCGGGAGCCGCAACCGAAGGGGTATACCCGTCACAAAGTGACCGCCCCACGCGTAGTGGCCCTGTCGTGAGCCGAATTTAGGCCTCGGCGCAGGGCCGCCTGCGGTGTGGCCACCTTGACAGAGGCGAACGGTTACGCGATGCTTAGGGGCTAGGCACCCTTTTATGGCCTGTTAGCGAAGCCGCGTCGGTTCGAGCGCTTCGGTTGCGCACGTTTCTAAACGGCGCAGGCTGCAATCTTTAAGCTGTGGAACGGAGTTTTATTGATGCTGGCAATTTGGTTGCAGAGTGCAGCAGGTGGATTCGGGTTGGGCAATTTAGGCGGGTTGGCGTTGCCGATCCTGTTCTTTGTCGCGCTTTACTTTTTGATGATTGTGCCGAACCAGAGGAAGCAGAAAAAGTGGCAGAACATGTTGTCGGAGCTGAAGGCCGGCGACCGCGTCACCACCAATGGCGGCATCAAGGGAACGATTATCACGGTGAAGGATGACGTTCTCATCCTGCGCGTGCAGCCGGACGGAATCAAGCTGGAGTTTGCCAAGCAGGCCGTCGCCGCCGTGACGACTGATACCCCGGCAGCATAGAATTTGCAGGGCATTCAATCAAGCATTTCAGCAAGTAGAGATTCAACCGTTAATTTACGGACGAGGAAGAAGTAAGGATGGCGAGGTCGGGGCAGCAACATCGCTCTGCCAGCCGCACCTTCAATAAAGATCATGAGCAAGAATCTGACCGCTAAAGCGGCATTCATCGTAGGGATATTGTTGGTCTTCGTCTTCGGCTTCCTTGGCATACCGCATGGTGGTGTGAAGCAGTCGATTCTGAGGCATATCAATCTAGGGCTCGACCTCAAGGGTGGCGTACATCTTGTGCTGCAGGTGCACGTTGCGGAGGCACTGACCTCAACGACCGATCATGACGTCGCGCGGCTCGAAGCGGACCTGCAGAAGGCCGGGATCACTGGGGCGACGGTAGGCAAGACCGATCCTCAGAATCCCGAGACCATCGTCATCAGCGGAGTTCCTTCGACCAAGCTGTCGGATGCTCGCGGCGTGATCCAGGGCAACGACTACGCCAACTACGATGTGGCCAGCAATTCGGCGGGCAACTCGACGCTGACCATGAAGCAGTCGGCGATCTCTGACCTGTATACGCGGACGCTCAACACGTCGATCGATACCATTCGGGCGCGCATCGACAAGCTGGGCGTGACCGAGCCGCAGATTCAGAAGTACGGCCTTGGCCAGAACGAGATCCTCGTCGAACTGCCCGGCGTGAAGGACCCCGCCGAGGTGGAAGATGTCATTCAATCGACGGCCAAGCTGTCGATCCATGCGGTGGCAGGCGGCCCGTACGGCACCGATGCCGATGCCCTGCAGGCAAATAACGGCGCTATCCCGCCGGATTCCATGCTGATACATGGATCGGGCTCTGCCGGGATGCCTGACCAGGTCTGGCTGCTGAAGCGCACCAGCGAGGTCGAGGGGACGGACTTCCGCGACGCGCAGCCTTCGACCGATCAGAACGGCCGTCCGAACATTCACTTTACGCTGACGACCGAGGCGGGCGACCGCTTCTACAAGTACACCTCGACGCATAGCAAGAGCAGCGCGACGCCGGGCTCGATGGCCATCCTGCTCGACAACAAGGTGAAGGAAGTCGCCGGAATCGACGGCGCCATTCGCGATAGCGGTGAGATTACGGGCGGCTTCACCAAGCAGCAGGCCGCGGACCTTTCGTTGATGTTGCGCACGGGCGCACTGCCGGCCTCGATCTCTTATCTTGAGACCCGCGTCGTCGGGCCGAGTCTCGGTGCGGCTTCTATTCGCCAGGGTGTCATCGCTGCTGTTGCCGGCATGTTGGCGGTCATGATCTTCATGCTGGTCTACTACAAGGGCGCCGGCATCAACGCCGACCTTGCGTTGATCCTCAACCTTGTGATCCTGCTGGGCTTTATGGGATTTGCGGGGGCTACGCTCACGTTGCCGGGCATCGCGGGCGTCATCCTGACCATTGGTATGGGCGTCGACTCGAACGTGCTGATCTTCGAGCGCATTCGTGAAGAGATGCGCAACGGCAAGAGCACGCCGGTTGCCGTACAGCAGGGCTTTGCCCATGCCTGGACGACCATCTTCGATACCCACGTTACGACCATCGTGTCTGCGGCAATTCTGTTCCTGTTTGGATCAGGTCCGGTGCAGGGCTTTGCCGTAACGCTGGTCTTCGGTCTTCTGGCCAACCTGTTTACTGCGGTCTATGTGTCGAGAGTGATCTTCGATGCGATTTTGGAGAAAAAAGAACGCGGCGCGACGTTGTCGATTTAGTTCGCCACATTGTCGGTTTAGATTTTGTTGTGAGAGATTGCGGCACCCGATGGGCTGCCGCTGAGGGCGTAAGAGCGTGGAACTGTTTCATAATCCGAATATCGACTGGCTCGGGAAGAAGTGGTATTTCCTGGGATTTTCTCTGATTTTTTCGATCGCCGGCATTCTCAGCATGGCGTTCTGGCATCACATTCCTCTAGGTGTCGACTTCAAGGGCGGAACCCAGATCCGTGTCGACTTCACCCAGATGCCGAATGAAGAGCACGTCCGTCATGCCATGGACCAGGCTGGCGTGCGCGACTTTACGATCCAGCGTGTCAGCGACCCCAGCGGCCATGCGGCAAACAAAGTCATCATCTCGTTGCCTGAGTCCACTGCGACCGATACGGCGCACGATGCCGGGCGTGAGGCCGTCGAAAATGCGCTGTCGGCCAACTATCATGACTCCGGCTTCACCATCGAGCAGGTGCAGATTGTAGGCCCCACGGCGGGCAAGCAGTTGCAGGAACAGGCCATCGAGGCGACGCTCTATTCGCTGCTGGGAATGCTCATCTACCTGTGGTTCCGGTTCGAGCTGATCTACGGCCTGGCCGCGGTTGCGGCGGTCTTTCACGATACGTTGATCACCATCGGCGCCTTTAGTTTGACGAACAAGGAAATTACGCTTACCGTTATCGCTGCAATCCTCACCCTGATCGGTTACTCGATGAACGACACCATTGTCGTCTTCGACCGCATTCGCGAGAACCTCGCGCTTTCGCGGAGGGAACCTCTGGCCGATCTGGTGAACCGGAGCATCAATCAGACTCTGAGCAGGACTGTTATTTCGTCGGGCTTGACCTTTCTGACTGTGCTCTGTTTGTATCTGTTTGGCGGCGAGGTGTTGAATGGATTCTCTTTCGCACTCGTCATCGGTATTTTGATTGGAACGTACTCGTCCATTGCTGTAGCGGCACCAATGCTGGTGGCGTACCAGGAGTGGCGGTCCAAGCGGGGCAAGACGGCCGTTCTGCCAGCGGCAAAGAGGGCCAGGACGTAGGGCGTTTGGGTGGATCTCCGGGGCGTGAATTATTCCGGGAACAAATCCTGACGGGGCGGTGTCTAAGAAAAATAGCTCTTCTTCACAGTAAAGAGGCTGCATATTATGTTTGAAGATTCAATGATCGAGTCCAGCGGAAGGATCAAGACCAAGTCCAAGTACTGGATGATCGGGACGCTCGTTTTCAATGCTTTGATTGTGGCGACCATGATCCTGATTCCGCTGCTGTATCCTGACGCGCTACCGCATACCGCGTTGACGGCGATGTTGACGGCCCCGCCGCCTCCTCCGCCCCCACCACCGCCTCCGCCGCCAGCGCAGATCATCAAGCCGATCAAGATGGTGTCGGAGATCGACCAGGGCCTTCATGCGCCGACCAAGATCCCCAAGGACATCAAGATGGTGAAGGAGGAAGCCGCTCCGCAGGTTGCCGGTGTTGCCGGTATGAGCGGTATGGGTAGCGGCAGCGGTGTCCCCGGAGGCGTTATGGGTGGCATCGGAAACGCGCCTGCCCCGGTGGTCCACGTCGAGAAGCCCAAAGGCCCGGTTCGCGTTTCGAGCGGCGTCGTTGCCGGCTCGAAGGTCGGCGGAGTCAACCCGAGCTATCCTCCGATCGCTCGCGCGGCGCACGTCTCGGGCACGGTGGTACTGCATGCCATCATCTCCAAGACTGGAACGATTACGAATCTGCAGGTGATCAGCGGGCCGGAGATGTTGCGGGCCAGTGCGGTCGATGCCGTTCGTACATGGCGCTACAGACCTTACATCTTGAATGGCGAGCCCACGGAAGTCGATACGACCGTGTCCGTCAACTTCAATATGGGCGGCTAGAACAACCTTTGCAGGCTCAGCACCGTCTATCCGGGAGCCTCCCTGAAGCTTCATCGCACGTTCGGGGGATTCACGGGTCAAGCTTCAGAAGAATAGATTTACACCAGGAGGAAACATCCAAGTGATTCTCGCTCATCTCGCAAATTTCGCTCACGTACCAGCTTCGCTCGGTCTCTTTTTCGAGGATGCCCAGGTAAGTTTCAGTGTTCTCGGCCTCTGGGGCAACATGGGCTGGCTGGCCCGTTGCGTCGTCATCCTTCTCTTCATCATGTCGATCTGGTCGCTGGCCGTCATCATCGATCGCGCTCTCTACTTCTCGGCAGCCCGCAAGCAGTCCCGCGAGTTCGCGCCGAAGGTTGCCGGCGCGTTGAAGGATGGCCGTCTCGACGAAGCGATCAAGGTTGCTGACCGCTCCAAGAAGTCGCACCTCGCCGAGGTTGTCACCGCCGGCCTGCAGGAATTCCGCAGCTTCGGTTCGGGCGGCAGCATCACCGAGCAGCAGGTTGAAAGCTCCAAGCGCGCCCTCGAGCGTTCTGAGGCGATCGTTCATGCCAAGCTGAAGCGCGGTCTCGGCGGTCTGGCGACCATCGGTTCGACGGCGCCGTTCATCGGCCTGTTCGGAACCGTCGTCGGTATCTTGAACGCCTTCCAGCAGATTGCAACCCAGAAGACCTCCGGTATCGGCGCAGTCGCCGGCGGTATCTCGGAAGCCCTGGTAACGACCGCCATGGGTCTGCTCGTCGCCATCCCCGCCGTTATGACGTTCAACTACTTCACCGGCAAGGTGGAAGCGTTCGACGTCGAGATGGACAACAGCTCCAGCGAACTGGTGGACTACTTCATCAAGCAGAGCCACCGGTAAAGAAGAAGTCAGAAAAGTCGTAGCTTTATAGACGAAGTAACGCAACAAACCTGCGAGAATCACGCCTCAGCCGAGGCCCTTCGGACGCCGCCAGCGAACGGTGTCCGAAGGGCAGAGTGCTACCGCAGGGATCGCAAGGAAATAGCAAAGCCGGACAAACCGGACGGAGCCGACGTTATGGGCATCAATAAGCGGGATGAAGGCAAGAAGGTCAACTCAAACATCAACGTGACGCCGATGGTGGACGTGATGCTGGTGCTGCTGATCATCTTCATGGTTATCACCCCCATGCTGAACAACAAGGTCAATGTGGACCTGCCGACCGCCGCTTCGGCCGTCGTGATGGAAAACGCCAACAAGGAAGATGCCATTACCGTGGCCATTACCCGGGACGGCAGAACGTTCCTCGGCGCCAACCAGGTCACTGCGGACGATCTTGGCACCAAGGTGTCGGCGATGCTCCAGAACAAGACCGACAAAGAGGTTTACATGCGCGCCGACCAGCGCGCCAACTATGGCAAGGTCATGGACGCGATTGACGGCATCCGGGCAGCCGGCGTCAACCAGTTGGGCCTTCTCACCGAGAAGACTGATAACGACACCAATGTAATGACGGGCCAATAATGCCCATTGCAGGGCGGCCGACCCGATAGATATCGGGCAGCCGGAGCAGACAAGGAGATTTCTTATGGGAATGAGCTCTGGAAATTCAGGCGGCTCGATGTCCGAGATGAACGTCACGCCTCTGATTGACGTTCTTCTGGTGTTGCTGATCATCTTCATGGTGATTGTGCCGGTAACCCCCAAGGGCTTGCAGACAGCGGTGCCACAGCCTCCCAAGAACAAGACGCAGGACCAGCCGAACGATCGGACGATCGTCGTACAGGTGCTGTCGAATGGCGCGGGAGCCCCGGCGTACAAGATCAATGATACTGATTTCAGCAAAGCGGCACTAGAGCCAAAGCTGGAAGAGATCTACGCGACCCGGGCGGAAAAAGTTATGTTCATCAAAGGCGACAAGGACCTGGACTTCGGGAAAATCGCGGAGGTAGTCGACTTTGGGCATCAGGCCGGAGTCGAAACAATCGCCATGATTACGCCAAGAGTTGCGGCGGGCCAGTGATCGGTTCGCACTGAACTCGGGCGCGGGCGGTGGCTATCATGGCTACCGCCCGTTGCTTGTCTTATCAAAAATGTATTTTGCAGGATAAACGATGCGTCCTCTAGCCACGCTGGGGCGTATAACATTACAATCAAGCGGGCAAGCTGAAGAATTCGATCTATCAATTGTTTTGTCCCAGAGATCAACGCGCCTATTTGAAGGAGACGATACACCCCATGAAATTAACCGCACGGATTCCGGTTACTGCAGCTCTGCTGGCGCTGCTGCTTGGTTCTGTAACTGGATGCAACCGCCTGAAGGCACGCGACCAGCTCACCAAGGGTGTACAGGCGTTCAAGAACGCTCAATACGAAGAGGCTGTCAATCACTTCCAGAACTCGATCGCGCTCGACCCGAACTACGAGGACGCGAAGCTGTATCTCGCCACCGCTTACTCCTATCAGGTAGTGCCCAATCTCGACACGCCGGAGAACCTCGCGATCGCCCAGAAGGCCCTCGATGGCTTTCAGGCAGTTCTTACGAAGGACCCGAACGACCTGACCGCGTTGAAGCAAATGGCGTCGATCAACCGCAACATCAAGCGGTTTGACCCTGCGAAAGAGTACGAGAAGAAGGTCGTCGCCATCGATCCAAACGATGCCGAGGCGTACTACACCATCGGCGTGGTGGACTGGATGCAGTCGTATAAGAACATGATCTCCATCCTCGCTGCCGATGGTCTTACGGACGATGCCAATGGCAACGTGAAGAAGAGCAAGGACGCCTGCCAGAAGATGAAGGACCAGAATACAGACCTGGTCACCGATGGCTTGCAGAACCTGCACAAGGCCGTCGACATCAACCCGACCTACGATGAGGCGATGTCCTATCTCAACCTGACCAACCGCATCAAGGCGCAGATGGAGTGCGGCGATGACGCGGCGCGCAAGGCTGACCTCGCTGAGGCTGACGACTGGAACAACAAGGCGTTGGGCGCTCGCAAGATCAACGAGAAGAAGAAGGAATCAAAGACCCCTGGTGGCGTCACCATGTAGTCGCTGTCTTCCTCATCCGAAGAACGGAAGCGCCTCCCTTTGCGGGAGGCGCTTCTTTTTGTGCGGCAAGCGCTCCGACCGCAGACCATCGCCCACTGGAGTAAAATTGCCGCTTGCGACGGACCATCCAAAAAGTCCTGATTGCGAACCGTGGCGAGATCGCGCTGCGAGTGATTCGCGCCTGCCGTGAGATGGGGCTGGGGACGGTGGCCGTCTACTCCGACGCCGACCGCGCCGCGCTGCATGTGCTCCACGCCGACGAGGCGTACCGCCTGGGGCCAGCGCCTGCGTCCGAGAGCTATCTCCGCGGCGACCTCATCCTCGACATTGCGCGGCAGTCTGGGGCGGATGCCGTGCATCCCGGCTATGGCTTCTTGTCCGAGAACGCGGAGTTTGCCGAGGCCTGCGCGGCAGCGGGAATCATCTTCATCGGTCCGACTGCGAGTGCGATGCGCGTGCTGGGCTCGAAGACGCGGGCGCGGCAGGCGGCGGATGCGGCGGCGATGCCGCGTGTGCCCGGTAGCGTTACCGGGCTGGCCTCGACGCAGGAGGCGCTGTGGGTTGCGGCCGAGATCGGCTATCCGGTCATGCTGAAGGCTGCCGCTGGCGGCGGCGGCAAGGGGATGCGCGCGGTGTCTGCCCCGGAGGACCTGGCTGCAGCCTACGTGGCGGCCAGCAGCGAGGCGGAGCGCAGCTTTGGCTCGGGAGAGGTCTATCTGGAGAAGCTCGTCGAGCGCCCCCGGCACATCGAGATTCAGCTAATGGCCGACGAGCACGGCGGCTGCCTCTACCTGGGTGAGCGGGAGTGCTCGGTGCAGAGGCGGCACCAGAAGGTCATCGAAGAGGCTCCGTCCGCAGTGGTCAGTGAAGACCTTCGCCGCCGAATGGGCGAGGCAGCGGTGCGGCTGGCGCTCTCTGCGGGCTACGTCAATGCGGGCACGGTGGAGTTTCTGGTCGATAGCGTTGAGAACTTCTACTTCCTTGAGATGAACACTCGTCTACAGGTCGAGCATCCCGTCACCGAACTGGTCACCGGCCTCGACCTGGTGCAGATGCAGATTTGGGTAGCCATGGGCGAGCCGCTGGGGCTGAAGCAGCAGGAGGTGCGCCTGCGCGGCCATGCCATCGAGTGCCGCATCTATGCCGAAGATCCCGACAACAACTTCTTCCCTTCGCCCGGCCTGATTACGCGGCTGGTGCAGCCCGGTGGGCCGGGCATCCGCGAGGACTGCGGCGTCTATGCTGGCTGGACGGTGCCGCTCGACTACGACCCGATGCTCTCCAAGCTGGTGGCTTTTGCCGAGACGCGGGAGATGGCCATCGACCGGATGCTGCGGGCGCTCGATGAATACGCCATTGGCGGCATCAAGACGAATATCGGCTTGTTCCGGCGCATTCTGATGGATGCGGATTTCCGGGCCGCACGCATCGACACGGGCTATCTGGAGCGACTGCTGGCAGGCGCTGCCCCGGTTGAAGAGGCAACGGTTGCCGAAGAGGTGGTGGCGCTCGCGGCGGCGTTTCTGACCTCGCAGAGCACGGAGAGACCGCCAGCGACGAACGATAGTGCTCCCGCCAATAAGTGGGCCGCCGCGGGGCGTCAGGAGGGGCTGCGGTCATGACCGTCTGGCTTGAGGTGGAGGGAAAAAAGCGCCGGGTTGAGCTGCCATCCGACTTTATCGACGGTGCGATGGAGTGCGTCGTCGATGGCAACCTCATCGCCGCAAACGCGCGGATGTTGCAGCCGGGTGTGATGTCGCTGGTCATCGGGGGAAGGCAGTATCGTTGCGTCCTCGATGGCGATGGCGTGCTGATTGACGGCAAGCGATTTGCGTTCGAGATAAACGATCCTCGTTCTCTGCAGGGACGGCGCAGCGCGGGTGGTGGCGCCGCCGGGCCGCGAGCGGTCAAGGCTCCCATGCCGGGCCGCGTGGTGCGAGTTCTGGCTGCGGTGGGTGACGAGGTGGCCGAGCAGCAGGGCGTCATCGTGATTGAGGCCATGAAGATGCAGAATGAGTTGAAGTCGGCCAAGGCCGGGAGAGTCGTTCGGGTGACCGTCGCGGTAGGGGACACGGTAGGCGCGGGTGATGTGCTGGTCGTGGTCGAGTAAGAGCGGGGCCGCTATGGATCGCGCGGATTTAGATGATTCTAAGAGCCTGTTTAAAACAGCCGAAATAATGCTTCTCTGTCATTTAAAGAACAGGGACGGCAAGCGAAATACAGGGGTCTCTCCACTGCGCTTCGCTCCGGTCGAGATGACGTGTCGTTGTGGCAATGGTTTGGTTGAAAACCAGGAAATAACGCACTAGTGAGACTTCCGGCTCATGGCCGTGCCGAAATTTCATGCCAATTCAGACCCTGGGAGCTACAATTCCCTCGAACAAAAAACTTGAGGATCGAGGACGGCCTTTATGAGCGATGGCGTAGTTGTGGAAGAGGGACAGGCATCGGGACCGGGATTGAGCCAGGTGGAGCGGGTTGTCGACACGTTTGTCGCCCCTTCAAAGACCTTCACCGACATTCTGCGCAGCAGGAGCTGGTGGCTTCCCTTTCTGTTGATTGTGGTGCTCTCGTGGGGCGTGACGCTTGCAGTCACCTCGCAGGTGGGATGGGACCGGGTGGTCGAGAACCAGATTCAGGCCAGCCCCAAGCAGCAGGACACGCTGGCCAGCCTGACGCCGGAGCAGCGCGCAGCCAGAGTGCACGGCATGAGCGTCGGATATAAGTACACGTCCTATGGTTTCCCGGTGCTGATCCTGCTCTTCTCGGCGATCGCCGCGCTGGGTCTGTGGGCGACGTTTAACTTCGGCCTGGGCGCACGCACCACGTTCGGCGAGATGTTCTGCGTTTGGATGTACTGTAGTCTGCCCAAGATAATCATAGGGCTGCTGACGATCCTGATGCTCTACGTCGGCGGCAACGCCGAGGGCTACGACATGAAGAACCCCGTGGGGACCAACCTCGGCTACTACTTCCCCGACGTCGGAGCGGGCCTCAAGGCGGCGCTTGGCTTCTTCGATGTCATCGGCATCTGGTCGGTGATCCTGCTTATTCTTGGAACGTCGATTGTGGCGAAGGTGAGTCGCGGCAAGGCAGCGGCCGCGATCATCGGATGGTGGGTGTTGATCCTGATCGTCAGTGCTGCGGCTGCTGCGGCGTTTAACTAACGGTTGTTCGTGGAGGATGGAGAGTTGGCCCCGACGAAAGGCAAATACAGGGGTCTCTCCGCTGCGGCGGCAAAAGCGCCGCCTTCGGTCGAGATGACGTAGATTTTTATGTGCTCCTAAGCGCACACTCACGTCATCTCAACCGGAGCCGCGCATCATCCCATCCCTATCGCACGTCATCCCGTCACGATCGCGCATCGTCCCGACCCTATCGCGCACATTCCCGTCCCTATCGCACGTCATCTCGACCGGAGCGCAGCGGAGTGGAGAGACCCCTGTCTTACGTCGTTGCTTGTTTCACTCCGTGGGCGGCAAAGACACTCTCTTCAACGCAACCGGCTGCGTACCTCGTCCCGCACCAGGTAGAGAAAAAAGACCAGCGAAAACATTCCCCGAATCAAGAAGAAGCCGCTGCGAGTCTTCTCGAAGAAGAAGAAGTCTCCGGTAAACAGCATGACGCAGCCGGCCAGCACCAGCGCCCATCCCCACCGCTTCATTCTCAGCAACCCGAAGATGCCAGCCACCAGCAGCGTGCACAGCCCCAGCACGCCATACTTTGCCAACCCCATGCCAAAGGTGTTCCGCAACGCGCCAAAGACGTTCATCAGTGTCAGGAACAGCATAAACAGGCAGATTCCCGCCACTCCCGGCAGCATCTGCCCTACAGACTTGCGCTCGTCCGCCATCGTTCCTGCTCCTGTTCTCTAAAGCGTGTGCAGATACGCCAGCAGATCGTCGAGATCCTGCTGGTCCATGTCATTTCCTACTGCGGGCATCAGACCATGTCCATGCAGAATGGTCGCGGTCACGCGGTCGTCATTGGCGGGCGCGCCGCTCGGCAGATAGGGCTTTTTGTAGACGCCCAGCAGCGAAGGCCCATGCAGCGCGGCGTCGCGGCGGTCGTAGTGGCAGGCGCTGCAATGGGTCTCGAACACCGCATGGCCATGCATCTGCTGTTCATTCAACTGCGAGAGCGGCGTTGGAGGAGGCACCGACTTACACCCGGCCAGCGCACAGGCCAGCATCAGCAAAAAACAAGCTCGAACCATGAATTTATTCTCTCACCCCGTCGTGGCCCTACCGATGCACCGACTGCGCCAGCAACACCACGCCAATGCCAGCCAGGCCCACGTAGACGTAGCGCAGAAACGTGTCACCGTGCAGGCGATGGTTCACCACGCGGCCCAGCCAGATCGCAGGCAGCAGCACGGGCAGGCTCAGCAGGTAGTAGTGCGTCACTGCCGGAACCCAGAGTCCGGCCAGCCAGTATCCGGCCATGCCGATGACACTTGCAGGAAGAAAATATCCCTGCAGCGTCGCGCGAAAGTGCTGGGCCGACCACCGCCGCATCGCTCCGTAGATCACCAGCGGAGGCCCGTTCATCCCATACGCTCCGCCAAAGACTCCGGCGACGAAGCCGCAGCCCAGAAGCCATGGCTTGCTGTCGTGCTTTAACTCGGGTGGCTTGCTGCCCAGCAGGGAGTACGACGCGAACGCCATGATGAAGATCGCCAAGGCGATCCTGACCGCCTGCTGGTGGCTGCTGGTCAGCAACAGCAATCCCACCGGAATGCCGAACAGTGTCGCCCCTACCAGCCAACCGGTGCTGCGCAGATGAATCTTGCGCCAGTCCTGCGCGACGACCACTGCGGCAATCGTAATCGACACCAGCACTGCCAGAGGCGCGGCAACTTTAAGCGGAATAAAAAGCGCCAGCAGCGGCACAGCGAACAGCGCCTCGCCAAACCCGAACGCTGACCGGATAAACGTGGCCAGAAACACCACCACCAGCACCTGCAAGGTAGCGGCATCCATCATCTGGTCGACACATCGACGTTCCGCGCAAGAGACAATCCGCTACGCTTCATCTCTCCATTCTAGAGAAACCTGAAGCTTGCCCGCACACAGCCCACGTCATCTCGACCGAAGGCGGCGCTTTTGCCGCCGCAGCGGAGAGATCCCTTTATTTCGCTTTGTCCTTTTTTTTGATCGCTGCAAATTGACCCTAAATCTTCAGTCTAAGCAGGCTCAAAGAAGTTGTTATGGCTGAGGAAGTATCTGGATAGGAAAAACAAATAACGACAAGGACAAAGGCGAAATACAGGGGTCTCTCCACTGCGCTGCGCTCCGGTCGAGATGACGTGCGGTTGGGCTGGCGGAGCAGCGGTGGAGGGAACGCTCCTTTGGAGTTTTTTGGCGACTTCTCAGGTTTTCATGACCGGGTGTCTAATTCGTCGCTGCAATTGCCGCCACAATCCGGTCCATCGCGGCCTCATCCGCATGGCTGTGCTGAGCGTGGTTGTCCACCATGATGGAAAAGATCACCGTCCGCCCACTCGCGCAATCGAGGTAGCCCGACAGCGCACGCGCCTCGCCCAGCGTTCCGGTCTTGGCGAAGACATGACCGCGCAGGGGGGCGCGGGTGAAGCGTCCGGCGAGCGTTCCATCCACGCCGCCGACCGGAAGTGAACTCTTCCAATCCGCGAACCATGGCTGCGTGCTGGCATATTGCAGCAACTGCACGGTGGCGCGTGGAGCCACCAGGTCGTGGCCGCTCAGCCCAGAGCCATCGAAGAAGACGAAGTCATCCTTGTCGATTCCGGCCAGCGTGGTCAGGAATGTTCGCACTACACGAGCGCCCTGCACCGCTGAGCCATCGTCGGCAAATGCCTTGCCCAGCCTCCGCAATATCAGCTCCGCATGAAGGTTCTGCGACGTCTTGTTGGTCGCTACGATATCGTCGATCAGCCGGGGCGAGATATGCTCCGCCAGCGTCGTGCAGAAGTTCGCGCAGCCGGGTTGTGCGCTCTTGTCTGTTGGAGGGATCGTCAGCGGCTGCTGTGCCTCGTCCACAAAATTTGCTGTATCTACCGAGAGGCGATGCTCGGCCCGCGCCTTGCCGGTCACTCGAATCCCTCGCTGCTCCAGCATTTGTTTGAACGCCATCGCGGCGTACTCGGCAGGATCATCGATGGCAATGTGGCTGGTCATGGGCTGCATCGCCACGGGAACCGTGCCGTAGACGCGCACCATCTTTGAACCGGGAGAGCGATCGATCCCGACCCCCGGGATGGTGTTGGCTGCGGTCGTGGTCACGCTCGACTCCACGGTGTAATACGGCACCGCCTGTTCGATCGCCACGGTTGCGGGTGCGCCCGCCTCTGCCGCAGGAGTGACCGTCACCTTCATCTCGTTGTCATTCACCGTCAGCGCCGACACCGGAGCGCCGTATCCCCACACGGCATCATCAATCGACCAGTCCTCCGGGTAGGGCTGCCAGGGAAACAGCGAGTCGTCGCCGACAATATCTCCCTCGACAACCTTGATGTCCGTCTTCGCGACCTGATCGGCCATCTCTTCCAGATAGCGCAGCGGGTCAGCTTCAGGCGGTGCAGGATTTGGCCGCAGCGCCGGAGGGACATAGGGAATCGTGCGCCCCGACAGGTTGGCGTCGCCTGCGCCCATCAGCCGGAGACCGCCGAGCGGCAGCACACCGTCTTTGTTTGGGAGCGACATCGCCGTCACCCTGGTCGTCACCATCGCTTCCGGCCCCAGCAGAGCTGTAGCGGCCGCCGTGGTGAATAGCTTTGCATTACTGGCCGGTTGAAAGAACTGCCCAGCATTCAAGGCATAGACACGCGTCCCATCCATCTTCGTGACCGCAATGCCCCAATGCGAGCGCGACACCGCCGGGTCGGCCAGCAGCCTGGCAACCTGTAACTTCAGCGGCTTCCCATGATGCGCTCTGTGGTGTGTCGCGGAGGGGGTTGCGGCCCCCGCTGGCACGCAGAGCATTCCGCCCAGCACAATTACGGCACAACGCGCGGCAAACCTCATCATCCGCGCAGTCTAGCATCCTGCCGTGGGTAAGCTCGTCTGGGTCTGGCCTCCGGCCAAATCTTTGCATCTAAACTTTATCTATGCCGCCTGCCCATCGCCCTCGTTATGACTGGAGTCTCCGCACCCGAAGCCTTGCGCTCGGCCAGCACACCCTCGTCATGGGCATTCTCAACGTCACTCCCGACAGCTTCTCCGACGGCGGCCACTTCTACATGCCCGAGAACGCGCCCGAACGCGCCCTGGCCCAGGCGCACGAGATGCTCGACGACGGCGCGCACATCCTCGACATCGGCGGAGAATCCACCCGGCCCAACGCCGTCCCGCTCTCTGCCGACGAAGAGCAGGCGCGCATCCTGCCCGTCATTGAGGCGATCCTCGCTCAGAGGCCCGACGCCATTCTCTCCATCGACACCCACCATGCCTCTACCGCCGTATGCGCCGTCGAGGCCGGGGTCGAGATCGTCAACGACGTCAGCGGCCACCTCTGGGACGCCGCCATGACCAGGAACTGCGTCCAGCTAGGCTGCGGCACCGTTCTGATGCACGCCCGAGGCCGTCCGCACGACTGGCAGGATCAGGTGCCCCTTGCCGCCGAGGAAGTTGTTCCCCTGGTGCTGCATGGATTGAAGGACCGCGTTGAGGCTGTGACCGCCGCCGGAATCGCACGGAACCGGATCGTCCTCGACCCGGGCTTCGGCTTTGGCAAGCGGCTCGACGAGAACTATCCGCTGCTGGCCCATCTCGACCGGCTCCGTCAACTCAACCTGCCGATCCTGGCCGGAGTTTCGCGCAAGAGCTTTCTCGCCCAGGCGCTGGCTCCGCTCTATGAAGAGACCCTGCCGCCGCCCGAGGCGCGCCTGCATGCGACCACGGCAGCGAATGTAGCCGCGATCCTCAACGGAGCCCACATCATCCGTACCCATGACGTTCGCCCTGCGGTCGAGGCCGCTGCCGTCGCCGACCGCATCCTCGCCGCGATCTAAGCGCTATTCAGTCGGACGGGAGTAAATAAGGTGATCTCCGACGAAAGGCCAACGCCGCACAACCGTACGTCATCTCGACCGGAGCGCAGCGCAGTGGAGAGACCCCTGTATTTTGCTGGTTTAATCGAACCCATTATCTGGATTGCCGGAAGGAATGATTGACCGAGGTGCTTTTTGCAGACGATGCAGACCTTGCTCATCCAGGGCAAAGACGAAATACAGGGGTCTCTCCGCTACGGCGTCAAAAACGCCGCCTTCGGTCGAGAGGACGTAGCTTTGTGGCGCTTCGGTTGAGGGACATCGGTGCAGATTTTTGAATAGGTTCTAAGCTGGATTTCCATTGGAGTCTGTCGTCCACGACTCCGTCTGGAATGCAATCACCCCGACGTCCACGTCGCCTTCGAGGGCAGAGGAATCAACAGCGCCCCATCCTGTCGCAGTCCCAGGCTTGTCGGTCTTCCGATCAATTACGCTACAAGTCTGAGCCCGCTGCGCGGAAGGCGAGGCCGCCGATCTGCGCGGCCTCGCAGCTTCCTTAGGATCTCAACCTTACCCGTCGAACCATGGTGCCCAAGGCCGCCAGCCCGGTTCCAAGCAGGACAAGCGTTCCTGGCTCTGGAACGGAAGGCGGCGGTGGCGGCGGGCCGCCGATGCTGCAGTTGGGTCCACAGGAGAGACGCTCAACGGTGTCGGAATAATCCAGGAACAGGGTGCCGTTGCTCGTATCGGGGGAGACATAGTCGCCACGCGTACCGCCCGTAGCGATGATGCTAAAGGTTGACGAGCTGGGATCCAGTAGACCTATTCCTCCCGTGTTAGATCCATTTCCATTGAAGTTGACAATAATGTCTCCGTCCAGGCTGTTCGTGCTTGTGATGACACCGGAACCATCCGGTCCGGACAGCCCCGCAAAGCCTCCGGAAGCATAGGTTTGGACTCCCGTGGCGATGTTGAAGCCAACGATTTGACTGCCTGTTTCGACATAGGCCGTTAAGCCATCCGGCGAGACCGTCACGCCATCCCCGAAGACTCCACCGTTAATGACCCTGAACGAGCCCAGGCCCCCATTTGCAAGCGGGTTGATGTCAATAAGACCGGCGTTGCTTTGTGCGATGATGTGTCCGTTGACCGGGTTACCCCACATTCCAAGATAGGGGCTCGCAGTAACCCCTGTGAGCGTACGATCGACCGTACCGTCGGACTTGAACGCTACATAACGCCCACCCTGGGCGCCGTAGGGGCTGCCGCCTGCTGTAGCGTAGGCGGACGTGCTCGCACTGGAAGGGTGAGTAAAGAGTGCCGATCCAGTCGTCTGGCCGTCGGTATTGGCGAAGACGTATTGGGTGCCGCTTCCTGTGCTAACAATGACGTTTCCCGTGGTTGTCATCGCGACACCGAATGGGCCGCTGCAGCAACCGGTATTTCCAGGATTGGTCGTAGCAAAGGTTGACAAAGTGAACCCATCGGCAATTCCCTGTGCCGTCAGGCTAATAGAATTGCAGAACGCTTGCCCCGGCGCTATAAATGCCGCGAGCACTGGAATGATGAACTTGAGGGACCCAATGTATTTTGCCATGTTCCTAGTCCTTTCAGAGTTAGGGTTCGTCGCGCGCAAATGCCTTCAGAGACGTCATTGCCCAAACGTGGCAGAAGCTGCATCGTTTCCGGCGATCATCAAAACTATTTTTTGGATTGGCCCGACACTCTCAAAGCAGGTGAGTCGCCGAAGGTCACGGCTTCACAATCGGTTTGTTATTCGAGACTTACGAGAGAGGGTGTTGGTGCTTTTTTTTGTAACTATGCAACACTTTTCAAGTATTTCCCGGGAAAAGAGGGAAATATTTCGCTTTCCTACAACGGCGCATACCAGCCCGAATAATTTAAGTTGCGCTTCGCTGATGCCGTCGAGAGGGGTCTCCAGGAATTAGTCCACTCCGCCGGAGAAGAACAGCAAAGACAGGCGCGCTTGTAATACCCCCGCGGATATAGCCGCTGCCGTCGCCGACCACATCCTCGCGGCGATCGATAGTAAGTTTTCCGATGGGGTATCGCGTTATCGATCGGGCCTTCAGCCCTCATCTTTGGGGGCACGGATACCCAGGGCTGGCATAAGCCGCGCCGTTGGCGCTCCAATGCGCTCCATTCGCTCTACACCATCAGGGAATTTGCTCTAAGCCCACAACCACAGACGACACTAAAATTGTCATCCTGAGCGAAGGCGCAGACGAGTCGAAGGACCTGCGTTTTGCTGCGGGGGTTCTCTTGCAAAGCAGCTAGGCGGGATTTCCACTGGAGTCTGTCGTCCACGACTCCGTCTGGAACGCGATGAAGACCGCCGTCCACGTCGCCTTCGACGGCAGATGGATCAGCAGAGCGCCATCCTGCCAGATGCCGTTGTCGCCGCCGTGGTTATTCACAGGATTGCCCTGGTTCATGTGGATATCGTGAATCCCATCGACCTTGCCCGCGTCGGCGTAGCTGCTGCCAAAGGCATAGATGACGCCATCCTTATCGGCGATGGTCATATTCAGCAACGTGATGACAGCGTTCTGGAGAGCGGCTGAGCGTGCCTGGGCCAGCATCTGTTCTTCTTGATTGCCCTTGGAGCTCCTCTGCGGCAGCAGCGTCATCTGCTCGCGGGCAATCATCTGCATGCCGCTCACTTGTGACCGTACATAATCGAGCGCCAATCCGCCGGGAACGCTCTTGAGAGCGGTCATTCCCATCGGCAGCGCCAGCAGCCCGGCAATATCGGGAGGGGTAAACTCCTCCTCAATCGCGTACAGCACCTCCGACCCATCTACCGACTGAATGTTCACGGCCACGGTAAACGGACCTCCCGGAGCGTTCATCGTGATCTGGTAATGCGTGCTCGCTCCCGTGACCACCTTGCCCGAGACCGGGTCGCCTACCAGCACACTGTAATTTGTAATCGGCATGTTTCTCCTCGGTCGGGAAAATTCTTTAAAGCGCACACGGCAGGAGGTGCACGCATGGCGCTGTCTAAGGATAGACGTAACGGAAGTTAGCTGGCAGCACAGAAAGAGGGCCATCCGTTGAATTCACACTCTTTACACCAGCGTTATTTCACTGGAACGTCCGCCGGAAGCGATAGGTTGCGGTCTTTCAGCCATTCGAGCGTGACCTTTTGGCTGGCTTTCTTTTTGTGAGCCATCTCATCGAGGTCCGGCATAAAGATCTCAAGACCAGCCTGCGCAGTCATGCGGGTATAGCCGTTGACGAACTGGGCCTGGTAATTCACTAGATCGAGGTCGAACCAGGCATCCTTCGACGCGTCGATCATCGTAAGGTCGACGTGATGCATGGTGAGCTTGCCGAAGTCGAGTGTTCCTCCGCTCAGACGGAGAAAGTTGTGCCATTTTGCGAGTCGGCTCTCATCGTTGCCCGCATTTCCATAAATCACTTCGATGTCCGGCGGCCGGACACTCACGGACGTAATCTGACCACGAATATGCGGCGGAGGCAGCAACTTCTGTGTGTCGAAGATGATGTCGTTGTCTACGATTTGAACTCCGGGCACATTCGTCGTATGAACCAGATCGGATAACTGGAGATGAAAGCTGCCGAGAAGTCCCTTCAGGGGAATCTTCAGCACGCTGAGTTTTGTGACATGGAACCGTACGCGACCGTCTGGCATGGCGGAGAGCGTGCCGAGCAGATTAATGGGAACGATCTTGTGAACCAGACCGTGCAGCTTCAGTTGGTTGCCTTCGGGCTGGATCGAGATGTTCTTGAGAGGTGCGCTGGCCGGAGCACTGGCGTTCAGGTAGTTGCTGATGTCCCCAATGTTGGCGTGGATGACCCCCTTCTGAATCTCCAGGACGAAGGACTCAGGGTCGTCGAACGATGGAGTGACCTGTGGGTGGGTACGGACCATCAACCCACGGAGCCAGGGGACGTAGATACGGAAGTCGGAGCCTTTGCGCAGCATCAAATTGTGGGCATAGACCACGGTAGGGGCCAGGTCATCGACGGAGGCAGCGCCGGTGGCGCTGACAGAACGATGAACCGCGACGGGCGAGGCTGGAGCGGACGCCTTGGACCGCGAATGCCAAAGGAGCCAGCAGAGACAAAGGAGAACACCTGCGCCGACGATGGCAATAGCGCCAGCGCGGCGGTTTAATGGATATCTTTTTATTGCCATATCACCCCAGATTGCCTCGAAGAGGCGGCTATCGCTGAGCCCGCTCTCCGTTGGCGTAAGCGGCGCTTTGCGTTCCACGAGAACTCGGCATCCCGTTCTACAATCAGGCAGTTTTTAGCAACTCGAAAGGAATCCACCTTGTATTGGATGCTAACTCAGCACTCTGAACAAAGATCTGCCGTCTGCCACCCGAGTTCACCCCCATAGCCACACATCCTCCTCGGGTCTGGGTGATACTCTTAGGGCGAAGGAAAACCGAATGCCGATCTCCATTCTCATCGTTCAGGTCGTCACGCTTCTCGCAGTCATCTTCCTGTTCTTGCGGAAGATGCAGGCTCCCGAGCAAGACTCGCGCCTCGGCCAGATTCCCGACCAGATCACCCGGCTCGACGCCCGCCAACAGGCCACGGACGAGCACATCCGCAACTCCTTCTCCCAGATGCGCACCGACATCGCCACCGAGGCCCAGCGCACCCGCGAGGCCAGCGAGACCGCCTTTGCCGCTCTCCGCACCGAGGTCGCCGCCAGCATCACCGTCCTCGGCCAGACGCTGAACACCGGCCTTGCCGACTTCCGCAGCGACAATAAATCGTCTGCCGACCAGCTTCGCAACGCCGTCCAGAGCCAGATGGATACCATCACCCAGCGGCTCTCGTCTTTCACCACCGAGACTAACGGCCAGCACACCAGCCTGCGCGAGTCGCTCAACAGCAAACTCAGCGAGTTGATGGCCAGCAACACCGCGCTGCAAAACCAGCTCCGCACCTCTGTCGAAGAACGTCTTTCCAAACTCAACGAAGACAACTCCAAAGAGCTTGAAAAGATGCGCGTTACGGTCGACGAGAAGCTCAACACCACACTGCAGACGCGGCTCACCGAGTCCTTCGGCCAGGTCACCACCCATCTCGGCGAAGTCCAGAAGGGGCTTGGCGAGATGAAGGAGCTCGCCACCGGCGTCAGCGATCTAAAGAAGGTCTTCTCCAACGTCAAATCCCGCGGCGTCGTCGGCGAATTTCAGCTCGGCCAGCAACTCGAACAGATGTTCTCGCCCGAGCAGTACATCAAGAACGCGCGCATCAAGCCCAACACGCTCGAGGCGGTCGAGTACGCCCTCAAATTCCCGAACGGCGAAGGCGCCGAGAGCTACATCCTGCTTGCCATCGACGCCAAGTTCCCCAAGGAAGACTGGGAGCGGCTGGAACATGCCTACGAGCACGGCACCGCCGACGAGATCGCCACCGCCGGGCGCGCCTTCGAGCGGTCCATTCGCGCCGAAGGCAAGCGCATCTGCGACAAATACATCGATCCCCCCACCACGATGCCGCACGCCATCATGTTCCTGCCCACGGAGAGCCTCTACGCGGAAGTCGTCCGCCGTCCCGGCCTGCAGTCCGAGATTCAATCGCAGTGCCGTGTCACCATCGCCGGGCCTTCGACCTTTATGGCCATTCTCACCAGCTTCCAGATGGGCTTCCATACCCTCGCCATTCAGAAAAAGGGTGACGAGGTCTGGCGCGTCCTCTCGGGAGCGAAGACCGAGTTCGAAAAATTCGGCGGCCTCATGGACAAGGTCGAAAAACAGGTGGGCACCGTGCAGAACACGCTGCGCGAGCTGGGAGGCAAAACCCGCACCATCAATCGGGCGCTCAAAAACGTCTCCAGCCTGGATACCCTCGCCGCTGCCCCTGCCGCTGCTCCCAGCCTCATCGGATTTGAAGAAGGCAACGGCATCGCCCCTCTTCTGGCCGCCTCTCAGGATGGCAGCGAAGAAGAATAGACGGCCAATAAATGAGTTCCATCTGGATGCCCCCCATTTCGCCCAGCGGCGGTTTGCTTTACACTCTGCTAGGCGCTCAGTATTCTTGAGCATGGTGGTGTTGACTTCGCGCACCGTCATCCCAATTTTGATTGCAAGACGTAAACAGGAGAAAGAAATGGCCGTAGTAGATGAGAAAGTAAAACAGATTATCGTCGAGCAACTTCAAGTGGATGAAGCCGAAGTTACCCCCGGCGCCAGCTTCCAGGAAGACCTCGGGGCCGATTCCCTCGACGTCGTCGAGCTCGTCATGCAGTTTGAAGAGGCCTTCGACATCCAGATTCCCGACGAAGACGCCGAGAAGATCAAGACCGTCAAAGATGCCGTCGATTACATCGAAAAACACCAAAAGGCAGGAAAGTAACCAACATGGAGCAGCGTCGCGTCGTCGTCACCGGCCTCGGCCTCATCTGCGGGGTCGGTAAAACCGCGCCCGAAGTCTGGGACGGCCTGCTTGCAGGCAAAAGCGGCATGGCTGAGATCAAAGCCTTTGATCTCACCGGCCACCCCGTGCGCTTCGCCGCAGAGGTCAAGGACTTCGACCCGCTGCTCTTCGTTGATAAAAAAGAGGCCCGCAAGATGGGCCGCTTCATCCACTTCGCCCTCGCCGCCTCGGACGAAGCCATGAAGCACTCGGGCCTCATCATCGACGCGACCAACCGCGACCGCTTCGGCGTCCACATCGGCTCCGGCATCGGCGGCTTCGACGTCATCGAGCGTGAGCACTCCAACATGCTCGCCGGTGGCCCGCGCAAGATCTCGCCGTTCTTTATCCCCGGCTCCATCGTCAACCTCGCCGCCGGTCACGTCAGCATTCGCTACAACGCGCGTGGGCCAAATGAGGCCACCGCCACTGCCTGCACCTCCAGCGCCCACTCCATCGGAGACGCCTTCCGCATCATCCAGCGCGGCGATGCCGACGCCATGATCGCCGGAGGCA
>JBEPUY010000029.1:0-55626 GCA_041691255.1 Granulicella sp. | reverse complement strand
CGGGGACTTCGTAGACCTTGAGCCAGTAGACGCGGCCGGTGTTGGTGAAGCAGAGCAGATAGGCGTGGGTCGAGTCGATGATGAGCTGGGCGACGAAGTCCTCTTCGCGGGTCTTCATGCCGAGGCGGCCGGTGCCGCCGCGACGCTGCTGTCTATAGATAGAGATGGGCGTGCGCTTGAGGTAGCCGGTGTTGGAGACGGTGACGGCAACCTGCTCGTCGGTGATGAGGTCTTCGAGCTGAAGCTCGGTGGTCTCGTCGACGATCTGGGTGCGGCGGGGATCGCCGTAGCGGTCGCGAATGTCTTCGAGCTCTTTGACGATGACTTTGCGGAGCTTCTTTTCGCTGGCGAGGATGGACTCGAACTCGGCGATGTTGCCACGGACTTCGGCGAGCTCTTTGAGGAGTTCGTCGATGGAGAGTTGAGTGAGTCTGTAGAGTTGCAGTTCGAGGATGGCGTCGACCTGACGGTAGCTGAGGATCAGCGTTCCGGTGGTCGAGAAGGTCATGTCGACGTTGTACTTGATGGGATCGAGGGTGACTCCGGCCAACTCGGTGCCGCGCAGGTTGATGGACTTGCCGCTGAAGTATTGGAAGAGACGCTCGCGGGCCTCGGGACGGCTGCCGGACTGGCGGATGATCTTGATGACGTTGTCGAGGTGGTCGAGCGCCATCTGGTAGCCGAGCAAGATGTGCTCGCGGTCGCGTGCCTTGCCCAAGAGAAATGCAGTGCGGCGGCGGACGACTTCGGTGCGGTGGTCGAGGAAGGCGCGGATGGCGTGATCGAGCGGGAGGACCTTCGGCTGGCCGTTGCTGACGGCGAGGAAGATCATGGAGAAGCTCTCCTGCATCTGGGTGTGCTTGTAGAGCTGGTTGAGGACGATCTGCGACTCAGCTCCGCGCTTGAGGCCGATGTGGATGCGCATGCCGTCGCGGTCGGACTCGTCGCGGAACTCGTCGCGGGCGATCTCTGTGATGACGCCGTCGTTGACCAGTTCGGCGATGCGCTCGATGAGCTTCGACTTGTTGACCTGGTAGGGGATCTCGGTGACGATGATGGCCTGGCGGCCGCCGGAGATGTTCTCGATGCTGCACTTGGCGCGCATGATGAAGCGGCCACGGCCAGTCTTGTAGGTCTGGGCGATGCCGGTGCGACCATAGAGATAGCCGCCGGTGGGGAAGTCGGGGCCTTTGACGTGCTCGAGCACGGCGTCGATACCGGCGTGAGGATCATTGAGCAGGGTGATGCAGGCGTTGACGACTTCGGTGAGATTGTGCGGCGGGATGTTGGTCGCCATGCCGACGGCGATACCGCCAGACCCGTTGACGATGAGGTTGGGGATGCGTGCCGGGAGAACGGTCGGCTCGAGGGTAGACTCGTCGTAGTTGGGCGAGAAGTCTACGGTGTCGGAGTCGATGTCGGCGAGCATTTCACCGGCGATGCGGGTCATGCGCGACTCGGTGTAACGCATGGCGGCGGGTGGGTCGCCGTCGACGGAGCCGAAGTTACCCTGGCCGTCGACCAGAGGATAGCGGAGGCTGAAGGGCTGGGCCAGGCGGACCATGGTGTCGTAGATAGCCGAGTCGCCGTGGGGATGGTAGTTACCCATGACGTGGCCGACGACCTTGGCCGACTTGGTGTACTTCTTGTTGAACTGGAGACCCATCTCCTGCATGCCATAGAGGATGCGACGATGGACGGGCTTGAGGCCGTCGCGGACGTCGGGCAGGGCGCGGCCGATGATGACCGACATGGAGTAGTCGAGATACGAGCGGCGCATCTCGTCTTCAATATTGATAGACAGCATGAACGCTGCGCCGCGGCCCTGGACGGTGCTGGGGGGAGGACCGTCGGGGGGAGTGTTGGGGGAGTCGGAGTTAGGGCCTAGCGGGAGCTGGGGATTCTGATCATCTGCCATGGGTTTATGTATCTATTATAGAGGGTTCTGCAGGGTAGGTTACATAGGGTCTGGCAGGTTGATGCAGATGCGCGCGTGGCATGAGTGGCCGCGGCCTGCTGAGGACAGTAACAATGCCTGAGACGCCGTCAATCGGAGGCATCGGCAGGCGTATCTTTGGCGAAGGAAATTGAAGTGCCATCACAATCATTAATTTCTATGAGGCAACCAAAGGCCTGTTTATACACCTAAGTGCTAATCCTGTTAGGGTTAGGTCAAATATATGATTAATCATAACTAGTAATGAATAGCCACTCAAAACTGAGTGGCTATTCAATCGCACTGCGAGATGGTCGTGTGAATAGCGACTCAGTAAGTCATTTGAATACTGCGATCAATCCGATAAACGGACAAATATTTCATTTTGGTAAACCAAATGCACTTCATATGGTCACGGACTTGGTCCGTTGCGTTTGAAGTCTGTCTGCAAGATGGCAGTACAGGCGCAGCGGATTTGAGGACACTCAGGGGGAGTTGACCATATGAAAAAATTTTTAGGGTTGGTGGTGATTTTATTCGCGACCTTGGCAATGGGGTACGGACAGGCTATCTCCGTAAACGGCGGATCGATTCAAGGGACCATTACGGACCCCAGCGGTGCGGTGGTTCCGGGTGCCAATGTGACGATCACCGGGACGGATACCGGGTCGGTGAAGGTTTTGACGACGGACGCCTCGGGCTTTTACAGCGTTGGACCGCTGAATCCCGGCAAATATACCGTTGACGTCTCCGCGCCGGGCTTTGCCAAGCTGGATGTAAAGACAGTGGTCAGAACCGGAACGGTGACGAGCGGTAACTTCAAGATTCCTCTGGGTTCGTCGTCAGAGACGGTCGAAGTGAATGCCGGAGCGCTTCAGGTCAACACCGAACAGGCGGGCGTCAGTGACGTCATCACCAAGGAGCAGATCGATTCGCTGCCGGTGAATGGACGCAATTTTCTCGATCTCGCGCAGATCGAGCCGGGCGTCATCCTACAGAGCGGCGAATCGTTCGATCCTACGAAGGCGGGTTACTCTGCCATCTCGACGAGCGGCGTCTCGGGCCGTACCACCCGCATCCTGCTGGATGGCCAGGACATTACGGATGAGACCGTCGGAACCACGATCTTCAATGTATCGCAGGGCGCGATTGGAGACTTTCAGCTCAACCGCTCGACCCAGGACGTCTCGGGCGATGTGACTTCAACCGGCCAGGTGCTGGTGTCGACGAACTCGGGCACCAATAGATTTCATGGGCAGGCTTTCTACAACTTTCAGGACCATCGCGCCTTATTCGCGCGGACTGCGACCGGGCTTGATACGCCATTTCAGCGAAATCAATTCGGCGGCAGCATCGGCGGCCCGATCATCAAGGACAAGCTGTTCTTCTTCGGCAACGCGGAGCGCATCAAGCAGGAGTCGCCGCTGGCCCTGACACTGTCCCCCACGTTTGCTGCGATTCAGACTCAATTTTCTTCCGTTCCTGCGCCTTACCGGGAGACTTATTCGACAGCACGCCTCGACTACAACGGCCCGCTCGGCGGCCACTACTTTGTTCGCGCCAACTATGATGTGAACAGCGCCAGTTCAAACTTCAACTTCGGCTACATGCTGTATCACAACCGCGACAATACCCCCGGACTTGCGGGCGGCGCGGACTTCTCCAGCGGTCACTTTACGCACTCCTTCCGCGGCAGCTACGAAAAATTTCATAACCTGCTGGTGGATGGCGCGACGGGAAATTCGAGCGTCTACAACCCGATTCCGAGCTTGAGCATTCGTCTTATCTCGGCTGGCTTGTGGACCGGGCCTAACTACGAAGGTCCGCAGAATACCTACCAGTCGGACAAGCAGATTCGCTATGACGGAACCTGGACCAAGGGAAAGCACCTCTTTCGCTATGGCTATAGCCTCAATCGAATTCAAGGAGGAGGTTTCGCGAAGTTCTTCGGTGCCGCTCCCCGGATCTCGCTCACGACTGGTACCTTGATCGCCGGTTGCGCGCCTACCGATCCCTGTGCGGGAGATCTTGTCGACTCGTATTCGCCGTCTGCGGTGGTCCTCGGAAATGGAGAAGGCTTTTCCACCGAAAACCCAGGCTTCAAACTTCCTGGCGGTGGAACAGCAGACTGGCGTCAAGGAGCGTATGTCGCCGACAACTGGAAGGTCACGCCAACCTTTACGATGACTGCCGGTCTTCGTTGGAGTGTTGATACCGGCCGCGCCAATCAGGATCTGGCAACACCGCTTTGCTCGGATGTGGACCCTTCGCTTCCGATCAACTGCTCGGGCAATTCTCCGCTCTTCGATCAGTTCCAGGCCGGACTGGGCAAGAAGGTTCATCAGCCCTATGCCAACTTTGCTCCGCAGATCGGATTCACCTACAGCCCCGGCGGCGACCAGAAGACGGTCATTCGCGGAGGCTTCGGTATCTACTATGAGAGCGACGTCTTCAACAATACGACCAACGCGCGCGGCGAGCTGATTAAGAAGGGTCTCTTCTTCGCGGAAAAGGCCCTCTGTGGAGGCACGAATACTCTTACGCTTCCGGACGGAACTGTAGTCGACAATGACGGAGGAGTCCCGATCGCTACCCTCTGTTCAGAACCCCTGAGCCAGTCGGGTTCGCACTTCGCTTCGCTGCAAAAGCAATACCAGGACGCAACCAAAGCAGCAGGCGCTGCGGTCAATGCTGGTTATGTCGGCAATACACTGACGATCGACGATGGGGCCTATGCGGCTCCTTACAGGACTCCCTATTCGGAACAGTGGAACGCCGGCGTGCAGCGTGAGATCTACAAGGGTGCCATTCTCGAGGTCGATTACGTTCACAATTCGACGCTCAAGATTGCTCAGCAGATTGACGTAAACCGCGAGGGAGCAGCTCGCACTCTCAACAGCGCAGCAGCAACGAATGCCATCGCTACGACCACAAGCGCCTTCCATTGCGCGGGCGGTGCAAGCTCCGCAGCGATCACCTGCGCCATCGCTGCCGGAGCTCGGATCCCCGACTTCGCCGGCAACGGCCTGGATTCGGGAACTAACTTCCTGGGTAATAATCCAGCGTCGTATAACGGCAAAACCATCGCCACAGGAGCTGCGTTTCCGGGCATCAATCCTCAACTGGGACAAGGTCTCTTCCTGCTTCCTGTTGGGCGGTCCGGTTATGACGCGCTGCAGGCCGTCTTCAAGCAGCAAAAGGCCCATCCGGCTCCCGGGATCATGAACTCGAACCTGCAGTTGGCGTATTCGTTCTCGCATTCCTCCAGTACAGCGAATCCAGCGACCAACAACGGCAACTCGGGGGTGGGGGATCAGTTCTTTTCATCGCCTTCGTATGACTACGACAACCCGACGCAGTATATGGGACCAAGCGGACTGGACCATACGCAGGAGGTCTCGTTCGGTGGTTCCATGACGCTGAAGTACGGCCCGCAAATCGGCATCATCGGTCACTTCTTTACCTCTGCTGCCACCAACCTCTATCTCGATAACGGTGGAACCAGTGGAAGCGGAATCGGCGGCATCTTCCAGACCGACGTCACCGGGGATGGAACCACCGGGGATATCGTTCCGGGAACCAACCCCGGCGCCTACATGCGTCAATATAAAGGGACGAGCCTTCACAAGCTGATCGACCAGTACAACGCGACCCAGGCGGGCCGGTTGACTCCGGCTGGTCAGGCTCTTATTGCCGCCGGGTTATTTACTCAGCAGCAGTTGGTGCTTCTCCAGGCCACCCAGCAGCCCATCGCGCAGGTTCCGGAGGCTCATGCTCCAGAGAATCCGCTTTACCGCAATCTGGATATCAGCATCGCCTACCCGATCCACCTGAGCCGTCTGCGGGAAGGTATGACCCTTGTCCCAGGCATCTCCTTTTATAACGTCGGAAACTTCTCCAACTTCAAGGATTACACCGACGGAACTCTGAGCAATACGACAACAGGAAACTCGGAAGGCTTCCTGAATGGCCCGAACACCTTTGCCGGACACGATCAGAACCGTGTTCAGCGCGGCTCGGGTACGTCGGATATTGGCGGACCACGTACAGCGGAGTTCCAACTGAAGCTGGACTTCTAACCGCTCTGGAGATAGGGCAACGAAAGGCGGAGGGCTTCGGCTCTTCGCCTTTCTTCTTTTAAGTTGCTGTTTTGGTGAGGCTTAGCAGTCGATCCATCAATACAGACTAAAATAGTCTTATATTTTGATTGATCTAGGACCGATCCTGTCGTATATTCAAATTCATCAGTTCAGCATTACGTTTTTTGGTGGTGTCAGGCCATAAGGATTGGAATGGAAGGTCCAGATCCCCGTGGATGATCTCCTGGCGGAGACCACGGGAATCTGGAGGCTGCAAGCCGTCGGACGGTTGCAGGTTGTCTGGATTATAAGGTCGGGTTTTCGGCCTGGGCAACTGCGGCGTTCGGCTTCGGTTCAACTCCTTCGACAGAAGTAAACAGGTTTCGAGCCTTGGGGTGTTTGCGGTGGCTTCGGCCATGAGCGAGGGCTTTGAGGATAAGCGGTCAAGCACGAGGTGTGCGCATTTTCGACCTGGCTGCATGGATATGAATCGCAGGGTTTGATTTTTTGATTTTGAGGAGAGCACGTGAAGCGTACGACGTTGAAGATGGTGGGTAAGGGTGGGAAGAAGGCTGGCTGGAAGGTGGGGAGTCGGCGTGGGTGGTTGGCGATGGGGACGCTGGCGGCGTATGCAGTGGTAGGTTCCAGCCGGGGTGCGATGGCGGCGGTGACCAACGATGCCGGAGCGGGTGCGGCGGGTGCGGGTGCACCGGCGGCGAACCTTCCGGTGAAGCGGTTTCATATCGGCGCGGGGCCGCTCGATGTGGCCATCAAGGATTATGAGCGGGTGACCGGGTTGACGGTGAATGTGACGCTGCCCTCGGGGACGCTGGCGGGATTTCAGACGCATGGCGTGAATGGGCTGTACCCCGAGGAAGAAGGGCTGCGGCTGCTGCTGGACGGAACGGGGCTGAGCTATGCGGCACAGGATGCATCGACGATGGTGGTGGGGTTGCGCTACTCGGACTCAGTGGATGTGACGACTTCGGGGCTGCCGGATGCGGTGGCGATGACGAAGTTTTCGCAGCCGCTGGTGGATACTCCGCAGACGGTGGCGGTGGTGCCGCAGTTTGTGCTGCACGATGAAGGCAACTCGACGCTGCGGGATGCGCTGCGCAATGTTCCGGGGATCAGCATGGCGGCGGGCGAGAGCGGAGCGCAGGGCGACAACCTGACCATTCGCGGCTTTACCGCGCGCAACGATATCTTTCTCGACGGCATTCGCGACTTCGGCAGCTACTACCGCGACAGCTTCAACTTCGATCAGGTGGAAGTGCTGGAGGGACCGGCGGGCGTGCAGTTTGGGCGCGGATCGACGGGCGGCGTCATCAACCAGGAGAGCAAGGTTCCTGAGTTGCAAAAGTTTGTGAATGTCGAGACGCAGTTTGGCACGGACGCGACGCGCAGAATTATGGCAGACATCAATGAGCCGCTGACGGGCGTGGGGCATGGAGGCGCGGCGTTCCGGCTGAATGCCGTAGGCCAGGAGGGCGGTGTGGCTGGACGACCGCACGCCGAGATCCGGCGCTTTGGAGTGGCTCCTTCGATCTCGTTCGGGTTGAATTCAACGACGCCGTTCACGATCAGCTACTTCCATTACACCGAAAGCGACACGCCGGACTATGGTCTGCCGTGGCTGCTGAATGGCGTGGCTCCGGGGCCGATTCGGCATAACTACTATGGCTTCCCTGACCAAAACTATCTGAGGACGAACGACGACATTCTTACGGCGAAAGTGAGTCATGCGTTTGGCGAAAATGTCAGCCTGCACAGCATTGCGCGGTGGGCGAACTATCCGCGGCAGGCGCAGATTACCGAGCCGCAGATCTGCTCGAACGCTGCGGCAAGTGTGCCGGTGGGTGGCGTGGTTGCTTCCCTGCCGACGAGCGCGGTCAATCCGAATCAGCCGTGTAACTACACGCCGGGATCTGATCCGGCGACGATTGCGGTGAACCGGAACCAGTTGCAGATCAAGAGCGTCGAAGGCGATCTTTGGAACCAGACGGAGTTGACGGCGCGGTTCAAGGTGCTGGGGATGCGGAACGACTTCGATGGCGGCGTGGAGGGTGGGCAGGAGGTATCGAATCCCATCCGCACCAGCTACACCATCAACAAGGTCAATACTGTTCCTTCGACGAACCTGCTGCATCCGAATGCGGCGGACTCGTTTGGTGGCACTGGGTACATCACCACGGTGGTGCATACGAAGTCGAAGAGTGCAGGGTTGTACTTCGTCGATACCATCCACCTTGGCCACTTGTTTGAGCTGAGCGGCGGCGTTCGCTGGGACTACTTCGATACGGTTTATAACTCTTACCAGCCGGTCGCGCCACCAGCGGGCGGCACGGTGAGCGCGCCGATTGCGCCGATCAGCAGACTGGACAAGCAGCCGAGTTATCGCGCAGCGTTTGTGTACAAGCCGACCAAGCATGGCAGCGTTTATTTCGACTATGGAACGAGCTTCAACCCGGCGGCTGAGTCGCTGAGCCTGAGCGTGGCCACGACGAAAAGCTCGCTGGCTCCAGAGGAGAACGAGACGTATGAGGTGGGCGCGAAGTACAGCCTGCTGCATGAGCGGCTGCTGCTGGATGGCGCGTGGTTTCGCACGGAGAAGGACAACGCCAAGGAGACCGATCCGACGAACTCGAACAACATCGTGAACTCGGGCAACCAGTTGGTGAAGGGTGTGCAGTTCAGCACGGTGGGCAGGCTGCCGCAGGGTACGGACGTGGTGCTGGGGTATGCGTATCTCGATAGCGCGGTGATCTCGTCGAAATACTATCCGGCTTCGGTTGGGTATCAACTAGCAAATGTGCCGAAGCAGACGTTCAATGCGTTCATCTCGCAGAAGCTTCCGCTGCGATTGAGCGCAGGGCTGGGTGGTAACTATGTTGCCAGCCGTACGGCTAGCTCGACGGTGCCTTATGTGCCGACTGGTTATGCTCCGAACCCGAATGGAGCGGGATATGTCGTGACCAGCGTTGCGATGCGGCAGGTGCCGGGCTACTGGGTCTTCAACGCGATGATGCGGCGGCCCGTGACGGACAGGCTGGAGTTGCAGGCTAATGTGTATAACCTGCTGAACCGGTTCTATATCGATCAGCCGCATCCGAGCCACCTGATTCCTGGAGCGGGGTTGAGTGCGCTGATCGGGGTGAACTTCAAGTTCTAGCAGCTTCGGATGGAGGGTTTGCCGGTTCGAGAGAAAGCCAATACAGGGGTCTCTCCACTCCGCAACGGACGATACAGCTGTCCGTTGCTCCGGTCGAGATGACGTGGATTTGTTGTGATACTGGTCTTGGTCGAGATGACGTGCTTCTTTGCCTCAGAATCTGTTTGAAAACTCTTCAACTACGTCATCTCGACCGGAGCGCAGCGCAGTGGAGAGACCCCTGTATTTTGCCTCTGTTCTTGTCTTTAATGTCGCGCGGTGGGGCTGTAAAGTGCGGCGGAGTCTTTGGGCTTCGCCGCGCTGCGTTTGGGAGTGATAAGGTTTTTGCGATAGGGAGAGACGACGATGCTGATTACGATTCCTGATGTGTTGACCGCCGCGCAGGTAGAGCAGGCGAGGGCGAAGCTCGATGCCGCCGATTGGGTGGATGGCAAGGTGACGGCTGGATACCAGGCGCAGAAGGTGAAGGAGAACCATCAGTTGCCGGAAGGGCATCCGGTGGCGGTGGAGCTGGGCGAGATGGTGTTGGGTGGGCTGGCGCGGTCTCCGCTGTTTATGTCGGCGGCGTTACCGTTGCGAGTGTTTCCGCCGATGTTCAACCGGTATACCGGCGGTGGGCGGTTTGGGACGCATGTGGATACGGCGATACGGCAACTGGTCACGACCGGGCAGAGGATTCGCACGGATATTTCGGCGACTTTATTTTTGACGAAGCCGGAGGACTATGACGGCGGTGAGTTGATCGTCGAGGATGTCTACGGGTCGCACTCGGTGAAGCTGCCTGCGGGGCATATGGTGCTGTATCCGGCGACGAGCCTGCATCGTGTGGAGCCGGTGACGCGCGGGGCGCGAGTGTCGAGCTTCTTCTGGATTCAGAGCATGATTCGCAGCGATGGCGATAGGTCGATGCTGTTCGATGTGGATACGGCGATTCAGCAACTGGCCAAGGATGTTCCGGGAAGTCCGGTGGGCGTGCAGTTGACGGGGGTTTATCACAACCTGCTGCGGCGCTGGGCGGAGATGTAAGATTCGTGCGATGAGGTGTCGTGCCGGTTTGAAGGACCCGGGAAAATTGTGGACTTCGGCGATATTTGCGATCACAATAGCGCCACCGCAATTGTTGGAGGGTCTGTATGAGCAGGAGATATGGGCCACCTCGTTTATTTTTGGGTATTTTGGCGTGGCTTTTGCTGCCTTACGCCGGTTGGAGTGCGCCTCAGGCTCATGCGGCCTATGCGAGCAAGACACTGGCATGCAATGCCTCTCCGGGTAGAGTGCTGCCTGGGCAGATCGTAACCTTGACCGCGGGGGAGCCGGGGAGTTCGACCGGGTTGGTGTACAGCTTTTCGAGCAGCAGCGGAAAGCTTCAGCACAATGGACGCACGGCGCGGCTGGACACGGCAGGAGTGCCTGCGGGGACGGCTATCTCGGTGACCTGCCAGATAGTGGATGAACTGGGGCAACGGAGTTCGGGTGAGGTGACCGTGTATGTCGTTGGGGCGGGGGGATCTCATGCGGCAGAGACGAGCAAGGCGCAGGTGCCAATCGACGCAGAAAAGAGGGCAGCTGAAGTGCAGTTGCTGGCTTCGATGTCGAAGGCCCAGGCGGCCAATGCGAAAGATACAAAATCGCAGGAGGCATCTGCTGACGACGCCATTCGCGGCATGGATTCCAGTACGGAGGCCGCGATCGAACGCGAGATGAGCCACTCCGAAGCCGCCTATCACCCACTGGGCGCAGCAAAGCAGACGGCGCCCCATGCGCATTCAGCGAGTCCGTCTCATGCACTTATTGGAGGGCTGGTGGGAGCAGGAGCGGGAGTGGGGGCTCTAGCAGGGGCGGCGGCAGCTCCAGCGCCACCACCAGCAACGGGCGGGAATGCCTATCAGCAGGCCGAGCAGGTTCTGCAGTGGAAGAAGGAGCTTAAGAATGGAAAGATCGATTACCTGATTCCAGTTCAAATGAAGCTGCATGAGACGACTGTCGTTAAGGTCGTGGTGCATGGGTACGCGGATGCAGCAGCCGCCAGTATGGCCGGGGCTACGACCGGCACTCTGAAGGTGTCTCCGCGGATGCAGGTGCAACTGAGCGCGGAGAACAATCCGGACGAGTTTGAGATCGATCCGAAGGTCGGTCAGATCCAATTTGTGCCGATTGATGGATCGACAACGTGGATGTGGAACGTAACGCCGAAACAGCCTGCTGAAAATCAGACACTGACGATTCGGGCTCTCCTGGTTTACCCCGATAACGGGCAGCAGATTGAGCAGGAGATAACGAGCTATACCGCGACAGTGAGCGTGAGGGTGCAGGGGTTCTGGGCGTCGTTGCGCGAGGCGTTCTGGAACGATCCATCGGCGGCGATCAAGTATGTGTTGCCGGGAGGAGCAGGATTTACTGCTCTTGCCGGGCTGATCGTATGGTGGTGGAAGCGGCGGCATCCTTCGGAGGATAAACCGAAGAAAGACGAGTAGACGACGTCATCGGAGGGATGTTCTGAGGTACTCCCGGAGACGTACCTCAGAGGCTAAAGCCCTATTCATTTTATGAGACTTACGGCACGGCTGAAGCCCGTGCCCTTAAGCAAAGCGGCGGCTTGGTTAGCGGTTCCCTGGGACTTATGGCACGGCCGAAGCCGTGCCCTTATGTAAAATGACGGCTTATTCGGCTTTGCCGAGGGTCTTGTCTTTGTAGGCTTTTTGCAGGACGAAGAAGGCTTGCTTCTTCTCGCCTTGATCGGAGATCAGACCCTTGCGGTTGAAGTTGTCCTGCAGGCCGGGCAGCGTGCGCATGGGAGAGCGGAAGTCCATGAGCACCCAGGCGCTGGTGCCGCGAAGCTGCGGGATGCGGTTGAGCATGGGGATCTGGTGCTTGTAGACGTCGGCCTGATACTCCTCGGTCCAGCGCTCGGTGGCGGGGCCGTGGTGACCGGCGCGGGCGGCGGCTCCAAACTCCGACATGATGACGGGCTTCTGGTAGTGGATGTCCCAGGTGGTGGTGTCGGCTCCGGCAGGCTTCTGCTCGTACCAGCCGATGTACTCGTTGGTGCCGATCACGTCGAGCGCCTTGCCCAGCGGGTCGTCCACAATCTTGACGGAGCCGTTGGCGGTCGTCTGCGTTTTGACCAGCAGAGCGGCGGTGACGAGGCGCGTGGGGTCGAGCTGGCGGGTGAGGTTCGCCATGGTGGTGAGGTACTTGGTGCGCGCCTCGGTGTCGGGAGTTTCGTTGGCGACCGACCAGAGGATGATGGATGCCTTGTCGCGGTCGCGGCGGATCATCTCGCCGAGCTGCTGTTTGGATTTGGCGAGGACGGCGGGGTTATCGAACTGGAGCGCCCAGTAGTCGGGAATCTCGGACCAGACGAGGATGCCGAGGCGGTCGCTGGCGCGAGTCATGCGCTGATCGTGAGGATAGTGGGCGAGGCGGACGTAGTTGCAGCCCATCTCTTTGGCCCAGCCGAGAAGTGT
This sequence comes from Granulicella sp., assembly GCA_041691255.1. Lineage (GTDB taxonomy): Bacteria > Acidobacteriota > Terriglobia > Terriglobales > Acidobacteriaceae > Edaphobacter. The sequence goes on along the minus strand of JBEPUY010000029.1, from coordinate 42,972 downwards.
GTCCACATCCTTCTCGCTGTAGGCGCGTCCGGTGCGGAAGGGAGCTTCGGCGTGGACGGAGACGCCGCGCAGGAAGATGGGTTTGCCGTTCAACAGGATCTCGGTGCCGCGGGTTTCGATGGTGCGGAAACCCATGTCGTCTTCGAGATGGTCAGAGGCAGCGGCGAGGTTGACCTTGTAGAGTTTGGGATTGTCGGGCGACCATAGGCTGAGCGATTTGACCGGAAGCTTGATGGCGGCGCGGTCGTTCGCATCGACGGTGGCGTGCGCGGTGGCGTGAAGCTCGGGGATGGAGACGGTGACGGCTGTGCCGGGTGTCGCGTTTTGTACGTGGACGTAGCCCTCGATGAGGTCGTGGTTGGCGCGGCTGAGATGGAGGTCGTAGTCGTCGATAAACTGTGTGGGGACGTCTACCAGCGAAACGTCGCGGGTGAGGCCGCCGTAGTTCCACCAGTCGGTCTGGAGCGTGGGGACACCATCGGCGGAGCGGGTGTTATCGACGGCGACGACCACAAAGTTGTCGCCATTCTTGACGACGTTGGTGATGTCGCAATCGAAGGGAGTGAAGCCGCCCTCGTGCTCGCAGACTGCCTTGGTGTTGACCCAGACGTGGCTGCGATAGTTGGCTGCGCCGAAGTGGAGGAAGGTGTGAGTGTTGGCTTTGGGGGCGTACTTGAAGTCCTTCTCGTACCACATCACGCCTTCGTAGTAGAAGAGGTCGCGGCGCTGGGTGTTCCAGTCGCCGGGAACCTTGAGCGTGGGGGAGGTGGCGAAGTTGTATTCGAGCGGCTCATTGTTGTACTGCTTCGTCCCGTTCATGAAGTAGCCATCGGCCTTGATCTCGTGATGGAAGTTGTAGAGGCCGGTGGAGTAGGGATCGACGATGGTGTGCCATTCGCCGTCGAGCGAGGTGGCGGCACGGTGGTCGATATCGACCAGCAGGGTGGTGTTGGCAGTTTGCGCGGGGGCGATGGCTGCGGAGAGCAGCAATGCGGTGCCGAGTGTAGCGAGGAGAGTTTTGCGGAGGGAATGGCAGAAGGCTTCAGGGAACATGACGACCATCATACGAGGTCGTACCAGAGGTGGTGAAACTGGCAACGGCGAAATACAGGGGTCTCTCCACTACGGCGGCAAAAGCGCCGCCTTCGGTCGAGATGACGTGCGTTTATGGTGGGGTAAAACACAGATCTCTTCAAGAGTTTTAGGCGGGCGGGGACGGCTCTTCGGCCCACGGTAGAAAGAGCGAGAAGATGGTGCCGTGGTGGACTGCGTGCTGGGTGCTGCGGAAGCTGAGGCGGCCCTGGTGTCGGCTCACGATTCCGGCGGAGATCCAGAGGCCGAGGCCGGTGCCGTTGAGATCTTTGGTGGTGTAGAAAGGCTCGAAGAGGCGCTCGCGAACTTCGGGCGACATGCCGTGGCCGGTGTCGGCGATGGTGATGCGGATGCCCTGACGCCGCTTCGAGGAGCCCTCCGCATGGTCGGTTGCGTCGTGGGCGCGAACGACGAGACGGCCGCCCTGGCGCATGGCGTCGATGGCGTTGGCGATGAGGTTGTTGAGCACCTGGCGGATGTCGTTTTCAAAGCAGAGGATGCGCATGGTGGTGGAGTAGGCGGCCTCCACCTTGATATTTGAGTTGGCGAGGCGGCCCTGGTAGAGATTGAGGACGGCGTCGACAAGATCGGCGGCAGTGACATTGGTGGCGCGTACTGCCTGGCGGTGGAAACGCAGCGTCTGCGTGGCGATCTGGCAGACGCGCGAGAGCTCGCTCTGGGCCGTGTGCACGTAGGCCCGCGCACCGAGGGGTAGATCGTCGGTGAGATTGATCAGATAAAGAAGGTTGGTGATGGCCTCGAGCGGGTTGTTGATCTCGTGCGAGATGGAGCTGGCGAGACGACCGACGGCAGCTAGTTTCTCGCTCTGGATGAGAGCATTCTCCGCCTTCTTTTGATGGGTAATCTCGACGATGACGGCGGCGATGGCCTCGATCTTTCCTTCGGCACCGTAGACCGGAGAGTAGTTAACGCTCCAGTAGCGATGCTGGCCGGGGCGGGTGGGAAGCTCGCCTTCGAGGATGTGGTTCCTGACCGGGCTGCCTGCGGCGACCTGCTGAAATAGCTCCTTCAGGCCAGCGATTGGAGCGATGTCGGTGATGGAACGGCCGATGATCCTGTCCTTGGGCAGGCCGATGATGGCAGCCTGATGGTCGTTGACGCGCAGGTAGCGGAACTCGACGGGGTCGAAGAGCGCGAGGCCGACGGGAGCGGTATCGTAGATGGTTTCGAGCTCGGCGCGCTGGCGCTCGGTCTCTGCCTGTTTCTGCAGCAGCGTCTCGGCGAAGGTCTTGCGGTCGTCGATGTCGATGGCGACGCCCAGCCAGTAGAGAATGGCGCCGGATGGGTCGCGGATGGGTTGAGCGCGGATCCACCACCAGCGCGGCAGACCGTCGCGGGCGCGAATGAGGCGGGCCTCGATATCGTATTCGTTCCCGCTGGAGATGCAGTCGGCCCAGACGTCGAGGACGCGGATGCGGTCGTCGGGATGGAAGGCCGTGATCCAGTGATCGAGGTCGTCGGTGGTGAAGCCGAGATAGTCGCTGAAGCCCTGATTGGCGTAGGTGATCTTGCCGGTGGCATCGCCCATCCAGATGGCCTGTGGATTAAGGTCGGTGAGAACACGGTAGCGGGCCTCGCTGGTGCCGAGCGCCTCGACGGTGAGCCGGTAGTCGTGGATATCGATGCAGACGCCGAGCCAGCGAACGCCGTGCACAGGGTGCGCGGGAGCAGGGAGGGCGCGGCAGAGAAACCACCGGTATTCTCCGCTGGACTTCTGCTTCAGGCGGAGCTGCACGTCCATCAACTCGCTGCTGATGCGAACGTGTTGCCAGGCTGCGAGGATGGTAGACCGGTCATCGGGATGAATGACGGCGAGCCAATCCTGATTGGTGGCCTGGTCGAGCGAGAGCCCAGCGTAGTCGAGAAAACGCTGGTTGGCGTAGCTCACGCCGGCGACGTCCGTTGCCATCCAGATCATCTGCGGATTGAGTTCGGTGAGCAGACGATAGCGGGCTTCGCTTTCGCGGAGCGCCTCTTCCCCGCGCCGCCGTTCGGAGATGTTGCGAAAGAAGATGATGATGCCGTCGTCGGAGGGGATCGACTGGATATTGAGCCAGAGCTTGACCGGCTCGGGATAGTAGGCCTCGAACTCAGTCGGGATGCGCTGCTCCATGGCTTTGCGGTAGTTGGAGCTGAAGGGCTCCTGCAGGCTGTGGTGGAGGCAGTGCCAGAAGTTGTCGCCGACCAGCGGCCCGGAGGCGAGCATGTCGACGGCGCGCCAGTTGGCGAAGGTGAAGTTCCAGTAGCGGTCGAGGCAAACGATGGAATCGGGCGTCGCGTCGAAGGTCTGCTGCAGACGCATGGCTGCGGCATCGCGGGTTTGCGTAGCCAATTTGGAGCCGGAGATGTCTTTATAGAAGGCAGCCACTCCATCCGCGAAGGGGGTGACGAGGACATCCATCCAGACGCCGATGGGAGCGCAATAGAACTCGAACTGGCGCGAGACGCGGTCGCGCATGGCGGCCAGAAAGTTCTCTTCGACGAGCGTGCCGCGCGATTCGGGGCGGATGTCCCAGTAGATCTGGCCGATGGAGCCATCCGCGTCCAGTTGACTGACGCGGCGGGCCTGCGGATTCGAATAGGTGATGCGGAAGTCGCGGTCGTAGGTAATGATGGCGTCGGGCGAGGCATCGAGAAGCGCGGCGAAGTCCAGACCCGGTGCCGCAGAAGAGCCCGCTTGCGCAGGGGACACGGGGGGCGCCGTATTCAGGAGAGGCGTGTGGGCCATGGCAAATGTCTCAGTGTATTAAGACTACTCTACGGCCTCTGCGCCGGGAAGAGGCTTTGAGGACGGGAGCGATTCGAGCTGTGCGACCCGCAGCTCGAGTGCGGCTACCGTGGAGCGCAGCGCAGTGACCTCTTCCTGCAGACTGGCGAGCAGTTCGCGCGAGGAGCTGGCGCTGTGGCCGGTATCGGGGAGCGGCTGCGACCACGAAGAGGGTGGTGCGGAGACGGCGACCGGGCCGCCCAGCAGATGCACGTAGCGCGACTCGCGTGAGCCGGGCTGGCGGGACAGCATGATGACGAGCGGGCCGGTGGCGTCGTGAGTCTGCGCGTCATCAGCAGGCTGGGTGCGGGAGGCGAGGCGGTCGAGCGTGCTGGTGACGGAGCCGATGTCGTCGAAGGTGTAGAGGCGGTCGGCGCGGCTGCGCAGTTCGCCCGGCGTCTGCGGGCCGCGCAACATCAGCAGACAGAGAACGGCGGTCTCGTCGCGGCGAAGGTTCAGCACGGTGCGGATGCGGTGCTCGTACTTGGGGACGCGGCTGTCGCGGACAGGGGCGGTGAACTTGAGTTCTTCGAGCGAATGGATTGCCTGACGCACCTCGTCTTCGGTCAGCGTAAGCACCGGATCGCGACTGGAGCGCTGGTTGCACGCATTGACCAGGGCGTTGAGCGAGAGCGGATAATTTTCCGGGGTGGCGATCTCTTTTTCGATGAGCGCGCCGAGCACGCGGAGCTGGATGGGGTCGAGCGTCATAACTCAATGATTACACAATGGATTGCGGCCGGACTGATGATCCGGCCTCATGACGCCGAAGTAACTGAAATGGAACTGTAACCTAAAAGTTACGTGCCAAAAGGTCATTTTGGAGCCTAAGGTGGGTTTGGAGAAGATAAAATTGAATTCTCGAATGACATTTAGCGAATGCCATTTATGTTTGCCCATTTATACAATCAGACCCCGGGGGATGTGCGGATGAGGCTTCGTTTTAACAGGTGGGCGGCCACTGTGGCTGTTGCTGCGATGGTACTGGCGTTGGGCGGATCGGCGAAGGCCGGCGAGCGGACGGGAGTCCTTCAAAGCCCGAACGAAGGTCAGCACTATTCACTGCATCTCTACCAACTGCATACGGGCGAGAGCCTTGACGTGGTGTACCGGGTGGGGGACACCTATATTCCGGCGGCGCTCGATAAGCTGAACCATTTTCTGCGCGACTATCGCAACGATACGGTCAAGACTTACGATCCGAAGGAGTTCGACGTGCTCCACGCGCTGATGACGAAGCTGAGACGGCCCAATGGGGTGATCGATATTGTCTGCGGCTATAGAACTCCGGAGACCAATCACTTTTTGCGGACGCGGGCGGCCAGCACCGGTGTCGCGGAGCATAGCCAGCATATGGCGGCGAAAGCGATTGATATTCGCGTTCCGGGGGTGTCGACGGTGAAGCTGCGGAATGCGGCTTTGAGCCTGCATGAGGGCGGCGTGGGCTACTATCCGGTGTCAAAGTTCGTGCATGTGGATGTGGGCCCGGTGCGGGAGTGGTCGTATGGGCGGACACGGTCGCGGCATCGGCACTCGCGGGCCAGGGTACGGGCTTTGGGCGAGTAAGAGAACAGGCAACGGCAAGACAACGGCGAAATACAGGGGTCTCTCCACTGCGCTGCGCTCCGGTCGAGATGACGTGAGTTTTTTGCTGCTTCTGCTAATTTGCTGCTAGTGCTAATTTGCTGCTGCGACTCAACTGCGCAGTTCCAGTCGAGATGACGTGCCTTTTGCTGCTCCGGTCAGGCTGCGCGATGAGACCGCGTGCTCCGGTTGAGGCGAATTGTTGGCTCACGATGAGGATTTTGAGGTCGCGTGAGTTTTTAGTTTTGATACCGATTCTTAGAACGTTTGGCCGGCTCCCTGTTGCTGCTGGCTGGCGACCTGGTTGAGGATGCGCTGCACGAAGATGATGCGGATGCTGATGTGGCGGGCCACGTCAGGCAGAAATTCGGTGATGAGATTGTTGGCAGGATCGGTCGCAAGCCCGGTGACGATGCGGGCGATGGTGGAAGACGGATCGGCGTGGATGCCGGGGACGTAGAGATTGCTCAGTTCGGCACTGACGGGATAGCCGAGCAGGTTGGCGTAGTTGGGCATGGGGCTGCCGTCGTCGTGGTTGGCGATGAAGGTGTGGCCGATGGCGTGGCCGATTCGCCGCGGAATGCTCGCCCTGGGCATACGGAAGTAGCGCGGGTCCTGATGCGTGATGGAAGGAATGAGAAACGCGCCGAAGAACTCTCCGGTCGCATCCTGCAGCAGGCTGACGCCGGTATTTTTGCCGAAGCCCTTGAGGCCGGGGCCGTAGGCGCTGTCGGAGTCGACGGCGATGGTGAAGCCGGAGAGCGCAACGATGGTCAGCAGGTTGGCCGGGTCGGTCAGATTGTGGATCGCCAGGTATCCCTTCTGCTTCGCCGTCAACGGAATGACAAGGCTGGTATCGAGGAACCGCTGATAGGGGTTGACGAGCTCGCTGCACGGGACGCGGACCGGAATGACCGCTGCTGAGTGCGAAGGAATACTGAGCATGGCATGGCGCAGGGTGCAGGGAGCCACGCCGCTGCCGCTGGTCTTGAGAGATTCCTCGGCAAGAACAACGACATCCTGTTGCTGGGCGAGGAGAGCGCTGGGGGCGTCGGGCAGAGAGGCTGGCAGCGCGCTGGATTGAGGGCAGGCCACTGCACCCGAGAGCGCAACCGTCAGAACCGCAATCTTCAGAACCCGGAGAGATCGAATCACCGTATAGCCCATCCGCTTTGTTGTATAACCCCGGCGAGGTGAGAGTTACTCGCTCTTTTTTAAATGAACCATCTCGAGCGCATCGTCGAGAAATTCGTCAACGCCAAATCCCAGAGCGGCTCCTCCAAGGGTCGTACCGAAGGTCCACAGGGTGCGGCCAGCGGTACGGTTGCGTGCGGGATAGTAGGCGTTGGTCAGCGCCGAGGCTCCCAGGTCTCCGGTAATCAGGGACAGATTGGCGGTCTCACGACCGCTGTCAGTCCGGGTAATAAAAACGCGGGTCGCGGCGTAGACTGCGCGCTGGGTAAGACTGTGGCCACGGCGGCCCATCCTGTAGTAGCGAGGATCTTCGTGAAAGACGGGAGCCATGATCGAGGTGCTCAGAATATCTTCGCTCATGCCGCGGATGGCCGCTGCTCCCAGACGCTGCCCGAACGCTCCTTTGTCGGTGCCATAGTTGGGGGAGCTATCTAAAACGTGAGACCATCCCGCAGAGATGACCCATCCCACCATCGACGACGGAGTGACCGAGTCTCTGGCGCCCGTTAGAAACTTGTCTTTGCCGCTGAGCGCCGGGGCCTGCTGGCCGGGAGCAATCACCATGTCCCAACGCGAGGCAGGGGCCATTTGCGGTGCGGTCTGAGATGTTGGCGCACTACCAAAATGGGAATCGGCGGAAGTGGAAGAATTGTCCCCCACTTCGACGCTGTTGCGGTCAGGCGCTCGGAACGCTTCTCCGGGCGCGTCGGGCAGAGCTGCCATGGCGATGGGGGACGCGGCCTCCGGTTGCGGAGCAGGCTGAGCGATGACAGGAGTTGAGGCCGCGACAGCCAGGCCAAGCGCGAGCATCCATGTTGATGGTTTTACCAGGAAAGACTTTGAAATCAGCTTTCTGCTCAAAAGAAATAACCTCGAAGTCTCTCGGAAAAGGAAAAACAGATCAGACACCATTTATACGCGTAGCCTTAGCATCTCTATTTACTTAAAGGACGCCATTGCACGGTATCAGGTTGTACCACAGGACGGGATAGGGCCTGGAGATGGCGCCGTTACCACGTCGGCACTGCAAGGCGAATATACGGCAATCGCAGTTGACCATGCATTTTCCTGATCCGCATAATCATAGGGTAGAGAGGTACGCGCATGGCCTTTGAAGATTCCACCGCCCCAAAGCGCCCCTGGGAGCAGCGCCTGCACGAAGCCGGGACCCGCGTCGAGGAAGACCTTCGCCGCTTTGTGACCTATCTCAACGACGAGATTGTGCCGGACGTGCGCCGCAATGGCTCCGAGGCGCTTCGCTCCGCCGCCGCCGAATTGAATCGGCTAGCCCAGCGGATGGACGAACGGGCCGGCAGAACGCCGCCTTCCCCGCCTCCGCCACCGGGTGCGCCGAGATCTTGAGCCGCTCGCGCCTCGCTTACGCCGCTGTGCTGTCCGCGCTGATGCTGCTGGCGAGCGGGTGCCACCGCGAGACGCCGCGGGCCTATCGGCAGCCTCCGCCGCCGACGCTGCCGGATGCGAACAGTTCCACCCGCGCCAGCCGGAACCCCAGCCGTGATCGTGACATGGACGCGGAAGAGACTGCGCCGCAGCCCGAGACAGATGGCAGAGCAGTTTCGAGCGAGGTCGGGCTGGCGAGTTGGTATGGGCCTCCCTACGCCGGACGCAAAGGAGCAGACGGCACGGTCTACGACCAGAACGCGATGACCGCCGCAAACCTGACGCTGCCGCTGGGAACCGTGGTTCGCGTGACCAACCTGACCACGCACCAGACCGCCGTGGTGCGCATTACCGACCGCGGGCCGTTTGTTCGCGGTCGCATCATCGATCTTTCCCTTGCTGCGGCCAAGGCCATCGGCGTCTATCGCGTGGGCGTTGCCAGGGTGCGGGTGGAGGCCTTCTCCTCTGACCGACCAGCAGTCGCTGGGCGATGGTGTGTTCAGGTCGGAGCCTTCGCGCGTGAGAAAGACGCGGTCAAGCTGAAGGACCAACTGAGCCGCCGCTACACGACCGCCAAGGTGATTGAGTTCGCCGGACCTACGGGCCATTGGGTTCGCGTCAATCCGCTGCGGCCCGACCTGGCCCACGCCAACGAGGTCGCCGAAAGCATTCGGACACCCGACCCGGCGGCGCTGCCCTACATCGTCCGAACCAACTAATTTTTCCCATAGGGGCTGATTTCTTTTGAAGACTTTGAAGACACTGTTTAGAGCGAGCCGAATCGTCCGCATCCTTCCTGCCATTCTCGTAACCTGCATGGCCGCGCAGGCCTTGGCTGCACCGGCATCGAGCAAGGCCGACCGCAAGCACGCGCAGGAGGCGGTGAAGGTGCTGCAGCAGTGGTACACGCCGCAGAGTGGCCTGTATCGCACGACCGGGTGGTGGAACTCCGCCAACGCGATTACGGCGCTTGCGAACTATAGCCGGATGAGCCACACGAAAAAATATCTGCCCATCTTTGCGAATACGCTGCACGCCGCGCAGGCCGGGCATGATGGGTTTCCGGGGTTCATCAACGACTACTACGACGACGAAGGCTGGTGGGCGCTGGCCTGGATCGATGTCTATGACCTGACCGGGAAGGCCGAGTATTTGCAGGCGGCAGGCTCCATCTTCGACAACATGCAGAAGGGTTGGGAGACCGAGACCTGTGGCGGCGGCGTGTGGTGGAGCAAGAAGAGCAAGGATAAAAATGCGATTGAGAATGAACTGTTCCTCGATGTCGCGGCTTCGCTGGCCAACCGCGCAAAGGCTCCCGAAGAACGCCAGCGGTATCTAAGCTGGGCGCAGAAGGAGTGGGCGTGGTTTCATGCCTCGGGCATGATTAACAGCGAACACCTCGTCAACGACGGGCTCGATCTCTCGAACCCGGCGCACTGCACCAATAACGGCGGCGCGACGTGGAGCTATAACCAGGGAGTGATTCTGGGCGCACTGGTGGAGTTGAATAAGGCCGCGCCCGACCCGGCGCTTACAGAGACGGCCTCGGCCATCGCGCATGCTGCCATCGAGCACCTTGTCGATGGGCAGGGTGTGCTGCATGAGCCCAACGACGCGCATACCGGCGGCGATGTGCCGCAGTTCAAAGGCATCTTCAGCCGCAATCTGATGCTGCTCAACAGCGCGTTCCCCGATAACAGCTATCAAGCGTTTGCGAGAACCAATGCCGAGAGCATCTGGGTCAAGGACCGAGACGCCGCGAATCATCTTGGCTTCTGGTGGGCCAGGCCGTTCGACCTGGCGGATGCGGCGCGGCAGAGTTCGGCGCTGGATGCTTTGACGGCAGCGGGAGTTCTGGGTTCAGCTCAGCATCGTTGAGTTCGGTGAATTGTAAAAACACGCAACAGCGAAATACAGGGGTCTCTCCACTGCGCTTCGCTTCGGTCGAGATGACATGACTTTAGGGTTAGATGAGATTCGGGACGGGCTCAAGCTCGTTACTTTCCATCAAGTGCGGGCGGCGGGTAGTAGGGCAGCTTCTGCTGCTCCTCGACGGCGCGCTTGACGCCTACATCGTCGAACAACATGCTGGGGACGATCATGGTCTGCGGCACCGGGCCAAGCGAATTCGCGACGTAATCGTCGTTGCCCACGGCCACGATATCCGAGCGCAGGCTGCGGTTGTCCAGTTCGTCGAAGGCCGCGCCGCGTACCAGTTCCCTGCTGCCATCCGCGTGGACGCGATACAGCAACCGGGGTTCGAGAGCACCGCCCAGCGTTTCTACCGCATAGACATCGCGGCCCTGTTCCTTTGCCATCGCCAGCAGACGCTTGTTCAACTCGCTGACCGGAACCGCGTCGCTCGACTTCACGATCACCACACTGGCGCGCGCGTGGGCGATCTGTCCCGGCGCGGAGCGGCCATGCCCGTTGGAGGAGGGGAAGTCCCTCACCGGCTCGCGTCCGATCAGGTAGTTCTGAAGGATGCCTTTGACCACCACATCGACCGCTTGCGCTGGCACGCCCTCGTCATCGACGGCATACGCGCCGAGCAGGGTCTTGCCCGCGAACTTGGTCATCAGGGGATCGTCGGTGACGTTCAGCATCTCCGGCAGCACGCGCGACTTATAGCTGGAGGCATAGGCGCCAGTCGTCCTTGCCGTGGTGCCCATCGCGGGACGGTCCGCCTCGATGTTGGGAACGAAGAGCCGTGCCATTACGTCGGACGCAGCATCGCCGCTGAACAGGATGGGGCCGTGATAGTCGTCAGCGGAGACGACCGGGGCCGCACGCAGGGCTTCGAGACTCTTCAGATCGCCGATCACGCGCTTGCGAAACTCCGGCCATGTCTCCAGCTCTTTGGCGTCCGCTGCGGTCGTGCCGTTATCGCGGCTGAGACGCATGCCGTCGGGTGCCTGTCCGCCGACGCTGATGCCGGCGGCGTAGCCGGTATATCCCTGTCGCACCACGCTTCCTTCGGTGTTTACCAGGTACCGGTTCACGGCGACGGCACGTACATTCGCAGTCGAATACTGCACCTGCTCTGCGGAGGCTCGAACCTCGGGAGCAGACTCGAATAATCCGCTTGCATCGACGATCCGCTGCTTCCACTCTTTGCGGTCGAGATCGATGGCGACCAGCGGAGCCACATGCACCACCGGCTTGGCCTCGGCGAAGTCGTGCTCCATCTGCGGGGTCTGAAACTGCTTGAGCGCGGCCTGCTTGGCGGCATACGCCTGCAACGCGTTCTTGTACGCCGTATCGGTCGCAGTCCAGAGGGCGTACCGCAGCGCCTCGGGATTGTTGTCGCTGGGCGCAAGCGCAATGGCACCGTCGCCGCTGCTGGTGCTGCTGTCGGCGGCATAGCTGCCGACGCGAACGGTCACGCGCACGACGCGCTGATGGTTCGACTCCTCGCGGGTCAGCGCACCGTAGTTGGCGACGGCTTCGTAGCTGTTCAGATCGTCAAGCTGGTACTCGATGAAGTACGGGCGCTGCATTCCCGGCAATACAAGAAGCGCCTTCTCGCGGCCAAGCTCCGTCTGCATGGCGCGCAGCATGGGATCGTTGCTCTGGGGCTGGGCGAGGCTGAACGTCGCAGAGAAGACGCAGGACGCAGCCGCGAGCAGCGAATATTTGCGGAGGCGGGAGAAGAGTAGAGAGGATTGAGTTTTCATTGGCCACCCTTTCCGGCAGCGTCTGCGCTGTTGTCTGTGCTGGGTGGAGGAGGAAGGATGGGTGGTCGGGCCGTGCCTTGCGCCTGCTTCTGCGTCTCGATCTCGCTGACCAGCATGGCCGGAGCCACGGCGCTGACCGGGAGGCTGCCTGACTCGGCACCGCAGATTCCGTTGAAGACCTCGGGCTTGTCGTCGGTCGCTACGATGCGTGCGAGGGCCGCCTGCGGTGTGCCTACGATGCTTACGCCGCGCACCAGTTCGTCGGGGCGTCCGTCCACGTACACGCGATAGACGACCAGCGGGATGACCTGAAAGGCCTGTGGCGAGCGGCGCGTCGTCACCGCGAAGCCGGAGGAGATGTCCTCGAAGTAGAGGCCGTAGGCTTTGCCCTGCTTCTTCGCTTCGGCGATCAGCATCTGGCGCAGTTCCGCATCGCTGACCGTCTTCGACGAGGTGACGATCAGGTTTCCCTGCCGCCCGGTGGGCATGTGGGCCACCTCGGCGCGACCGTGCCCGTTGCTGTGGGCGAAGCCGGCGACCGGTTGGCGCGACATCAGAAAGGTCTTCAGGATGCCGTTGGTGATGAGGTCGACGCGGCGCGCCTGCTGACCCTCGTCGTCGTAGTTGTAGTGGCCGCTCAACCATGTTCCATCGAACTTTTCGAGCGTGGGATCGTCGGAGACGCTCATGAAGGTGGGCAGAATCTGCTTGCCCATCAGCTTGGTGAAGGTCTGGCCCTCGTCGTCGCCACGCTGCCGCTGACCTTCCAGACGATGACCGAGCACCTCGTGGAAGAAGACTGCTGCCGCTCGTCCACTCAGAATCGCGGGGCCGTTATAGGGGTCGGTGATCGGGGCCACGCGCAAGGCTTCGAGGCTCTTGCCCATCTCGGCGATCTTTGCGGCGAGCACCTTCTGGTCGGGAAGATGCCCGGTCGCATCGGCCTCGAAGGTCTCTGCGCGGAACATGTCCATACCGTCGGCTGCACGCGTTCGTCCCACCATCACCAGGCGGGCGACGTGGTTGGGCGTACCGACCTTCGCTCCCTCGGACGAGACAAAGTAGTCCGTCTCGGAGCTGGCTTGAAGCGCCACGGTGTTGTAGAAGACGTCGGGATACTGCTTGAACAGGCCGGAGAGATCACGCAGCCGGGCCTCCCACTCTGCGCGGTCGACCTTGAGCGGCGGCGCGGTCGGCAGCAGGGCCACCTTCGGATCTTCGGTAGAAAAATCCGGCGAGGCGTCCTCTTCTTTGGCCCGAACTTCTTGATCGGCCTTGACCTTGAGATAGCCGTCGAGTGCCTTGCCGTAGCCGCGATTGGTCGCAAACCACAAACTGCGTGCAATCGCCTCGCGGTCATTGGTCAGCGGAATGGGGATGGTCGTGAGCGCGCTGTTGCGATGGTCGCCGTGGGTGTTGTCTTCGGCGGGAGAACCGATGCGCACCTGTACGTCGGCAAAACGGCGGTGGCTCTGGTTCGAGTTGGTGATGGCGCCGAATTGAGCAGAGATGCTGACCTGTTCGCCGTCGGCCACCGAATAGCTCAGAAAATAAGGCTTCAGCTGCTGCGCCCCGCTGGTGGAGCTGCCGAGCGAGTTCATCGCGCGCTGCAACTCCGACGCCATGGTGTCCACCAGAACGCTCGAGGTCTGCGCCGTCTCTGCATGGGCCTCCGCCGCTCGAACCACCCGAACTGGCAGGGCCATCCCTGCCATCACCAGACCGGTCAGTGCAACCCCGGCAACCACGACTCTCTGTCTCGTCATTGGAAAGAAAACTCGATTCACGTACAAAAATTCAACTGAAGCAGAGTGTAGCGGAAATATGTTTCCTTCGGTTCAGTCAATTAAGGAGGCTCTGATTTACTCCCTGAGACGTACCTCAGGGGCTAAAGCCCTTTTTATTTTATTAGACTTGCGGCACGGCTGAAGCCGTGCCCTTAAACAAAACAACGGCTTAATCAGAGGCTCCTTAATGGCCGTCAATACTCTCGCTGGCTTGGCGCGCCGCTTATTTTTTATCCAGCGGCTTTCGGGCGAAGTAGTAGAGCGAGAAGGCCAGCAGCGCAAACATGATGACGCTGATCCAGTCGTGGTAGAAGGGGTTGTGGTCGCCGAAGCGTGGGAACATCTTGTCGGTGGCGGCTTCGTAGAGGCGTACGCCAACCCCCATGAGGCCGACGATGCCGCCTGCGGCGATGAGGCCGGAGGCGTAAAGCGAGCCGGAACTGATCTCTGATTCGGAGTCGAGCGCGGGAGTAACGTCAGTCGGAACCGGCAGGCCGGTATCGGGATCGATCTCATCAGGATTCGTGGCCGCACGTTTTTCGAGGGTGCGGTCGACCATCCAGCGCATAAGGCCGCCGACGAAGATGGCCAGCGTGGTGGCGATGGAGAGGTAGGCTCCTACGGCAAAGGTGAGGCTGCGCACGCCGAGCATTTCGACGCAGATGACGAGGGCTACCCCGAGCAGGACCAATCCCCAGGGCAGCTTGCGGGTGAGGATGCCGTTAATGACGGTGGCCATGAGGCGGCCTTGCGGAGCGGCGGCCTTTTCGCTGCCGATACCCTGGATCCACTGGATCTCGATCTCCCCTGTCTGCGGGTTGTAGAGGTACTTGCCGTCTTCGAGGGTCGAGGAACCGATGGAGTTCAGCAGGATGAACCGATGGGCGTTGGCGACCTCTTCGCGGGTGGGATTGTCGGTGTTGTGCGAGGTAAGCGAGAGGTGGTCGCGCTTGAAGGGGCCTTCGTTCTGCACGCCGTCGGGCAGCGCGTTCAGCGAGAAGACGATGGGCCGCTGCATGCGCTGGAAGGTCTCGAGGCCGGTGTTCATGGCGTTGAGCGTGGCCCCGATGGAGAAGATCGAGACGATGACGCCGATCATGATGGCGACCTGCTGCTTCCACGGCGTAGCTCCGATGAGGAAGCCGGTCTTGAGATCCTGCGAGGTGTCGCCCGCATTGGAGGCGGCGATGCAGACGATGCCGCCGATGGTGATAGCGAGGGCGCCGAAGGCCGGAGCCGTCCATCCACGCACGAGGAAGATGGCGGCAGTGGCCATGAGCGTGGCGATGGTCATGCCGGAGACCGGCGAGGCGCTGCTGCCTACGATGCCCACGATGCGGGCGGAGACGGTGACGAATAAGAATCCGAAGACGATGACGAGGATGGCGGCGGCGAGATTGGCGAGAGCGCCGACCTGCGCTCCGGGGACGGGATGGAACTGCAGGAAGGCCCACATGAGGACGATGAGCAGAGCGCTGCCGCCGAGGACGATCGACATGGGAATGTCGCGTTCGGTGCGGATGGTCTTAGCCGATTGCTTGCCTGCCCGGTTTTTGCCCATGCTGCCGAGGCCTTCGGTGAGGGCGGAGATGATTGTTGGTGCGGTGCGGAGAAGAGTAATTAAGCCTGAGGCGGCGACGGCTCCTGCGCCCATGGGGCGGACGTAGGTGCTCCAGAGGTCGGAGGGCGTCATGTTGCTGATGAGCGTGGTGCCGGGATAGATAGGACTGGTGAGATGGGAGCCGAAGAAATAGATCGCAGGCATTAAGACCAGCCAGGAGAAGATTCCTCCGGCGAGCATGATGGCGGAGACGCGGACGCCGATGATGTAGCCGACGCCGAGGTACTCTGACGTGCAGTCGGCGCGGATGGCTGAGCCTTTGAGCAGATGCTGCGCACCCAGATTTGGCTGATAGTCGGGCTGCGCGGGCCAGAGGGAGAAGAGGTTGTCGTTCTGGAAGAGGGTGTAGAGGCCGCCAAGGCCGAGGCCGAGGAAAACTCGGCTGGCGAAGGAGCCCCCACGCTCTCCGGCTTCGAGGACGTCGGCGCAGGCGGTGCCTTCGGGATAGGTAAGGCTGCCGTGCTCTTCGACGATGAGCTGACGGCGCAGCGGGATCATGAACAGGACGCCGAGCCAGCCTCCGAAGAGTGCAAGGGCGAAGATTCTTGTGCTCTCCAGATCAAAGCCTAAAAAAATCAGCGCGGGTAGCGTGAAGATGACTCCCGAGGCGATGGACTGGCCAGCGTTGCCGGTGGTCTGGACGATGTTGTTCTCGAGGATACTGGACCGGCCAAAGGCGCGCAGGATGCTGATGGAGAGGACCGAGATGGGAATCGACGCGGCTACGGTGAGACCGGCGCGGAGGCCGACGTAGACGGTGACCGCTCCGAAGAGAACGCCGAAGATGCTGCCGAGGATGAGGGCGCGGGGAGTGAGTTCGCGGCGAGACTCGCCGGCACCCACGAAGGGCTGGTAGGTGGTTTTGGTGATGGTAGGCGTTGCCATGCTGTGACTCTCTCCCGCAGGTAAAACGATGTATCCGGCTGGATGGGAGTGTATCAGCGGGAATGAGGCAGGGTGCAGCGGTGCATCAAACGTGGTGCAGCGATTTGCATAAAAGCCACAGCTTAGGCGTATACTGCGGGCATGGCGCGGTCCGACCGACCTGGAGCGCCGGCGAGTGAGGTGCGTCTTCAGCGAATGCTTGAATGACAATGCGCTCGGGGGTAGAACCGGGGGTCCGCCCGGTACATGGCCCAGCACGCCGCCTGGTCTCGAAGCCAGGGTGGCAGAAGGCAGCGCGATGATGCGCTTGCTGCAAAAGCCGGGACGGGTGGTTCGGGCTGTCGTTGACGATTTGGTAACAACTTTATTTCCCGCCGATTGCAGGGTTTGTGGTGGACCGCTGCTTCGGGCTGGGCTCTCTCCTGTTTGCGAAGATTGTTTGAGTAGGGTTGCCGTTCAGACGGCGACGTTGTGCCTGCGGTGTGGGGAAGCGCTTGATTTAGAAGGGGTTCGATTTGCGGGGCAGTTCCCTGCCGAGGGATTGCTGTGCTCGCCTTGCCGGATGGCTGCTCCCGAGTTTGAGCGGGCGGTGGCGTATGGGGTCTATCAGGATGGCCTGCGGGAGATGGTGCATCTGCTGAAGTACGAGCGGATGAGCGCGGTGGCGCGTCCGTTGGGCGAGATGCTGGCTCGGGCAGTCGAGATGTTGGACGGTCAGGCTGGCGCGGAGTTGATGGTGGTCGCGGTGCCGTTATTTCCCGCTAAAGAGAGGCAGCGCGGATACAACCAGGCGATTTTGCTGGCGGACGCGGCGCTGGCGGAGTTGAAGAAGACGCGGCCGGAGTGGAAGCTGCGGGCGGCGCATGGAGTGATGCGGCGGGTGAGGGATACGGAGAGCCAGTTTGCGCTGACCTCGCATGGCCGCAGGCGGAACCTGAAGGGTGCGTTTGCGGTGCGGGATGGCGCTGCGCTCGCCGGACGCGAGGTTTTGCTGGTGGATGACATTTATACGACCGGAGCTACGGCGCGGGAGTGTGCGCGGGTTTTGCGGCGGGCTGGAGCGGCGAAGGTCTGGGTCGCCACGCTGGCACGGGCGCAGCGAGAGATGGTCGAGTTCTGGGATACAGGGCAGGAACAAGGGAGCTTCAAAGAGACGGCATTGCGCTAAGGATGACTTGAACCGGAGGGCAGGACGATGCAATCGGGGAAGACACGGAAGCAGAGGCTGACTGGGAATCGACACGCTGGACATGGAAGCTCGCACGCGAGCGGACGGCTGGTGTCGGATGTGGATGTGCGGATCGGGGTTTTCCGGCAACCGGCGATGCAGACCCCGGTGCTGGTGTTGAATGCGAGCTATGAGCCGATCAATATCTGCGGAGCGCGGCGGGCGCTGGTGCTGGTGCTGAAGGGCGTGGCCCGCACCGAGGAGGAGCAAGGCGCGATCCTTCATGCGGCTCGGGTGAATGTGGCGATGCCGAGCGTGATCCGTCTGCTGGAGTACCGGCGGATTCCGCACCAGACGCGGGCGCTTTCGCGTAAGAACATCTTGCTGCGAGACAGGAATAGCTGCCAGTACTGCTCGGTCATACTGACGGCGGGTGAGCTGACGCTGGACCATGTGATTCCGCGGTCGAGGGGTGGGCTTTCGACGTGGGAAAATTTGGTGGCATGCTGCCATGACTGCAACCGGCGCAAGGGCAATCAACTGCTGCATGAGCTGACGGACATGATGCTGCAGAGGGAGCCACGGCCATTCAGCCTGCATACTTCGCGGCATATTATGCGGATGATCGGCAGCGCGGATGCGGCCTGGCGGAAGTATCTGTACTTTGAGGCGGGTGACGCGGCTTAGCGACTTCCACACTCAGGAGAAAACCAAATACAGGGGTCTCTCCACTACGGCGGCAAAAGCGCCGCCTTCGGTCGAGATGACGTGGGTGAAGATGGCCCCGTGAAATGAAATCCATTTATCTCCTAAGTTTTTAGTTGACACGCGCTGAAGTCTCGGCGTAGTGTCCTAAGCTGTTAGGAGATGAGTCATGGGCGAGCAGGATAAAGAGGGTTTGACCAAGCTGGAATTGCAGATCATGCAGGTGATCTGGCGGCGGGGCACAAGCAATGTCGGCGAGGTGCAGGAGGGGCTGGAACAGCAGTTGGCCTATACGACGGTGCAGACCATGCTGAACATTCTGCACCGCAAAGGCAAGCTGAAACGCAAGCTGCAGGGGCGGGCGTTTGAGTATAGCGCTACCGTCTCCGAGGCCAAGGCGTTGAGCCATGCGCTGCGCGATGTGGTCGACCGCATGTTCGGCGGATCGAGCGAAGAGCTGGTGATGAGCCTCATCAAGAGCAAGCAGATCGATGCGAAGAAGATCGCGGAGCTGAGCCGCAGGCTCGAAGAGGCGGAAGAAGGCGGAGGCAAGCGATGAGCGGACTCGAAGCGTTTGTGCTGGGATACCTGGTGAACTCGCTGTGGCAGGTTCCGCTGGTCTGCGCGGCAGGCTATAGCTGCACCCGGCTGGTGCGGCGGATGGGGCCGCAGGCGGAGCACTGGGTCTGGGTGAGTGCGCTGCTGATCGCGACGATTCTGCCGGCCTGCGCTGGCGGTGCAGTGGGGATGCCGCATTTCTTTGGCAGAGCAGGCGCGACGGCAGGGATGACGGCGGTGCAGGTGGAGATGGGGCGGTTCACGCTGGCCGGAGGCGCGTCACTGCATCTGCCGCTTTGGCTGCGCCATGGAACGACGCTCCTGTATCTGGGATTTGCGTTGTTCCTGTGCGGACGACTGGTGTGGGGGCTGCTGCAAAGTTATGGGCTGCGGCGCGGGTCGCGTCGGCTCACGCTGACGGGTGAGTTGGCGGAGGTGTGGAAGAGATATTGCCACAGCTTCGAGGTGCGCGATGCCGAGATCGCGAGCACAGCGATGGTGGCAGGGCCGCTGACCCTGGGGCTTCGACGAAGAGTGCTGCTGGTGCCTCCGGAGTTTATGGAGAGGGCGGAGGCGAGCGATGTGGAGGCGGTGCTGGGGCATGAACTGGCGCACATGCAAAGGCGCGACTTCGCCAAGAACGTGCTTTACGAGCTGGTCTCGCTGCCGGTGAGCTACCACCCCATGACGCGATGGCTGAAGGCGCAGATCAGACAGAGCCGGGAGTTGGTGTGCGATGCGATGGCGGCGGAGTTTGTCACGACAAGAGAGCACTATGCACGATCGCTGCTGCGGCTGGCCTCACTGATGTCGAGCCAGACTCAGACCATGAACATTCACGCCATCGGAATCTTCGATGCCAACATTCTGGAGAGGAGAGTTATGAGCCTGATGACGAAACCAAGAGAGACGAAAGGGCTGCTGCGGTTTGGTTCGGCGGCGATATGTGTTGTGGTTGGCATTGCGACCTGTGGGTCGGCGCTGGCGCTGCGGCTGGATGTGAATGAGCCGCCTCCTGCGCCTGCGACAGCTTCCGCCCCCCATGGCCCCGTGAGGGTCGCAGGCGGAGTCGCGGCTGGGTCTAAAATTGGCGGGGAAAATCCGACGTATCCTGCTGACGCGCGCAAGGCGCATGTGTCGGGTACGGTGGTTCTGAAGGCCGTCATCTCCAGGACCGGGCAGATCACGAGTCTGCAGATCATCAGTGGGCCAGAGTCACTGCGGCAAAGTGCGGTGGATGCGGTGCGTACATGGAAATATAAGCCATATGTGCTGAATGGAGAACCGACAGCAGTGGAGACGACCGTCAAAATCAATTTCAACCTTGAGGGTTAATGAACTGCAACAGGATTTTAGTGTTGCGTGGAACAGAGCGATGTCGGCGAGAGAATCAGATCGCCGGCATCGCTTTTTAGGGGCAAAGGTGGTGCAGGATGAAAGACAGGGGTCTCTCCACTGCGCTTCGCTTCGGTCGAGATGACGTGAGGGTGTTGGGTTGAATGGCGTGGATTGAGTAGCGCATAGCGCAGGGAACGTGGTTTAGCTGAACCGGAAGCGTGGATTGAGCGGGGAAAGAAGCGTGGGGTTGGCCAGTCGGTCTTTCTTGTCGCATAGGACGAGCTGCAAGTGTGATAATTTCAGCGGCAGGAGAGTCCCGAAATGGCGCGAAGCGAAAGTTTTCAGTGCGATGTGTGCGGCAACCAGAAAAATCACAACGAACTGTGGTGGCTGGCGTGGAACGATTGCTTCGAGGGAATCAGCCCCGGGGACGACCAGCCGCTGATCAAGCTGACGCGATGGCAGCAGCGGCAGGCCCATGAAGAAGGGGTGAAACATCTGTGCGGGGCACGATGCGCTGGCACCCTGATCGACCGCTGGATGACGGCGCAGCATGAAGACCCCAGCGCGCACTGCGAGTCGGTTTAGCCCAGACAGAAGAATATAAAAAAGCGCACTGCGTGAGTGGCAGTACGCTTTGTCTTTTGCGAAGAAGCTATTTGTGGTGAGCGATCTTCTTGACGGAGCCGTCGGGCATGACGATGTACCGGGTGCCGGTGGCTGCGTCGACGTAGGCGTTCTTGTTAGTGGCGGACTGGGTGACTTCGACCGAGTTGGTCTGGCCGGGTTCGGTGAGGACGAAGTGCTTGCCGTCCCCCTCGTCCTGTACCGGCGACGCCGATGCGTTGGGTGGCGGAGGCACGGCGACGGAGGCGATGGCAGGCTGGGCCACAGCCGTAGCAGCCGGGACGCCGTTGAGGGGATGGGCGGAGCGGTAGGTCACGTATTCGGAGCCCTTGATGCCGATCACGCACTGCTGGTAGGCATCGACGCCGACCGTCTGGCTGGTGGCGGTGGTGCTGGCGACGTTGTCGCTGTTGCGTTCGGTGCGTTGGGTGGCTCCCGTAGCGGCGGCGGTTTGTGCGCCGTTGTTGTTATGGTTTCCCCAATAGCCCCAGTTGTGACCGCGCGAGATTGCGCTGGTGACGGCGCCGGTGGTGCCGGTGATGGCACCCTGGGCCATCTTGTCCTTGTCCTGCCCGTGCTCGCGGCTGTGGAGCGTCTTCTGCTCGTCGGCAAGTTGGCCGGTAGCCTGTTGACGGCAGCCCGTCAGTTGATCCTGCGTGATGGGCATCATGTCCACGGTGATACCGTCAGCCGGAACGGCGGCCTGGGGAACCTGGGCAAAGGCAGTACCGACAGCGAGGCCGGCAACCATGGTGAAATTGACAATATTTCTGACGAGCATCTAACCCCTCCTGTGTGACCAACGCTGTTCCAACGTCGTTCTGTAAGGGGGCCCATGAAGCTGTGGTGTTGGGAACACAGGAATACTACCGCTGCGCCGCAGAGCAGGCAAGCGAATACTACGTCAATTTGGCTGCGCTTCTGCCAAATGCGCGTCGAGGTGAAGTATCCCTTGCTTAAAAACTGCCGAAAAAAATCTCTCCGAAGTTTAGAAGAACAGGCAACGGCAAAATACAGGGGTCTCTCCACTACGCTTCGCTCCGGTCGAGATGACGTGAGGTTGGGGCAGGGGCTTCGGTCGAGATGACTTGACTTTGAGTTTTTAAGACGTGGCTTTGAGTTTTTAAACAGCCTCTAAGATCAGTGCTTGGTGGTAGCAGGTGGCTGCTGCTTGTTGTCCTTGGGGGCTTTGTTGTCGGTGATGTCCTGGCCGTTGTAGATGATGCGGCTGGTGGCGTGGAACTGCTTATAGTCGGTGTACTTGACTACGGTGCGCATGTGAACGTCCTGGGACAGGTAGCCGTTGCCGCCGTCGAAGTGCAGCGTGCCCTCGGCCTTGGTGTAGGTGGGGAACCAGTATTTTCCGTCAACCTGTTGATAGTAGGTGGTGTAGGGCGGGGAGAGGTCTTCGTGGCCCTTGCGCTTGTCGTCGGGGACTGACCTGCCGTTGACGAGGACGATCTGGAAGTCCTGCTGGTCGACCCAGACCTTGCCCTGGAAGTAGCGCTTCCCTTTTTCGAGGACTTTGGGCTTGGCGTCGAAGACGTAGGTGTCGATCTCGTCGATGTGCTGGCGGCCAAGGTAGGTGATGTCGTATTGGGGCAGGTCTTCGGTGGTGAGGACGAAGGGGAGACGGTGCTCGATGTCTTGGAAGTCGGCGGGGGACATCATGACGCGCTCGAGGGTGTTCTGAGGGGCGAAGACGACGTGCTCGTCGCGTTTGCCGCTGGAATCAATGAGGATATCTGTGACCTGCATGTATTCGCCGTCGACCTTGTTGGTGTCCTCGGCGAGGGTGTCGACTTTGACGGTCTGGCGGAAGGTGTAGTTCTCTCGGGCGACGTTGAAGACCGACTCGCGGGCGGCGAATTTGGTGATGATCTGCTGCGGAGTCATGTCTTTAGGCGGGGTGGGATCGAGCGGGCCGAAGCCTGCGGGCTCCTGCGCCGTGGCCAATGGAATGGTGACTGTGGCAAAGACGAGGCAGGATACGGTCAGGAGCGCGAAGAGGCCGGCAGAGGCACGAAGGCGGGAAAACAGCGTCATTTTGGCGAGAACTCCATAAAAGAGACGGGCAACGGTACGTTTCCCCTCCCTTATCTAAAGAATAGACGCTAAAAGTGAGGGTTGGTAATGTTGGGGTGGCTAAGGAACCTGTGGGCTCTTCCTTGGGGATGCCTCATCGACATCCTTCATGGGGCTTGAGGGACGGCTGCGGGAGTAGACTGACGCGATGAAGATGCTTGCCGGGTTGCTGTTGGGATCGGTCATAGGATCGGTCTGGGGTGGGGTGGGGTTAGCACAGGGTGCGGGGATAGCTTCGACAGAGGGTACGAGCATGGATCTGGCAGCAGCTTCAGGCAGGCGTCCGATGACGTTTGCCGATTTGCAGCGGATGAAACGAATTGACGATCCGCAGGTCTCGCCGAGCGGCAAGTGGGTGATGTTCGCGGCGACCGACGTCGACCTGGCGGCAAATACCAAGGTCAGCCATCTGTGGGTGGTGCCGCTGAAGGGCGGACACGGTGCGGCTTCGCCTTCTTCAGAGAAGCAGGTCACCTTCTGGAAGGAAGGCGAGACCAACGGGCGATTTTCGCCGGACGGCAAGCAGGTGGCGTTTGTGGCGAAGGACGGCGAGACCGGGCGCTCGCAGATCATTCTGGCGTCTTGGGACGAGGCGACCGGAACGCTGGGGACACCGAAACGATTGACCAATGTGAGCACGGAGGCCGATGGGCCGGTGTGGTCGCCGGACTCGCAGAGAATTTTATTTGTGTCGCGGGTCTATCCGGAGTGCAGCGATGAGGAATCGTGGCTGGAAGAGGATGGGTGCAACAAGGGGAAGGACGATGCGGCGGCAGCGAGTCCGGTGAAGGCGATGATCTTTACGCATCTGCTGTACCGGCACTGGGACCACTATATCGGCGACAAGCGCAGCCATGTGCTGGTGGTTTCTGCCACGGACGGCAACGCGGTGCGCGACCTGACGCCGCGGCGGGAGATCGGCGATGCCGAGGCTCCGGTGTTTTCGCTGGGCGGCCCGGTGGGCTATGCGTGGGCTCCCGACTCGAAGGAGATTGCGTATGTGACCAACCTTGACCCGGTTCCGGCGGCGAGCACGAACAACGATGTGATTACGCTGCGGCTGGACGATCCGGGAGCGCGGGCGGTGAAGATTTCGACCTCGCCGGGCAGCGATGATGCTCCTGCCTATTCGCCGGACGGGAAGTACATTGCGTTCCGCTCACAGGCGCGGGCGGGATTTGAGAGCGACCGCTTTCGGCTGATGCTGTTCGACCGGCAGAGCAAGGCTATTACGGAGATGCTGCCCCGGCTCGATAACTGGGTGGATGAGTTCACGTGGGCTCCAAACTCGACGACAATCTACTTTGCCAGCGGCGAGATGGGCGAGGAGAACATCTTGTCGACGCAGGTGGGGCTGCCGGAGGCGACGGCGGTGGCGAACAAGGCAGAGTATGGCGGGTTGCAGGTCGCGCCGAATGGAAAGACACTGATCGCCTTGGTGCAGACGGTGCGACATCCGGCGGCGGTGGCTTCCATTGCGTTGAATGCCTCGGGCGGGGGCGGCGCGCCGGTGGTGCGGTTGACGCATCTGAACGACGGTCTGCTGAGATCGCTGGAGCTGCCGAAGATGGAGAGCTTCATCTTTCCCGGTGCGGGAAATACTTCGGTGCAGGGATTCATTATTCGGCCGCCCAACTTCGATGCCGCGAAGAAGTATCCGCTGAAGTTCCTGATGCATGGCGGACCGCAGACGGCGTGGGGCGATGCGTGGAGCTACCGCTGGAATGCGGAACTGTTCGCAGCGGATGGCTATGTCGTCGTGATGATTAATCGGCGCGGCTCGACCGGCTATAGGCAGAAGTTTGTCGATGAGGTGAGTGGAGACTGGGGCGGCAAGGCCTATGTCGATCTGATGAAGGGGCTGGACTATGCGGAGCAGCAGTATCCCTTTATCGACAAGACGCGGGAGTGTGCGCTGGGCGCGAGCTATGGCGGATACATGGCGAACTGGGTGCTAACACACACCGACCGCTTCAAGTGCATCGTGACCCACGACGGCATGTACAACCCGCAGAGCGCGTATGGGACGACAGAGGAGATGTGGTTCAACGAGTGGGAGTTCAAACGGCCGGGGACGACGGGGCCGGGGCAGCCGTGGAAGTATGCCTCGGGGCCGGTGGCGGAAGACCCGTTCAGGAAGTGGTCGCCGATGCTGTCGATCGAGCATGCGAAGACGCCTACGTTGATTATCCATTCGCAGAAGGACTATCGGCTGGATGTGTCGGAAGGGTTCCAACTGTTTACGGCGTTGCAGCGGCTGCATGTGCCGAGCAAGATGCTCTACTTCCCCGATGAAGGACATTGGGTGCTGAAGCCGCAGAACTCACAGCTTTGGTACAAGACCGTGAACGACTGGTGCGATCAATGGACGCATAGCGGAACCTATGCCGGAGCGCAGAACTAATGGCGTTTGCGAGACCGAAGAAGCGTGAACCTGTTGGCGAGGCCGGGCTGTTTGAGTATGCCGTCGGTGTGCTGGCGCGCAGGATGCGGACGGTGCGCGATCTGAGGCGGCTGATGAAGAGTCGCGCCGAGGAGGGTGAGGCTGGTGAGCGGGCGATGGATGCCGTGGTCGTTCGGCTGACGGAGTTGAAGTATCTGAGCGATACGCGCTTTGCCGCCGACTACACGCGGCTGCGCAAGGAGAATGAGAAGCACGGGCGGCGGCGGGTGCAGCAGGACCTGATGCAGAAGGGCGTCCACAAAGAACTGGTAGCCGCTACGCTGGCGAAGGCGTATGACGATGTGGATGAGGTGGCGCTGGCTCGGGCGTATATTGCGCGGAAGCGGATGAAGCAGCCGAGCGGGCCGGACGCGCAGAAGCAGACGGCGCGGGTGATGGGGAGGCTGATGCGGGCGGGTTTTTCTTCTTCGGCCATCTTCAAGGTGCTGCGGGAGTGGGATGTGCCGGAGGATTCGCTGGCGGGGCTCGAGGAGAATGGCGCCGAGGAGTATGCGGAGCGGCACGAGCCTGCGGCGGATTCGGATGCCTATGCCCGGCAGAACGATGACGATGATTGATCGCGTTGTTGCCGTGGATTGGAGCGGCAGGGTGGATGCTGCGGGACAGCGGCGGCATATTTGGGCCGGGGTGTGGACGCGCGGCGTGGTGACGCTCGAGGCCGGGCGCACACGCGAGGAGTTGATGGATTGGCTGGTGGCGATGGCGCGGGAGACTCCCCGGATGGTGGTAGGGATCGATTGCTGCTTCAGCTTTCCGGCGTGGTTTCTGGCGGAGCATGGGTGCGCGACGGTCTTCGATTTTTGGCAGCATGTTGCAGCAGGGCATGGCGAGCGCTGGCTGGCGCGGGAGTGCGAGGACGTGAAGCGCGATGAGCGGTTCTGGGGCAAGCCGCATAAACGGCCTGCGCAGTTCTGCGGCGAAGGCTTGCACCGGTCGATGCGATGGACGGATATGGATAACAAATTCGCTCCAGAGCTGCTAACCCGAGATCCTGAGCGGGCGGCGAAGGTGAAGGGGATTACGCCGAAGTCGCCGTTTCAGATTGGCGGATCGGGCAGCGTGGGGACGGGGTCGCTGCGGGCGATGCCGTTTCTGCTGAAGCTGCGGGAGGCGGGGTTTCGCGTTTGGCCATATGAGAACGCCGCTCTGGGCACGAAGAGGCCGCAGCCGCTGCTGGTGGAGATGTATACGCGGCTGCTGACGGGCGCGGTGGCGAAGAGTAATCCTGCGGCGCGGAAGGCTTATCTGGCAGCGAAGAAAAAGATGGATGCGAGCTATGCCGGGATCTCGCGGGGCGTGATGGCGAAGGCGCTGGGGAGCGAGGATGCGTTCGATGCTCTGGTGTGCGCGATGGAGATGGCGCGGTGGCAGGAAGAGTTTGTAGGGTTACGGGCTACGAAGGATGCGACGCTGAAACTGGAAGGGATTACCTGGCGGCCTGGAGTGCAGGGCTAATTTCGACAATCGAAGCATGTGGGCTTGAAGGTTCGTGCTTCGACAAGCGTATGCCTCTCGTCCAAAATGGTCACGCGTAGAAAATTATTGGGAGGATCAACTGCAGGTGCAACAATTCGGTATTCCACGTCCAGCGTGTAATCGCAACCTCGCCGAGGCTCATCGGCTGTCCACTGATATTTTCGACCAGTAACATACTCCTGAGCGTTGATTACTAAGCTATGAAAGACACCTTGGTTTGGGCCACTGAGGTATTTAATGTCTGCATCTCCCTGAGGTGAGATATGAATTTTAAAGCGAATTGTTCCTTGAACATTTGCTAGACGCGCTGTTGGAGGGTAGACAGGCATTCGAGTATCCTGCACTGCCATATTTCTGCAAGATGCGTCTTGAGCGCTAAGAGAGCAGATACTGAGCTGCAACACAAAAGCGAACAGGATGAAACGCATAAGAACCTCGTCCGTATCCTACCGCTGATAGACTTTAAATCTATGGAATATCGTTCGGGAAGCCAGATTCGGGAAGACTTTTTGCGGTTTTTTGAGACCAAGGGGCACCGTCGCGTGCACTCTTCTTCGCTGGTGCCGGCGAACGATCCTACGCTGCTGTTTACCAATGCAGGGATGAATCAGTTCAAGGACGTCTTCCTGGGTGCGGAGAAGCGCGAGTATTCGCGGGCGGCCAGCTCGCAGAAGTGTGTGCGCGCGGGCGGCAAGCACAACGATCTCGAAAACGTCGGCTTCACGCGGCGGCACCATACCTTCTTCGAGATGCTGGGCAACTTCAGCTTTGGCGACTACTTCAAGAAGGACGCCATCGCGTATGCGTGGGAGCTGCTGACCTCGCCCGAGTGGTTTGGGATCGATAAGGCGAAGCTGTATGTGACGATCTTTGAGGGCGACGATGCGGTGCCGCGGGATGCGGAGGCTTATCAGTTCTGGCTGGATGTGGGCGTTCCGGCGAATCGCATCTTCGAGTTGGGCGCGGCGGATAACTTCTGGGCGATGGGCGATACCGGGCCGTGCGGGCCGTGCTCGGAGATCTATTACGACCTTGGCATCGCGGCTTCGGAGACGGGGGAGGACGTTCCCTTCCCCAAGGACGAGCAGCGGTATGTCGAGATCTGGAACCTTGTTTTCATGCAGTTCGACCGCTCGATGACGGCGAATGGGCCGGTGCTGGCTCCGCTGCCGAAGCCCTCGATTGATACGGGGATGGGGCTGGAGCGCGTTTCGGCGGTGCTGCAGGGGGCGCTCAGTAATTATCAGAGTGATTTATTTGTCCCCCTGATCAGACGGGCCGCGGAACTTACAAATCCGAAGTTGACCACTGACGACCTAGAAGGAAGCCTACCCGAAGCATTAGCCCTCGCCGATCTTGACGTAGCTGCATCTATGCGCATCATCGCGGACCACTCTCGGGCGGCGACATTTCTAATCTCTGACGGCGTGATGCCTGGTAATGACGGTCGGGGTTATGTACTGCGTAAAATTATCCGTAGGGCAATCAGACACGGACGTTTCCTAGAAAAAACCGAACCATTTCTGTACAAGATGGTTTTTGCTGTTCGAGATCAAATGCAAGTGGCATACCCTGAGCTTCGAGAGTCAGCTCAGCGAGTCAGCGACGTAATTCTTGCAGAAGAAAGACAGTTTGCTCGTGTCCTATCGGTAGCGGTCGTTGAACTTGGTCGCGCGCTCCGAAAACATACTGACGAAACGAGTCAGATGATTGCCGATTATCTCGTAGCCGTTTCTCGGCAGACTGGTCCCGGAATTCTTGCGGCTTATCGAAAGGGTGCTGAGACTGCCCAACGTAACGCTGTTGGTGATCGGGTGCAGTTCGGTCAGACCGAGGTGAAAAAAATATTTATTGACGAATTAGGCCCTACTGTCGGTGAGGCTCTCTTCAAAGAGATATCTATTAAATTTGAAGCTCGCAGAACTTTTGATGGTCGAACAGCCTTTCGACTGTACGAGACATACGGACTGCCCGTTGACCTTATAGTTGAAGCCACTCGGGACTATTCGCTCGAACTGGATGTCGCCGGATTTGAAGCTGCGAAGGAAGAAGAACAGCAGCGGGCTCGGGCTTCGTGGAAGGGTGGATCGCAGAAGTCGGCGGCTCCGGTCTATCGGGAGTTGGCGAAGACGGAGTTTGAAGGCTACTCGGCGCTGCGGGTGGATGGTGCACGGGTGCTTGCGCTGGTGAAAGATGGCGTGGGCGTGCCGGAGTTGAAGGCCGGGGAGCAGGGCGAGGTGGTGCTCGATGCGACCAGCTTCTATGCGGACTCGGGCGGGCAGGTGGGCGATGTGGGTTGGCTGTATTCGGACGACCACAATACGGTGGTTGCCGATGTCAGCGGAGCGACCAAGCCGGTACAGGGAGTGTTCGCGCATAGAGTTCTGGCGCGGCAGACGCTGGCTGTGGGCGATGTGGTGGATGCGGTGGTCGATGCGGAGAACCGGCGGGCTACGGAGCGGAATCATACCGGAACGCATCTGCTGCATGCGGCGCTGCGCGAGGTTCTGGGCAAGCATGTGAAGCAGGCGGGGTCGCTGGTGAACGCATCGCGGCTGCGCTTCGACTTCTCGCACTTCACCGGCGTGGCCGAGGAGGAGTTGCAGGAGATTGAGGACATCGTGAACCGGCAGGTGTTGGGAAATGCCGCCGTGCAGACAATGGTGGATGTGCCCATCGATGTTGCGGTGAATGAGTTGGGCGCGATGGCGTTGTTTGGCGAGAAGTATGGCGACCGCGTGCGCGTCGTCAAAATTGGCGACTTCTCGACCGAGCTTTGCGGTGGGACCCATACGGGAGCGACGGGCGAGATTGGCCTGATCAAGCTGGTCGGCGAAAATTCGGTCTCGTCGGGCGTGCGCCGTGTGGAGGCTGTGAGCGGAACGGGAGCTTTGGCAGAATTTCGCCGTGGCTTTGACGTGGCCAAGGTCGTGGGACAGATGGTGGGTTCGACCGATGGCGCGCCCGCAGACGCGCTGCGGCACCGAATCTCCGTTCAGGAAGAGGAGATGAAGAAGCTGCGGCGCGAACTGGACCAGGTTCGGATGAAGTCGGCTTCAGCTTCGGTCTCGGATGCGGCTTCCGCTGCGGTCGAGGTGAAGGGTGTCAAGGTGCTGGCGCAGCGGGTCGATTCATTGGATAAGGGCCAGATGCGGACGCTGGTGGATAGTCTGCGCACCAAGCTGGGCAGTGGCGTTGTGGTTCTTGGAGCTGGGGCGGATGGCAAGGTTTCGTTGATCGTCGGCGTGACCAAGGACCTGACCTCGAAGGTGCAGGCGGGAAAGATCGTCGGATTGCTGGCAGCGATAGTTGGCGGCAAAGGCGGCGGCCGCCCTGATCTGGCCGAGGCTGGCGGAAGCGACGTCTCGGCGTTGGATGGCGCTCTTGCCAAGGCTGCTTCGGTAGTTGAAGGATTGTTGTAGCTGAATTGACTACACGGTAAACGGGCAAAAGAACAACGGCAACAGAGAAAACTCTGTTGCCGTTGTTCTTTTGGTGTCCAGTCCGGTTGAATCGAGGTTATGCAGACATGGAGCGAAGATTCGCCTGCGAATCAATTTGTTTTGCCGGCATCATCGCAGAGGCCCGCTTCATGATCTCAATCTCTGCGGGAGCAAATAGTTCTGGCGCGATGCCGCCGACTGCGACATAGCCGGGATCATCTCCAAGGGCTTGAGATATCTGGTTCCAACGCAGGAAAGGCGATGTGGTGGGCAGCACGATGAGGCGACGCTTAGGCTCTGGGATGGCAAAATATGCAGACCAGATGAAAAGAGTGGCGCACATGGCCACACCGTTGATGACGTTTATGGTCGACTGCATGTTCAGGTTATGCGACAACCAAGCTGCGTCAACCAAGCTCACTGCGGCCATAATGCCAAGACCCAAGCTAACGCCAAAGATTCGGCTACGATGTGAAAGCCCCATGGGGCGGATCGCGAAGCATACGAAAAGAAGCAGACAGAGTGTAAGAACGCTGGACGTCTGTTGTATCTGGGAGACCAAGCCAACTACGAACTCCATCCCCGTATGCTGCGGTGCAATGGCAACACCAACGGAAACGGCGACTGAGATTACAGCCACCCAACGAAATATCAACATCCCCAGACTTTGAAGTCCTTGGAGGGGAGCCATTGAGAGCTTGAAAATGCTGTAAATGACGAGAAGCGAAAGAATCGCCTCTGCGGCGTACGATCCCCAATAGGTATAGAAGTAAATGCGATAGCAGAGATGGTCACTTATAGCATGCAGATGAATCACACTCAGCAAAATCAGGTCTGAAGCAAACCGGACCGATAAAAGGGCTAAGAGGTATACATAATCGCGTGCGGCTCTGCTGCGTAGTAAAAACACGATCCCTGCGATGCAGAGCAAGGGTTCGAGATAGGTAGATATTGATACCAACGAAGCAATGACCATCTTGCCATCCCCGTGAGACTTATATAAAGCCTAGCCTATCCCACGGGGGCGTACAACAACTAAATCATGAAATCATGCATCGTTTTTGCCTGAAGTTAGACAAGGTGCGGATCCGAATTACCATCCACCACGGATATTGCAGGCATTTGGCGAATTGGGGGGGCACATGGGAATCGGCATGGCGCTGTTCTTGGCGATGACGGCGGTCTTGGAAGAGGCGGAGGAGGTCTGGGTGGTTGCAGCGGCACCGGTGAGGGCGAGGACGACTACGAAAGCGCGGACGATGTTTTTCATGACTGAGTACCCCAAAAGTTGTATTTCTCTACTGTCGATTTTGGTGGACAGATTCGATAGACTGAGAGTAGGATCGTTTTGGAAGTAAGTCCAATAGAATCAAATACATACCTGAGTATGAAACTGCAAAAGTGACCGACGTAACTAGGCGGTTTTTGCGTGCGCAAGACTATGCAGTTTCAGCTTGAGGAAAGTGGAATTTTATTTCTCTTTCCATATTCTCCGTGAAGAAATTACCCAGAACGGGAACATTGGTATGGCTTGAGAGGAAGATGGGCATGAGGCAGTACATGACCTATTTGTTCGTCTTCTGTTCGCCTATTTGATTCAGGGCGACGCGCGCGGCGGCTTACCTTGTTTTGGCAATCACTCGAATCCTTCAATGGCTAGTCAGTCAGTGGCAATTTCGATCAGGATGAGGCCCCGGAGCCGGACTCTATTTAAAGAGCAGATGCATCCTTCGCTACGGCATGGAGATGCTGGATCGTCGCGCCGCAGTACGGGACTTACGGCACGGCTGAAACCGTGCCCTTAAACAAAACGAGGACTTCATCAGAGGTTCCCCAGGGCGTATCGACCTATAGCGTGATGAGATGAAAGGCGATGCGGTTCCCAATCGCGGGAAAAGACGACGGCGCTATGAGCAAACCACAGCTCCTTCGGCTCCGCCTCTCGCGATAAAGCTGCGAGAGACTTCGCTCAGGATGACACTTCTTACAAAATCAATCACTTACTCTTTGCCTGGATGTCGATACGAGCTGGCACACCCAGGCCGACAGGCTGTTGCCGTCAAGGCCAGGGGCAGAAGGCGCTCTGAAGCAGGGATCAAAATGGATAAGGGGTTTACCAACTCAGAAACATGAGCCGCAGTGGGTGCTGTCAGGGCCATCGGGACATAGTCGCGTCGACGACAGTCGCTCGGTCAGAGATCTGAGAGATGCACTTTTCGGGGGAGATGAATAAAGCGATCCCCGCCGAATCCTCAAACGATGAAGAGGTGTCGGGCGGGGATGTAGGTTCTAAGCCTGAACTGGAGCAGATTCAGCGGGCTCCGGGGTGACCGGTGCGGGCTTCTTTACAGGTGCGGGTTCTTTCTTCGATGGCGCAAGGATGGCGTGGAGCGTTGTGCCTTCCATGCGGGGCATGAATTCGACCAGACCGGCTTCTCCGATGTCGAGGATGAGGCGGTTAATGATCTTGTACCCGAGGTCGCGGTGGGCCATCTGGCGGCCTTTGAAGCGGAGCGACGCCTTTACCTTGTCGCCATCGCCGAGGAAGCGGACTGCCTGATTTTTCTTGGTCTGGTAGTCGTGCTCGTCGACGGTGACCGAGAACTTGACCTCTTTAATGGTGATGATCTTCTGCTTCTTGCGGGCAGCACGGTCGCTTTTGTCCTTCTCGTAGAGGAACTTGCCGTAGTCCTGGATCTTGCAGACTGGAGGAACGGCGTTGGGAGAGATCTCTACGAGGTCGAGAGCGCGCTCACGGGCCATTTTGAGGGCTTCAAAGGGAGCCATGACGCCGAGTTGTTCGCCGTTCTCGTCGATGACGCGGATTTCGCGTGCGCGGATACGTTCGTTGGTGCGGATGAAAGACTTTGCGGAACGTTTATCGATCGGTGGAATAAGTCGCCTCCACAGCGTGCTTTGCGGCTCGCTATGCGTTTGTATAGGGTTAGGCGCACCTTAGGTATTAAAGGTTGCGTCGCAACGTGAAGTATAGCACTTCTGTTGCCACTACACGGATGCGGGCCGCATCAGCCGCGATGGTTTGCCTTGCAGACCGAATAGCGGATACTGTGTGTATGCCCCGACAATGAGAGGAAACCGATGAAACGTCGCATTTTGCTGGTCGATGATGAAGTTGCCGTGCTGCTGACTTTGAAGGCAGTGCTGGAAATCAGTGGATTTGAAGTGGATACGGCCGCATCGGCAAAGGAAGGCCGCTCCAAGCTGCATACGCACGAGTACCAGATGGTGATTACGGACATGCGGATGGAGAGCGAGGCCTCCGGGTTGGAGGTCATCGAGGCGGCACGGGCAGCGGCCTATCGGCCAGCGGTGGCGTTGTTGACGGCGTTTCCAGCGGCGGATGAGGACTGGCAGGAGATGGGCGCGGACAAGATGCTGGTGAAGCCGATGCATACGCGCGTTCTGCTGGAACAACTTGAAAAGCTGCTGATTTCGCACGAAAGCAAGCTGGCCAAGGGAGCGAGTGGGCAAAAGGCGGCTGCGAAGAAGATTCCAACGAAGAAAGCTGTGGCGAAGGCCCCGGCCAAGAAGATTGCTGCAAAGAAGGTTGTGGTCAAAAAGGCGGCTGTAAAGAAATCTCCGGCAAAGAAGGTTGCGGCGAAAAAGACCGCGGCAAAGAAGATGCCGAGCAAATAGCGGAGCTGATTGGCGCGACTGTCCTACGGGAATTACACCCGTAGTCAGCCATCGACGGACGGCTTAGGTGGAGCTGTGAGTCTTGATGTAGTTGCGGAGGTCGATGTTGAGGTCCAGAGCCTTCTGGACACCGCCGTCCAACATGCGCAGCCAGTCGGAGGCGGGTTCCTTCATCTCGGTGGTGCTGAGCAGGTAGCTCGTCTGCACGATAATCTCAAGGGCGTTGCTGAGGTCGTGGGCGAGCCTGCGCATCTCGACGGCGAGATCTTCGGGAATCTGGGCAGCATTGCCGTCATTCTGGGAATCTGAGGGATGGAGACCGGGCCGAGAGTTTTGATCGTTCATGAGTAAGAATCCTGCTTCGAAGTTTCGTAGGTAATGAGATGCCAGATCGCGGAAACGGTCTCTTCCGCAGGCGTGGAATTGACAGGCGCGCCGGTGTTTGTAAAACTGAATGCTCGCGGTTGAACGGTTCTGGTTCTTACTGGAACGACTATACCGGGCCGTAGTGGCGGAATTGGCAGACGCGCATGGTTCAGGTCCATGTACTCGCAAGGGTGTGGGGGTTCGAGTCCCCCCTTCGGCACCAAAGATCAACAGAATGAGCACCTTTCGGGGTGCTCATTCCTGTTTTGAAACGCAGTTTTCGAGGCATATTTTTGAGAAACGTTCCGAGGCTGTCAGACCTGAATGGAGTCGAAGATACTATGGGACGAGGTACTTTTCTTCTAAGATGAAGACACGGGATGCTCTACGCCTCATCCATGAGGATGGTTGGTATCAGACGGCACAGCGAGGAAGCCATCGCCAGTTCAAGCATCCCGTAAAGCCGGGCAAGGTCACCATTGCAGGCCATCCCTCTGATGAGATGGCCGAAGGAACATGCAAGAGTATTTTGAAGCAGGCAGGTTTACAAAAATGAAAGATTACGCCGTCATCTTCGAGAAGACATCTACTGGCTGGAGCGCCTATGTGCCTGATCTGCCCGGTCTGGGTGTGACTGGCCCCACTTACGAGGCTACCGAAGCACTTATCCGCGAAGGCATCGTCTTCCATATCGAAGGACTCAAAGCTGACGGCGATCCCATCCCTGAACCCACTACCCGCGTTACCAGAATGCCCATCCCGGCCTGATTTCATCTCAGCCTGATTGAAGATATGAACGAATCCATCCTCCAGCTACTGACTTACGATGAAGCCGCGCTCGACGGCGCCTTTGCCGCTGTTTCCGAAGAGGTTCGCAGCGGGACCTCGTCCCTTGAGACCGCTGACGCGCAGGAGGCCTTTCGGCTGCACTGGCTGGGGCGGAAGCAGGGCCGGCTAAAGCTGATCAGCGAGGCTTGGCTGAAATCGGCTCCGGCAGAGGCACGCAAGCCCTTGGGTATACGGTTCAACCAGCTTAAGCAGGAGATCGAGGCGGCGCTTGAGGCCCCTGTGGCAGTGGCCATTGGGACGGCGGTGCGCGGAATCGACATTACGCTGCCGGGAACGGTTCGGCAGCCGGGGATCGCTCATCCTCTCTTGCAGACCATGGAGGAGATCGTCCGTGTCTTCCACCACCTTGGCTACTCGACCAACCTTGGGCCGCAGGTGGAGAGCGACTTCTATAACTTCGAGGCGCTGAACTTTCCCCAGAACCATCCGGCGCGGGATACGCAGGACACGCTTCAGATCGCGAACCAGGGCTCGAAGCCGAGCCGCGACCGGCTGCTGATGCGGACGCATACTTCGCCGGTGCAGATACGAACGATGGTGGCGCAGGCTCCGCCGATCCGCATCGTCATTCCGGGCAAGGTGCACCGCAACGATGCCGCGGACGCGACCCACTCGCCGATCTTCCACCAGGTGGAAGGGCTTTGCGTGGACACGAACATCACCTTCTCTGACCTGAAGGGCACGCTGGATCATGCGATGAAGGCGCTCTTCGGCTCGAACGTCAAGACGCGGTTCTTCCCCAGCTTCTTCCCTTTCACGGAACCGTCTGCTGATGTGCAGATCTCGTGCATCTTCTGCGGAGGCAAGGGCTGCCGGAAGTGCAAGCACTCGGGCTGGATTGAGCTGCTCGGCTGCGGGATGGTCGACCCGGCTGTATTTGCCGCTGTGACCGAGGAACGGCGCAAGCTGGGCCTCGACGACGATGCCTACAACCCCGACCGCATCACCGGGTTTGCTTTTGGCATGGGCGTGGAGCGGATTGCCATGATTCAACATGGCATCTCGGATATCGGGCAGTTCTATAGCGGCGATATGCGGTTTCTGGAGCAGTTCGCCTAAAGAAAAATAAGCAAAGGCCGTCTCTAGCGAACTCCCAGCACATCGCATTTTGCGTGCAAGGCTAACTGGTGGGCCGTGCCGCCGAGGTAGCGGCTGAACCCTCCCGGCTCGCGACGAAGGCCAACTACCAGAAGCTCCGGCAAGATCCGATCGATCCCCTGAAGCAGAGCGTCTATCTCGTTTCCTTCAATCAACTCGGAACGCAGGCTGATGCCGGCCTGTTCTGCTGCGGCCTTGGCTTTATTGTGCAGATCCTCGTAGAAGGCTCGCTTCTGATTTTTGAGCAAGAGCGGAACCTTGGGAGCAACGGCAGACACATAGCTCATATAAGCGGGCTGATTTTCGATGACGGTGATGAGAAAGACCTCTCCGCCAACAAGCTTCGCCAGATCGAGCGCCGACCGAAAGGCGTGCTCCGCTTCCGGTGATTCATCGAACGCAACTGCAATCTTCTTGAACATCGCATCTCCTCAGCTTGCAAAATTACGAGCTTGTGATGCTTCAGGTTGTGAGGCAGACGTTTTAAATGCTAGGCGCGTTTTTTCTTTGAGAGGCCGATGAAGCCAAACAGCAGGTGCAACACGGCCAGAGCGAGCGCGCCCCAAAAAGCCGCGCTGAACGTCGTTACAGCAAAGCCGGGTACGAATTTGCTGGAGAACCAGAGAATCACCGCGTTGATGACCAGAAAGAAGATGCCAAAGGTGAGAATGCCCAGCGGCAGCGTAATGATCTTGAGAAAGAGACCCAGCGTCGCGTTGAAGAGGCCAATGATGATGACCGCAATGAGCGCAGAGATGAGGCCACTGACATGGAAGCCCTCGACGAAGTGCGCGACGATCAACAGGGCAACAGCGTTCAATATCCAGTGCAGAAACAATCGGAGCATGGTTGATTCTCTCTTTTCAGTCGCGGAGTTGAGTTCTGGGCTCTCCGGTCGAGTCTACTGACAAAAAAGCATACCTTATCTTCTTTAAAATGATTCGCGGTTGATGAGTCGTGCAGACTTTCAGGATGTCTAAATCATTAGACAAGACATCACTCTGGGGAGGCCTCACTGTGGCGAAACAGTTTGAGCGGATCGAACCGCTCCATCGCGAGTTCATCGAAAAGCAGCGAATTTTCTTCAATGCCTCTGCTATGGGTGAAGGGCATGTCAACGTCTCGCCACGCGATGGCGCGGCGCTTCGAGTATTGACGGCCAATACGGTGATCTATCTTGACCGCACGGGCAGCGGAAATGAGACTGGCGCCCACCTGCTCGCCAATGGCCGGCTGACGCTGATGTTTTGCGCGTTCGAGGGGCCACCGCTGATTCTTCGGCTTTATGGACAGGGGCGCATCATCTCGCGCCATGGCTCGGAGTACGCGGATTTGCTGGCTTCGGAGTTTGGAGGTGTGGAGCCGCCGGGAGCGAGGCAGATGGTATGGCTGGACGTCGACCTGGTGCAGACGTCGTGCGGCTTTGGCGTGCCGCTGTTTGACTATGCTGGCGAGCGCGACCAGCTCGTTCGCTGGGCGGAGTCGAAGGGAGAAAAGGGGCTGGAGGAGTACCGGCACCTGAAAAATGAGCGCAGCATCGATGGATTTCCTACGGGATTATGCAATGACGTGGGTTTCTCCTGAGCCTGGCGTATACGGAATAGCAACTACGCGACGG
Source organism: Granulicella sp. (assembly GCA_041691255.1). Lineage (GTDB taxonomy): Bacteria > Acidobacteriota > Terriglobia > Terriglobales > Acidobacteriaceae > Edaphobacter. Next base: position 5,491 of record JBEPUY010000029.1, on the reverse strand, counting down.
AATTTTGTGGAGATGGTTGCCATTAGACTGATCTCGTGAAGATCTGCCTCAGAAGAATCATCCTGTTATGGATCGGTTGCGTTCTTGTATCTGCGGTGACGGCGGCAGCCGCTACCGGCACGCACCTTGACGACAGCACGCTGTATCCACGGCTGATCCGTCTTCATTACGCTCCGCATTCGCTGAAGGACACGTTGATGGCTAAGACTGGCAACAGGCTGTACCGTAGCACGGATGAAGGACGCACGTTCACCTATCTGGCTTCGGTTGGCAGCGCGGGGAGAAGCAGAGAGCGTTGCTGCTCGACGGTTTATGAGCTTCCTCGGGGAATGGGCAAGCTCAGGGCGGGAACGCTGCTGTATTCGGGCTCGTTCTTTTCAGGCGACATTCCTGCAATCGAGATTTATGCGAGCACTGACGAGGGCGTGCACTGGACGTATCTGGCTACACCGATCAAGGCAGGAGACAAGCATCATGGGCTGTGGGAGCCGGAGTTCACCACGGCCAACGACGGCTCCCTGGTGATGTTCTTTTCTGACGAAACCGACGCATGCTGCAGCCAGAAGCTGGCACAGATGCGGACGAGAGATGGTGTGCACTGGAGCGCGAAGCACGATACAGTTGCCAGCGCTTCGCAGAAAGACCGGCCAGGGATGGCGATGGTTACGCGGCTGCCGGACAAGACCTACTTTATGTCGTATGAGGTCTGCGGACCCGTGACGCATTGCCAGGTCTACTTTCGTCATTCGGCTGATGGCTGGAACTTTGGCGATGCCGCGGACTTTGGGGTAAAGGCAGTGACGGCATCGGGACAGTACTACGCGCATGCTCCGGCAAATATCTTCGATCCGGTGAGTGGGCAGATATTGCTGGTGGGGCAGGTGCTGTATGAGGCGGATGGCAGCGTGTCCGGGCAGAACGGGAAGCTGCTGTTTACCAGAAGCGTCTCCGATGAGGCGGGAGCATGGGGCACGAGACCCGCGCCGGTGGAGGTTCCCACGGCATACGATAACTACTGCCCCAACTATTCTTCGGCGCTGATGCCGGTGCCGGACGGCCTACTGGAGCTTGCCTCTGACTACGATAGCTCCCACCAGTGCACTTCTTACTTCGCGATTCTGCCGATTCGTTAGACTGGTAGATGTCTACCCATGAAGATTCTTACAAGCTGGCTCCGCTCCTATCTGCCCTCACTTTCCGTCTCTGACCGGCAACTGGCCGATGACCTGACGCTTCGCGGCATCGCCGTGGAAGGCGTGCATGACCTTGGCGAAGGCAATGGCCATCTTTTCGAGATGGATATTACGACCAACCGCGTCGATGCGATGAACCACTACGGCATTGCGCGGGAGGCGGCGACGATCTACAACCTGCCGCTGACTTCGCTGGAGACGACGCTGCCTGTTGCAGCGACAGGAGCGAAGGCATTTCCTGTGCGAATTGAAGCGCCGGAGCTTTGTGGGCGGTTTACAGCGCGGGTACTGCGTAATGTAACAATTGCTCCGAGTTCGGGGCGAATCGCCGAATATTTCAACATGTTGGGGCAGAAGCAGATCTCGAACGCCGTGGATGCGAGCAACTTTGTGCTGCTCGGCATGGGACATCCTACGCATGCCTTCGATCTGGACAAGGTTGAGGGGGGCATCGTCGTTCGGCTGGCGCGCAAGGGCGAGAAGCTGCGGCTGCTGGATGGGACGGAACGGACTCTGGAGGCCGACGATCTTGTGGTGGCCGATGAGAAGAAGGCGTTGGCGCTGGCAGGCGTGATGGGTGGATGGGACTCCATGATTACGGCGGAGACGAAGAATGTTCTGGTGGAGGCAGCGTGGTTCGATCCGGCGAGCATTCGGCGCAGCTCGCGGCGGCACATGCTGCACACAGACGCTTCGCACCGGTTCGAGCGGGGCGCGGACTTCAATGCCGCCCCGGTAGCGAATGCGCTGGTCTCGCGGCTGATTCTCGAGAGCGGCGGCCAGGTTGAGGGCGAGCTGGTGGATGTAGTGGCTCCCGCGGCCGCGGCGAAGACGGCTGATCGTGCGCCGATTGCGCTTTCAGTGAAGCAGGTGCAACGGCATCTGGGAACGACGATTGCCGCTGAGGGAATTACCAAGGAGATTGTGGCACGGTATCTGGCCGCGCTGGGCTGTGTGCTGACGGCGACGTCGGACGATACGTTCGCGGCGAAGCTGCCAAGCTGGCGGCTCGATCTGGAGCGCGAGATCGACCTGATCGAAGAGGTGGCGCGGGTCTATGGCTACAACGGATTTGCCAATACGCTGCCTACTCCGGGCATTGTGATTGCGCATCCTACCGCTGCTGCGGAGGCTGCGGTGCGCGAGCGACTGCTAGCGCTGGGATTCAGCGAGTCGATCTCGAGCACGTTCGCTTCGCAGGCCGAGAGCGATTTGTTTGGCGCGCCGGGCAACGGTACGGTGGCGATGGAGAATCCTCTGTCGGAGGAGGCGGCGTTACTGCGGCCTTCGCTGGTGCCGGGGATGTTGACCATGCTGGCCCATAACCTGAACCGCGATGTGCAGACGGTGAGGTTATTTGAGCAGGGCGCGATCTTTACCGGCGGGACAAAAGAGGTGGTGGAGTCGGTCTCGCTATCGCTGGGGCTGACGGGAGCGGTGGCGGCGACTTCGCTGCACAGCGCGCAGGATGCTGCGGTGTTTGAGCTGAAGGGCGTGATTGAGTCGCTGCTCTCGCTGTTTACCAGTGGCGAGGTTACTTTTACGGCGGATGCACCGGGTTGGTTGCAGGCAGGGCGGAGTGCGACGGCGTTATTGAATGGCCAGCCTGTGGCTCAGTTTGGCGAGCTTTCGGCTTCAGAGACAGCCCGCCGCAAGCTGCGGCAGCAGGTTTATCTTGCACAAATTGATCTGGCTAAGTTGTATGCGCTTCCGCTGCGCCAGGTGACGGCGCGTGAGATCTCGCGGTTCCAAGCAGTGGAGCGCGACTTTTCGTTTACCTTTCCCGACTCAATGCAGTGGCAGACGATTGCGGCGGCGATCCGTGCGCTGGCGATTCCCGAGCTGCAGCGGCTGGCACCGACCGAGATCTTTCGCGACGCGAAGGGCAAGTCGGTGCCACCGGGTTACTACGCAATCCTGCTGAAGTGCGTCTTTCAGTCGAACGAGCGCACGCTGCGGGAGGATGAGCTTACGACGTGGTGGAGCGACATTATTGCCACGCTGACCAAGTTGGGCGGGACGATTCGCGCACCGGGGCTTTAGGCAGAAAAACAGAAAAAGTCGTCGGTTTGACTAGGCGGCATGGGTTTTTCGGGGGATCGTCTGATCGGCTTACCCAGCCAGCAGGCCAGCAATGGAAATGTCTTCGTCCAACGCTTCCCAATGCAGGCCGCGGCTGCTGATGCGGACCTGTTCGCGCTGCTCCGGCGTACTGCGCAATAACCGGGGAAACCATGCCAGCGGCACGCCGATCACTCTGCCATCACTCAGATCGACCCACATACTGTCCGAATCGAAATGCACACGCATTGCTCTAGCGGAAAATTCATCCCATGCCCTCTCGATCCGGTCTTTATTTTCGCCAACGATCTCCAGCAACTCTCGAAGAGTACGGGCGTCGTATCCATCATTGTAGGCCACCCGGACTTCAGGAATCAGCCAGAACTTTGCTTCCACGGAGTCTTTCTCAACATGGACATGTATCGGCTCGCGTGGTGTGCCTTCATTGGAGTAAAAGAAAAATCTGAAGCCGCGATAGCGAAAAATGATTGGCATGACATCGCCCTATTGTACTTTTAGGCGCAGCTTCAACCATCTCAGGGATGTACTGCAAGTGTTTGCAGTAAAAGAGGCAGGCATCCACATAGATTCCACACAGCTTTTCCCCAACAAAATCCACGTCGCTGCCGTCTATACTTTAACAATATGAGTACATCTACTATCAGCGTCGATGAGTTTCAGGCGCTTGAGCAAAAAGTTCTTCGTGCCGTCGAGATCGTCAAGCGGGAGCGCGAGGCCCGCGCTGCTGCCGAAGCCCAGGTCGCATCGCTTAATGAACAGCTTGAATCACAGCTTACTGCCCAGATTGCTGTCGAGTCGCAGCTCAACACGCTGACCAAGGAACGCGATACAGTGCGCCAGCGGGTCGAGAAGATGCTGCAACAGATGGACGAACTCCTCTAACTCAATTTGACGAACTCCTCTAACTGAATTTAACAAGGAGCAGCGATGGAGCAGACAGTCGAAGTCCCGGAACAGCAGGCCGAAAGCCAGTCCATCGCCGTCGAGATCTACGACCAGATCTACAACCTGCGCGGGACGGACCCGGCGTATATCGAGCGACTCGCTCATATGGTCGATGCCAAGATGCGCGCCGTCTCGGCGCATGGCGGCACGGTCGACAGCCTGCGCGTGGCGGTGCTGGCCGCGCTGAACATCGCCGACGAGCTGTGCACCGCACGGCAGCGCCAGGACGTGCTCGCGGGAAGCCTGTCGCAGTCGCAGGTCTCGATGCGCTCGCGTGCGGGATCGCTGGCTGGACTGCTGGACGAGGTTCTGGAAGAGCGCAAGGCCGGCTAGTTTCCTGCCCATCGCCTCGGCAAAAGAGGAGCCCGCGTGTATATCCCCAAGGCCAACGAAGAGAACCGGCTCGAAGTGCTGCACGATCTGATCGAGTCGCATCCGCTGGCATCGCTGGTCACGATGGGCACCTCCGGCCTGTTCGCTTCGCATCTGCCGATGGTGCTCGAACGCGAATCGGCGACGCGCGGATTGTTGAAGGGACATCTCTCGCGGGCAAACAAGCAGTGGCGCGACTTTCTGCCTGCGGTCGAGGCTTTGGCGATCTTCTCCGGCCCGGAGCACTACATCACTCCATCGTGGTACGCCGAGAAGCAAGAGACCGGCAAGGTTGTGCCTACGTGGAACTATGCCGTGGTGCATGTCTACGGGACTCTGAAGGTGATCGAAGACCCGGCGTGGGTCCTCGAACATCTCAAGGCGCTGACCACGGTTCATGAATCTGCATTTCCGGCACCGTGGCAGGTCAGCGATGCGCCTGCCGATTATGTTGAATCGCTGTTGAAAGGCATCGTCGGGCTGGAGCTGCCTATCGAGCGCATCGAGGGCAAATGGAAGGCCAGCCAGAACCGGTCGGAGCGCGACCGCGTCGGCATTGTCGAGGGGCTGGAGGAGCTGGGGACGCCTGAGAGCCTCGCGATGAAAGCTCTCGTGGCTGCCAAGTCGAAATGACGCGGGTAAAGGCGCATCTATCTTATGCCATGCTGTCAACTTGCTAATCCACGCCGTCGCGTTTAGCATCCAACCTAGAAACCGGCCTGCGAAGCAGGTGCGCGATCTACGCTGGTTGAACCAACATTCATTGAACAGGGGTCTTGACTCGTATACATGGCTCGGTGTGCAACGTCCGCCAGTCCGGAATGCCTAAAGAGCCACGGCAGGGTCCCGCCGTCTTAGGACGGGTTCACCAGCGCTTCGTCGCACGGCCCAGCGGGTCG
>JBEPUY010000028.1:0-61486 GCA_041691255.1 Granulicella sp. | reverse complement strand
ACTCCGGCTGCTGCTTCGACTACGGAAACGCCGAGATCGACAGCCGCGACGACGATAATGGCACCATGGAAACCACCTATTTCGGCGATGCCCCCTGGTGGTATCACGGGAACCCTCCCGGCCCCTGGGTGATGACCGACCAGGAGAACAATCTTGTCGGATGCGTCAACCCGGATGGATCCAAGCATTGCCCAAACCTGCCGAATATTGATTGGCGATTCGTGACCGCAATCGCCAAGGGCGAACCGCACCACTGGACCTCCATGGGAGGCGACGCACAGCAAGGAACGTTGTCGGTGATGTTCGATGGGCCCCGTGTCAACGCCACCTATGACCCGATGCGCAAACAGGGAGCCATCCTCCTGGGCAACGGCGGCGACAACAGCAACGGCTCACAGGGCACCTTCTATGAAGGCGCGGTGACGGCCGCGGGCACCTTTCCCACCGACGCTACCGACCAGTTGGTGCAGGCCAACGTGGTGGCTGCCCGGTATGCGGTACCGCCTCTGAGCCTTGCGCCCGCCTCGGCACTTGCCACTCCCCCAGGACTCCAGACCTTCTCGCTGGGGTCCTCGCGGGACACCACCCTCACCTTTACCAACACAACGGGAGCGCCCGCGGCCGGTGTCAGGTTGAGCATGACCCTGCCCGGCAAGCAGTGGACCGCGTTCGTTCAGGACAGCCATGAGATGTCGAAGACCTTCGCCGACCCGGTCGCGCCCGGCGCCAGCGTGAGCGCGACCTTCAAGGTTACCTCGGGGCCCGGGGCCTTGAACGGAGACCTGGTCGGCAACGTCTGGTGGACCAACCCGGCGATCGGACGAAAGCAATCCGAGACAACGGCCGAGAAGGTGCGAAACGTCAGCCCGGTGAAGATCAACGAGTTCCTCATCAGCGCCGGTCCTCCCGCCAACTCGACGGATTCGTTCATCGAGATCTACAACGCCGGAGCCAGGGATGTGGACATCTCGAACTGGACCCTGACCGGGCACCCGGCCCAGCAGGCAGTCTTCTCGGCGGTCAAGGTTCCCGCCGGGACCAGACTCGCGGCTCGCGGCTTCTACCTGTTCGGCCTCTCCAACTCCGGTCTGGCGGTTCCGTCCATCGTAGGCGATACCACCCTCTACGTCAGGAGTACAACCGCGATGTCAGCTGGCGATACCGTCAGCATCGACAGCGGCGCCAGCGCAGAGACGCGGAAGATCGTCAACATCGGGACCGCAGCCAGCAACCATACCACGCTGTGGCAACCACTTCCCGATGGTCCGGTCATCACGATTCCCATCGGCTCAAAGAACGTGCCCGTCACCAGCGTTTCCGGCTTCACGATCGGCCAGAAAGTCGCCCTTGGCTATGGCGCCACCTATCCGTCCGTCGGAACTGGCGTGGAGAAGTACGAAATGGCCACGGTCACCACGGTCGGCAAGCCGGGCACCCAGGCCTATCTGGCTGAGGATGCGCACGCCGGCGCAACCAACATCAAGGTGACTGCACTCTCTGATATCTCGGTGGGTGACAAGATCAGATTGGACATCGACAGCGTCGGACACGGGATTGAGACCGTCACTGTGACGGGCGTGGGCACGAAAGCGAGCCAGACAAACATCGCGGCGGATGCGAGCGCACGCGCGACCAGTATCAAAGTCCGCCGAGGCGACGGCTTTGCTGTGGGCGACAAGATCACGGTTGGCACTCCGGCGAGCATGGAAATCGTTACCGTCACTGAAATGGGCAGCGCAGGGCCGGGCGGTGCCGTCATCAACTTTGCACCAGCCCTCGCGAAGGCCCATGTGGACGGGGAGTGGGTTGTCTCCCCGGGAACGGGGCTTGAACTTGGCGCTCCCCTCAAGTTCAATCATGCTGTCAACCTCCCCTTCAGCGATCGTGGAACGGGAATCAGTTTCCAGCCAGCGACGGCATTTCCTCACTCGAGCAACGAGCCTGTTCAGACGCTCGGCACTGGCATCACTCTAGACATCCCACTGGCCAAGAGCCACGAACTCAATGCCGTTGTGCGGGACGCCGCAGTGAAGACTGCTGGCTACCAGGGAACTGCTGCGCCCAACAAGTGGTTCGGTGGACCAGAACTCACGACCGCCGCTTCCCTCTTCGGTCGCCCTATCTCCATAAGAGAGGGCAGCATGGTGCTGCGAGACGCCGCGGGCCTGGTTGTAGACAGCCTCAACTACGGTGGCCTCGTCGATCCCTGGGCCGCCCAGGGGTATCAGTCCATCTCTGGAATGAGCCACGGTGGCTGCTTCGCGCCTTCGCCCGGCCCGGCCGGTGCAGTCGCCGGCGCAACGGATACAAGCGCGGGCCGTTTCCCGGATGGCGCTGACACCGGCAGCAACTGCGTCGATTTCCTGACGCAGGCCGCCGCAACCCTGTCGGCCGCTGCGCCTACAGGCGTCACCAACATCAAGGTCGCCAACGTGAATGGTTTTGCTGCTGGCCAGAAGATCAGGATCGATTCGGGTGCCAACCAGGAAACCGCGGTTATCGCGACGGTTGGCACCTCAGGCGCCACCACGGTGGGTACTGCCACCAATGTGGGCGTGACCGTTATCCCTGTCTCCAGTGTGATTGGCTTCAGCGAAGGCCAGACCATCACCATTGGCAGCGGCGAGAACTCAGAGACGGCGGTCATCGCCTCCATCCGGCGGTTCGGCGGCGCAGCAATCACCGTCTCAGCGCCCCTCCTCCATGCACACGCGGCAAGCGCACAACTCTCCGGCACCGGCATCACCCTCACCGCTCCGTTAAACCAACACCACGCTGGTGGGGCACCGGTCATCGACAACCTTCCTACGCCCGCCGCGCCCAACCACTATGACAGGAGTACTCATTAACGGTGGCGGGGAACCTGAATTGGATGGCAAAACTGCGATAGCAGACTGGACTCCGGCGCTTTCCAGTCTCCATGGTTGGACCGGCAAGTTGTCGTATAACGGACTTACAGGACAAGAGACCGTCGGTAGAGCGGGTTCGGCAATAGGAACGCCTGTCAGGTGATGCTAATCGCCAAGGCACTCATCGCACTGGCTCTTGGCCTAGCTGACCTGCCAGCGCGGACGCCTTACCACCGCCTCGGTACTGGTCAACGAACTGATCGAGGCACGCGACGAGAAGAAGTTGCTCCGCTTTCAAAAGCAGATCGCAAGCTATGAACTGCTGATCGTCGATGAACTCGGCTTCGTCCCCTGTCCAGTTTGCATCTGATCGAAGCGTATTCCTTCCACGATACGTCCCCTCCTGTTTAAGAAAACAGGAGGGCCCAAGTGGAGAGCCATCCTGGCGGCTGTCTAGAGGTTATGGCCGAAGAGGTACTTCACGGCGAACTGGAGCTGCCGTGAATCATTCGGCGTGTTTCTGGTGTTGGTGATGGAGGTGAAGTTGCTCGCGGTTGGGCTCAAGGAACCGGGCTGTCCGAAGTTTGGCGTGTTGGTGAGGTTGAAGGCCTCGGCGCGAAACTCGATGATGCCGCTCCAGGGAATGTGCCACTGCTTCTGAATCCCTACGTCTCCACGGTGGAAATTGGGGCCGTTCGCCTGCGCCGCTTGACCGCCGAAAGCGAAGAGGTCGGTCGGTCCCGTGGCGACGGGTGCGTTGGTAAAGGCGGCCGCGTTCGCCCAGTGCGTGCAGTCGCGAGCGAAGGCGGTATAGAGCTGCGCAAGGTCTTGCACGCTTACGTCGAAAGAGGAGGGAGGAATTCTCTGGTATCGATCCGGGAGTGGAAGCTCAGCCCATAAGCTGCCCTCTCCTTGAGCCCCTTCCAGAATATTGTCATGCTTCGTGCCGAACGACCTTTCGTTCCAGATCTTCAAGTCACCGCTCGTCCCGGTGATATCAATCTGCAAGCCGGAGTGGTTCTGCTTGCCGCCTTCGATCTGGATCTCGAAGAGACCGCCACCCTCAAGGGTGCCGATTGCCATCACAGCGTCCGGCGTCTCGTTTGGGAAGGACTCCGCTGTCGCGCTTAGAGTCAGTTCGGGAAACTGAGTCGCTACGATGGCGCTCACCGTCTGTGGCCGCCCTACGGCATAAAAGAGCATATCCATAAAGTGGCCTCCATAGATCGAGAGCACATGCGAAAAATTCCTGCTGTCGAGCGTCCATTCCAACGCAGGCGAGCGAGTCGGCCCGAAATACTCCATGCTGACATGCATGCGAACCGATCGCAGCCGTCCGACATAGCCATCGGCAAGCAGGTCCCGTAGATACTGAGCACTCGCTTCCAGCGTCCTGTGAAGGCCAACAACATGTCTCACCTCTGCTGCTTGCGCCAGCGACAAAAGTTCCTCGGAATCCTGTGTGTTTGTGGTCAATGGCCACTCGCAGTAGACATCTTTGCCCGCAGCGATTGCAGTTTTTACGGCAGAAGCCGACACCGACAAGACCTACTCGGATTATTTTCTTTTCTGGCACTTCACACCTCCAACTCCGACGTTAGCGCTGTTGACTATCTAGCTCAGTACCGAAAGCGCTCCGCATGTTTTCGTACGAAACTAGCAAGCGTTCGGGGTTGTCGCCCGGTGATTGTCGGGAAGTTATCGAAGATCTCGTCGGCGCCGATGTCTCTGCCGTCTGTGAAGTCGGTGTAACTGTCGAAGACGCATTTCATGTACGCGGGTTCCGCACCGGCAGCCAGTACGTTGCGGAGGAAGTCCGATGGAGGTTGCGGCTCGTATGAAAATGGCTGGCCTAGAACCTCAGAGAAAATCTCTGCCAACTCGTAATAAGTCCTGGCCTCGTAGCCCAGGCGGTATGTCGCTCCTGCGTGCCGGTCGGGATTGAGCAAGCAAACTGCTGCGACTGCGGCAACGTCATCACAGTCGACCCAACTGAGGCGTGCACTGCCCACGTAGTGCTTGATCACGCCATCTTTTACATAGCTTTCGCCGCCATACCCGAGTAGGTTCTGCATGAAAATCTCGGGACGAAGATGCGTGAACTTGACGCCCGACCACTCGATGTAGCGTTCGATGAACTGATGCCAGCCATAGTGCGCCACGCGCGTGTCATCGTCTCCACATGCGCCCAGGTGGACGATCTGTTTCACTCCTGCCCGCTTGGCTGTGTTAACCAGGTCCTTGCTCTGGCGCAGCATATCGACGGTGTATCCGGTCGCCATGAAGATCCTGTCGATGCCTTCGAGAGCTGGCGCGAAGGTCTCTATCTTGTCGAGATCGAGATAGACAGCAGAAACCCCTAGATCTTGCGCTTTACCTGGATTGCGCACGGCGGCGATGACCTCTACCGACGAATCTTTGGCGAGCAGAGGAATGATCGATCCTCCTACCTGACCCGTAGCACCCATGACTAAAACTTTTGGCTTTTTTGACATGAACTTCTCCTGCACATCTTTGGAATCCGGACGAGACGCCGCGTACTCCGCGGGGCCTGCGAAGGTGTCGAAGATTACGGAAGCGGCTGGTGTTCCTTGGCCAGCCGCTTCCGGTGGAGGGTTCGGGAACTATTTGGAAAGCGATTCGGCTGCGAGAGCGATGATGTCGGCGACTTCCTGCGGCCGTGCCATGAATGCTGCATGACTCGTGGGGACAGAGCGCACGGTTGCATTCATTCGCTTGGCGAGCAGTTCCTGTGCCGGCGGAGGGATCATTTGGTCCTCCGTGCAAACGAGATACCAGGAGGGAATACTCTTCCAGGCCGGCACGCCTTCCTTCCCGGAAAAACTCGCGAAGCTCAATGGTTTTTGCACCGCAGCCATAACGTAGGCTTCATCGTCGGTGGCATCGGCGGCAAACGCCTTGTGGAATCTCTCTCGATTGATCCAGAGGAAGTTGTGTTCGTCCGGCTCGATGGCAGCAGAGCCGGGGGAGGGAGGCCCTTGTTTGCTCAGAGACTCCAGGCTCTCTCCTTCATCCAGACCGAAGGCCGTGATGTACACGAGAGCCTTTACTTGTGGTGTCGCCGTGGCTGCACCCGTGATGACTGCGCCGCCATACGAATGCCCCACGAGAACTGTTGGTTCCGTCCGCGTAGACAGGAGTCGGCGAGTGACGGCGATATCATCTTCGAGTGAGGTGAGTGGAATTTGCGCGGCTGTAACCTCGTACCCTTTTGCCTTCAAGAGAAGAATGACCTTGCTCCAGCACGAGCCATCAGCCCATGCGCCGTGTACCAACATGATGTTTGCCTTTTTGCTCATAGATCCTCCAGGTTTAACGTTTGCAGTTTTGTCGAACTGTTTGGGTTTACGCTCCGAGCGCAGCGTCATAGGCTGGATAGTCCGTATAGCCATGCGCGTCGAAGGTGTAGAACGTGCTGCGGTCATGCTGGGAGAGGGGCAGACCTTCCCGTATGCGTCGCGGAAGATCAGGATTGGATACGAAGTGTCGTCCAAATGCGATTGCATCGACAATACCGTTTTCGACGATCTCCTCTGCGGTCTCCGGCTCAAATCCTCCGGCGGCAATCAGTTTGCCTTTGAAGATACTTCTGAGGAAGTGGGCTGCAACAGCACCCTGGCCTTCGTGGACGATCTCACTGCCTCCCACACGAGGTTCGATGATGTGCAGATACGCCAGACCAAATTGATTGAGATGTTCGGCGACGTGCGAGAAAAGAGCCTGGGGATTGCTGTCGGACATACCGTTCCAGGTGCCGTTCGGGCCGATGCGAACCGCAACCCGATCCGCTCCGCAAACAGAGATCAACGCTCGAACGATTTCAGAGAGAAACCGCGTCCGGTTCTCGATAGAGCCACCGTACTCGTCTGAGCGCTTGTTGCTGCCATTTTGGAGAAACTGATCGACGAGATAGCCGTTTGCGGCGTGAAGCTCCACTCCTTCGAATCCGGCATCCATGGCGCGTTCCGCAGCTCTGCCGTAGTCCGAGACGATGCCCGCAATCTCGTTAAGGGTAAGCGCACGGTGAGGGGAAGATTGGACCCAGCCATCGGGAATGGAGACAAGGTGGCTAGGGTGTTGCCGGTAAGCCGGGTCTACGGAAGCGGAAACGGGGATAGCCCCGCCGGTCATCGCGGTATGCGACGCTCGACCCGAATGCCAGAGTTGCGCAAACATGTGACCGCCTTTCGCATGGACGGCGGACACAATCTTCTTCCATCCGGTCACTTGATCTTCGGAGTACAAGCCCGGCGCCCCCAACCATCCTCGACTTGTGAGAGATATATTGGTGGCTTCCGATATGATCAAACCGCCGTCTGAAGCCCTCTGCTCGTAGTACTCCTTCATCAGATCACCGGGAACAGAGTCTGGCTGAATCGAACGCGATCGGGTCAGTGGCGCCATCACAATACGGTGCTTCAGGGAAACAGCACCAATCTGCAGGGGTGTGAAGAGCTTTCGTTCTGTATTTGCGGTCATATTAATCTCTCTTGTTCCGTCTCGGATGTATGGACTACCAAGAACTATGAAGCAAAGCTGAGATGACCGCATCCCGGAAAGGTAGGGTTTTTCGATGCCAGTGAAGGGTGGGCGCGCGATGCCACTATTGAGGCGTCAGTCGTATCCACGAGGCGGAAAGAATTATTGAGTCAGTCTTCAAATAAATTGGGAGTTGGCTAGTCGATCTTTACCGATGTGGATTACGACCATCCGGAATGATGATTTCGCGGCGGCCAAACAGGCGGGCGTCAAGTGAAAATGCGCCGGGTCCAAGCAAGACCAGCGTCAAGGACATCACAGCGAGATAGAGAGAGGCGGAAGCACTGGCGTGCCCATTCGCATCGGTGGCGAGGAGCAACTCGACACTATTGATGAGGTACGCAAGTGTGGCGACGAGACCCGTAACGGGAGTAAGGAAACCAATAAGGAGCACGAGACCCACAATGATCGAACCCAGCCCAATAGCCATGGTGCTGGATGCAGCTCCAGCGAATACGGTGATAGCCGAAAATCCTTGAGTGAGCCCGCTCAAGGCGACTACGAACCGGAGAATGATAAGCCCGACGCCAGGCCATCCATTTGGAAAGGCGGAAAAGAGTTTTTGCAGAATATGCCTCCTCGGGCACAGTGGAGCGCACCACCGCTGAGAATAGCCTGCTTCCTATAGATCTGAACCCCTAGATAGTGTGCTTTTTGTTCACCCCTCATAGATTGCCATTTGGGTGGACATCGGGAGGAGTTAGATCTGGATGATTCCCCGTCGCACTCCGATGGCGACAGCCGCGGTGCGATCGCTTGCGCCGAGTTTCTCCATGATGTGTTTAACGTGGCCCTTAACTGTCTCCTCCGAGATAAAGAGAAGCGTTGCGATGTCGCTATTTCGATTTCCTCCCGCGATCTTTTGAAGAACCTCAATCTCGCGCTTGCTCAAGGATTCTTCGCCAAGATGTTCGGCAAGGTGAGCTACGACCTCAGGAGGGATATGCTTCTTCCCTGCATGGACTCTTCGAATCATGTCGACAAGCTGCTTTCGAGGCATGCTCTTGAGCATGTAGCCTCGAGCACCAGCCTCCAAGGCACGCTGGATCTCCGCGTCTCCTTCAAAGGTCGTGAGCATAATGATTTTCGCATCCGGGAATTCGGTTCGAATCGCAATCATCGCATCGATGCCGCTGATATCGGGCATTCTGAGATCCATGAGCGTAATGTCTGGCCGATGCTCGCGGAATCCATGAATTGCTTCGCGGCCGTTGGAAGCTTCAGCAATGAGCAGCATGTCTGGTTCATTTTTTATGACGGCTGTAATTCCTTCCCGCATGAGTGGATGATCGTCAACGCAGAAGATTTGAATTGGAAGTGGAGCTCTCATTGTTCCTCTCGTTTCTTAGTGCTGCTGGCACGGCTATCGAATCTTTCCCGTGTGAGCCAGGAACGCCATTGAGAAAATGGCCCACGGGACTGGCCTTCAAAGGCAAGTGAACTCGGGATCGTTATTTCCACCTCAGTGCCGGCCCCGATTCGGCTTCGAAGTTTGAGGCTTGCGCCAATATTTTCGGAGCGTTCGCGCATGCCAGGTAGTCCCCAATGCCCTTCCCGACCAATATCGAGTACCTGCGGCTCCATCCCACAGCCGTCATCGCGTACAAGCACCCTGAGAAATCTGTTTGCATATTCTACTTCCACCTCGATATTGTCTGCCTTGGCATGCAGGAAAGCATTCACCACAGCCTCACGGGCGATCCGATACACTTCATCGCGAATCATTGGACGCAAAGGGCGAACTGCGCCCTGAGCAACGACCCGATAGGCTGTTTTTTCATCGACGGCGAATTCCTCGCGAATACGCGAAAGCGCCGTTTCGAGGTTGAGACTATTATTCGTTGGAAGGCGCAACCCGCGGAGCGCGCTTCTACCCTCCTCAGTGACCTGCCCCATCAGTTGAAGAACTCGTCTTAACATCGGCTTCGTTGGAGAGTCGTAGGGAGTCTGATCTTCTACCACATCGAGTTGCATCGATGCGCTGAGAACACCTTGTAAAAGGGTATCGTGCAGCTCCTGCGCAATCAGCGTACGCTCGGCGAGCCGGTCCTGGAAGCGCACGTTTAATTGTTGCGTCAACTGAGCCATGCGCAGGCGATAGATCAGCCAAACGATCACAAGGAGAACAGCCATGCAAACGATGCGGAACCACCAGGTCTGCCAGAAAGCCGGTTCGACGACAAAGCCAACAGCCGTCTCCGGGCCGTTCCATAAGCCCATGCCATTGGACGCGACAATGCGAAACCGATAGGAACCCGGTCCCAGGTTCGTGTAAACCACCTGGCGCAGTGCGACATCATCGCTCCAGTCCTGATCGGAGCGGTCGAGTCTGTAACGGAACCTGATTCTTTCGGGCACCGCCAGATTGGAATCTGCGTAGTTGAATGTGATGCTATGAGTGCCGGCAGCGAGCTTCAAATGGTCTGTGAGCCTGACCGGACCTCCTCCAGTCGATATCGATTGGATTCGAACTTCAACCGGGACGGCGCTTCGGGCGGTCCTGGAAGGATCGGCCATCGCCAGTCCCCGCGCGAGCGATATCCAGATACGGCCGTTGGGATCGGCCATCACTGAGCGATCGCGTCTCACTCCCTCAACCCCGGGAAGGCCATCTTCGGTGCCGTAGCTCTGAAGGTCCGAGTCGCGGAGCGAGCCCGCCCGCAGACGGTCGCGATTTACTTGTAATACATGGTCCGAAGTCACAATCCACAACGACCCCTGCTTGTCTTCTGCAATTCCGAATATCTCCTCTCGCAACGAGTCGGGCAGATAAGGGGGCACATCGACACGGCCGGAAGCGAAGAGTGCAAGACCGCCCGAAGTGGCGATCCAAAGTACGTGCTTGGAGTCTTCGAAGACCGATCTCATATTCGACGAAGGGAGGCCGTCCGAAGCGGCATAGTTCTTCCAATGTCCATCAGCGAATGCTTCGAGACCGCTCGGCGTCGCGAACCACATTGTCCCGACATACCCTTCAACGATCGAATAGACGGCGCTCGATACGAGGCCATTTGTCATGGAATAGTTTGTAAAGACGCCGTTGCTTAATCTGCTGATACCCGCACTCACGGTTCCGGCCCATACTGTTCCATCCCTATTACGATGTACGGAATAAACGCTGTTCTGAGCCAGACCATCTCTTTGGGTATACGTTCGCGCCACAAAAGAATCGGCTTTACTCGTCAATACGGTCAGGCCGCCATGTTGTCTGCCAACCCAAACCTCGCCCCCGCCTCCACTAATAGAGTAGATGACATCATGATCCAACCCGGCGATGGTAACGTGGCCGACATGCCTGTCCTTGAGCCAGTAAAGTCCCCCTGACGAAGGCGCAAACCAGGTTCGCCCCTCAGAATCGACGTAGACGGGGCCGTTGTTCTCCGACGGGAGACCCTGTCCAGAGGAATATCCGGTAAACATACCATCCCTCAGTCTCTCAATCCCGCGGGACCCTCCAAACCATATATCTCCGTCGCGATCCTCATACACCGCGGTCGCTCCGTTATTCGACTGTGAATTGATGAGTTCAGTCGAGACGGCGAGCTCCGACGTGATCCTAAGGAGGCCGTGGCCCGTTCCAACCCACACGTTTCCCTCGTGATCTTTCGTCAAAGCCAGAATCTGGAGGTGTTTGATTGAGGATAATGATGCTGGCTCGGCTAGTCGGTGTCCATCCCAGAACTCCAATCCAGCATCAGTCCCAATCCACAGTCCGTCGCGGTTCGCCGGAAGCAGCGTGTTGACACTCGTGAGGGCCAACTTACCCGATACGTTTACACTGTGCGTCTTATTAACTTGAAACAGTCCGACCTCTCGAGTGCCCATCCAAATCGTGTGGTCACGCGTCTCCGCCGTCGAGATGACAATTCCATGAAAGTCTTCCGAAATTTCGGAATGCCGGAATTCTCCGTTGCGAAAACGTAAAAGCCGACCTTGTGGTCCCCATAGAAGCACCTCGCCCTCATTGTCAAGGGACATCGACGTGAAGGCGACCTCCTGCAGGCCGAAATGAGCAATTGCATCCTCGAATTTTCCATCGCGATAGCGGAGCAGATGCGGACCGTCAAGGCGGATCCACAAGTTTCCTTCTACATCGGCGACAAGACCGCGCACCGCTCCAATCGGCGGCGAGCCTGCGATGGGATGCTGAATCAGGGTAAAGTCAAAACCGTCGAAGCGGACCAATCCCCTTTCCGTCCCGATCCAGAGATAGCCGTCCTGCGATTGGCAGATGGCGAAGACAGCTCCTCCCGGAAAGCCTCTGTCGACTCCCCAACGATCATGCACATATTGCGACATGACCTTGGCAGAATCTAAAGCGCAAGCCATCGTGGCAAAATAGATTCCGGCGATCATCGCCAGAAGCCCCCCACGCAGCCAGCGCAACCGTGTCCTTGTCACGGGAGATACTCAAACTTTTCGATCACAACCTCAGCCGGGTCGTGCGGATTGCTCTTGGAATGGAGGAAGTCGTACAGATCGATATGGACCGTCTCCGCTGCCGGAGCAGGAATGCCTGAAGTAAAGACATGCTCGCTAATGCTCCTGGACCCGGGGCCGATCCCCGAGCCCTGGACAGTTTTGAAGGATGCAACGCCTGGTTCCCAGCGAAGGATGTGCGTCAACACACCAGATGGAACTGAAAAGCGCGCAATGTTTTCTGGAATGTAATAGGGCTGAACCACATATTGCGCATTCTTGCTCCCGCGCTTCCCCCATTGACTCAGCTCGATGTCCAGTTCGACGCGGGTGTAATCGCCGCGCCTCTCATCCACTGTGAACATTCCCAGCATTGCGGACGGGCTCAGATGCGCGCTGTCCTGGACTACGAATTTGTAGGTGCCGTATCCCAGACTGCGGGTAAGATTCACCTCCGCGCACGACCAGTGCCCATCGCGTTCGCCCATACGAAGGTGCAGATAGCCCTTCTCATCGGTCCACGCATTCGCCGAATCATAAGCATTGATTCTGCCGCCTCGATCGGTTGCGCCGGCGCGGACCGTCCAGTCATATCCGCTGAAGTGGATCACTTTCAAGGGGGCCGCCGGGGCAGCCATCCCCCTTGCGCTAACCATGGCGATAACTCCACTGCCTTCCACCGGCAGCGTTTCGAGTTTCTTTTGAGGATGATACCCAGGCTCTACCAGCAGTGCAGCATAATCGGTGCCAAGATGAGTTGAGCTCTTCCATGTCGAATCGGTTTGGACAGCCGTGAACGGTTGGCTCCAGAACGGCTGTATCCACCAGATGCCATTCTTTGCGTAGAGGACAACTCGCTGGCCCGATTTCGCGCCGATGACGCGGCCTTCAATCGCCTCCATTCGCTCGGGTCCCCCGATGCTGGCTGAAGGAAGGTGGCTTATTTCGATAGATGACTTAGGTCGAAGCTTCTGCGTGTGGCATCCGGCGAGGAGAATACACGCAATCGCCAGGATGATATCGATTCGCTTAAACTGGAGAGAAGAATCGCCCGCAAAAAGACCCATAAGTCTCCAATTCAATCATGAACTGCATTGAGTCGACTGGCATGATGCGCCGGGTGTCGCTTCAGAGATGTCCGGTAAGGTCTGGCTGCTGTGACCGGTCCCGGTTGGCATGGATGCACAGCATCAACTCACCCAGGAAAACCTCTCGGCTCCATCAGAGCGGTTCAAGCAGAGCGTTCTATCGCGCAATCATAGATACCTCAGCCGCCTGCCCAGGAGGAAAGTGGGAGATTCACTGTAATGTTTGGTCATGAGACTGAGAAGCTGTAGCCCGGTATCAATATACCATTTGCCAAAATCATACCCCTCAAAAGTGGCACTGATTTTGGGCACGTTCTAGGCTTTCGCCAGACCGTCAATCAAACTACCGTGAACCATGATGTTTCGTACGCTGCCTGCGTTCTCCGACAGCGCAAAAGGGTGGCTCCGCGCGCCCGATGACCTACCCGGCCGATCGTTCACTCAATTGGCGACTAAAGCACCTGGGAGGATAAATATGGATACCGGGAAACAACGTCGCGATCCCCTGTCCAATGGGCAAGAGCCTTCTGTAGAGGATTGGCAAGCAAGACTGGATTGCCTGCAGGAGATTGTGTGTCTCCTTCTGACCAAGAACCAGACAATGCGAACAGCCTTATCGGGCGAAAAGCCAAGCGAATAAATCGATTCCGAGACCGTTGTGTCAACGAGTGATAAATCGCCAACGCTCATTTCTAGCTCTGCCAGACCCGAGCCGCACTTTGCCCCTGGAGTCGTCAGTTGCGTGAAACAATCTGTGGCCCGTGAATCCTGATCGACGGAATCCCAGTTATCGCTCACACATATAAAAGCGACTTCGGCCTCTTGAGCGTCCAGACCTGGAAGCAGATATCACGCCTTGGCCCGATAAATTAAGAAGAGAGACAGCCTCGCAACAGATTCGGGATCTCGAATTGGAGGTCGGCGTAAGGCTGCTGGAGCACAAGGCGCGGAGCATTGCACTTACCGCAGCCGGACGGGTCTTTCTCGATCATGCGCGGCTGGCGTTGATGCAGATCGAGGTGGCTTGTGAGGCTGCGCGTCGTACAGAACAGCCCTCGAAGCCGAGGTTTGTCATAGGGTTTCTTCCAGGGCAGGAAGTCATATGGCTGTCAGAGACGCTGCGCATCCTGCGCGAGGAAGAGCCCGAAGTCGAGATCACGCTCTCAACCAAGTCTTCACCCGAACTTGCGGATGCATTGATGCAAGGCAAGTTGGATGTGGCTCTGCTTCGAAGCAAGACGCAGACCGCGGGCCTCGCCTTCAAATTCTAGGTTAGGGAACCGCTGATTGCGATACTGCCCGCTGGCCATCGCCTGGCCGCGCGCAAGGCAGTGCGGCCGCAGGAGCTCGCCCGCGAGACTTTCATCAGCACCGCGCGAATCGCACCCGTCCCAGTCAACACGAACCATGAGAATAAAACCTGAGTCGGACTCATAAGGTCGCTAGAGTGAGTGGCCGGAGAGAAGAGCCAGTGCTGTACTGGACACGTCCTCAACAAGGCCGTCGCGAGAATTATTTCTGACCACTCTTTTTCACAGCAGCCACCAAAACAGCCACCTGAGCAAATCAAGGAAGGCCACCTTTCGGGTGGCCTCTATAAATATTGATTATTATGGTGTTTATGGCTCCTGAGGTAGGACTCGAACCTACAACCCTTCGGTTAACAGCCGAATGCTCTGCCATTGAGCTACTCAGGAATATGGGGGACGCGAAGACAAATCGCGTTGCGCTAAGACATTTATAACAAATGCGAACGAGGGGGTCAAAGCCTTTGGTAAATGATGCAAAGAATAGATACATTCAACCCGTTGCAGAAAAGGGAAACAATCCCTAGAACCCGTTCGTTTCACCTACGCAGGAAGTTCCAACGAAGCGCGAAATTGAGAGTCGTTGAACATAGCTTACGGTCGGTCTTCTTGTTTATGGATAAAGAAGCACAGCGATATTGTAGGCAGTGAAGGGGGTAGAAGCGCTTTCTGAGCACGCTCCCACAACTGCCTGATGATACTTTCCCGTACTCAGCCGAGACTGGAGCTGTGCAGGGAGCTGGGCAATGCTATGGGCGGTGTAGCGCATGATGTACCAAGGCTGGCGGGAGCCGGCATAACCAGTGGGCATGCTGCACGTCTGGCGGGCATCCTTCTCGCTTATGACTTTGCCGTTGCCTATCTGCATCCCGGACTTCGCGAGCAGGCTGGCAACTGCCGATTCCTGCGCGTTAAAGCTCAGCGGTTGAACCACATCTGCGAAATCCTCTACCGCGTAGTATTCGTGATCACGTACGATCACCGAAATGCCGACGGCGTCGACATTGGGATCCAGCAGATTTTTTCTGTGCCCTTCCGAGTGCATCCAAAGATCGTGGATCATGGCGGCGACCGGGGCTTCGGCTACATTTTCAGAGATGAAGCTAAAGTGTGCGCCGGCGTTGGCTCCACGCTCGGAGAGCTTCGGTTCCCCCGGAAATTGGTGGGATATATCGCGATGAGCCGCCATCTCACTAGCATGCGCGAGTGCAGCCTGGGCGAGTGTAGGGTCGAGATGAAGCGGTTGCAGTCCCCGCGCTATGCGATCCTGATTGGCTGCGGCAAGAAGAAACTGCTCAGCAACACTAGGCGGGGTATTGAAGATGGACTGTGCGCGCAGAGCTGGAGTGATTGCAAGAATCAGAGTCGCGGCAACCAGCATCCAGCTTGCTCTGCGAGATACACGGCGCTCTGGGGAGGGCTCCACGTAGCTGATTCTAGGTATCCGAGGTAACTTAGGGCATAGCACTTTCGGGGTACTACGCCACCCGTTTCCCTACTATCAGCCTTCGAGAGAAGGATTTAGGAGAGCTGGCTGCTAACGGCTTCCCATGTGATACGAATACCCTGCTCGAGACTGGTGGTATGGTGCCAGCCAAGGTTGTGAAGGCGGCTTACATCCATAAGCTTGCGTGGGGTGCCATCGGGCTTGGTGGTATCGAAGACAAGTTGGCCATTGAAACCAAGGACTTTAGCTATAACTTCGGCCAGTTCGCGGATGGTAACGTCTTCTCCTGTACCGATATTGACCAGTGGGGGAGTGTCTTCGTTGAGCAGGGAGGTGTACCGAGTGTCGTCGAGGTTCATCAGGAAGAGGCAGGCCTCAGCCAGATCATCCGAATAGAGCAGTTCGCGGCGGGGAGTTCCGGTTCCCCATACGGTAATCTCGCTGGCCTTGAACTTGATGGCCTCGGCCGTCTTGCGGATAAGGGCTGGCAGGACGTGTGAGTTGGCAAGGTCGAAGTTGTCGTTGGGGCCATAGAGATTGGTCGGCATGGCGGCCAGAAACTTCGTTTTGTACTGCCGGTTGTAGCTCCAGCACATCTCAATGCCTGCGATTTTGGCCAGTGCATACGGGCGGTTAGTGGGCTCGAGCGGGCCGGTAAGCAGACAGGACTCGGGCATGGGCTGGGGGGCGAATTTGGGGTAGATGCAGGAGGAACCGAGGAAGAGTAGCCGGTCTACATGATTGACTCGACTGGCTTCAATGATGTTGGTCTGGATGATGAGGTTATCGCGGATGAAGTCGGCCGGGTAGTTATTGTTGGCCAGAATTCCACCTACCTTGGCCGCTGCCAGGAAGACGTATTCAGGCTTCTCCGCGGCAAAAAATTCGTTAACCGCAGAGGTGTTAAGTAGGTCCAGTTCGGCACGAGTGCGAGTGAGCAGGTTGGTGTAGCCCTGGGCGGTAAGAGCCCGCTGGATGGCTGATCCTACGAGTCCTCGATGGCCGGCGATGTAGATGCGGGAGTCTTTTTTCATACTTTTGTTATTCGATGATTGTGCGTGCTTTTTTGACCGGTTTCACTTATATACCTGCGCTTGCTGAGCCCAACAAGAAGCAGCAAAAGTATCCGCTGCGAGAACTGCAAAACGAAATACAGGATGCTTCTCTTTCGCCGTACTCAGCGCCTGAATGATGACGTACCAGCAGACAGCAGCTACTTTGTTACGTTTCGCGGACGCTATAGGCATCAAAGCCGTGCTTACGAACCAGCGCGTCGCGCTGCGCCGCCTTCAGGTCAGACTCGACCATCTCTTTGACTAGTTGATCGAAGCTGGTGCGTGGGGTCCAGCCGAGTTCGCGTTGAGCCTTCGTCGGGTCACCGAGCAGCGTCTCTACCTCGGTCGGACGGAAGTAGCGTGGGTCAACAGCAACAACAACGTTGCCCTCTGCATCGAGCGCCTTCTCATCCACTCCGCTTCCCTGCCACGTAAAGTCGAGTTCCAGAAGTTTCGCGCAGCGCTGGACAAACTCGCGAACACTGTACTGCTGCCCGGTAGCGATGACGAAGTCCTGAGGCTTTTCCTGCTGGAGCATGAGCCACTGCATCTCGACATAATCGCGGGCGTGTCCCCAGTCTCGCTTCGAGTCCAAATTGCCGAGAAAGAGCTGAGATTGCAAGCCAACTTTAATGCGGGAGAGACCGCGGGTGATCTTGCGGGTGACGAAGGTCTCGCCGCGCAGAGGCGACTCGTGATTAAAGAGGATGCCGTTGCAGGCGAAGATGCCATACGCTTCGCGATAGTTGACGCAGATCCAGTAAGCGTACATCTTGGCCACGGCGTAGGGAGAACGCGGATAGAAAGGGGTGGTCTCCTTCTGCGGAATCTCCTGAACCAGACCATACAGTTCCGACGTGCTGGCCTGATAAAACTTCGTCTTCTTCTCGAGACCGAGGATGCGGATGGCCTCAAGCAGACGCAAGGGACCGAGAGCATCAGCTTCGGCGGTGTACTCGGGCTGCTCGAAGGAGACCTGGACGTGCGACTGTGCGCCGAGGTTGTAGATCTCGTCGGGCTGCACCTTCTGCACGATATGGATGAGAGACGAGCTATCCGTCAGGTCGCCGTAGTGGAGGATAAAGTGGGGCGACGGGTTATGCGGGTCCTCGTAAATGTGGTCGATACGCGCGGTGTTGAAAAGAGAGGAACGGCGCTTGATGCCGTGTACTTCGTAGCCTTTGGCGAGGAGGAACTCGGCGAGGTAAGCGCCGTCCTGTCCGGTAACTCCTGTGATGAGGGCTTTCTTCAAAGCGAGGTTTCTCCTTTTCTGAAGCCGGGGTGGGCTTAAGTGATTTTACTTGACGGAAGGCCGAACGCCGATCTTCCCCTAGAAGGTAGCCACAGTTAGGGGCGCGAGAAAAGTTCTTTGCGGTGACTAAAGCGACACTGAAGACTGTAAAACCAATCATCCCGCCCGCCCAAAGTCGATAAAGGCATGTTGAGGATCGGTGTGCAGCAAGGTCACGTCTACCGTATCGCCCACGTCCAGCCCCTGCTCGCCTCGAATCACCTTGCCTTCGACCGGAGGATGGAAGACGCGTACATACACGCCTTTGTCGCCGGAGCCGGTGATGACGCCGTGAAAAGTCTTGCCAATGCTATCGGCCAGCGCCACCGCTGCCACTCGCTTCTCCATCGCACGCTCTACTTTGCGCGCCGCAGCCTCCTGAAGATTGCACTGCTGCGCAATCGCCGCCAACTCGTCATCGGTATACGGCGAAGGTTCGTTGTCTAGCATCGCCTTCACCACTCGCTGCGTCACCAGATCGGCAAACCTCCGGTTGGGCGCGGTCGAATGAGCGTAGTCCTCCGCAGCCAACCCGAAGTGCCCTAGCGGCTCGGCCTCATCGCCCTTCGTCAGCACATACTCACCCGGCCCCATCAGCTTGATGACTGCAAGCGCCAGATCGGGATAGTGAATCGGATCACTTGCTCGCTTCGTCTGCAAAAAAGCATTCAGCGCGCCAGAGTCAGGCTGCGGTGGCAACTTCGTCCCATTCCGACTGACTAGCTCCACAATGCGGTCCCACCGTTTAGGAGAGCGCACCACGCGCCGAATGCACGACCGATGAGCCTCACGCAGCGTTCGCGCCATCGTTCCATTTGCCGCGATCATGAACTCTTCGATCAGGTCTGTCGCGCGGTTATGTTCTGCCGTCTTGATTTCATGCACCTGCCCATCGATGACCACGGGATCGGCCTCGACCCGATTGAACTCGAGCGCGCCCTGCCGTATCCGTTCCGCACGCAGCGCTACCGCCGCTTCATCCTGCAGCTTCAACTGCGCCTGCAACTCTGCCGACGCCGCAACTTTCTCATCGGGTGCCGCTGTTCCTTCAAGCCACGGGCCAACTTTGCTATACGCAAGCTGTGCCTTGTTCCTTACGACGGCACGATAGATGCTCGTCTGTCCCACTGCGCCCTGCGCATCGACGACAAACTCCACCACCATCGCCGCACGGTCTTTGTCTTCATTTAGCGAAGTCAGATCGGTGGAAAGCTCGTTGGGCAGCATGGGAAAATTGCGCACTGCCGTGTAGACGGTCTGCGTCTGCTGCGCGGCATGCTCGTCGATGGGCGTGTCCTTGAGCACGGAGGCCGAGACGTCGGCTACTCCCACCTTGACGCGAATGCCACCGTCGATACTTTCGGCAAACTCAATCTGATCGAGATCGCGCGAAGTATCGTTGTCGATCGAAGACCACAAGAGAGAGCGAAGGTCGCGTGTCTCCGCACCAGGCTGCGCCGCATGACCATCGGTGCGAATCTCTTCGACCTGCTGCTCGCTGCCTGTTGGAAAATCCGGATGAAACCCCTCGCGGATCATCTCCGCCGACGCAGAAGCAGCAAGATCAAAGGTATGTGTTGACATGCAAGGGAAGGCTACCACGCCAGTCTTTCCCTTTGTCTAAGACTGCTCCAGAGCGGCGACAAATACACCAGCCCAGCGCGAGACCTGCTCCGCGTACGCGCCCGTTACCGAGTCGCGGCTCCCTTCGAGCACAGCCATCTGCACGGCAAAATTACCCACCGTCGAGCTTTCAGCCGAGCCGCGAAACAGCTCCAACCCTGTCGCCTGTTGCGTCAGCCGGTTGAGAAACTCGTTCTGGCTGGCACCGCCAACGATAAACAACCGCTTCAGCTTTTTGCCGCTGTGCAGCGCCACGCGATCCAGCACCTTGGCATAGCGAGCCGCTAGACTGTGGAAGATCAAGCTGGCAAACACGGGAGCGCTTTCAGGGCTCTCATCCAAAGGTTCAAAGCCTTTGCGCACACGTTGCGCGTTGATGCGCTGCGGCATCCGTCCCGCCAGCAGAAGCTCAGGATCGTCGACGTCAAGCACACCGTGGGGCTTCGCCACGGCCTCAGCCGCGGCTACCAGTTCAGGCACGCTCCATACCTTGCCGTCAGCAGCCCATTTGTCAATGCATTGCTTGATGAGCCACATACCATTCACGTTCTTGTGAAAGCAGATTCTATCGCCCACAGCGCCAAGGTTGGTGAAGTTCTCGTCCGCCGCATCCTTGCCGTTTCGCGGCTGCTCTACTAGCGTTCCCACTAGCGACCATGTACCGGAACTGATGTAGGCCCAATCGTTTCCAGTCGCCGGAATTCCGGCAATCGCAGAGGCCGTATCGTGGCACGCCGGAGTAATCAACACCGTATTGTGAAACGCAGGCAACTCCGCCAACGGTCCACTCAGTTTGCCGACCTCCGTTCCAGGAGGAACGATCTTCGGCGCGCTGGCCAGGTCAAGTTGCGCCGCACTGAATATCTCGCGGCACCACTGCCTGCGATACAGCTCCACCATACCGGTATGCGTGGCGTTGGTGTGCTCGGCCACGCGGGCGCCGCCCCAGCGCGAGAGAATGTACTCCGGCAGATTGAGCCACTGGCTGGCTTCGGGGAACCCCTGCAACATATCCGCGTGAAGCTGATAGAGCGTGTTGATCCGCAGCAGTTGAACGCCGGTCAGCTCGCGCAGCTTCTCCGGGCTGATCCTTCGATGCAACGATCGCTCCGCCTTCAAGGTGCGCTCATCGCGATAGCAGAACGGATCGGCCAGCGGCTTGCCTTCGCCGTCGAGCCGCACATAATCGACCGCCCAGCCATCGACGGCAATTGAGCGCACACCCTCGGTCGCAATCTCAGCACACTTGCGCAGGCCTTCGTCGAGGCCAGCCTCGATCATCGCGAGGTCCCAGTGCAAACCGCCGTCGACTTCACGCGGAGCATTCGCAAACCGATGTACCAATGTGATCGCTGCCGCGCCATCGAGCCATCGCAGCAGTGAGACCCGGCAGCTCTCGGCTCCCAGGTCTACTGCAATCGATGCCCGTGTGTCCGCAGGGCGCAATGCCATGTCACCTGTCCAGTGGCGGGCACGCTTCATCGCAGATAAGCCTCGGTCAAGCCTCCGTCAACCGGGATGAGATGACCGGTTGTGCAGCGTGCCAGCGGCCCGGCGAGGAACATGATCGCCTGCGCACAGTCCTTGGGATCGATGGGCTGATGCGTCAGCGTGCGCGTCGCGTAGAACTTCGCCAACTCATTCCGCAGGCCGTCATCCGTGTCCTTCTCGTCGAACGGCAGCTTGTACTTCTTGAGCGATGCGATCACTCGGTCGCGCGGGAACATGGTCGAACCCTTGACCACCGTAGCAGGTGAAATCCCATTCACACGCACCTTCGGCGAAAGCGAGACAGCAAGCTCACGCACCAGGTGGCTCAACGCGGCCTTGCTGACGTCGTATGCCTCGCTACCGCGTTTGGCGACAACCGCATTGGCCGAGCTAGTCAGCACCACGCTGGCATCGATTCCCTGCTCTGCAAACAGCTTCGAGGCCTCATCGGTCAACAGATAGTTCGCCGTGACGTTGACCTCCAACGTCAACGCCCACTGCGCATCCGTGATGATGCCATCAGGAGACGACGGGAACAACGCGGCAGTATTGATGAGGATATCGACGCCGCCAAACTGCTTGACTGCCGCATCCAGCGCAGCCTTGATGGCCTTGCGGTCGCGGATGTCGATGCTCACCCAGCTCACAGCTTCCTTACCCGCAATCGCCTTCGTCTCCTCGGCGACTGCTTCAGCACCCTTCACATCACGGTCGGCGATCACCACATGCGCGCCACGCTCTGCGGCCAGCAACGCGACCTCGCGGCCAATGCCGCTGCCGCCACCGACGATGAGAGCTATTCGGCGGCTCAGTTCCTTCTCCGCGGGCTGACGGCGAATCTTCGCCTCTTCGAGCTTCCAATACTCAATGCGGAAGGCCTCGCTCGGCGGCAGCGCAACATAGTTCGAGTACGTGGTGAACTGGTCCGCCGAAGCCGCTGGACCCGCCTGCGGAACATCCTTGCAATCGACTCCCACACCCAGCGCGCCAGCACCCTGCATCACACCGATTGCGTTGATGTAGAACTCTCCGGTAATGCGCGACTCGGTCTTGTTCTTGCCGAAGCTGAACATGCCCACGCCCGGCACCAGAACCACAGTCGGGCTCGCATCGCGCAGCGCGGGAGAATCAGGCAACGCATGCTTCTTGTAATACTCTGCGTACTCCGCGCGATAGGTCTCAAGCGCTGCCTCGACCAACTCCTTTAACTCCGCAGGATTGCCCGACGGATTCCACTTGATGAACATCGGGCGAATCTTCGTGCGGATAAAGTGGTCAGGGCAGCTCGTGCCCAGATGCGCCAGCTTCTCTGCCTGCGCCGAGTTCACGAACTCCAGTACCTGCGGCAGATCCGAGTAGCTTCCAATCCAGCGCTGCTTGCGCGAGACGACGCCACGCAAATGCGGCATGATCTGCAGCGCAATCTCTGCGCGGTCTTCGCGGGTCTTCAGATGTCCGCCGCCAAAGTGCTTGTGCCCCGCAGTCGCGCCGTGTCGCTCGATAAACTGCCCAAGCTGATCGATGATCGTAATCGTGTTCAGGTAGCTCTCGCGCTGCGTATTGCCCCACGTAAACAGGCCGTGTCCACCCAGCACCACGCCGTCACACTCAGGCGTATCCTCGACGATCTTGCGCAGCATCATCCCAAGCTCAAACCCAGGGCGCTGCCACGGCAGCCATGCCAGCTTATGGCCAAACTCCTTATTGAACTCGTCCATCTTGATCTTCCCGTTCGCCGAGGCCGCCAGCGCGATCCCCCAGTCCGGGTGCAGATGGTCCACATGCGGAAACGGCAGAAAGCCATGCAGCGGCGTATCGATCGAAGCCGCAACAGGGTTGTTACCGAACGTACACAGTGGATACATGTCCACCATCTCGTCTTCCAGCTCGACGCCCCGATAAGCCTTCTCGAGCGCCAGCAGCTTGTCGAGATACAGCGTCGCAAACCCCGTCCGCTTGATGCTGCCCAGGTCGCCGCCACTGCCCTTCACCCAGAGAATCTGCTTCGTCTTGCCGTCCAGCGGATCAACCTGTTCCAGCTTCGAGCTGGTGTTGCCGCCGCCAAAGTTCGTAATCCGCAGGTCCGATCCCAGCAGGTTCGACCGGTAGCGCAGCAGCTCCGGCCCATCCAGCTTCGCTGCTACTGCCTCATCCCAACGATCCTCAAGAAACCGCAGACCACTCTTTGCCGCCATCGTATTGACCTCTTCGTTAGATCTGAATCCCCACTATCATTTCACACAAAACACCAATACGGCAACTATTTCAAATACGGAAAAATGAGGCACATTCTGGAGCATGGAATCCGCGTCCAGGTTCAAAACAGGCACTAAGTCACAGGAAGACGGCGTCGAAATACACCCAAAAGTCCCAGGGCCCCGGTACCCAGAAAAATAATAGAGGCAGGTTCGGGAACGGGCGCGGCGCTGGACAACGAAGCTTCAAAGTTATTCGAAAACGTGTAAAGAATGGGGGTAGCGTACGCGAAGGAACCGCAGAAGAGAGCAAGCATTGCCCAAACCGTCAGCTTGATTCTCATGGTGAAAGCCTCCCAAAGCTTCTATATTACGTACGATTCAGATCGCCTCCAGCAACAAATTACAGAAAACACGTCTATTGAAATAATGTGTTTCTCTTCGCCAGTGCTTATTTCCTGTAATTTTCTTCTTCTATTCCAGCATCTTCTGCGTCACCATCTTGTGCGCGACGTAATTGTACGGCGGCACCGTCTGGCCTCGTAGTAGTTGCAGCCCCAGATGCACCAGACTTGGCCCGTAGGAGCTCGCCTCATGGGACACCGAGCCGATCAAGGGCGACTTGTCCTTGCGCATCTCTACAATCGCCTCGGCGATGCAATCCTGTCCCACCACCACGACGTGTTTTTCGCGCTTCAATTCCCTCACCGCATCCACCGCGCCCAGCGCGCTCGAATCGGTAGCAGCAGCAACCAGAATGTGCTTGTCCTTAGGATGCCGCTGCAGGAAGTCAGTAATCAGCTTCTTGCTGCGCTCGCGCATTCCGCGTGCATCCATACGGACAAACAGCTCCACCGGCAGGTCGGAGACGCCATTGCGAACTCCCTCGAACGCGCCCGTGATGCGACTCTGCACCAGCGGACCGGCCTCGACCAGGTCCAGCCCCAGCACCCACTCCACCTTGCCATCCCAGTTCGCCACGGCATGGGCCGCCAATGTCTCCCCGGCCTCGATGCCGACGCGGTAGTTGTCCACGCCAAAATACGTCGCGTGCGGATGCGGAATATCGATGGCGATCAGCGGAATGTTTGCTCCGGCAATCTTGTCACCGATCATCGGCGCAACCTCCTGCTCCACCTGGAACTCGATCACCAGATCGACCTTGCTGCGCACAAACTCCTCCGCATTCTTCAGCGCCGTGGCCGCGTCGTAACAATTATCCAGGATCAGCAAATCCACGCCCACCGAGGCCGCCGCATCCCTCAGGCTCTCCGTTACCTCGTTCGAGAACGGCATGTCGGCGCTCTGCCCGGCAAACCCGAACCGCATCTTCTTGGGCCGTGTCACCTGCCGGTACAGCCCATCGGGAGACTGCGACAGATAGCCACGATGCACAAACGTCTTCAGAATCCGGTAGACCGTCGTCTTCGAGATCCGCGTCTTGCGGTGAATCGCCTCCAGCGTCATCGGCTGGTTCTCTTCCTGCAAAAGCTCAAGGATATCCAGCGCCTTCGACAGCACAGGAATCAAATAAAGTCTCTTCGTCGTTTTGCGCACCGGCATACTCTCCCTCTGAGGAGCGACCACTCAGCCGCTCCATTATGCGACAAGTAGACGCAGTTTCGTTAATGAAATCAATAGCCTGCAAGGAATTCCCCATCGAAATAGACATCTCCTCTTGACAATCTAGGGGAAGAGAAATATACCTCTAGACAATCAAGAGGAGAGACATTCATGACCGGCAAGCCCAGCGACCTTATCCAGGGGACCCTCGAAATGCTGATCCTCAAAACCCTTGCGTTAGAGCCGATGCACGGCTACGGCGTTGCACTTCGCATCGAGCAGATCAGCAACGGGGTCTTTCGCGTCAATCCCGGCTCACTCTTTCCCGCCCTTAGCCGGCTCGAACGCGCCGTGCGTATTAAGGCAGAGTGGCGTGCCACTGAGAACAACCGTCGCGCCAAGTATTACCTGCTCACCGACCAGGGCCGCAAAGCGCTCAAGGAAGAGACTCAGCAATGGAGTCGCCAACTAGCAGCCATCACCAGCATTCTCGAAGCCTGACGGAGCCATCATGCCATTCATGCGAAGTCTCATCAGCGGAATCCAGGCGCTCTTCCACAAGGAACAGCGAAGCCAAGACATGAATGAAGAGCTCCAGGCTTTTCAGGAAGCCTCCACGCAGGAAAAGATTCGTCAAGGCATGAGCGATCAACAAGCCCGACGCGCAGCCCGGGTCGAGATGGGCAGCACAGAGGCCGTGAAGCACAAAGTCAGAGCCTCCGGATGGGAGTCCACCGCCGAAAGCATCTGGCAGGACATCCGCTTCAGCCTACGGATGATGGCCAAAAGCCCCGGCTTCACTGCCGTTGCCATCCTCTCGCTTGCGCTTGGCATCGGGGGCAATACCGCCATCTTTACGCTCATCCATCAGGTTCTCCTCCGCGATCTCCCCGTGCAAAATCCCCAGCAACTCGTCACCTTCGGTAATTCCGAAGGTGGAGGCGTCCTCGGCGGCGTCGATCTCGGCAGTTATGGCATGTTTCCCTGGTACTTTGCCCGCCAGCTCCAGGCGAATCCCGGCCCCTTCCAGGGTATCGCCGCGTTCTTAAGCTTTTCTCCAAAAGTCAGCGTGCGCCTCTCCGCCACGGGCAAAGATCACTCCAACGCGGCCGCCATCCTCGCTCCCGCCAATCTTGTCTCCGGCAACTACTTCAGCATCCTTGGAGCGCAGCCACTCCTGGGTCGCGCCATCACACCCGCAGACGATGCAACTCCCGGCAACGGCGCGGTCGTCGTCCTCAGCTACCACTTCTGGCAGCAGTCACTCTCCGCCGCCCCAACCGTCCTCGGCAAAACAATCAACATCAATAGCACTCCCTTCACCGTCATCGGAGTCATGCCAGAATCCTTCCACGGTATCAAGCTTGATCTTGAGCCAACCGAGCTCTGGACACCGATCACGATGCAACCGGTAATCCAGCAGGGCCGCTCTCTCCTCACACCGCAAAACGGCGCCTATTTTCTGCATCTCTTCGGCCGCCTCAGCCCCGAGGCCACAACAAACAAATCCGCCCTTGCCCAAAGCCAGGTTTGGCTCGACCAGCAGATCCGCACCGGCATCCGCGCGAATGAAGGCACCCCCATCTCCCCTGCGCGTCAACAGGAGATCAATCGCGCCACCGTTCCCCTCATCTCCGCTGCCAACGGAGTTTCCACCGTCCGCAGCCAATATGGAGATTCGCTCCGAATTCTCATGGCTGTGGTGGGGTTAGTCCTTCTCATCGCCTGCGCTAACCTTGCCAACTTCCTTCTTGCCCGCGCCGCCACCCGTCAGCGCGAAATCGCCACGCGCCTCGCACTCGGCTCCAGCCGTGCGCGCATTGTCCGCCAATGCCTCATAGAAACCATGCTGCTCGCACTCTCAGGCGGTCTTCTCGGATTGGGCATCGCTTTCATTACGACTCGAGCTCTTATCGTCTTTTTCAGCCAGGGCAATCCCTATATCGCGATGAGCTCCACCCCGGATCTGCCCGTTCTACTCTTCACCCTCACCGTCTCTCTTGCGACTGGACTTCTCTTCGGACTTGCCCCAGCCCTCACCGCCGCACGTACTGGCTCTGCAACTACACTTAGCTCCAACGCGCGCACCGCGCAAAGCAGCGGAGGCAAAGCATCGCGCTTCTGGCCCAAAGCTCTCGTCACCCTCCAGGTTACGTTGTCACTCCTCCTGCTCGTCGGCGCTGGTCTCTTCCTTCGCACCCTTCGCAATCTGCAAAATCAGGACTATGGCTTCGAGCGCAGTCACCTTCTTCTGGCAGACTTCAACGCCCAGCTTGCCGGCTACAAGCCCAGCCAAACTCCTGCTCTCTATCAAACGCTTCTTGAGCACCTCTCCGCTCTTCCCGGCGTTCGCTCCGCGGCCCTCTCCGCCACGCCCCCCATCAGCAGCGGCGCATGGAGCTCGACCATCCAACTCTCCGGTTACACCCCAGCGCCAAAAGAAAATATGGTTTCTATTCTTAACCGCGTCTCCGGCCAATACTTCGAAACCGCGAACATCCCCATCATCGCCGGACGCTCCATCACCCCCGCCGACTCTGCCAGCGGCCTCAAAGTCGCCGTCGTCAATCAAGCCATCGCCAACCATTTCTTCCCCAAAGGGGATGCTCTTGGCCGGGCACTCACCATCGACATCCCCACCGTCAAAGGCCCGTGGCGCATTGTAGGCATTGCCCGCGATACCAAAGCTCGCGGTCCCCGAAATGCAGAACCTACCAGGATGACCTACATCCCATTAGCGCAAATCGAACCCTTCGTGCCCACTGCTGCCGCTTCCTCTGCAACTTCTGGAAAATCCGGCAGTACCGCCACACCAGCTCCTCCCGAAGAGAATCAAGACCGTTTTGCCGGTACCATCCTTGTCCGCACTACCGGCGATCCGGCCAACACCATCGCGAATCTCCGCGCTGCCGTAGTGGCAACCGACCCTAATCTCCCCCTGCTCAACGTCACCACCATCCAGGATCAGGTCTCGACCTTCATGACTCGCGACGAGCTGATCTCTTCGCTCACCGCTATCTTCTCGCTACTCGCCCTGATTCTTGCCAGCATCGGCCTCTACGGTGTGATGAGTTACAACGTTGTTCGCCGCACTAACGAGATCGGCATCCGCATCGCGCTCGGCTCGCAGCTCGGCGACGTGCTCTGGATGATCATGAAAGAATCGCTCCTACTGCTCGCCATAGGAATCGCCATCGGCGTCCCAGCCACACTGGCCACTGGACGCACCATTCAATCGCAGCTCTTCGGACTGAACGCCACTGACCCGCAGACCATCATCACAGCCATTCTGACAATCTCCGCGGTAACGCTCATCGCAGCGTGGCTCCCCGCTCACCGCGCAACCAAGGTCAACCCCGTCGTGGCCCTGCGCTACGAGTAGGCAAAGAAAATGCGCCGGCCTCGAACGATAGGGCCGGCGCAATCTTCAGATAAAATTCAGCGCAGGTTACGCGTAGCTGGAGACACTGCGGGCATTCTTTCTGCCGCGCTCGCGCGTCACCTTCTCCACATAGCCGCTCTCGGCTAGTGCCTTCAACGGATCGGCACGCAATCCACGTGCAACCCGCCACTCGCGAACGATCGGCCGCACATCCTGCCAGAACGCCGTACGGAAGCACTCTTCGGCTTCCACTAAACGGCACGAATCCTGCAGCTCCGCCAGCTTCTCCTGGTCGATCAGCGAAGCCTTCGCATAAAGCTCCTGAGCCGTCAGCACCGACTGCACCATCGCCTCAATCTTGCCCTTCAGGTTGTGGCTCTGGTCGATCATGAACGAGATTTCCTTCCGCTCCTCCGCAGTTGCGCTCACAATTTCGTGGAAGATGCGGAACAACTGGTAGGGATCGATCGAACCCAACGTCAGGTCATCATCGGCATACTTGCGATCGTTGAAGTGGAAGCCGCCAAGCTGGCCCAGTTGCAGCAGCCACGCCACAATCTGCTCGATGTTTGTTCCCTGGTAGTGGTGCCCTGTATCCACAAGCACTTTGGCCTGCGGTCCTGCATTGCGTGCCAACTCCAACGCCATGCCCCAGTCCGCAATATCCGTGTGATAGAAAGCTGGCTCAAACGGCTTGTACTCCACCAGCATCCTCTGGCCAGGACCGAGCGCCGCGTGAGTTTTGCTCAACACCTCCTGCATCCACTCAATGCGCCGTCGCACACTCTGGGTCCCAGGATAGTTCGAACCATCCGCGATCCACAGCGAAACCTCCTTCGATCCCAGCGCCTTGCCGATCTCCACCGAATCCAGCAGGTGCTGCAGCGCAATCCCGCGAATTTCCGCGCTCGGATTTGCAATCGATCCAAACTTGTACTCAGCATCCTGAAAAAGGTTTGGGTTGATGCCACCCGACTTCACTCCATACTTCTTCTCTAGCGCCTGAATCGCCGGAACATCAGCCTTCCCGCCCGGCAGGTCCCAGAGCACGTGCAGCGCAACCGTCGGACTGGCTCCCGTCAACGAATTCACCTGCGAGGCATCGGCAAACTTCTCTTCCGTCGTCGTGGCCGCTCCGCCCTGCACAAACTTCCCAAACCGTGTGCCGGTATTGGCGAACCCCCACGATGGCACTTCGATCCGAAAGCTATCCAGAGCACTGTAAATCTTCTCTGCGTCACGTCCTGCCACACCTGCACCGTTCGTTGTCATTGCAAATACCCCTCAATCCAGCAGCTTTCAAAAATAGAAATATACTCTCTATTGAAACATACAAAGATTGCACCATCCCCGCGTCATTTGTCAAAAAGATTTTCAAATCTTTAAAACTTGTTAAAAACTATATCCTTGCAAGGAAATTACGATGCCACCGTTCACGATGAACTGGTACGACATCGTCATCTCGAACGAACATCGACGGCATAACCCCACCCAGAAGATAGCCGAAGGAAAATCTCCCCTTAGCGTGCGTTTAGCCTTGTCGTTGCCTATTTTTTTAATCGGCAATCTCATCCTCCCAATAACAACTTGTGGACGGACCTCTTACACAATCAGAATCACATCCAGATGCCGCGGTCCATGCACGCCCTTGATTCGCGTCATCTCGATATCCGCTGTAGCCGAAGGCCCCGAGAAAAAAGTCGTCGTCAACTCCGCCGTCCCGCTCAGCCTCTCCATCGCCTGCGGCACCGTCTCCACCACATCGGCTACATTCACCACACAGAGGTGATAGTCCGGCACCAGCGTCACCGCACGCCGTCCCTGCCCCGGCACATTCTGCAGGATCACTGTTCCAGTCACAGCAATCGCCACGGTCGAGCCAGTCATCACTCCATCGAACGCATCCAGCGCCGTAGAGGCCATTCCGTCGTCCACCACAAACTCAAAGCCCGCAGGCAGCCACTCCGCCGCAAGCCCAGCCGGAACCACCATCCGCCGCTTCCCTCGCGCCGCAAGAATCTTCGCGACCGCATCGGCAACATCACCATGCCCCACGCGCACAACATGCGCGTCATAGTCCCGCAGCCGGTCTTCCAACAACTCCAGCAGCGCTGCCGGCTCCAACTCAGGCGCTCGCTTATACTCGCGAGCCACGTGGCCCCATGCGGTCCCTGCCGTTGCAGCATCCGAAGTCCCACCTTTGGCCACGCGAATCCGACGTAGAATCTCACTCCGCGCCGCACTCGAAGTAGTAGCAACCGTCATCTCAGTTCCCATTCGTCCTCCGCTTCTCCCACCAGTCGCGGAAGGTCTCTTCCGGCATCTCCTGCAAGTCCCTCACCTGCGTCCAGCCGCCCAGCATCCCAGGCAGCCAGCCGATCCAGCCCACACCGCGCCCGTCCTTGCGTACCAGCGGAGTCTCCGCCATGCGTCCCAGCCGCTGCGCCGCCCGAAACCGCCGCTCGCTCTTGAAGATCATCGCCATGGCCTTCATCGCTCCGGCTTCGACATCGAACAAGCCCGCAATCCCCGCCGTATTCTGCTTCACCACCTTGTTGCGCAAATGGATCAGCACCTCGGGAATATTGATCTTCACCGGACACACTTCATAGCAGGCTCCGCACAGCGACGAGGCAAACGGAAGACTCTGCGCATGGTGCATCTGTTGCAACTGCGGCGTCAGGATCGCACCAATCGGCCCGGCATACACGCTCCCATAAGCCTGTCCGCCCGTCTGCCGATAGACCGGGCAGGCATTCTGGCAAGCTCCGCAGCGAATACAGTTCAGCGTCTGCCGGCCTTCCTTGTCCGCCAGAATCTCCGTCCGCGCATTGTCCATCAGCACCACATGAAACGCTCGCGGCCCATCGCCTTCCTTCACTCCGGTCCAGATCGAGTTATACGGATTCATCCGCTCGCCAGTGGCCGACCGTGGCAGCAACTGCAACACCACCTCAAGGTCTTGAAACCGCGGCAGTACCTTATCAATCCCCGCAATCGTAATCAGCGTCTCCGGCAGCGTCAGGCACATGCGCCCGTTGCCCTCGCTCTCGACGATACAAACGCCGCCTGTCTCCGCAATCAGGAAGTTCGCCCCGCTTACTCCCGTCTTCACCCGCAGAAACTTCTCCCGCAAAAACATACGAGCGGCATCAGCAAGGTCCTGCGGCGACTCGCCCAGTTCCGGCAGATTCATCGTCCGCTGAAAGATCTCGCGAATCTGCTGTCGATTCTTATGCAGTGCCGGAACCACGATATGCGATGGCTGGTCCTGCCCAAGCTGAATAATCAACTCCGCCAGGTCGGTCTCATACGCGTGAATCCCCGCTGCCTCCAGCGCGTCGTTCAGGTGAATCTCCTCGGTAGTCATCGACTTAATCTTGATGACCTCATCCGATCCGCTCGCCTTCACCAGTCCAGTGACAATCCTCTTCGCCTCTTCGGCATCGCGAGCCCAATGCACCACGCCACCCGCTCGCGTGCAGTTCGCCTCAAACTGCTCCAGATAGAAATCCAGATGCTCCATGGTGTGCTGGCGAATCTGCTTGCCTGCCTCGCGCAACTGCTGCCAATCGGGCATCTCGCCGACCACGCGCGCACGTTTAGCCTGAATCACGTCCGTGGCATGACGAACGTTCTTCCGCATCTGCGTGTCACCCAACGCAACCTTCGCCGCCATCGGAAACACAGGCGACGTCTTCGGATCCAGCGCAACTCCGCTCACCGCCTCCCTCCTTCATCCCCGGCCAGGATCTCCGCCAGATGCACCGTCTTCACCCCGGTTCTCTGTCGGTGCAGCGCTCCCTGAATATGCATCAGGCAGCTATTGTCGCAAGCCGTACAAGCCTCAGCGCCCGTATTCAACACCGCCGTCGTCTTCTCCGAAAGCATCGCGCTCGAAACATCCGCATTCTTTATGGCAAACGTCCCGCCAAAGCCGCAGCACTGCTCCAGTCCTTCCAGCGGAACCAGATCGATTCCCCGCACCGCCTTCAGCAGTCGCAGCGGTCCGTCTCCCAACTCAAGATTCCGCAATCCATGACAGCTCGCGTGATAAGTCACCCGGTGCGGATAATAGGCTCCCACATCCTCTAGTCCCAGCCCTCGCGTCAAAAACTCCGAGAACTCAAACACCCGAGGCAGCAGTTCCTCAACATCAGCAATCAATCTCGCATCGCCGATCTCCGCGGCCATCTTCGGATAGTGGTCCTTCATCATCGCCACGCAGCTTGAAGACGGCACCACCACCGCCTCGGCCCCGCGAAACTGATCGACAAACCGCTGCACCAGCGGCATGGCTTCTGCCTGATAGCCGGTGTTATAGTGCATCTGCCCGCAGCAGGTCTGCCCGGCAGGAAACTCTACCGTATGTCCCAGCCGTTCCAGCACCTTCACCACGGACTTACCCGTCTCAGGAAACAGCGTGTCGTTGTAGCAGGTAATGAATAAGGAAACTCGCAGAGCCAAACCTCCAGCCGCACCGGCCAGCGCATTAAATTCAATAGAGAGTATATTTCCCCAACGCAAATCCCGTCAGGTAGGATAGTACCCGGCACAGCATAATCACTATCATTGCACCATCAACGAGGCCTGCGTGGGAACCAATCCGTTTATCGGCGTCATTTATCACTGGATCGGCGGCTTCGCCTCCGCCACCAACTTCATCCCCTTTCGTGCCATCAAGCGCTGGTCGTGGGAGATCTACTGGCTCATTCAGGGCTTCGCCGCCTGGATCGTCGCGCCCGTAGTCCTCGCCTACATCTTCGTGCCCAACGTCTTCGGCATTTTGCACATCGCCTATGCCACGCATCCGTCCGACTGCCTCTACGCCTTCCTCTTTGGTGCGCTCTGGGGAATCGGCGGCCTCACCTTCGGCCTCGCCATCCGCTACCTTGGCATCGCCCTCGGCTACGCCATTGCCCTCGGCCTCTGCACCGCCTTCGGCACGCTGATCCCACCCATCTACACCGGGCAAATCACCACCATCATGCATGAGGGTTCCGGCCAGATCATCCTGCTCGGCGTCGCCATCTGCCTCATCGCTGTAGCCGTCAACGGAGCCGCAGGCTGGTCCAAAGAACAAGAGACCACTCCCGAAGAGAAGGCCGAAGCCGGCGAGTCCGACTTCTCCTTCGGCAAGGGCATCGCCGTCGCCATCTTTGCCGGCATCATGAGCAGCTTCTTCGCCTTCGGCCTCGCCGCCGGCAAGCCCATCGGCGACATCGCGAAAGCTCAGCTCCTCGCTAACCACCGCCTCGACCTCTGGCAGAACCTTCCCATCCTCATCGTCGTTCTCTGGGGAGGCTTTCTCACCAACTTCATCTGGTCGGCCATCCTCATCATCAAGAACAGCTCCATCAAGCAGTTCGTTGGCGCCCCGGGCAACAATCCCATGCGCGCCTCGCACTCCTCCGGCGACACGCTCGTTGACTTCGATCCGCTCGACGCCTCCACCTACGACCGTCTCGCCCCCAAAACCCTCATCGCCAACTACCTCTTCGCCGCTATGGCCGGCGTCATCTGGTACTTCCAGTTCTTCTTCTACTCCATGGGCCAGACCAAGATGGGCAAGTACGACTTCTCCAGTTGGACCCTGCACATGGCCTCGATCATCATCTTCGCCACACTCTGGGGCCTCGCGCTCAAAGAATGGCGCGGCACCAGCCGCCGCACCAAGTGGCTGGTAGCCACCGGCCTCTTCCTCCTCGTAGGCTCGACCGTAGTCGTAGGCTACGGCAACTACCTCAAAGCCACGCAGGATGCAGTGACAGCAGCCATGCTCCACTAGCTATTAGCTCCACCGCTTTTAGTAGCTAGCTCTACAGCTTTGACTTGGTACTTTTTGAATTGTCATCCTTCCGCAAAGCGGGAGGACCTGCGGTTGCAGTTGTTCCTCTTCAACCGGGCACAAAACGTCCGGGTGCCCCATCCTTTGCAGCCTCACCGCAAAGGGTGGGAAGTACGCTCTTCCTGAACCCACCGCCAAAAGCCATTTATGATACCGTCCCAAAAGCAGCCATGCCCAACTGGAAAGCCATTCTGAGCTACGACGGAACGCCCTACCACGGCTGGCAGATCCAGCCCAGCCTGCCCACCGTTCAGGGAACCCTCGCCCAGGCCATCCACCAAATCACCGGAGAAACCGTCCTCCCCCAGGGCTCAGGCCGCACCGACGCCGGAGTCCACGCCCTCGCGCAGGTAGCCTCCTTCTCCCTCGAATGCCCCATCCCTCCCGCCAACTTCCACCGAGCCCTCAACCACGCCCTTCCCCCCAGCATCCGCATCCTCTCCATCGACCACGCCCCGTCCAACTTCCACGCCCGCCACGGCGCCATCGGCAAAACCTACGAGTACCGCATCCACCCGACCGGCAGCATCTGCTCTCCGATGCTCGCCCCCTACGTGTGGCCCTGCCCCATTCCTCTCGACTTCGAACAGCTCCAACAAGCAGCCGCCTACATCGCAGGAACCCATGACTTCACCTCCTTCGCCGCCGCCGACCCCGACCTCGCCACCCGCGCCGCCGAACTATCCACCGACCAGCTACAACACGCAACCGCCATCCGAACCATCCACCACTCCCACTGGCGCCAGCAGGAAGGCATCTTCATCTATCGGATCACCGGAACCGGTTTCCTCCACCACATGGTTCGCAACCTCGTAGGCACCTTCACCGAAGCAGGCACAGGCCGCATCTCCACCCATGCCATCCCCGAAATCCTCGCAGCCTGCAACCGCTCCACAGCCGGTCCCACCGCCCCTGCCTCCGGCCTCTTCCTCGTAGAAGTGGAATACTAACTAGAACAAATGAAATGCCCAGCAGAAGGTTCAGCTTCTAGGTACGCCAAGGCTTTAGCCTTGGCCCTCTATCGCCGGATCAATCAAAAGGAGCTTTAGCTTCTGGGGTATGCTCTCCTCTACTTCCGAGCAAAGGATTAGCCACACAACACGAATGTCCGCCACCGCCCAACATCGCATCACTCGCCTAGCCACCCTCACCGCGGTGCACCGGGCCTTTCATTGGTTGCACCTCCACCAGCCTCAACTCCGCCAATGGCAACTGGAGATGGTCCGCATCCCCGCGCCATCCTTTGCCGAATCAGCTCGCGCCGCTTGGTTTCTCGACCGCTTCCACCATCTGGGCCTGACGAATATCCACCTCGATGAAGAGGGCAACGCCCTCGCCGAGCTAGCCTCACCAGAACCGTCCGCAGACACCCCCTGCATCCTTCTCTCTGCCCACCTCGACACCGTCTTCCCCGCCGGAACCTCCTGCGAGCCCCGCCAGGCCAACGACAGCCCGCGCATCTACGCTCCCGGCATCTGCGACAATGCCGCCGGACTCACCGCTCTGCTCGGCATCGCCGCCGCCCTCCGCTACGCACACATCACTCCTCCTATTCCCATCCTCTTCGCGGCCAACGTAGGCGAAGAGGGCGAAGGCGATCTCCGCGGCATGCGCTACCTCTTCGAGCAAGGCCCCTATCGGCACCGGATCGCCGCAGCCCTGGCCCTAGAAGGCGGCGGCACCAACACCACCGTCACTCGAGCCCTCGGCAGCACCCGCCTCAGCATCACCGTCACCGGCCCCGGCGGCCACTCCTGGGCCGATGCCGGAGCACCCAACCCCATCCTCATCCTCAGCCGCATCCTCACAGCCATGGCTGAGATCGCTCTCCCCACCGAGCCGCTGACGACCCTCAACGCAGGCCACATCTCCGGTGGAACCTCCATTAATTCCATTCCAGAGTCGGCCACCGTCCTGCTCGACCTCCGCTCCACCGACCCCGTACATTTACGCGTCGCCGAAGCCGCTGTCCGCAAAATCTGCGACGGCTTCCTGACTGCATTAGCCACGCAGCGGGGCACCTCCTCGGCGATAAATATCACAGTTCAGAACATCGGCAATCGACCCGCCGCAGTCCTGCCTGACGACTCCTCTTTGCTCGAAACCTTGCGTGCCGTAGACCGTCACCTCGCCCTCCGCACCGAGCTGCGGCTAGGCTCGACCGACGCCAATCTCCCGCTATCGCTGGGCATTCCCGCGATGGCCATCGGCACCGGAGGCAGTGGAGGAGGCATCCACACCCTACAAGAGTGGTACGACCCAACCGACCGCGAGACCGCCCTGCGCCGTATCCTCCTCACCCTCCTCGACACCACCCATGTCACCGCAGAAGATCACAAGACCTAAGCATCTTTTTTACTACGTCATCTCGACCGAAGCCGCGCAGTTTTATCGCGCGGCGCAGTGGAGAGATCCCTGTATTTCGCCTTTGCTCTTGCTGTTATCTGCTCCTAATCAGTGCAAATTGATGCTAAGCCTTCGATATTTAAACAGCTTCTAAGGCTGAACCCCCGTCTGGAAGCGCAGATCAGACATCGCAAAACCGTATTGTGACCGCGCATTCGCATTGCTGATAGCCGCCTGCGTCTGCTGCAACTGCGCCTGGCTAAGCTCCACAATCGAGCTCAAGCCAAGCTGATACCGCGTCTGCGCCAGATTGAGCGCAAGATTAGCCTGCCGCTGCAACTCCTCGGTCACGGTCACTCGTTGCAGCGCAGTGTTCGCATTGAGCCATGCCGTCCGAACATCACGAACCACCTGGTCGCGCAGATCGCGCGTGCGCTCGGCAGCAGCCTTTGCCTCCAGCGAAGCCTGTGAAGCCTCGGCCGAGTAGCGAAAGCCATTGAAGATAGGAACGCTCATATTGACGCCCACGGCTCCATACCAGTTAGTCGGAAAGTACTGACTCGAACCAACCTGCGTCTTCCCAACTACGCCCATCGCGCTGATCGTAGGCAGAAGCTGCTCATACTGCGCCCTGCTGTACTTCCGCGCCGCCTGCTCGTTCCACTGCAACGACTGCAGGTCAGGCCGGTTCTGAATAGCCGACGCAATCAACGGAGCAACATCAGGCGGCATAGCTGCGAGCGTATCCGCTCCCGGCACCAGCGTGTAATTCGTAGGTCGGTCATAGCCCAGCACCGCGTCCAGCGAAGCTTTCGCCGCATCCAAATTATTCTGAGCATCCAGTTGCAACAACTTCGCCTGCGACAAATTCACCTGAGCAAAGCTAAGATCGAGGTCCGACTTCAACTTGGCCGAAGTCAATGCGCTTACCTGATCGACCAGCGTCTGTCTCGCAGCGACCGTCTGCTCAGCAACCTTCAAAGTAGCTTGCGCCTCGATCGCCTGATAAAGCACTTGGTCCGTCGCAAGAACAATGTCCTCGCGACTAGCCTCGGCATCAGCCAATCGAGCCTTCTCGTTCAGCTTCGCTGAAGCCACCAGATTTTGCGTATGACCGAAATCGGTAATCAACTGGTTGAGTTGAACGCCCATTCCCGCGTGTTGCAATAACCTCGAAGCGGTAAGGCTCCCCGCAGAAATGCGGCTGGCTTCCTCTGCCTGAACCGCAGTCAGATTTCCGCTAAGGTCCGGCAACTCACCCGAGCGAGTCTCCCTCACCACCTGATGTTGCACTTCGGCAAGTAACTGACCGATACGAATACGAGGATTATTTGCCAGCGCAATCATCTCAGCCTGCTGACGAGTCAACAGAACCGGAGCATCCGGAGTAGAAGCCGTCTGCGCTGCTGCAACCACAGCACGGCTGGCCGACGGCGCATTCGGCAACCGAAGCGATGACTGCGCCTGTCCCCACGAGATACAAGGAGCAAGCAATAGCAATGTAAAAGTACGTAGCTTCAGAACCATGTTAGACCGCCTCCGAAGCTGAAGATTCTTCTTTGTGATGAATCAATAGATAAGCTGCCGGAACAAGAAACACAGTCACCACAACTGAAACCACAAGACCGCCTAGAATCGCACGGGCCAGCGGAGCATACTGTTCACTGCCCGGTTCCAGTGCCAGCGCCATAGGAATCAGCCCCAGGACCGTAGCCAGAGTTGTCATAAGAATCGGACGCAGACGAGCCTTACTCGCTTCAACAAGAGCTTGCCTAAGAGCCATCCCCTTTGCACGCAGGGTCCCGGTGAATTCCACGATCAAGATACTGTTTGACACCGCGATTCCGGTCATCATTACAGCGCCCATCAGCGACATGACATTAACTGTTGTACCTGTCATCCACAGAAAGACAAGCACCCCGGTAATGCCGGGCGGCACCGCCAGCAGAATGACAAAGGGATCAGAAAAGGAAGCGAATTGCGCCATCAAAATCAGATAGACAAGCACAATTGCCAGAATCAGACCGATACCAAAGCTCGAGAAGGAAGACTGCATATCTCGAATAGCGCCCACTTCCTTCACAAGCACGCCTTCTGGAATCTTAGTCTCCGATAAAATCTTGTTCACATCGGCATTGGCATGGCTAAGATCCTCCGTCTTCGGCATGACATAAATATCGATAAGACGCCGCAATTGATAGTGATCCACCTCCGTAGGAGTGTTGATCTGCTTGATATCCGCAAGCGATTCCAGCGGCGTGGTCTTGGTTCCGTCCGGTGAACGCAAAGGAATTTGCATGAAATCCGTGAGGGTCTTAATCTGATTCTCAGGATATTGAACCGTCAGCATGTAACTATTGCCGCTCTTCGGATCGACCCAGAAACTCGGCGCAATCATGCCGTCGGAAGTAAGTGCAGTGATGACGTTGTCGACCACATCCTTCGGAGAAACGCCAAGCAACGCGGCATGCTCTCGATTGATATTAAGCTCAAGTCCCGGATAATCCAGGTCCTGCGGAACCAGCACATCATCAATCGAGCTCATTTTTCTTAACCTCACAGCAGTCGCTTGAGCTAACTGGTAATCCTTCTGCAGGTTACTTCCCGCTATCTGAATATCGATAGGAGCTGGCTTGCCCTGATTTACGACCGAATCAACTAGTCCGCCTGCCTGAAAGTAAGTTCCAACATCCGGGAAATCATGGCTAAGCTTGCGTCGGACCCTATCCATATAAACATAGCTGCCAATTTTATGATCTTCTTTTAGGCTCACCTGAATAAATGCGGTATGCATTCCCGAATTAGAGGTATAGATCGCTGAGAGATCTGGCGTAATTCCAATATTAGAAACGATAATATTCAGATCGTGCGGAGTTACGATGCCGCGTATGTCCTGTTCCATCCGGGCCACATATTCATTCGTCAACTC
The DNA here is from genome assembly GCA_041691255.1 of Granulicella sp. Lineage (GTDB taxonomy): Bacteria > Acidobacteriota > Terriglobia > Terriglobales > Acidobacteriaceae > Edaphobacter. The sequence continues at coordinate 22,093 of JBEPUY010000028.1, read as the reverse complement.
AAGCCGCGTTCCTGCCGGAACCTTGACGTTGATAACAAACTGGCCAGGGTCAGTTCGCGGGAAGAACGCCTTCCCCATAAATGGATAGATCGCAAGGCTTACAACAAAGATCAGCGAACACCCACCTACAATAAGACCGGGCCTTTTGAGACACCTCCATACCGCACCTTCATACCAGGCAAGCAGTGCGTAGAACATGCGATTGAACTGGAAGACTACACCGCTGAATAAGTTTCGTTTCCTGGGATTATTCAGTGCGCTATTCGGGTCTGCCGAAGACTCTACCTCTTCGTAGTCATCGTGCGATCCATGCGTACCATCAATACGAATGAAGCGGGCACAAAACAGAGGCACAACTGTCATCGCAACAATAAAGGACGCAAACAGGGCGATCACGACGGCTAAAGCCAATGCCGTGAAAAGATATTTGCTGACTCCGTACAAAAGCACGACGGGAAAGAAGACGATGCAGGTACAAACCGTCCCTGCTAGGACAGCGAGTTGCACTTCCTTGCCGCCTATTTCAGCAGCAACAATCGGAGATTTCCCCATCTCCATATGCCTGAAAATATTTTCCAGCACAACAACTGAATTATCGATAAGACGGGATAGTGCAAGTGCAAGTCCACCCAGCACCATCGTGTTGATAGAACTTCCCCCCAGGCTGAGAATAATAAATGTTGCCAGGCAGGAGATAGGGATAGAAAGCAAAACGGCAATCGTCGCTCGAAAGTTCCCAAGGAACAATAAGATCATCAGTGCCGTAAGAACGAGACCGATCATGCCTTCATTGATCACGTTCTTTACCGCAATCTTTACGAACACCGATTGATCGAACACAACGTCCGTCTTGAGTACTTTCGGAACGTCCAGCAGATGAGCAACCGCATTCTTGACACCATTCACAATGGTGATGGTGTTGGAGTTACCTCCCTGCTTCAAAACCGGAATATAGACAGACTTCTGACCATCAACCCGAACGATATTAGTCTGTAACTGCCCCGCATCTTTCGCTTGACCAATATCTCCCACCATCACAGAGGAATTACCAACTGTTTTTAGCGGAAGGTCATTAATTTGATCGACGATCGGCACCTGGCTATTTGCATAGATGTTGTAATCCTTTGGCCCAATACGAACGTCACCAGCAGGCAGAATGAGGTTGGACGCATTCAAGGACTTAACTACATCCATGACGCTCATCTGATGCGCTTCCAGTTTTACTGGGTCGACATACACCTGAATCTGTCTGTAACGACCACCGTATGGCTGTGGAACCGATGCCCCCGGAACATTGGCAACCTGATTTCTTACACTGAACTGCGCAATATCCTTTAGTTGCGTCTCATTCAGTCCCTTTCCTTTCAACGTAATCAGGCAGACAGGCATGTTAGAAGCATCAAACTTAAGTACGACAGGTGGCAGTGTTCCCGGAGGGAGACGGCGCAGGTTTGCCATGGCGAGATTCGAGATATTACTTACTGCGGAGTTACTATCCACGCCAGGTTGAAAGTAGATCTTAATCAGGCTTACACCGGGGAGTGAGCGAGACTCAATATGATCGATGCCGCTTCCTAGGGTGAAAAACCGCTCATAGCTATTCGTAATATCAGATTCAATCTGCTGCGGCGGCATTCCCGAATAAAATGTAGCTACTACAACAACCGGGATATTCACCTCCGGAAACAGATCTACCGGCATGCCGATCATTGTCGTAACACCCACGACAATTACGATCAAGCACATCATTAGTACAAAGAAAGGATATTTAATTGCAAAAGAGGACATTACTTATCCCCCGCTTGGCTCGGCATAGAGATGGACTCAAATCTCGGAGTTACTCGTTGTCCTACCTGATAGTTCGCTTGGGCAGATACGATCACCAGCTCGCGTTCCACAAGGCCGCTTGTAATCTCTACTCGGTCAGCTCCCTGAACGCCTAGCGTGACAATCTTCTTCTGCACATGATTATCTTTATCGAGCGCCAAAACATAAGATTGTGCATCTCCCTGCACCACCGCTTGAACTGGAACGGTAAGAACATTGTTCCGCTGCTGAAGCGAGATAACTGACTCTGCATACATGCCCGGGCTAAGTTCCAGCGTAGGATTTGCTACATCTACCTCAGTCACCATCGTTCTTGTCGAAGGATCCAGGGCGCGCGCAAATCGAACGATCTTGCCTGTAAAAGATTTCCCCGTAGCCTGAACTTTGACCTGCACCGTTCCACCGTCCTCGATATAGGGAACGTCGGCTTCCGGCACCGGCATGCGCAACCGAAGAACATTGCTCTGTGCAAGCTGTACGACAGGCATTGCCTGAGTATTTGACGCTGTGCCGGCCTGAATCAAAGAGCCTGTATCGGCATACCGTTTCGTAACAACTCCGCTAAAGGGAGCAGTCACGACAGAGTAGTCTGCCAACGCCTGGACCCGTTGCTTATCCGCACTCGACACACTCAATTGCTCTTCGGTAGCTTCGAGTGCAGCCTTTGCAACATCGATGCTGGCCTCTGAATTCTGGTCTTTTGCCAGTGCATCGTCTAGTTCCTGCTCCGCAATCAGACCAGGACGTTGACGCGACGCCTGAGCAAGACGCATATAGGCATCGTGCAGCGCAGCATGGCTCGACTCCGTTCCCGCGACCTGACTCTTGGCCCTATCAATCTCTGACTGGCTATGCCTTACTTCCGCCTGCGCTCCAGCCAACTGCGCATTGAGCTCCGGTACCTCGAGGGTGGCGATTACTTGTCCAGCTCGTACACGATCGCCAATATCCACATTGATATGGCGGATATAACCCGAAACTTTCGCATGAAGGTCAACTTCCTGATAGGGCTGGAACTGCCCGGCTACCGTAAGGGTGCTGGCCAGGTTACCCCGGGTGATGCGAGCCACAGAAGCACCGGTCGGAGCTGGAGACTTTGCCTGAGAATTGCCGCTCTTGCAGCCAGTGGAGACGAAACACGCCAATGTAACCAGTACGGTGATCCCTGTCAAAGTCAGGGAAGTTCGCTTGCACATGTTGTAAACACCTGTAATAAAACGGATGCCGGCATGGGAAACATGCAGCCGCAGATTATCCGGACAGAAATCTGCAACTGTGCTCTGAGCAACGGATGCTCAGACAGACGGTATTTGCGTGAATTACCTGGAGGCCGAAGGAATCGGGGGAGGGCGGAAAAAGAAGAAGGTATGACTAGGTTGCTTCGGAAGCTGGGTCGGATGCTCGACGCTCTTTGGGAAGAATACCGGCTTCAACGACCACAAGCCCGCCAGCATCACGCCCATTGCTACGGCAAACAGAGAGCTTACGCCAGGCAAAACGATAGGATCGACAGCAAGCTTCGCGCTTTCAAGCGTAGCTGGCCTCTCCCGTTGCGAAAGCAACTTCGCCGCGGACATATGATTTGCAGGATTGTAAAGCGACACCTTATACCGAACGCCCCACGAAAAGACTGCAAGGGCCAGCATGGCGATAGTAACTATCATCCAATGCGACCCGCGTCCTCTTGTCTGCTCAGTATTCATAAGGTCTCGTAAATTTGCGGCAGTTATCCATTTACTTGGACTTTACTTACAGAACTTTAGTATGGTGCAAAATTCTGTATTTCGCAAAATTAGGCATATTAAAAATAGAAGAATCTACGATGGTCGATAGGCTGGCCTCTCAATCGGAGCATCCCTCATTGCATCGCCGTCGTTACTCCCATACACTCGTTAAGTATTCTTTATAACCGGAACGGGCGGTTAGCTCAGTTGGTTAGAGCGCCTGCCTTACAAGCAGGATGTCGGGGGTTCGAGTCCCTCACTGCCCACCATATTTCCCCTTCCGTCTGCGATCAATCTTCCATGGCTTCCCGCCTTATCATCAACGCGGACGACTTCGGCCTGACGCTGGGCGTCAATCGCGCAATTGCCGAACTTCATCAGGCACACGTTCTTACCTCCGCCACGCTGATGGCCACTGGAGCGGCTTTCGGCGATGCCGTCGCAATCGCTCACGCGAATCCATCGCTTGGCGTCGGCTGCCACGTCGTTCTCACCGACGGCGAGCCCGTCTCTCCTCCCAACAGCATTCCCACTCTGCTTGGCGCAGACGGCAAAAGCTTCAGGCCGTCCCTGTTCGACTTCATGCAGTCCCTCATGCGCGGCGCCATCCGTGAAGAAGAGATCGAACGCGAAGCCTTTGCTCAGGTCCAGAAGCTGCAACGCGCCGGTATCGCGGTCACTCATCTCGACACCCATAAACATACCCATCTCTTCCCTGCCGTGGCGCGGCCGCTTTTGCGCGTTGCCCAGCGCTGCTCCATCGGCGCAGTCCGCAATCCCTTTGAGCCCGCGTGGAGCTCGCGCCTTGCACCCAACGCCTTTGTCCGGCGGCTTCAGTTCCACATCCTTAGCATCCTCGGCAAAAAATCATTTGAATCCCTGCCGCAGCTCAAAGAGGGGCACGTACACACTACCGACGGCACAATCGGCGTCTCTGCTACTGGTCAGCTTGATGCGTCCTCTCTCCGCAAAATTCTTCAAGCTATGCCCGAAGGCACATGGGAGCTTGTCTGCCACCCCGGCTACAACGATGCGACACTTAATGCCATCGCCACCCGGCTCCGCGCAACACGCGAGATCGAGCGCGATGCACTGCTCCAGGAAATTCCGCAGGCAATCCGCACCGTTTCCGGCTTGGAACTCATCCATTATGGACAGATAGGCCAGCCACACCGCGACTACGAGAGATCACTATGAAGATCGGCATCACCTGTTATCCCACCTACGGCGGCAGTGGCGTCGTCGCCACTGAACTGGGCATCGAGCTTGCCGCGCGCGGCCATGACATCCACTTCATCACCTACTCGCAGCCGTTCCGTCTGACCGGCCGCGAGGGCAACATCCATTTCCACGAAGTGGCCGTCTCCAACTATCCGCTCTTCGAGCATCCCCCTTACGATCTTGCACTAGCCACGCGCATGGCCGAGGTCGCCGAGTTCTACTCGCTTGATCTTCTTCACGTCCACTATGCGATCCCCCATTCAGTAAGCGCTCTGCTCGCCAAGCAGATGCTCGCTGCAAACGGTCGAAAGCTGCCCTTCATCACTACGCTGCACGGCACCGACATTACGCTGGTCGGCCTCGACGCCTCTTACCTTCCGATCACACGATTCGGAATCGTAAAGTCCGATGGAGTCACGGCCATCTCCAGCCATCTCCGCGACCGCACCCGCGAAGCCTTCGGCATCACCTCCGAGATTGAGGTCATACCCAACTTCGTCAACTGTGATGTCTACGTTCGCAATCCCGAACTGGTCGCCACCATGCGCCCCCGTTTCGCCGCCGCCAACGAGCGGCTACTCGTCCACCTCTCCAACTTCCGTCCCGTCAAACGCGTTCAGGATGTTGTCAAAGTCTTTGCCCGCGTCGCCGCTGCCATGCCGGCACGGCTTATGCTGATTGGCGATGGGCCCGACCGCAGCGCCGCCGAACATCTGGCATTACAGCTCAAGGTGCAGGACCGCATTCATTTCGTAGGTAAGCAGGACAACGTCAACGAGCTGCTGCCATTGGCCGACCTGATGGTGATGCCGAGCGAGATGGAGTCCTTTGGGCTGGCTGCGCTCGAGGCCATGGCCTGCAGCGTTCCCAGCATTTCGACCCGGGTTGGCGGCGTTCCCGAACTGATCGAAGACGGACGCAACGGCCTGCTCTTCGATGTGGGAGATGTAGATTCGATGGCCAAAGCCGCGATCTCGCTCCTCAGCGATGACTCGCGCTTAACCCTCATGGCCAAAGCCGCTCGCCAGACCGCACAGGACCAGTTCTGCGCCTCGCGCATCATCCCTCTATACGAGCAATACTACGACCGTGTCATCGCCCGAACCACGATTTAGAGCAAGTTTTCCGATGGTTGAGAGCGAATTGACCGCATTGGAGCGCCAACGGCGCGGCTTATACCAGCCCAGGGCGAAGCCTTGGGTATCTGTGCCCCCAAAGATGAGGGCTGAAGGCCCGATCGATAACGCGATACACCATCGGACAATTTGCTCTAGCCTCGGGTCACGGCTCTCACCGCGTCTCCCACCAGACGCAGGGCCTGCTCGGCAGCATCGCCGACCGGTCCCCAAACCTCCGCACCGTCGTCGAGAATAGGCATGCGCAGGCTTACCTTCGTCCCTCTGCCCGGTCTGCTGTTGATCTCAACACCAGCCAGATTGCCGTAGAGAACAGCCATCCGCTCGCGCACATTGCGCATGCCGATGCCGGAGCCGGGCCGGATCAGGCCGCTCACCGGCGAGACGCAGTCCCACTCCGGGTCCATACCCACCCCGTCGTCCTCGACCTCCACCAGCAGCATTCCATCCTCGGTGATTCTGCTGCGCAGCGTCACCGTGCCGCCGCTGATGCGCGGCTCCAGACCATGCTTGATACTGTTCTCGATCAGCGGTTGCAGCAACATGCCGGGCACGACGATGTGGAGAGTTTCCTCGGCGATCTCTTTAACTACCTTCAGCTTCTCTCCAAAGCGCACCACCTCGATATCGAGATAGTCGTCGGTAAACATCAGCTCTTCGCTAAAAGGGACAAAGGCTTCGCGGTCTTTAAGCAGCACACGCAGAATATTGCCCAGCTTGACGATCATCTCCCGCGCCAGCTCCGGCCGCGACCGCACCAGCGACGTGATGGAATTAAGCGTGTTGAACAGAAAATGTGGGTTGATCTGTCGCTGTAGCGCATCGAGCCTCGCCTCCAGCAACAGTCTTCCCTGCTCCTCCAGCTTGCGCTCGATGCGGACCGAGTTCCATATCTTGAGCGGAATGCCGACGACGACGGGAGAGCTGGCGCAAATCAGCAGCTCGACCCACCATGAGTCGGAGTGCAACTCGAAGAACCGCCTCGGATAGAGCCGCGACAGCATACTCAACCCAAACTCGCCGGTCGCGATCGACAACAAAAGTAAGACCTGCCGGTCCAGGCTCGGGCGGCGCAGGTTGCGTGTCACCCAGCGATAGATACTGAGGTCGATCATCGGCGAAAAAGACCAGACATCCTCGGCGTTCGCAAAACGTCGAAAGGCCCCGGCTCCCGCGGCCACCAGCAGATTTACCGGGAGCGCCAGATATTCATGATGCAGTACGGCAGGAAGCGCAAGCGCAGCACCCCCAGCCATCGCCGCCAGCGGCCCCACCAGGATGCCGAGTAGGATCGTCGTCTCGTAAGAGAGGTCCGCCGCCAGAAAGTTCGGCACCAGCACGCGCACCCAGACGCCCAGCGTGAGCGGCACGCAGATCATTGCCACCAGGCCAGCGGTCTGACGCCCGGTCCGCCGCGGCGTCAGCAAGAGGTTCTTGAATGTCTTTGCGCGGGCCAGCGAACTTGACACTGCCGCGGCCACGCCCAGTTCGATGAGCAGCGTAATCAGGATCAGCTTTGGATCGGTCTGCGTCACAAACCTACTTTACGCCTTCGCCGCTGCATCAAATCGCCCGCGCCGCAATCCAATGCCTATGCAGTCCGAAACGTATAATCACCCTATGCCCTTCGCATCCGTCACCAAAATAGCCGACGCAGACTTCCCCACCCGCTGGGGACACTTTCGCATTCTCGGCTTCGAGGGCGTAGTTACCAATCCGCAGCCGTGCAATGAAGCCATCCCTGCTCCGGCAACGCGCACCGAGGCTGCGGTAGCTCTGGTGATGGGAGATATTCACGCTGCACCGCCTATCGTCCGCATCCATTCGCAGTGCCTCACCGGAGACGTCTTTCACTCCCTGCGCTGCGACTGCCGCCAGCAACTCGAGCTTGCGCTCGCCACCATCGCCGAGGCAGGCACCGGAATTCTCCTCTACGAGCAGCAGGAGGGCCGCGGCATCGGCCTGATGGCGAAGCTTCGCGCCTACGAGTTGCAGGACCAGGGCCGCGACACCATCGAAGCCAACCTTGAGCTAGGCTACGCCGCCGACTGCCGCGCCTACGAGCTCCCCGCCGAGATTCTCAAGTCGCTCGGCGTGAAGGCAGTTCGCCTCATGACCAACAACCCCGAAAAGGTAGACGCACTCGTCTCCGCCGGCATCGAAGTGACCGAGCGCATCTCCGCCGTTGTGCCCACCGAGCCAACCTTCGACCGCTACATCACGACCAAGCGCGAGAAGATGGGGCATCTGGTCAGTTAGACCCTACCTGCCAAGCTCACGGTCGAAGAACTTCGCCATGATTCCATCGGCCTCCTTCGACTCCGGCAGTTCAGCGTCGTTCCAGAACGCATGAGGCAGCGCCTCAAACACCACCAACCGGGCATCGACACCATCCCGCAAAAAAGCGCGATGCAAGATCGTCGTTCCACTCAGGAGCATGTCGCGGCCGCTGGTGATAAAAAGTGTTGGCGGCATCCCATGCAGGTCGGCATACAGCGGAGAGAGCACAGGATCACGAGGATTCGTCTCCCGGACATACTCCTTATCCAGAGGCGGCTTTGCTGGAGGGTCCTGATGTCCCGACAAGCCTGCAAGCGCGTACATCGCCTGCGAATCGCCCACATGGTCGAAGTCGCCAAGGCCCGAAAAGATGCCCAGCGCGCCCGGCAATGGCAGCCCCAACTGCTTGATCTTCACCGCGACCTCACCAGTAAGGATCGCTCCAGCCGAGGTCCCATAGATCGCAATTTTTTGCGGCTTATACGTCTTCAACACCTCGCGATAGACTGCAACCGCATCGTCCACCGCCGCCGGAAACGGATGCTCCGGGGCGAGACGGTACAGCAGCGCAATCACCTTGGTCTGCGTAAGGTTCGCAATCGGCACCGTTTCGGTGAGCGAGCCTGAGTCAGAGTTAAACCCCCCACCATGCAGGTTAATGAGGACACGGTCGCGGCGGTCCGCAGGCACTTCCAAAGGAGTGATCACACGCACCGGCACACCCGCAATCGAATCGCTCGAAACATGCACCGGGTAGATCGTCTCCGACAACTTCCCAGCGCCAGCCTGCCACCTATCTGTCCCGCTTCGCCGAGCTTCGAGCGTCTCCGGCTTCACCGCATCCGACTGAGGACGCGTAAGCCTTCGCTGGGCCTCAGGGCTTATCGTCTCAGGCACAGGAATCACGCGAGTGATGTGCGCCGTGCCCTGGCTGTCGATCACGCTTGAATCGCTTTGCACTCCTGTGGCCGACTGCTGCGACCAGCAGGTAACAGTACAAGCAGAGAGAGCGACGCAGAAGATCACGCGCAAAGATGAGCAGGTGCTCAGACTCGATCTCCGGCCTGCAAGTGGATTACGCCGCATGAACGGCTCCTTTCAAAACTCGTCAGCGATAGGCGACATCGAATCGTCGCTCGTCTCACTGGCCAACCATCATACAAAGTGTTCAACCACGTGAGCGATCATCAGCTCCGCATCTCCATAATCACCTTGGCCGTCGTCACCATCTGCCCCGTGTGGCGCTGGCTATGGTCCGCGCAATGTATCAACAGGCCGCCCACCGTCGTATGCAGCATCTTCCTACCCACCCCCCGAGCCTCCTGATAACTCTCCGGACGAAACGCTCTGATCCGCTCCATCGCCGAAGAAATCCCAGCCTCGAACTCCGCGAACAAAGCCTTTCGCGAAGCACTTTCCTCGACCTCTGTCTTCAACGCTTCCAGTTGGACCGCAGACAACTGCCGCCCCTCCGCATAAGTCAGCAGCCGATCAAGACTGCGTACCATGTGCCGCATCTGGCGTCCGACAGCAGGAAGCCCCAGCGGTTGCGCCTCCAGCTCCACGTCGCTCAAATCGGCGATCCAGCGTTCGACATCCTCACGCGCCAGTTCCAGTGCATGCAGCACACCGCGTCGAACCGCATCCACCTCGTTCAACGTTCCTCGCAACCATGGTTCAACCATGACCGACCTCCAAACTCACATCATCTCAACAGAGCGAGCCGCCAAAAACTCACGCCGTCTTGACCAAAACGCAGCGCCACAACCGCACGTCCTCTCGACTAAAACGCAGCGCCACAACCGCACGTCATCTCGACTAAAACGCAGCACCACAACCGCACGTCATCTCGACCGGAGCGAAGCGCAGTGGAGAGACCCCTGTATTTCGCCTTTGTTTTACCCACGGCCGCATTCACAACCCCTTTTCCTTCCGAAACGCCCTTACAACTTCGCCAACGTCTCTATGCTCCGAATCCACCGCAAAGTTCATCTCGCGAATCTCCTCGGCGCTGACCTTCCCTGCCAACCTGTCCATCGCCATCTGAATCCCCGGATGCCTCCGCAACGAATCTTCCCGAATCAAGGGCACAGCTTGATACGGCGGAAAATAGTGCCGGTCGTCCTGCAACACGGTAAGCCCCAGCGCGCGTATCGGGCCATCGGTCGAGTTGCCCGCCACCATGTCCACCTGCCCCGCGCCCAGCGCCCGATAAAGCAAGCCGAGGTCCATCACACGCGGCGCATCCCGAAAGTGCAGCCCATACGTCGCCTCCAGCCCGCGCAGACCATCGGGCCGCTCCTCAAACTCATAGCCCACACCCAGCCGCCACCCGGGCGCCACCTTCACCGCGTCAGAGATCGTCTTCAACCCAAGTCTCTGCGCATCCGCACCGCGCACCACCATCGCAAACGTGTCCTCGAACCCGAGGCCGCGCTCCACCTTTACGGCGTATCGCGTCGCGTACAAACGCTGGACCGTATCGAACACCGTGGCCTCATCCCGCTGCCCAACCGGTGGAAGCGGCTGCTTCAGAATCGCCGTCAGCGCCGTCCCGGTGTACTCCACATAGCCGTCGATGCGCCCATTCACCAAAGCTTGCTGACAGATATAGCTACCGGCCAGATAAAATTTGCGGTCAACCTTCTCCCCAGTAACTGCCTCAATCTCCTGAGCCACCAACTCGCCCAGAACCACCTGTTCGGTAAAGTTCTTCGCGCCGATAACAATCCGCGAAGACCGAGGCGGAGCACAACCTATCAAGCCGCCACAAATCATCAGAACCAAAATCAGAGCGGTCAGATAGAAAGGCGCACATGGCCCACCCTTACACTCGATCCGCTTTAATCCGCGAAATCCGTGGTCGGTTCTCCTCACGCCCGCCTCACAGCAAGCCGCTTCTCCAACCACCCCAGCCCGGCATCGGCCACCAAGGCAAGCAAAGCTGCCGGAATCGCTCCCGCCAGCACCAGCCGGTTATCCACGCTCGCCACGCCGCGAAAGATCAACTCGCCCAATCCACCCGCGCCAATCGCCGCCGCAATGGTCGCCACTCCCACGCAGGTCACGGTGGCTGTCCTCAGACCAGCCAGAATCACGCTGGCCGACATCGGAAGCTCCACCTTCCACAACCGCTGCCACGAGGTCATCCCCATAGCCTCGGCCACATCGCCAAGCGCGGCATCGACGCTTCCAATGCCTGCGTAGGTATTCCGCAGAATCGGCAGCAGAGCGTAACCCGTCAGAGCGAGGATTGCCAGCCGGGCCGCGTTCTCCCCCAGCCACGGTACGGGCAGCAGCAGGCCGAAGAGCGCTAGGCTAGGAATCGTCTGCACCACATTGGCGAACCCGATCACCGGCTTCGCCAGTCGCGGCCTCCGAGTGAGCAGGACACCTAACGGCAACCCAATCCCCGCCGCCAGCAGCATGGCAAACACGGTCAACCAAAGATGCTCGAACGTCAGCCGCGCGATCTCCCACCCATGAAGCTGTAAAAACGTTATCAAGCTGACACCGCACGATGTACAGCTGAAACATAATCTTTTACATGACGATTCTCAGACTTGAGAACTTCACTAGCAGCCAGATCCGCCACCACTTCTCCCTCGGCCAGAAATACCACTCTTTGCGCCAGGTAAAGCGCCTCGTCCAGATCATGCGTCACCAGCAGAACCGTCTTGCCCACGCGCCGCAAAAGCTCCCGCAACATGGTCTGCATCTCCGCCCGCGTCAGTGGGTCCAGCGCCCCAAACGGCTCGTCCATCAGCAAGATATCCGGATCCATCGCCAGCGCCCGCGCCAGCCCCACGCGCTGCCGCTGACCACCGGAGAGCTGCCACGGATATCGCTCACGGTACCCGGCATAGTCCAGCCCCACCAGCGAGAGAACCTCTGCGGCCCGCGTCGAGATTTCCGCCCGAGACCGCCCCGCCAGCTCCAGCGCCATTCCTGCATTTCGCTCTACAGTCATGTGCGGAAACAGCCCCGTCTCCTGAATCACATACCCGATGCTTCGGCGCAGAGCCACCACATCGTAAGACCCAACCGAGCGATCCCCAACCCGCACCTCCCCTGAGGTAGGCGTGACCAGCCCATTGACCATCCGCAGTAGTGTCGTCTTTCCCGAGCCGCTTCGTCCTAATAGCGCCGTCGTCGTCCCTGCTTCGAGGCGCAAGGAGAGATCGCGCAGCAGAAAATGGCTGCCAGCCAGCGTATAGCTCACCTTCGCGAACTCAACGCCAACCGCAGCCATAATCTCTACCTGTCTGACTTCTGGACTACTGCGCCGCCTCCGGAGCAGACTCGGCGCCACCCTGCACACCAGCCCCGGCCTGGCCCTTCACGCGGACCACGGTAATCTTCTCAAAACCTTCTTTGAACGTCGGCGGACGCAGGCGCTCTGCCATCTTCTGCATGATCTCGTCCGTCACGACCCGCTCGCGTTTGCTATTTCGCTCCATGCACACCGCCAGCGGAACGTCGAAGAAGACCGCCTGCACCTCGTAGCCAAAGCTCTTGGCCATCTTGATCCACTGCTTGCGCTCGTGGGGAGAGAGGTTCGTGGCGTCGACATAGTTCCACGGCATCTTGGCGATCAACCGCGCCCGCAGCAGGCTGCGCAGCGTCGAAAACACCAGCCCCTGATAGCGCTGCTCGGTAATATCGTCGAAGAGCAGCGTCCGCAGCAGATCGCTCGAAAGCGGAGTCACGCCCCGTCGCTTGTACCAAGTCGTCTTCCCCGATCCGGGAAGTCCAATCGCGAGCACCACATAGCCCTTGGGGGACTTCGCGGCAGCCAGTTCGGCGGGCGGCGTGGCCAGGTTCTCCGGCTGCGTCTCCATTACCATCCTGGGCTCAGGCGCAGTAACTTCCGCGCTGGCATCGCTATGCGCAGGCTCGGGGTCAGACCCAGAAACAGGCTCGGCAACCTCCTCTGCTACAACGGCAGCGTGGTGTTGCTCGTGCACCGGCAGCGGCTCGGGGTAGGCCGGACGCAGGGGTGCAGGTTGATTTGCGGGCAGTTCCTGCCCGCTCTTGCCCGTGGACTCCGAATCATTCGGTCCACGTCTAGGGCGTCGTCTCATTTTTTCGCGCATCCAATCGCGCAGTTCGCGCATGTCACGCTTGTAACACACCGTCAAAGCCGCCCGCAAATTTTGCCGCATTTGGCGGCACTTTGAAAGCCTCAAATCCTCTATTCTCAACCGCGTATCCCACCTTTGCTGGTCTGACCTTCCATTTGCGAATGGCCCCTCCGAGTGCTAGCATCGGTTGTGATGGGGCGTACGCCGTCCAGCCGCGCTCTCAACTCTCACCAACGCAAAGCCAACGAACGATAGGAGCAACCGCAACCATGGCAGTAAAGGTAGGCATCAACGGCTTCGGCCGCATTGGACGCAACGTATTTCGCACCGCTCTCAGCAACCCGGAGATTGAGTTCGTCGCCGTGAACGACCTCACCACCCCGGCGACCCTGGCTCATCTGCTCAAGTACGACTCCATTCTTGGCAACCTCAAGAACGAGATCTCCCACGGCGAGGACTTCATCTCCGTCGATGGTAAGAAGATCAAGGTCTTCGCAGAGCGCGACCCGTCCAAGCTTGACTGGGCCAGCGTAGGCGCGCAGGTCGTAGTCGAATCGACCGGCTTCTTCACCGATGCCACCAAGGCCAAGGCGCACCTGGGCTCGACCGTCAAGAAGGTCATCATCTCCGCTCCGGCGACCAACGAGGACATCACCATCGTCCTCGGCGTCAACGAGAACAAGTACGACGCGGCGAAGCACAACATCATCTCCAATGCGTCCTGCACCACCAACTGCCTCGCGCCCGTCGTCAAGGTCCTCAACGACACCTTCGGCATCGCCAGCGGCATCATGACCACGATCCACAGCTACACCAACGATCAGGTCATCCTCGACACGCCGCACAAAGACCTGCGCCGCGCCCGCGCCGCTGCGCTCAGCATGATCCCGAGCAGCACCGGAGCCGCCAAGGCCCTCAAGCTGGTCATCCCCGAGATGGACGGCAAGCTTGACGGCTTCGCCATCCGCGTCCCGACCCCCAACGTCTCGGTGGTCGACCTTACCTTCGTCTCCGAGAAGCCGATCAGCGTTGCCAGCATCAACGAAGCGCTCAAGAAGGCAGCCGATGGCGAGCTGAAGCCGTACCTCGGCTACACCGACGAAGAGCTCGTCTCCTCGGACTTCAAGGGTAACCCCCTCTCCTCCTTCGTCGACTCCAAGCTGACCAAGGTCGTTGGCAGCAACACCGGCAAGGTCATCAGCTGGTACGACAATGAGTGGGGCTACTCCAACCGCGTCAAGGACCTGATCCTCTTCCTGGTGAAGAAGGGTCTCTAAGCTCCATCGCATCAACGCTCCACGCATCGCCAACGGCAGCGCAGCTCCTTTCGGACTGTGCTGCCGTTTTTTGTCTCCATGAAACCCTTGAACGAGTTCAGGTTAACCAGAAGGTATCCCCCGACCGTGTTATGGCCGTCCTATCTCAATGAGGCTTAAGATGAGCTCAATGTATTCAGGTCTTGAGTCAGCGGGTCAAAGGATCGATTGAAATGGCAACGAAACGGTCTGAGATTAAACTTGAACTCAGGAAAGCACTGAAAAATGGGGAGATCGTTCCCTACTTCCAGCCCATGGTCGGCATACGGACCGGGATGCTGGTCGGCTTTGAGGTGCTGGCACGATGGCTGCATCCGCAGCGAGGCACCATCCACCCGGATGAGTTCATCCCCGTCGCCGAACAGGCGGGCCTCATCGGCGAGTTGACAGAGACCATCCTGCTGCAAGCGTTCGCTGCAACCGCCTCCCTCAAAAAGGGCCTCAACATCTCCGTCAATGTCTCGCCGATTCAACTGCGCGACTCCTCGCTTTCGGAAGAGGTCGCAAGGGCCGCGGCAATGGCTGCCTTTCCTCTGCACCAGCTAACAATCGAGATCACCGAGAGCGCGCTGGTCGATAACCTGGAGCTGGCAGCCTCCATCGCGACAAAGTTGAAGAACCTGGGCGTGAAGCTTGCCCTGGACGACTTCGGCACCGGCTACTCCAGTCTGCGCAACCTTCAGGCGCTTCCATTCGACGAATTGAAAGTGGACCGCACCTTCGTCAGCTCCATGATCCAAAGCCGCGACAGCCGGAAGATCGTCGCTGCGGTCATCGGTCTGGGCCAGAGTCTCAAGCTCACGACCGTCGCCGAGGGCATCGAAAATGAGACCCAGGCGGACATCCTTCGCTGGCTCGGCTGCGACGTTGGCCAGGGATGGCTCTATGGCCCTCCCGTCGCCGCGCAAGACCTCCCCAAGATTATCGATGCTCCCATGTCGACGGCCACGCACACCCTCCACGACTCACCGGCGTCGGACCTGATCACCTGCATCGAGCCGCTGCCCTCGCAACGGCTGGCGCAGTTACAGGCCATCTATGACGGCGCCCCGGTAGGACTCGCCTTTGTCGACGCGGACCTGAAATATGTCAGCGTCAACCAGAGGTTCGCCAGGATGAACGGTATCTCCGTCGAAGAACATCTTGGCCGCAAAGTATCCGATATTTCGCCGCCAGACATCTACTCCAGGATAGAGCCTTCTCTGCTCCGTGCCCTGAAGGGCGAAGCCATCACCGGTCTGGAGTTGACCGTACCCGCAACACCGGAGCGCCCGGAGCGCATCACCCTTTTGGCCACTCATCAACCCGCACGCGACGAAGGCGGAGAAGTCATTGGAGTTTCCGTCGCCATCGTGGACATCTCGGACCACAAAAAAATGGAAGACGCGCGCCAGAAGAGCGAAGAGCACTACCGCTACATGGTCCAGTTGAATCCTCAGATGCCGTGGATCATGGAGCCGAACGGCATGATCATCGAGGTAAGTCCTCACTGGGAAGAGCTTACCGGACGGACAACAGAGGAGACGCTCGGCCTGGGATGGCAGAGTGTCGTACATCCTGAAGACCTGGAGCAGATGATGCCCATCGTCGAGAACTCCCTTCGCAGCGGTGAACCCTGCGACCTCGAATACCGCATCCGCACAAAAGACAACCATTGGCGTTGGATGCGAACACGCGGCAACCCTCGTCGCGGCGAAGACGGAGAGATTCTGCTCTGGTACGGATCGACCGAGGACATCCAGGAATACGTCGAACTGAAAAAGAAGCTTCACGAAACAGAAGACAAACTGGCCGCGCTGCTCAAAGAAAAACAGCTCCGACCAGTCGGTTAGACAGGCTGACGCCCCGATTACCGCCGATCACTATCGTATCCCCACTTTCTCGACCTCTTTCAATTCATCGATCTCCTGCCGAAGCTTCCTCTGGCCCCGCGATCTACGCACGAAGAACGCGATGATCCAGATTGCAAAGAGCGTGGTGAACGGCATGACCGAACGAATTGGCAGGCTCCGGCCCGTTGCCATCTCTGTCAGCACCAGAATGAGCGTACCGATGGACAAAATCACCGGCCCGAAAGTCCACCGCAGAACACGGCCAATAAGGTCTTGCTGCCGCTCGAGCTCTCGTCGGTAGAACTCCAGCCCGGTCTTTAAAGTTGCATCTGCTGGCTGGCGTGTTGACCACATTCCCCGGTGCAGGAGATTCTGCCCAATCAAAACCCAGGCAATCGCAAAGACGAAGGCGAGGCGGACGGCTGCATTCGATGCGTGATGAATGCCGAAAACGGAGATGCCAATGACGATCAACACTGTGGCGATGCTCCCGAATAATTCCCGGCGCGTCTTTGTGCGAGACTCACTTGCTTTCTGCTGAATCATCTCCAATGTCATTGCAGGTGCCTCCATGGGCTGGCTTTGCCAAATTTTCTTGGGGTTATCGTTGAGGAAATCATCCGGCATCGTTGTGTCCTCCTTCCCGAAACCGTCTTGCCAGAACATTCTTGATGCGGTGAATTCTCATCGCAACCGCTGCTGGCGACAATCCCGTAATCTCCGCGATCGATGCCGCGTCCATATCTTCGAGATAAGAAATGATGACCTGACGGTCGAGTGGTTTGAGTTGCTGAATCAGCGCCGACAGCCGCTCCATGTTGATTTGATGGTCCGCGGCTACCTGCCCCTCGGCATTGTCCGAAATCGTCTCAAGTTCTTCAAGGCTCACTAGATTCAAAAAGGCCCTGCGCTCACGCATGACATAGGACGCGGCAACATTGTGTGCCACGCGATAGACCCAGGTCCTCACCGAGCAGCGAGAATCGTAGCGCTGGAAACTACGCCACAATTGAAGATGAATGTCCTGAATAAGATCTCTGCGCCGATCCGGATCTGCCTCATAAGCCCTTGCGAGCCGCTCCAGGGAAGAGCCGTAATCTTCCGCAGCTTTCTTATAGAGGTCATCCTGGCTTTGGTCTCCGGTCAAGATGTTCTCAACTCCTCTCATACCAAGGTAGTCATCGCGAGTAGCTATTTCTAACAACTCTAGTTAGGAATAACGAGACTTCTTACGGGTTAAGAATTCCAACTTGTGCCGGAGTGCACATCGGCAACCCGCTCTATCCCAATCTGGCACAAATATAACTTGCGTTTTGCAAGTTATCTATGATTGAATACCTCGAGTTGACAATCTGCCCAACCTCCTGCGGGCTACTGGATATGTCGATGGCAAGCAAAGCTACCTTCCCAGGAAAGTGAGAAGAATATCGAATGAATGCACTTCAGGATTTTCCCCGCATCACCCCATTCCTCTGGTTCGATTCAAATGCCGAAGAGGCGGTTGAGTTTTACCTTACCGTCTTCAAAAACTCTCGCCGCCTCGATGGGTTACGTCATACCAACGACACTCCAGGCCCAACGGGCAGCATTCTCACCATCGCCTTCGAGCTCGACGGCCAGAAATTTACAGCGCTGAACGGTGGCCCACACTTCAAGTTCACCGAAGCCATCTCGTTCACCGTCCGCTGCGACTCGCAGCATGAGGTCGACGAGTACTGGTCCAGGCTCACCGCCGACGGCGGTAGCGAAAGCCAATGCGGCTGGCTCAAGGACAAGTTCGGCCTCTCCTGGCAAATCGTGCCCGCACAGCTGCCCGACCTCATCAAGAACCCCAAAGCGATGCAGGCCATGATGAAGATGAAGAAGCTCGACATCGCCGAACTCGAGCGCGCCGCTCAGTCGTAAACAGCACGCGTATCAAACGAACCGCAAGTTCCCGGCTCTGCACCCAGCGGGGACTTTGCGGTATTGGCCGCCGTCAATGGGTTGAAGCGTAAGGCTGAATTCACCCTCTTTTATCTTCAATGACTTTCTCGACCCATAAAGCCTGAACTGGCATCTCCCCATAACACTGAATTGTCGTAGGGGATTTACACATAGGGCGAATGGATGACGTCACCACGGGCGGGAGCTAATCATAATTTCAAAAGCGAGGAGCATACATGTCAAAGGTTCGTGTCGCAGGATTTGGTCTTTCGTTGGACGGCTTCGGAGCAGGGATAGAGCAAAGCCTGGACGATCCGCTGGGCAAGCGCGGTCCAGAGCTCTTTCAGTGGTTCTTTCCTACCCGGACATTTCGCGCCATGCAGGGGAAGGATGACGGCTCTGTCGGTGTGGACGACGCCTTCGCACGGCGGGCTATGGAAAATTTTGGCGCCTTCATCCTTGGTCGCAACATGTTTGGTCCGGTCCGTGGCCCATGGCAGGACGACTCGTGGAAGGGATGGTGGGGTCCCAATCCGCCATACCATGCGCCGACCTTCGTTCTGACTCACTACCCGCGTGAACCCCTCGTGATGGAAGGCGGGACGACCTTCTACTTTGTCACCGGCGGAATCGAAGAGGCGCTGAGGCTCGCGAAACAAGCAGCGGGGGACAAGGACGTCAAGATTGGAGGCGGTGTCTCCACTGTGCGGCAGTATCTGCAGGCTGGGTTGATCGACTCCCTCCAATTTGCACTTGCACCTGTTGCCCTCGGTCAAGGTGAGGCACTTCTTAGCGGCATTGACCTGCCCGCGTTGGGATTTTCTGTCACGGAGCACGAGGCCACGGAGCACGCGACGCATGTTGTGCTCACAACAAGATAGAAAACGAATCCTGGCTTCCTGTACTGCCCGGCACCAATTGCCGGACCTTGATGTCTGGTTCGGAGTGGCTCGTGCCAATGATCGATGATTTTCCGTATGCCTGATGACCAAAGGTGTGATCGCCACGCTCTCAGTTAGCGATCGCACGCCAAGGCACCCGTTGAGAGTTTATTCGGAAACATTAAAAGGATGTGGCTCTTCGCGATTGAATTCAAAGGGCATTGTTGCATTCCGACTTATGGGGATTCCAGTCAGCTTTATGGAGTATGAATTCAGACTATGGTGCAAACCACCGTTTAATCAGACCTAGGCGCTTCAAGAAACTGTTTAGACTAGCTTCATGATCCGCACCAACATCCCCGGCACCTCTCCTTACGAGCCCATCATTGGCTTCTCCCGGGCTGTCCGCCTCGGCAACCATGTCTACGTCTCCGGCACCGGTCCCGTCGGCGCGGAGGAGGCCTCCCCCGCCGAGCAGACGCGGGCCGCGCTCAATATCATCAAAGCCGCCCTTGAAAAAGCCGGGGCCAGCTTTGAGCACGTCTACCGCACCCGCATGTTCCTGGCCCGCGTCGAGGATTGGGAGGAGATCGGCCGCGCCCACGGCGAAGTCTTCGGAACCATCCTGCCCGCAGCCACCATGGTCGTCGCTCCCCTGCTCAACCCCAAATGGCATGTCGAGATCGAAGCAGAGGCCTACATTCCCGAAGCCTGACCCCTCCGGTTTTTCTTATCGAACTTGACAAACATGGTCTTCCGATTCGGTATCATTGGTTTGTAAACAGGCAGGAGAGCGCGAAGACCAGCGCGCAGCCGAAAGAGAAGCCTTTTGCCGTGAAGACTTTACAGGCTATGCCTCTCTCCAATCAATTCGTTGCAAGGCTAGTCCAGACATATCTCAATTGTTTTGAAGACTTTGCAACAAAACACCCAGGGGGGGCGAAGCCCCGGAGAAGAATAGAAAAATGAGCAAGCTGTCCATCCGCGATCTAGACCTTACGAACAAGCGCGTCCTCATCCGTGTCGACTTCAACGTCCCGCTCTCCAAGGACGGCCAGACCATCACCGACGACACCCGCATCCGCGAGACGCTGCCCACAATCGAATACGCTCTACGCCGTAAAGCCAAAGTCATTCTCTGTTCTCATCTCGGCCGTCCCAAAGGCAAGCCTGTTTCGTCCATGAGCCTTCGCCCCGTCGTCGACCGCCTGCGCGAACTGCTGGATGCTGTGCTTGGCGAGAACGAAAATGTAGCCTTCGCCCCTGACTGCGTCGGCGAAGTTGCCACCGAGATGGCCACGCAGCTCGAATCCGGCCAGACGCTCCTGCTCGAAAACCTCCGCTTCCACGCCGAAGAAGAGGCCAACGACCCCGCCTTCGCGAAGAAGCTCGCCAACCTCTGCGATATCTACGTCAACGACGCCTTTGGCAGCGCGCACCGCGCTCACGCCTCTACCGAAGGCATCACCCACTTCGTCAAGCAGTCCGCTGCTGGTCTGCTCATGGAGCGCGAGCTAACCTATCTCGGCAAAGCGCTCAGCCAGCCAGACAAACCCTTCGTCGCCATCATCGGCGGAGCCAAGGTCTCCGACAAGATCCAGGTCATCGACAACTTGCTCGACCTTGCCGACGCCATCATCATCGGCGGAGGAATGGCTTACACCTTCCTGAACGCGCAGGGCCAGACCACCGGAAAGTCGCTGGTCGAAACCGACAAGATCGACGTGGCCAAGGCTGCGCTCGACAAGGCCAAGGCCAAAGGCGTTCGCTTCCTTTTACCCATCGACCACGTCCTTGCCGACAAGTTCGCCCACGACGCCAAGACTCAGATCCACGACGGAACCCACGACTTCCACGTCGATCTCATGGCGCTCGACATCGGCCCCAAATCGATCGCCCTCTTCGAAGCCGAGATCTCCGATGCCCGCACGATCATCTGGAACGGTCCCATGGGCGTCTTCGAGATGCCTGCCTTTGCCAAGGGCACTCACGCCATCGCACACTGCGTAGCTGGAAACCATGACGCCACCACCATCGTCGGCGGCGGAGACTCGGTCGCAGCAGTCAAGCAGTCCGGCGTCTCCCAGAAGATCAGCCACATCTCCACCGGCGGCGGCGCGAGCCTCGAATTTCTCGAAGGCAAGATTCTCCCCGGCGTCGCGGCTCTTACAGACAAGTAGCACAGAAGCGTTGTCGTTCTGAGCGAAAAATCACGCATGTCGCTCATGACATCCTGAATCGCGCCGGGCTTAAAACCGGCGCACAACCCAAGGGAAACTGATTCTTACCATGCGCAAACCACTGATCGCCGCCAACTGGAAGATGTACAAGACACCCGCGGAATCCATCGCGTTCATCGATGACTTCCTACCTCTCGTCGCCAATCAGCAGAAGACAGAGATCGTACTTTGTCCTCCCATGATCTGCCTGAGTTCAAGCATTGCAGCGACGAAAGGCTCGCAAGTCCACATCGGAGCACAGACGATGGACTGGCATGACAACGGAGCCTACACCGGCGAGACCTCGCCCCTCATGCTCAACGCGCTCGGCGTCACCCACGTCCTGATCGGCCACAGCGAACGCCGTCAGTACTTCAACGAAACCGACGAGACCGTCAACCACAAGCTCAAAGCCGCCTTGGCGCACAAACTCGTCCCCATCGTCTGCGTAGGCGAGCAAAAGGCAGAGCGCGAATCGGGCCGCACCAACGACGTTCTCAAGCAGCAACTGACGGTCGGACTTCAGGGCATCGACCCCGCAGCCGCCGCACCGCTGGTCATTGCTTACGAACCAGTCTGGGCCATCGGCACTGGTCTCACCGCCACGCCGCAGATCGCGGAGGATGCGCACCAGTTCATCCGTTCCC
>JBEPUY010000027.1:0-62951 GCA_041691255.1 Granulicella sp. | reverse complement strand
GTCACGGAAAGCCGGAGAAGCATCGGAAGATCCCCCGCAATTTGCGTGGTCTCCCACCGCTCCAGGAAGACCCGGACGAGCGTCTCTCCGGCTTTCCGAGGAGAAACTCCGGAGAGATCCGGTAACTTCAGATCAAATGCAGATGATGCTGTGAAAAGACCCTCTTTGCTCGAAAAGTACCGCATCACCATGGACGGATGAATACTGGCCAGTTCAGCGATTTTGCGAATTGTGGCTCGATCGTACCCCAGATTCGCAAACGTTTCCCGCGCAGCCATCAGGATGCGGCTCTTGGTCGCATCGGAATTCCGCGGTGGTTGGTTCGACGCTAGCTTCAAGATTTGCAACCTCCTCGCTTCTATGCAATCATACGTATGCAAACAGGTGTTTGCATACGAGAAGAGTTGAGACTGGCCAGCGTGTACCTCAAAACCAGACAATCCTCGCGAAAGAGTGCCATGATGCCACACGAACCTGCGCCGGAATCGACCGGCCAAGCAGCTGTTTCAGCTACCACCGAGATGACCCGTCGTTCTGTGCTCGTCACCGGAGCGTCGAGCGGCATCGGCAATGCAACTGTGCTTCTGCTGGCACAGAAAGGTTGGCGCGTCTTTGCCGCAGTCCGAAAAGAAGCAGATGCGAATGCCATCGATGCCCTGGGGCTAAAGAATATCGAAACCATGCTACTCGACGTGAGCGATCTACGCTCGATTCAAAGTGCCGCCGCTGAAATTAAAGCTCGCTTGGAAACGCGGGGTCTGGACGGTTTGTTCAACAATGCCGGAATCGGCACCCTCTCTCCGATGGAGGTACTCTCTTCCGAAGATCTGCGCCACGTGTTTGAGATCAATCTCTTCGGCCAGGTTGAGGTGATACAGGCCTTCCTGCCTCTCGTCCGCCAAGCCAAAGGGCGGATCATCAACACCGGCTCAGTCGGCGATCATCTCACTCCGCCGTTCGCCGGCGCCTTGGCAAGTTCCAAGGCTGCCTTCGCGTCGATGACCGCTGCCCTGAGGTTGGAACTGCGGCCACAGGGGATCCACGTTTGCCTGATTGAGCCGGGCTCAGTGAACACTCCAGCGGTAAAAAAGACGCTCGGAGGAGTTGAAGAAGCGATCTCCGCCTGGCCGCTCGACGCCAAGGGATTGTATGCAGACGCGATGCGACGTATGGCCGATACATTTGCAAAGAGTGAGCGCGGCGGCAGCCCGCCCGATGCTGTGGCTCAGGTGGTCGAACGTGTCTTGACTGCACGCAATCCAGCAACACGCTATCCGGCAGGTAAGGATTCTATGAAGCTGGCGATACTCGCGCGGCTACTACCGGAAAAGCTGTTGGACCTGGCCATACTCCGGAAGTTTAAACTGTCAACCACTTTCGGCAAATCATCGGTATAAAGGCACGGTTGAAAGCGATCATTCTTTGCCCCTGATATAAATTGCTTCCCTCCTTCTACGTTGGAGATCGCACTCGCAGGGATGCTGATGCCTTTATCGCGAACGTTGCCAGCCGCATGAAGGACCGGCTTCTAGACGCAAGATTTCAGGACGAAAGCAACTTGCCCTTCATAAGCGGTAGGGCTTGGAAGTCGCCTTGTTCAATGAGTGCCGGTAAATGTGGGTAGTTAATTGAGGTCCATACGAAGTTAAGTGGCTTGCTTTTTGCGGCGGAGGCGACGGAAGTGACTTTTGCCGCGACAGCCAATCCGTGTTGCGTAACTTGTTGATACTAGGCGTAGCAGATGGCTCCCTGAGCACCTTATTGGACCCGTACCTTTGATCTCTACACCTTTGCCCTTACTGTGTGCCCACGCTTCGTTCAGACCCTTGCTTTTGGGCAGAGGTCACGGGTCCAAATCATATTCGGGGCCGACACTGTTCCACTCAAGTGGTACACTTGTGTACGCAACAGTACGCAAGGAGAATGCTATGGAAGCCGTGAAGGTTGGTATGAGAGAGTTCCGCGATAAGTTCGCCACCTATCTCCTCGAATCGGAATCTCCGGTGGCCATCACCCGTCATGGCGATACGGTGGGCTACTTCATCCCCGCTCGCCGCAAGCGGAGCGATGCGGACAAGGAAGCACTACGGGAGGCGTCGACTCGGTGGCAGGAGGTCCTTGATGCCGAGGGAATCTCCGAGGATGAGGCCGTCGCCGGTTTCAAACAGTGGCGGACCAAGCAGAAGCGATGACAGACCAGAAGCGCCTTGTGCTCGACGCGAACATCCTCCTCCGAGCCGTCTTCGGGGTGCGCGTGCGTAGTCTTCTCGAAAGCTACGAAGACTCCGTTTCGTTTTACGCCCCGGACATCTGTTTTGCCGATGCGCGCAAATACATCCCTTCCCTCTCCGGGAAACGTCGAATCGACCCTGGCCCCGGAATTCGGGTGCTCGATCATCTGTCGCGTTTGGTTGAGGTTGTGGACAGGAGTCTTTACGAAGAATATGAAGCTTCCGCTCGCGAGCGGATGATCTCCAGAGATGAGGATGACTGGCCGATAGTAGCGACGGCGCTCCTTTTGAAGAGTCCAGTTTGGACGGAAGACAAAGACTTCTTCGGTAGTGGAGTCTCTACCTGGACAAGCGAAACCGTCGAGCTGTACTTGCGGGATTAGTAAACAGCCGTCGTCCATCGAACTGGCGAACGCATGTGGGATCATGAGCTGCTAGCTTAGGTCGAACTATTGACCTAAGCGTACATCCACATGTTTGCCGGTCTCGCTAAGGTAGAGGGCTCCCGATTCGGAAAGACGGTCCAACAGATCACACACAAGACCGCGAAAAGCAACGCTAAGCTCGTATTCGATGTGCAAGACGAGATCACTCATATCCTTGCGGACAACGATTCCATCTCCCTCTAGATGTCGAAGGTGCTGGGTGAGCACTTTCATCGAAGCGCCAGGAACCAAGAGTGCTAGCTGACCGATTCGAACAGGACCACGCCGTAAGACCCACAAAATATGAAGACGCCATTTACTTGAATAAATACTTCGAACGCAAGTTGGGAATGCCGTATGGAAGGAACCAACTCGGTTTTCTTTGTTTGAACTTTTGGTCTGGCATTTCTCATCGGAGAGCCTTTCCTTGCGAACCGCAATCTGTGGTCCGATGCCCTTGGGTCATAAGCGCGCTGAGCCTCTTCCAGCACGATAAACCGATGAGCCTCACTCTCAAATCGACGGCCAGTACCCGCGATGCGTCGTGCGAAGGCTAGGCGGTGTGCCACGAATTCCGGCAAGTCGGAGCTTAGGTTCCTCCGGGGCCGCATACTAACCCGTGGCATTAGGTGCGTCCCAAACCGGGCGCACCTAAGGCGCTGCAGGTCAAAGTCTCCAAAGGGGGCTCTACTTTAGCGATGGTTTTTGCATCTGACACCTTACCGTAGTCATTGCAGACACCAGATATACGCATCCTCTAGCGAAAGGCAATATGTCATCCGTTCAACGAAACAATGTAAATATCATTGGATCTGGTTCCCGTACGCTTATGTTCGCGCACGGATATGGTTGCGATCAAAACATGTGGCGAGCCGTCACACCATCATTTGCGAAAGCATTCAAAATCGTTCTTTTCGATTACGTCGGGGCAGGCCTCTCCGATCTATCGGCATTCAATCGGACTCGCTACAGCACCCTAAGCGGTTATGCCAAAGATGTCATCGAGATCATCGAAGAATTAAATCTGGGAAAAGTCAATTTTATCGGCCATTCCGTCAGTTCGATGATCGGCGCGCTCGCCGCGATTGAAAGGCCCGAGCTTTTTGAGAGCCTAGTGATGATCGGGCCTTCACCCTGTTACATAAACGATGAAAGTTCGGGTTACGTCGGTGGCTTTGAGAGAAAAGATATTGAGGATCTGCTTGAAATGCTCGATAACAACCACTCCGGATGGTCCGCGATGATGGCCCCAATCATCATGGGAAATGCCGACCGTCCGGAACTCGCCGCCGAGTTAGAATCCAGCTTTTGCCGTACCGACCCGATCCAGGCGCAACATTTTGCCCGGGTCACGTTTCTTTCTGATAACCGGGCCGATTTGCCGAAATTAAGGACCCGGACGCTAATTCTCCAGTGCGATAAAGATGCCATCGCACCCGCGGCCGTGGGAAAATACGTGCAGGAGTGTCTACCAGGAAGCCAACTCGTCATTATGGAGGCAACGGGCCACTGTCCGCATCTGAGCTCGCCAGGAGCGGTGACGGAAGCGGTGAAGGCGTTTCTTTAGTTCCGCCTCTGAGATCTGTTCTGGATCCCGATTTTCATGAAGTATTTGATAACGCACCCTGTGGATACATTCTTCTTCGTCCAGACGGAAGGATCTTCGAGGTTAATAGCTACTTCCTGAGAATTTCTGGCCTCTTGCGAAGTGTCGCTCTCGAGACTAACTTTCGCCAGGTACTCACCTCTGCGGGCGCCATTTACTACGACACCCAAGTCTTGCCAACACTATTGCTAAATGGCTACAGACGTGAAATTGCCCTGGACCTGGTCAGGGCGGACGGTCAACGGTCGCCCGTCCTCTTGAACGTGTCCCTCATCAGAGATGCCCAAAATGAGCCGCACGAGATTCGTATGATCCTGCTGGAAGCCTCCGAACGGCGGCAATATGAACGTGATTTATTGCGTTCAAGGAAAGAAGCCGAACAGATGTCCGAGGTCATTCTTCACTCCTCCGATGCGATCATTGCGCTTCGTCCGGATGGCCGCGTAAAGAGTTGGAATAGGGGCGCAGCCGAGATGTTTGGTTACACCGCAAGCGAAGCGATGGGCAGCGCCTTGTTTGAATTGGTCTTACCCGAAGAAAAAAGACCTGCATTTGAAGGCGTGTTTGACGCTCTCGCTCACGGCGAAGAGATTTCCACTCAGACAGTCGGACATCATAAAGATGGACGGCGGATTGATTTGTCGATAAATCTAACGCCACACCTGGAAGCTCCAGGAACGTTCGTCGCGTTTTCAGCCATTATTCGAGATATCACACTGCAAAAATTAGCAGAGCGGGCGCTCCTTCAAAGTGAGAAGCTCGCCTCTGTCGGAAGGCTTGCTAGTTCCATCGCACACGAGATCAACAATCCCCTCTCTGCGGTCACGAACTTACTATATATTTTGGAACTTCAGGCTCCGACACCGGAACTCAAAATACTAGTTCAAAGTGCTCAGGAGGAACTCGCCCGCATCTCGCAGATTACGACACACACTTTGCGGTTCCACAGACAGAGCACCAAACCAATCGAAGTAGATTTGACACATCTCCTCCAGTCAATTTTGGCTCTTTACCGTGCCCGGCTCCACAATTCCTCAATCTCAGCCCGACTCGATCGATCCGCTGAATCCCCACTGCTCTGTCATGATGGCGAACTTCGACAAATCATCCTCAACCTGGTTGGAAATGCGGTAGACGCGATGAAAACCGGAGGTATATTGACCCTCCGAAGCCGAGAATCGACTCACTGGCCGAGTGGGAGCAAAGGCGTCCGCATTACGGTCGCCGATACGGGTACGGGGATGGATGCGCAAACCCTGGAGCGAATCTTTGAACCCTTCTTTACGACTAAGGGCATCGGAGGAACGGGTCTCGGACTTTGGGTTACAAAAGATCTGGTAAGCAGGAATTCAGGCTTCCTGCGAGTTCGTAGTTCAAACAGAGCGGCGAACCACGGTTCGGTCTTTGTTCTCTACTTTTCGCATCCCGACGAACAGATCGCACCGACCGCGGAACCTGTGTAATCGGCACGGATGTATCTCGTCGCGCTGTACAGCCTAATCTAGATTCCTGATGTCCCGTGTCGTAGCCAGAGCTGGTACCTAAGCTAATTAGCTTCCAACCTGCAAGCAGCCCAACAATATTAAATGAGTACCCTACTGGCTAGCATCCAGATAATTGCATCTCATTTAAAAGTTCACTTGCCACTTGAGATCGAAGGTTCTCGCTAAGACCTTTTTCCTTGACGATCTGCGCGAGTTGTACAGCGCAGCGCTCTAGAAGCTGTCTAATAATTAGAAATAAAGTAATAAAGGAGATTCGCCAATGCAGGTACTTACCACCAGGACGGCAACCATCTTGCGAACGGCTGCGCTATGCAGTGCGGCAGTTCTGCTCAGTACAGGCTGTAACAAGAAAGCCGACAACACGAGCAATTTCAAAAGCGCTATCGACAGCTATTACAGCGCACACCCTTCCTGTCTCTTCGGCGACGAACAGAAATTTCCCGTGCAAGCGGATACATCCGACCAGAGTAAGACTCAGAACTACGATGCCCTGGTGGATCAAGGTCTACTGGTTCGGACCACTGCAGAAAAGAAGAAGATGATAGTCATGAGCAAGCAGGTCAACAACTACGACCTATCCGACAAGGGTCGTTCGGCCTGGACTGCGGACCCGAACCAGCCTGGTTATGGCAACTTCTGCTACGGTCACCGCAAGGTCTCCAGCCTCGACAGCAGCACTCCGACCAACGATCAGGTTGGCGCAACCACCACGGTCAACTATCACTACACCGTGGATGGCGCTCCGGACTGGGCAAGCGCCGCCGAAACCCAAACTGCCTTTCCCCAAGTGCACGCCAATCTCTCAGGCCCGCAGAGCGGCACCGCAACGCTGACCAACACCAGCAACGGCTGGCAGGTGTCTAGCACTCCCGGCGAGACCCGGAGTGCCCCCACCCCCGCGGATGGAAAAATCGTGCAATAGCATCGCGATGATCGTGTAACCGGAGCTGGCGAGGAGTTACGGTGGAGATGGACGAGGCTTTGGCCTCGTCCATCACTCAGTATTTACACTAGAAGCTCTTCAGGAATCAACCGCAACAATACCCTCGTTTCTTCAAGCGATTTACTTATTGAGATCAGGGGCTGCCTTTGCTTCATCTTCTTTACTTTTCTTTGCGGAGTACTTCTCTTTACCGGTTTTCGGTTTCTTGGGCTCCTCAGGCTCTACTGCGCTCTGTTTCATGATCGAAAGACCAGCTGCGGTAATCTTCTTTGCCGCGGCTAGCTCCTCTTTCAGGTTCGAATTTAGCAATCTCACAACTTTGGGCATAGATAGTGCGGTAGCCATCGAGATGCAAGCCTCATATCCCGCAATTTCATAGTGCTCCGTCCGCAGGGCAGCACCAATCAATCCAGCGTCGAAAGATGCCCCCTCTTCATCTTTCTCCAAAGCATCCTTGCCTTCTTCGACAACTCCCTCCATCCCATTACAGTGCTGACCAGTCGGCTTCTCTCCAAGCTCTGCGAAGACCTTCTTGAGACGCTCGACCTGCCCCTTTGTCTCTATAAGGTGTGCAGCGAAGAGCTGCTTTAATTTGGGGTTTTTAGCACCCTTTGCCAGCTTGGGAAGAGCTTTCACTAACTGATTTTCCGCGCTATACATATCGCGCAGTTCATCAAGTAAAACTGTGTTCAGTGCCATGACCGTTATCTCCGTATTGATTTAGATTTGCAGTGGCCATTGCGCCAAAAGTGCGCCATTAGGATGGCAGGCGAACTGAGAGAAACCTCGGGGGCGTTGATGACCAGTTGAGCTGGATAGAAGTCGTCTACCGAAAGCTTCAGGAATTGGAGTATAGTTGCGACGTTCTCTTGCTAGCGAAAACCTTCTGACGAACGGTCAGGACACAAGTGGCGTACAAATCGAAAGGTGAATCATTCGAATGGAACATACAACAGCTGCAGAGTCTGGCGTTGGGTATCAACGTTCAGCCGGTGATCATTTTGAACATAACGAAGCACATTCATCGGGCGTCTCATGGTCCGCCGTCTTAGCTGGCGCAATTGCAACCGCAGCCTTAGCACTTATTTTGCTCTCACTCGGAACCGGTCTTGGGCTGTCCTCTGTATCCCTCTGGTCGAATGTCGGCGCCTCCGCATCTACAATCGGAGCCTCTGCGATTATCTGGATGATCTTCATGCAGATTGCGAGCTCCGCATTGGGTGGTTATCTGGCTGGCCGGTTACGGACAAAATGGTCGACGATCCATACCGACGAGGTCTATTTTCGGGACACGGCCCATGGATTCTTGTCCTGGTCTGTTGCTACCGTATTGACGGCGGCTTTCCTCGCCTCGGCCGCGGCATCCCTCATGGGATCCGCGAACAACGAAAAAGCTCCAATGAGTTCGGCGGCGACTGCAGGACAAGATTTCGGATCAAACGCTTATTTTGTCGATACACTCTTCCGCTCTGATAGCGCTAAGACCGAAGTCGACAACGGTTCGACCCGCCGTGAGGCAGGGATCATTCTGCTGAGTGCGCTCAAGCAGGGAGATCTTTCATCCCCCGACAAATCTTATCTGGATCAGTTGGTTGTCGCAAAAACAGGTCTAAGCGCGAGCGATGCCGATAAGCGGGTCTCAGATACATTTGCTGCAGACAAAGACGCAGGTGAGGCAGCAAGAAAGGCTTTAGCTCACTCTCTACTCTGGGCGTTCGCAGCGTTATTGATCGGAGCCTTTTGCGCCAGTTTCGCCGCAACTATTGGCGGAAGGCAACGGGATCATGTCGTAACGATCTAACCCCCAACGATTGTCTTTATCTGAAATTCAGGAGACTTACGTATGCGTTCAATTCTGCTCTTATTACTCGGCGTACCAATTCCGATAGTGATTCTCATCGCGGTATTCAGCCACTAGCGTCGCGAGCTCGGAGAGGCAAGCGTTATGGCTTGCCTCTCCGACGGTAATGCCTATTTGCTCCGTGCACCCACGACAACAAGTCCAATGCCTCCGATCAACGCTACCGCGCTAAGCGCAGGCGGAATCGGTACAGTCTTCTTCTGTTCATGGCCGATCTGGATGGGGCCTGCATCGATGTCTTTCTTTTCATGAGTAAACGAAAAACCTCCCAGGGCGAAGCCGACGATGCCAACGATAATGAGAAGTATTCCAATGATGGTTGCTGGTTTCATTTTCAGTGCCTTTCAAGAGCTGAGTTGAGGAACGTTACGTTTATACACTTACCCTTTATGCGGGAACATAGATGCAGTATCCGCGCGGAGGTGCCGGAAATTCGGCGTTTCCTTCAGCATCCGTAGTTCGTTCGTCCGGGTGAGCAGCATCATGACCGTCCCAGGCCACCG
Source organism: Granulicella sp. (assembly GCA_041691255.1). Classification (GTDB taxonomy): domain Bacteria; phylum Acidobacteriota; class Terriglobia; order Terriglobales; family Acidobacteriaceae; genus Edaphobacter. Next base: position 53,877 of record JBEPUY010000027.1, on the reverse strand, counting down.
GGATAAATTTCTGATTCGGCCATTGTGTCTTGACCGATGTCCCGGACCATTTATCGCCAAGATTGTTCAGAACATAGATCAATCCCGGCTGGTCGACAGAATCTGATTTAAAACCGGAGCGCTGCATGATGTAGAGATCCGGATCAGCATGAAGAATTTGAGAATCTCCTCCTGCGTTCTTATGGTGAACCTGAATCAAAGCATCGATGCCATTCGGTGTTAGCGGACGAGCAAGTCCATTGTTGTAGTAGTCGAACCAGAAGATGCTGGGATAGCCTTCGTGGACCATAATGAACGAGTAAGCCATAAGCTTGTCGTTCACGACCATGTCCTCACCCATGTCGTGATTATCCACAAATGTGGCAGCATGAGCTGGGCGTTTCATCACTACAGAGCCGCCATAGGTCAGGTTGCGCAGATCATAGTTAGGCTCATCGCAAACTTTTTTAAGTTGGTAACGCAATGGAAAGTCGAATGCAGCGATCTGATTGTCCGTATAGCTATTAACTTTCTCAAGCCAGGTGTCGATGTCATCCTGCCCCGACCAAAGTTCTCCTACCACGTACGGGGTAAACTCTTTGCCGTCCTTAACATACTTGTACTTGGCTAGAATGCCGATCATCCAGGCACCAAAGCCCTTAACGAAGTCGAAGCGAAATCCGTCGAAGTCGAGCTCCTCGATCAACATCCGCGCATAGTTAAACAGTTCAGTGTAAACAACCGGATTACGATGGCACAGATGAGGAAAGCCTGCGAAGTTTTCGCCTTCCATCATGACTTGCTCATATCGACTGGGATGAAAGCAGTTCCAGTCACGCGCGAATCGCCCACTTTTCGGCGTGAATTTTGTCCACCGCGTCTCGCCGTCCAAAGGGTTCACTTCTTCTTCATCAGCCCCAGAGTTGTGATTGATCACCATGTCGGCGTAGACCCCGACGCTGTTCTCGTGAGCTTTTGTGATCAGTGCTTTCAACTCGGTCGAGTTGCCGTACAAGGTCTTCACACCACCCTTTTGATCGAAGTCTCCCAGATCGAAATAATCGTACGGATCATAGCCCATGGAGGTATTGCTGGCAGCTTTGTTCACAGGCGGAAGCCATAGCGCGTTGAAGCCAGCTTTTCCGAGGTCTTCAACCTTCTCAGCGATGAAGTTCCACCATTCATGTTCTTTGTTGTCGAGCTTCGGTGCGTCCCAGTAGAACGCCTGCATCAAAACGGCCATTGTGTCCCCTCATATTTCCTGTCGTTAAGTTGCGGCGGTAGGTAAAGCGTTCAGCACATCTAAAATATCCTGAGCGCACATTGTTAGTTTTGTCGTTTCAAGCTATGGCTTCAGCTTTAAATTGAAGTTTTTTAGGGGTCTGGGCTTGAGCTCCAGCTGCCTTGTCACCGACGCCATCGATGTGCTGGTCCGCGAGAGTCAAATCCAAAGGCGATGTCTTTTCTGTCCTAGACTCGGGATCGCAGAAGTTACAGATAGACGGTCGCCAACGTTAATTTCGGATTCGACCATGTGTAGCCACTTCCCTTACTTCAAGATCCGACCATATTCCTCTCGAAGGAGCTTGCCGAACGTCGAATCCGATGCACCAATGTTCACGTTGTACATCAACTTCTTTACCTGGGAATACATGGAGCTTCCGCAGGTCGGCAGGAAGAATTTGTAGATCGCCTGACACGGAACGTTTGATAATCGGTAAGACACATAATCTCAGTGCTCGGTTGCTCACTCGGCAAAACGGAATCGCTTGTCTTCTGCTAAGTCAGCGGATTTGATATTTATTGCTTCAAAGTTACCTTGCAAGATTGTTACATTCATATGAATGAGTGCTAAATCTATTCGTCCGGGCAGCCGTCTAGCTGTCCTTACTGAGCGCCGCCGCCTGAAGATGTCTGAGTCTGCTCACGCGTACGTTCGAGGCAACACAATCAAGTACTACGAGTGGCTGGATTCCGTGGGATCATCCCATTTCTTACCTGAAGGTCCGCCTGTTTGGATCTGTGGCGACTGCCACGTTGGCAACCTTGGGCCTGTAGCTAGTTCTGAGGGCAAAATCGAGATCCAGATCAGAGATCTTGACCAAACCGTTATAGGCAATCCAGTCCATGACATCATCCGGCTGAGCTTATCCCTGGCCATGGCCGCCCGCAGTTCTGACCTTCCTGGAGTAACGACCGCATTGATGATCGAAGAGGTCATTAGAGGCTATCGACAGGCACTCCTCGGCCGCACAGCGAAGGTAAAGGACGGCGACGTAGGCCCGATTCGTTTAGTGATGAAGCAAGCGCTGAACCGAAAATGGCGTCATCTCGCGCAGGAACGTATTGAAGATGTCACCCCAAAGATCCCGTTAGGGAGTAAATTCTGGGAGCTTACGCGGGCAGAACGAGTTGAGATTGAGCGAATCTTCTCAGAAAGAGATGTGCAGCATCTTGCCACTTCTTTGAAAGGCAGAAAGGACGATGCGAGAGTTAAAGTCCTCGACGCCGCGTATTGGATGAAGGGCTGTAGTTCTCTTGGCAGACTTCGGTATGCGGTGCTTGCCGGTATCGGGAAGAACAACTCACAGGGTTTTTCTCTAGTGGATCTCAAAGAAGCGGCTAAAGCCGCGGCCCCACGCAGCAAGAATGCTCCGATGCCCCGCGACAACGCGGAGCGTGTCGTTCAAGGAGCAAAGGCGTTGTCGCCGTTTCTGGGAGAACGAATGTTGGCAGGGAAATTTGATGATCGCTCTGTCGTTATGCGCGAGTTGATGCCCCAGGATCTGAAGTTCGAGATGGAACAGCTCACCCGAGCCGAGGCAGTTGCGGCTGCCAATCTGTTCGCGGGTGTTGTTGGAACGGCGCATGCTCGACAGCTGGATGGAAAAGCGAGAAAGCAGTGGGCCGCAGACCTGATACAAGGCAACAGCAAGACACTAGATGCACCTTCCTGGCTCTGGACCAGCGTCGTAGATCTCGTAGCCACTCACGAGGGGGCTTATCTTAATCACTGCCGGCAGTATGCACTTGGAGGGGCATCCTAAAACGATCATTATCGAAAACTTGCCTCTTTAAAACAGGGCCGTGGACATGAAGTCTGGAGGCTTTTATTGACGCGAAGAACTGGAGCTATTTCGAATACTGTCTCGTTCATCGAGATAAGATCAAGGACGACTGTCAGGTAGAACGAGGAGACAACTAATGAATCAGCCCCCGATAGAGGTAAAGATTCGCACCACGAACGACGGCTTTGGCAGATTTGCGGCGTCTGCGTCCGGTTGGCTCGGCTCAAAGTGGGCTTTCGCTGGAGCTGGGTTCGTCATTGTGGTATGGGGAATCACCGGTCCCCTCTTCCATTTCTCGGATACGTGGCAATTGGTCATTAATACAGGCACCACCATCGTTACTTTTCTGATGGTTTTCTTGATTCAAAACACCCAGAATCGGGATGCGCGGGCTATCAACCTTAAACTCAATGAGCTTATACGGGCGGTCGATAAAGCTCGAAATCAAATGATTGACATCGAGAACCTGAGCGACTTAGAGCTTGATGAGCTGCAGGCAAAGTATGAAACCATCAAAGCGGCTTGCGGTGAGAGAAAAGGCCGGCTCGCTCCGAAATAATCTACCTCTTCATTGCTACGGCAGGCTGCAAGATTAGGAAGACGCTGTTGATTCAGCGTCATCCGGTAGAACATCCGTGTGAAGCTCGATGGCAGTCATCACAGCATTGGCTATAAATACCAGCGTCTTCTTCTGATGTTCGGTCAATTGTCGCGGACGAGTATCGAGCACGCACAAAGAACCGATTATATTGTCGTCGTGGGTCTTGAGCGGAGCACCTGCATAAAAGCGAATGCCGTGGTCCTTCAGGAAACAGTCCTTGGAAAAACGATCGTCTTCCTCCACATCCGGAATGACCAAGCTTGATTCAAAGAAAGATGCTCGGCTACAAATCGAAAGATCACGATCTGAGTCCATGGAGCTTAGGGTTGCCGCAGGTAAACCACATTGTGCCTCCCAGAATGTTCTTTGACCGTCCGTAACCGTTATTAGTGCGATCGGCGCTTCGAATGCTCGAGCCAGATCTGCAGCAAGTCGACTGAAAATTCCTTCCTCCGGCCCATCGAAAAGATCGATACGTTCCATCTCTCGAAATGTCTCACCGAGCCCGGAATCAGTTTCTCCTTGCCCTTCAGGTTCTCTTTCAATTTCGGCCTCCGAAGGATACAACAGCGAGACAAGGTATTCATTCAGCATCTGGAGCGAGGAGACAACGTGCTGAGCATCCTCCGTCGGAATGCGGCTTCTCAGACTGGATAAAACGTCTTCGCTGTTGAGCACACAGGCTACAACGATAGCTTCCGGAAAACGTAGCCGAATTTGATGACAGCGCATTCGTAGGTGGCGAACCGCGCGGGGAGGCACGCCTATGACGCAAACGACATTCGATTTCACTTCAGCTAATGTCTGTTGCACGTCAGAGGTGTTGTAGTCAGCCGACACTACCGTTGCCGACGCTGTGTCACTAATGACTTGAAGAGCTAACTGACATGCAACTTCATCAGCCAGATCTCGGGCAGGTATACAGACCACGGTCTTATCAGTAATACGAGAAGGGGACGCAAGCGTTTGGCCCTTGTCGTAAATGCGTTCGGAAATCTCTTCAATCTCCTGCAGCATCTCCTCGGCTCGTATTGCAGTGATCTCTTCTGCATAACGCGCTTCTTCAACCATCGTCAGTGCGGGAATAATCACACTGTCATAAACTTCCGCCCTGGATTTGTTGGACAGGATCTGTTCCAGGAACGCTTTAGCTTCGTGATTGTTCGAAGAGAGAATGCGCTGATAGAAACGTTCCGCAGGGGGCGGGATTCTTTCTTCGCCGAACAACACGTCCAGGAACTGCAATTGCGGGACTTGGCGTCCCATCACGACAAGACAGACGGTGAGTGGCGTCGAAAGCAATAGCCCAGGTAGCCCCCATAGGACGGTCCAGAAAATTGCGGCGATCAAGATCGCAAGAGCGGACATTCCGGTAGAAGCGCCATACAGCAGTGGCTCAACAAAGTTTCCGGTTATGAGTTCGAGTACAACAAATAACAGCACTGTCCAAATCAGCTCACTCCAGTGCGCTGAGACCGCGATTGAGACAAGCAGGGGACCTGTAGCGGCGATGAGGATACCAATATAAGGGACGAAACGAAGCACACATGTGAGTACTCCCCAGAGAAACGGCTTCGGCACGCCTATTAGCCACAAAGAACCGCAGACGACAATTCCATAAAGAAGATTAACGACGAGTTGCATCTGCAGATAACGACTTACGCGATGACTCGCATCTTCAATTGCAGTAGTCGTCACATGCATGCGCCCTTTTCCTGCCAGGCGAAGACCTCGATCTCGCAAATCTTCTCGTCCCAACAGCATAAAAATGAGAAAGATGACGACGATAAAGATAGTCGTCAGAGGATGAATGAGAGGCACGATCGTTCTGCCTGCCATGGTCATTACTGACTCATCGGGTTCTTCGATTCGGACCGTGACTGGAACATTTGACTTCAGAGCCGGAATCGCACTGAGTGTTCGATTGGATGCCTTTTGCCTCGGAGCAATCGGCAAAACGGGGACGGGTGAAACCGTTCCCCCGCTTGCAATCTGTTTGCTCACGTTGGTAAGCATCTCAACAGTACTGCTTAGTTTGCCTGCTGAGTTGAGATGGAGGGCACCGACTTTGTCCGTGACATTCTGTTGGTACTGCGGAAGCTCCACGGCAAGGCCATAGACTTGGCCGAGGACTGCCCATCCCAGGGAGCCGAGGCCGACAACGCATAGCAGAATTACCAATAGCGCCGCTGGTGTCTTCCTAAACTTCCATCGTTCAAGCCTTGTAGCTAATGGAGCTAACAGAAATGCGAGAAGGCCGGCAAGCGCAAGCGGAACAAATACGTCTCTTGCAAAATAAAGGACTGCCAGGACAAGTATGCCTGTCACGAGCGAGCTGTCCGCTCCCTTCAGCTTATCGATCGTCTCGCGGGCAGGTCCACGCATAAGGGAACAAGTCTCTCTCAATTCTTCGGAAGAAGCCATGCCCCAAATGGGGTCTAACTGCAAGATCCAACACTAATTGTCCGAAGCCATCATCTGTCTGACCTGTTAGGTTCAGGTAAGCCAGCTTAGTGAGGTGATTTTCGCTCAGAGACTCGTTTCATCGACGCTACAAGTGGGTCGCCTTCGATCCGGTAACTAGACGAACAGGAGATTCACCGGAATTGAACCCGTGACGGCTACAAGATGGTATATAACAAGCGGCTTCTCACGGTCAACGACAGGCTCGAGAGAAAGAATCCTCCATGTACCCATGGGTTACTTACACGAACGCTCGGAGCTGGCGGGCCGACGATAGTCGAACTTTTGAAGGCCTTCGAAAAGGGCTTGGCCAACATTTCCAGGCAGACTCTATTTAGTGGAAGAAGGATCCAAGCCAGGAATATCCACCGCGAAACCGAGCTGCCCACCGAAGTGTGGACTCGCGACATACTTACCACCGAGCACGCCAAAGCCAATGCTAAGGCCTTTACGAATCGCATAACGTCCTCCGATCATGGCCTGAAACTGCGATTTCCCCAAATTTTCGCTTTCAGTGTAGGCGCCATAAAGTTCGGCGCCAAGCGTGAGTGATGCACTAAAATCGCGCTGCAATGAAAGGCCGCTCGGGAATACATGCCCTCGCGTGGTAGTTCCTAAGGCCCCGGTACTCGTATTGCCGGCAAATAGATATCCTAAGTTCGCAGTAATCCTAGTTTTTGTGGAAAGGGATTTTTGTGCAATCAGGTTCAACCAATAGTCAGTCAACCCAGAGCCAAGTTGCTGACCTGGGTCTCCCGTTGGGAACTCGACGTAGAAACTGGCAGCAAGAGCAGGAAGTCGAGAGACGGGAGATTCCGTGCGAAAGGCCGCTTTAATTCCTAAGTTAGTGTCTCCCACACCAGTGGAAGGCTGGTTTCCCGCGGTTCGGTAGATTGAAAGAACTGGGAAATCCACATCAAATTCAAGTTTCTTGGGCAGACCGTAGTTGACCTTGAAGTTCGCTGTATTTTGCCTCACGTTCGGGTATTGAAGCTGGAGAGCGTCATACTCGTTGAAGGACTCCAGATGCCACTCTCCGCGTTCCGTGACTGCAGCGTCGTCCGTATAAAAGGGCAGCTGAGCGTGAAGTCGCTCGCAGGTCAAAAACATACATCCTAGCGACAGTACAACACGCAGGATGAAACGCATCGATCGAAGTTGAAGAATACCTGTTAGCAAAATGTATCCTCCACTCTCAATTGGTCGAGACGCGAATACCTATCGCGGCGAGCTTTCTCATACGTTTACCAATCTCATCAACATTCAGAAGGATTCTTTAGCTATATGATTTTCATACAAAATCACGCACCGTCTGTCGCGGACTCTTGAACCCTGACGACAGTTAAAGCTTTGCGTTAGATCCTTATGATTCGTCACGGCGGTCTTTCGAGTGGAGAACAGCTTGTGCGAGTGCTTCAAGATCTCGCTCCGCGTGTGACTGACGAATATACAAATCAAGCTCTTGATATCTGCGGCTAATTTCGGGATTCATTGCCAATGGGCGCGGCCCGTACGCTCTGGGAAGCCGTCGTAGTACTTCTGAGCACGACTGCTCGACGAGATGTCTCACCGTAAGCGCTCGCACATGGCCACCTTCGATATCATTTGCGGTAACATCGATTTCATCACCGGCTACGTCAAGAAAGCTTCTAACTGCCCACAATGAAGCGTACATTGCTCCAAGGTGAGCCAAGGTATGAGCATCGCTTCTGGACTGTTCTAACGCATAGTCCACCAGGCCCGCGGCTCCTCCCGCCCAACATGCTGCTGGTCCGCAAGCCCCATGCCAGAAACCCGGACGGCTCAAGTACCAGCCGGGATCACCTAGCAAACTGTGTCTGAAAACTTGGACGTCATGAAAGGACACCGTAGAGGTTCCTGTTTTCTCAAATGCCACGGTCTTCCACTCAGAGTTGTCGTATTCAAGCGAGTGCAGATTGGCTCTAAGATCTACGTCGAAGAGCAGCGGTTCCGATCCTCCTACCGTGACGAGTGCGTGATCAATGATGCCTGCCCCACTACAGAACATCTTCTCTCCACTAATTCTGAACTCATCCTCAAGCTCAGAGAGTAACAGTTCTTCGCTGGGCTTTTCTGAGGCCCAGACTCCGTAAACAGTATTTGATAACGCCTCTCGTCCAGCCTCGGCCAGAATCGCCACAGCATCGTAGTGCGCTTCGGCGAGTCGAGCAAGAGAGAGATCTTCCCGCCCGATCTCCATCAGTCGTCGATGACGAACTCGCGTATTCCCTCGGCCCGGGAAAGGTAGTTCCTCACGGACCAGTTCTCGCAGCCGCGCCTGTAGGTCAACGTCCAATCAGAACCTCGTTATGAGCTTCAAGTGCCTGTGCAAAGCCATGGGGTGCCCGGCCGGTACGTCGCCCACTAGTCATCACCCTCATATGTGCATTTGATTGTCGTCGTGATCCCGTTGTGATGAGTCGATTCCAAAGATCGTGATCTTCTGCGGTCTCGAGGTCGCTCCAACCTCCCGCACGTAGATACGCATCGGCACGAATGCCCAGGTTTGCTCCGTGCACATGAGGATGAGTTCCATCCTGATAGATTTCATAGCTGGCACGAAATCGTTGTTCCACCTCAGCAGAATGGCCTTCAAATGAATCGACGTCGATGATTCCTGCAACTGCATCCTGGCCACTTGCAGCAACGATAAGATGGTCAATAAGCCACGATTTTGGGACGCAACAGTCTGCGTCCGTATTTGCGAGCCAACAACGGGAGAGCGGGCCCAGGTACCGGTCCAATGCTTTCCTGGCTGCGAGGCGCCGAGCTTCGCCGACAGATCGCGCTTGCGTCGTTACGACGGCACCGTGGCGCGACAAAATTCGTTCCGCGATGTTGCCGGTAAGATCTGTGGAACTGTCCACGGAAACGATCACATCCCAGGTCGTCGAAAGAGGAAGCTGTTGGCAGGCGTCCAGCACTGATTGAAGACAACGAGGAAGGAGCGCCTCTTCATTGCGGGCGGGGATCAACACGGCTATGTGCCAGGGAGCGACGGTCATGAACGTGCCCACCGCTCTAAACGAAAGCAGGAGTAGCATTGCTCAACCTCGAGCTCCAGTCCGTCCACAGACTTTAGAATCTCGTGCACCCGATCGCCGCTGAGGATGTGGTCTGGTGAATTACCCAACCAATGTGCCGCGAGAAAGATTCCGTTGGGTTCAAGCCGTTCAACGAGCTTTCTAGCCAGCTCTGCTAGTACGGTCTCATTGAAGTAGTAGCCTATTTCACTAAATACGATCAGATCGAAGGATATTGCGGGTATATCTGAAGGAAGCGTCCCACGACGCACAGAAACATTGCTGAGTGAACGGCAGCGTTCGTGCGCTCGCGCGGTAGCGGTCGGAGATATGTCCATGGCGTAGACCTGCCCGGAGATGAGGGCCAGTTGGGTAGTAAGGACTCCGACAGAGCAGGCTGGTTCAAAGGTATTGCGATAGGAACGCCCGCACAGAGCACGCATGATCGTTGCGTAACGATCCCGTTCATAATCGCTGGAAGCGAAGTTCCATGGATCTTCCGCCGTCTGATAGATCTTCTCGAAGAAGGATTGACTTGTAGTATCGGTGGTCATGTCGGTAAGTACGTTTCAAAAGGCAGCCTGGCTGGCCAGAGTAAGTTCTCAGACAGAATCGGCTCCCCCGACACATGCATGAGTTGGGAGATGTGATGATTCAAAGCCTCCAGCTTCGCGTTGCGCTGGCGCTCATGGAGTGGAAATCGGAACAGGGGTAGGCCCTCAAGAAGAGTGGGAGTACCCCGGTGCCAGGTCCAAAAGAAATAATAGATAAGGGACGCTCCCGTACGACGCGCAACCTGTTTCGCGACTCTGCCGCAAGCCTCATGATCTGGATGGAAATCATGTGACCATGGCGCGAAGACCTGAGTTTCAGCGGTACACAACGATGAAAGACAATCCGCCAGTTGATCAACATGAGACGAGATGTCGCTATCCGCTATGTGTAAACGAAGGATATGATCTGACTCCACACCGAGAGCTTTGAGCGCTAGCTCTTGCTCGCGTTGACGGATTGGTCCTAAGTCGACAGAGTCGTCATAAGCATTTTCGCCATCTGTGACTGCAAGGACCTGCACATCAATTCCACGTTCCGTTGCCCACGCGATTAGACCCCCGGTTGCGAGAGTTTCATCATCGGGGTGGGGAGAGACGATGACGATGGGCGCGGTTGACGGCTCCCACGTTTGGTTCGTGGAGAGGAAAGAATGCCACTCTGCTTCCTGCATAAGGGGAACGATCATATTGCTAATCAGTCTGATGCAAAAAAAGAGCGGCCGCGGCTGAACAGGAACTTTTGCGAGGTCAATAGAAAGCGGAAGGACCGGCTGCTGCGGCCTTTCCGCTCCTAAACATAATTAGCTAAAACACTGTCCGCACCGATGGCTCGCGGTCCCAGATTCGGCCCTTAGAAGCCGTCGCTAAGAAAGCTCCCACATCCGAGCCCACTTTGACGCCCTTATCTACAACCACCCCCGCTGCGTTTAAAAGCGGTTTGGCATCCGAATTCGCCCCGATGACCTTCAGGTGAGCAAACGCATCGTGAACCCACGCAACCGCAGCGGCTTCCTTCGACAGCAGCTTTCCACCGTCCTTAGAGATCGCAACGAAAACTGTATCGAAGAGAACCGACGATCCTCCAGCCAGTTGGAAGTCCGCCTCCAGCAATTTCCCGTTTGCGGCGACCGCTCCGCCAACTTTAGGCGCGATGATTTTAAAGTCCGCGCCAAGCTTGAGAGTAGCCTTCTTCAAGGCATTTACCGTGTCAGAATCCGTTCCGTCCGCCACCAAACAGCCAACAACGCGGCCCTTCAAAGTACTCTTCGCTTTCGCAAGGATGCTTAGCGCTGGCGATTCTGGTAGGTCCGTTCGCGCAGGAACCGTTGTTTCCACGGGCTTGATTTTTCCCTGCAGACCCAAACCGTTGGCAATTCGCTGAGCAATTTTAGGGTCTACGTTCGCAAGCTGACTGACCATGCGCTCCCGCACCGCCAAGGTCTCTACCTTGCTGAGCTCAAAGATGAACGCGGAGATGATGTGGTTCTGTTCCGGCTCCATCTGCGAGTAGAAGAATTGGCGAGCCTGCGAAAAGTGATCCGCGAAAGACTTTGACCTGACTCTGAGTTTGTCTCCTTCCAACATCTCTGGAAACGAGCTGAAACCAATCCGCGGATCTTGGCGGGGCGAGTCCGCTTCAAGGGAGCTTGGCGAGTAAGAGACCCGACCCGTTTGCGCCCGCATTGTCATGTGCCCGTCGCGTTGCATGTTCATCACAGGGCATTTGGGCGCATTTACAGGAATCTGCTGGTAGTTTGGGCCGCCAAGCCGACTCAACTGAGTATCCACATAGGAGAGGTTTCGGCCCTGGAGGAGGGGGTCGTTCGTGAAATCGATACCGGGCACCACGTTGCGAGTACAAAATGCGACTTGTTCTGTCTCCGCAAAGTAGTTGTCGACGTTTCGATCAAGTACCATTCGCCCGATGATCCTCAACGGAATCAGTTCTTCGGGAATCAGTTTTGTGGCATCCAAAACATCGAAGTCGAACTTCTGAGCGAACTCTTCGTCGAAGAGCTGAACGCCAAGCTCCCATTCGGCTGGATTACCTGCGGCAATCGCGTTCCAAAGATCGCGCCGATGGAAATCGGGGTCGCCCCCGGAGATCTTCAAAGCCTCATCCCAGATCACAGACTGCATGCCGAGTTTCGGTCGCCAGTGAAACTTCACATAGGTAGCTTCGCCTGCTTCGTTGAGAAGCCGATAGGTATGCACGCCAAACCCCTCGATCATTCGCAGGGAGCGGGGGATTGCCCTATCAGACATAATCCACATAAGCATGTGGGTGCTCTCAGGCATCAGAGAGACAAAATCCCAAAAGGTGTCGTGAGCAGATTGGGCCTGAGGAAAGCCGCGGTCCGGCTCCTGCTTAACGGAATGGATCAGATCGGTGAATTTGATTGCATCCTGAATGAAGAAGACCGGGATATTGTTGCCTACGAGATCCCAGTTTCCCTCTGGGGTGTAGAACTTGACAGCGAAACCGCGTACGTCGCGCGCCAGGTCGCTCGAGCCCATGTTGCCGGCCACGGTGGAGAAGCGAGTAAATAGCGGTGTCTTCTCTCCTACACGATTGAAGATACCGGCCTTCGAGATGCCTTTGAGAGAATTAGTTAACTCAAAATACCCATGAGCTCCGAATCCGCGGGCATGAACAACCCGCTCCGGGATTCGCTCATGATCGAAATGCTGTGTCTTTTCCAAGAGGACGTGATCTTCCATCAAGGTCGGCCCCCTGGGGCCAGCTTTGAGAGAGTTCTCATCGTCGGAGACGATTACACCAGTTTGAGTTGTCATTCCAGGATGGGTAGCACCTGCGATTTGGTGTAGTTCTCCACCATTGCCTATCTGCGTATCAGAGGTTGGACGTGTCGGTTTCTTAATGGCTTTTTTCATGGATTGCCTGCTTTCGCGTGAGTTGCGATAAATGAACGAACAGGCTGAGGGTATGCCGTAGCTTGTTAGATTCGACGGCGCCCTTTACGTTGCCTTTGGATGGTACAGACTCTCAAGCTTGTTCATAAATCTCGGCCTGGACTTCACCTCCGCTTTGACAATTATTTGCATCTGAACAGATAGGAGATTACAAAATGAAAGCTCTACTCTGGATTATCGCGGGCGCAGGTGTCGGCCTCGCTGCGTATGTTGTGCTCAATCAGCCTGGTCTGCAATATGCGTCTGGCAACGATGATGTAGAAAATGCAGCTGACAAAACGACTATGTGGGGGTCGAAGCAACGTATTTCGGGAGCTGGGAAGGGTCTTGTTGGGAAGTTGAAAGAGGGATTGGGCAAGATGAGCGGTGACGAAGGACTCGCTGGCGAAGGTGTGGCCGATCAGGTTGTAGGGACAGTCAAAGATGCAGCTGGAAAAGCAGCTCACGCCGTCGGCGAAACCATTCACGATTTAAACCGATAGAGTTTGAAAACGATTATTCCGTTACCGCCAGCCTCAGGCGGCGATCGTGACGGGGAGCGTTATGCGGAAGGCGGTACCGCTCCGTCCTTTTTCCTGAGACGAGCGGAAACGCATTGAACCCTGATGCTTTGTGATGATACGTTTCGAGAGCCACAGACCCATGCCGGTACCAGATACTTTAGTAGTCAGATAAGGCTCGAACAATCTTGCCTGCATATGGCCGGGTATCCCCGTTCCGTTGTCACAGACAATGAGATGGACCCCCTGTGTACGAGCCTTCACACGAATGAGAAGCTTCCCTTCTTCGCGTGGAGAAGCATCGAGCGCATTCAATATTAGATTTGATATGACCTGCAGGATTTCGGTTCCAAACATGCTCGCGATTGCGGGGCCGGTAAACCGACGCTCAACGGTGATTCCATGTCGCAGGATTTTATCGGCGTGCAACTTCAATGCAGCTTCAGCAAGCTCAACTAAGTCCCACTCCGTCATCTCAGTCTCTTGACGATGGAATGTCAGAGCCTGCTTAGTGACGCGCCCCAAGGTTTGAAGCTGCTTCTCGACAATCTCCATGTTCCCAATGACCTGTTCTGGGTTGTCCTTTTGGATCTTAGTCAGATAAACCAGGTTCGTGATGGCTTCGAGCGGATTATTGACTTCATGCATGATGGCACCCGCGTACCGGGTTGCGAGAGCTATCTTTTCGCAGCGTTCAAGCGCCTGCTCGATCTGCTCGAGCCTTTGCTGTAGTGATTGTCCCGAATCGCTCAAAGTAGCTCACTGAGTTTGCTCGCCTGTCAGCCACCCAGTCGAACCCCTGTTTCATATGTACGATGCATTTCTCCATTCAGACGTAGTATTCGCTCGGTTAGCTGACATAGGCGAATCACGCAAAGATCTACTTGCTTTACGCTGAAGGACATAAGCGATGGACTACCAATACTCTGTGAGCAAGGGACTGTAAGTCGGCCGCAGCTTGTTGTGGCCTCGATGCGTTTGCAACGATGCTGCTCAGAACTTGCCTGATCGTGAGGCCAAACGACGCCTGCTTCCAACGGATGCTTCTTCGAGTGGAAGGACGCTCTTTGCTTTTGCGGGCTTTGGAGCGCTTGGAATAATCCCATCGATAACATCAAACTACACAGCTTCACCATCGTCACAACCGACCTAAACCTCTTGTGCGAGCAGTGCCACAATCGAACGCTCATTGCTTGTGGACCGCAAGATCATGAGGAGATCGGCGAACGTAGCTGTTGTTCTATATAAATATCCTTCATACAGTCCAACCTAAACGGTGTCCACATACTCAAATTCGTTGAGGTGAAATATGGCTGAGGGTTATTCGCTCGTAAAAACAGTTGTGCAGGTTCTCAATGATGGGAAAAGGGTTTTGCGGATCTGGGGGAGAAGCTGAAAAGTCCAGAACTGAAGGCATTCTTCCTTAAGGAATCAGTACGCCGAGGCGCGTTTGCAAAAGAACTTGAAATCGAGTTGGCGCTGGCCGCGGGTGACACGAAGGACATTGGTGGGACTGCTGCTGGAGCTGTTCACCGCGTATGGGGAGATCTGAAGGCCGGCCTGGGAGGCTCAGATCACACTTTGCTTGAAACTGCCGAGCAGGGCGAGGATGTCGCCAAGAAGGCATATAAAGAAGCTCTGGAAGCTCAAGACCTGCCTTCGGCAAAAATTCGTGAGCTACTTTTGACACAGCAGACTCATATTCAGGCTTCGCACGATACCGTGAAGGCGTTTCGAGATAGCACAGCTGCCTAGTTAACTGCGGCGGATTCGTTGATGGACCACGACACGTTGTCGTGGTCCATCTGTTCTTTGAGATGGGCTTTGATCGGGATGAAGATCTGGCCTCGGCGGCGCGATGGCACTGGCCGCCGATGTCCACGGGTACTTCTCCAACCCATCTCGTTGCACATTTCACCTCGCTTGGGAGGATTTACAAAATCTTCCCGCGCCACCTGCATCAGAGTAATCAAGGAGACTTTATGAGCGAGAAGAACGATCAAGACACACACTATGAAGAGCTAGTCGGCGAACCAGGCCATGAGAAGATTTATGAGCTGATCAAGGGCATTCGCATCGCTATGTTCTCCACCATCGGTACCGATGGCATGATGAGCAGCCGACCCATGGCCATTCAAGACGAACCATTTCACGGTACGCTCTGGTTCCTAACCCGTTCCACCTCTGAAAAGGTAGACGAGATCCAGGACAATCAACTCGTCCTGCTCACCTTCGCCGAGCCTAAGAACTCCAAGTACATCGCCCTTAAAGGCATCGCAAGTGTCAGTCAGGACCGTTCCAAAATCAAAGAACTCTGGAATCCTCTCTACAAAGCTTGGTTCCCCAAGGGCGAAGACGATCCGGAGATTGCCGTCCTGAAAGTAGACATCACTGAAGCCGATTTCTGGGAGGCGTCCGGCAGTAGGATCATTCTCGGTATGAAATATCTCGCTGCCGCCGTTAGCGGGGGAAAGCTTCCCGTCGGCGAGGCCGGCCACATCGATGTTTAGACAGGATGGGCTCCGTCAAAATTACAGAGACTGTTTATACCAACCTGGGTAGGCGAACAAGTTAACATACCTTTTGGAACAAAATGGCTTATCGGAAACTCTGTGATCACTCAACGTGAGTCGGTTTGATCTGTCCACCCATCAACAATCTGTTTCCAAACATTGCGTTCGTCCTCCCAATACCTAGGGTGTCCGGCTCGAGATGTTGACCTAACACGAACAGTAATATAGAACGGTCATCTGGCGGTGGCGCGCTGAAGGTAGATTTAGTGCACCGCAGGCCGTGAGCGCAACACCGTTCGATGCCTTCTCAGCAGCAGAACTATTACGCGGCGCAGGTACACAGCCAGTAGAGGCATAATAATTCCAGCTATCACGCTCCAGACTACGAGCGCATGCCACTCCCATTTCCAAATGTCGTGAAACAGTCGCAGCGAATGATGACTGAGGTGCTCCAACTGCCTGCTGCCCATCGGCAGCCTGCGAGTGTGAAACAGATGGACCCCAAGGTCGATGAACGGGATGAACAGTAGTAAATGCAGCGGGGCCACCACATGGGTGCCGATCAGCGATGCGAGTTTGCTCAAGCCAAACGCCCACGCCACAAGCACCACCAACAGCGTCGTCAACCCCACGGATGGATTGATGCCGACGACCATTCCCAGCGCCAGGCTCCACGCCAGCCGCCGTGGTGTGACGCCGCCACGCAACGTGCGTAGCAGCGGTCGCAACACGTGGCGGCGGAACCATTCGCGGATCGATTCTGGCACCAGCACAATAGGTTCGACGCCAGCAAGTGCCATAAGGGTGGGCGCGAAAAAAACTATAAACCGCAGTCCACCTTCACCCCACTCAATCGGCGTCCAATCTTGCAAGCAGTCAAACAATATAAATTACTAGCCTCCGGGTTGGTATCCATATATTGCATCTTATTTGAAAGCTCACTTAAGACTGGAGATCGAACGTTATGGCACTGAAGACCGTTTTGCTCGACGAACTGCGTGATATGTACAGTGCGGAAAACCAACTAGTAAAAGCATTGCCGAAGCTCGCCAAGGGCGCGAAAAACCCGAAGCTCAAACAACTATTCACCGCCCACTTAGCCGAGACAAAAGGACAAGTCGAAAGGCTGAAGCAGGTTTTCGGCTTGCTCGAAGAAAAGCCAACCGGGCAGCACTGCAACGGTATGGAAGGTGTCATTGAGGAAGGAAAAGACGCTCTTGAGAAAGATGAAGAAGGAGCATCCTTTGATTCTGGTCTCATCGGTGCTGCGTTGCGGACGGAACACTATGAGATTGCCGGCTATGAGGCATGTATCTCGATGGCCAGCACTCTGGGAATGCCAAAAGTGGTGAGGCTTTTGACAGCTAACCTGAAGGAAGAGTTGAGCGCGGCCAAGAAGATTACCGCAGCGGCTACTGCAATTATGAAGCAGAGCGCAAAAGAACCCGAAGCGCCTAAGAAGCCTAAGACCGGCAAAGAAGAATATTCCGCTAAAAAAAGTAAAGAGGATGAAGCAAAAGCCGCTCCGGACTTCTCGAAATCCAGCGCAGCCTGAGACCCGAAGGCTCTTCCTTTAAGATCGATCGTCGGCAGTATAGAAAACTTTCTAATTCACCGCACGTTATAAAACTGTCTTGAGAGGCTCGAAATGAAACCCGCCAGCATCATAGGAATTCTTCTAATCATCGTTGGTATTGTCGGCTTCGCATTGGGAGGCTTTTCATTTACTCACGAAAAGAAAGATATCGACGCAGGTCCCATCCAAATTGGGCACGAGCAGAAAAAGACTGTGCCCATTCCTCCAGCTCTTAGCGCAGTCGCACTAATCGGCGGCATCGGTCTTGTCGTAGTCGGAGCCAGGAGTAAGTAGCGTTTGAATAGACCGAGGGGACGATCGCATTCGCGACCGCCCCTCAGTTCGACCTAAATCGTGACGTCAATTGTCTAAGAAGATGCAAACTGGTGAACACAGCGCAGGCATCCCACCCGCTGTTTTCTCGCTAAATTCGCCCGCGACCTCGTCCAAATAATAGGTAGAGGATTACCACCAGTAGAATGAGGCTGATGCCGCCGCCGCCATAGTAGCCGACCCCGGGACCCATATAGTAGCCGCCGCCGCCGAACAGTAGTAAGAGGATGATGAGGATAATAAGCATGCGCGAAAGTCTAGCACAGCGTGGATGGTGCTCGTGAGCAAGTCCAATATCTTCGCCAGCAACACGAATCGGATCCTTGCTTTCTATTTTGCTAACGCTCCGATTCCCTGAAGAAGATCCGTTGGATGAACTGGTTTCGAGAGCAGGTGGAAGTGAAGAAGATCCTGCCTGCGGTTCCAACCTGGCCGGAAAAAAGCAGTACCTGACATCCAGACATTCTTTCTTCATCTGGATTGCGAGGTCAATGCCGGCAAGTTGAGGCATCATGACATCGGAGATGAGCAAATCGGGAGCGTCGGTACGAGCGCGCTCCAGGGCGTCCACTGGATTCGTGAATGACATTGCGGAAAAGCTACTCCCAGCCCACTTTGCACATCCTACGAAGCCAGTACATGATTCTTAGGAGAACTTTTCATGAACCGTAGACAAGCACTTGCAACCCAATTGGCGCTGCTTGCCATGCTTTCACCAGGTGCCATTCTGGCTCAGGCACCAGCAGCGACTCCACCACCGCGCAGGAACCGATAACCCCAACGGCTCCAACAACTCCAACCGCTCCGACGACAGCGACAGCGCCTACGGAGCCAACCGCTCCAACATCACCGAACATGCCGGCTGAAACGGCACCAGGGGCCCCAAAAGCTACCGACCCGGGATCAACAACAATGCCGAGCGATAGCACGACAGCTCCCGCCACGGAAAACACCCACAAGCATCACAAAGCTTCTACGCAACCAAGTCAGACGACGCCCGAGCAGACTGCTCCCCCGCAATAATCCCGTTCTGCTGCTCCCTCTGCCGAAGCTCTTAGAGAATTCGCTGTACGCGTGGACGCCCGTGTACAGCGAATTCTTATGACTGCCAACCCCTAGTTGGCGATTCCCACATCCAGCGCTCTCCGCAATGCCGCTGCTCTGAAATGTAATTGCAGCATCTTACCGATCTATACGCCACTCCCGTGGCGCATCTATGGAGATACTGCAATGGCAAAGACACTGATTGCAAAAAAAGTGGCCATCCTCGCGACCGACGGTTTTGAACAGGTAGAACTCACAGAGCCCAAAAAGAACCTGGAAGATGCCGGGGCGACCGTTACCGTGCTCTCTGTAAAAGCCACCCCGGACGAGATTAAAGGTTGGGACAAGACGGATTGGGGCAAGAAGGTCAAGGTAGACGGCCAGGTCTCGGAGGCTGATCCAGCACAATTCGATGCCTTGGTGTTGCCCGGTGGACAGATCAACCCGGACAAGCTCCGCATCGATCAGGACGCCGTTAGCTTCGTGAAGCGTTTTGTTGCGACGGGTAAAACAACGGCCGCCATCTGCCATGGCCCGTGGGTGCTTATTGAAGCGGACGTGGTCAAAGGTAAGACCATGACCTCTTGGCCATCCGTCCATATCGATCTCAAGAATGCCGGTGCCAAATGGGTCAACCAAGAAGTGGTCGTCGACGGACAGTTCATTACGAGCCGCAAGCCAGAGGACATCGCGGCCTTCAGCCGCGAGATCATAAAGGCCCTCAGCTAGCCAACTTGCACGCAAAAGATAACGGCCCAATTTCGCATGAATCGTTTCCATACATCCGGAAGGGGACTGAACTGGTTCCCGGGGGACTCTCCGGGCAGCCACTCTACACTTGCTCAATTCGCTGATGTGCGTCGGCCATAACCTTTATTTCCTCGTCAGCGGCTTCCCCTGGGGAGCAAAGAGCTATCCGTGATGCCTGAACAGCTGCGAATGCACAAGCGTAGGCTTATCCCTTAGAGCGCGACGATTCGAGCTTCTAGTAAGAGGCTTGAATAGGTTGGCCAGAGTTGAGTCTCTAACCAGAGCCTCCCTAGTTGTTGGGTTGCTTGTCCACGCCTTTAGCGGGATTTTTGGCGTCTACCGAAAGTAGCCTAGACATCGTACTTAAGCTCCCAGTTCCTTTGCTTTCCTGGGATCTGAAGTAATTAAAGCCGTGATCTCCGAGTTCCCTGTGTGCTTGACTCCGGGCATCATGTTTTCTTGTGCGATATCGCCTACTCCGACGATTGCGGAGCGAACCTTCTTTTCCGAAGCGAGTCCCAATACCTCCTTAGTTCCCATAGTCCCAACCTCTCGTTTTCGGTCTCTCATTGAGTTTAAGTTGATAGATGCTCGTACCGATCCGGGCGTTATCAGATATGAGAGCGAGCTCATATCTGGATATCAGTGAGTTGTGGCCTATCTGAACGTCTTGGGATGAGATTGCATCCAAGTCCAAGTATGCATTTCAGTACAGAAGTAAAAAGCAAGAAAAGGAGAGGTCCAAATGAGCGATACGAATAAATGCAATAACCCGGCTTGTAATTGCGTTCCTGCCAAAGGCGAAAGCTTTTGCAGCCCTCACTGTGAAGGCACGAAAGGAAGTACGGAGATTCTCTGCCAGTGCGGGCACCCGGCTTGCGCGGGGAACACCGTCAATACCTAATCTGGCGTGACGGGGTCTATCCGCACCCCTTTCACCTTCCGTTCGAACTGTCATAAAACATGTCGCGCGAGCAGGCGGATCAGCCCCACGATTGTGTGAGCTACCTGCTGAAAAAATAATTGCCATTATCCCGGGAGGCGCACCCCGGGGATAATGGCATGGACATCTATCGGAAGGCTCCGATGACTGACATTACTTCTTTCTGAAGGCCTCTTTGACGGAATCCTTCACATCCCCCGCAGCATTGTGAACGGCACCCTTAACCTGGTCTACCTTGCCTTCATTCTCGAGTTTCTTATTGCCAGTAACGTGGCCGGCCGCTTCCTCAATCTTGCCTTTCCCTTTTTCCACTGCGCCCTTCACATGTTCGTTGTTCATATGACACCTCTTCTAAATGAGATGCATTTAGTACATCGCCAGCTACCTGCATCAATTTAGATCCACTCAGTACTCAATACTCAATACTGGAACTACTGGGCAGAAATGAGCCCGCAGGTTGTAGACTTGCGACGGGTAGACGCGGGGCTCGATCAAAGGTTACGAGAAAAGTACCCAAACCTTCTGACGTTGAAAATCGAAGAGAGAGGCGAGATAGCGAGTATCTATCCGTCGCGGATTACTGACGCAGTACCCGAGCATGTCCTTAGCGCCCTCAAAGAAATGCTCGTCTAGCATCAAATGAGTATGAGCGAAATTAACCAAAAAGAGCGTATCACCTACTTTGAGGGGCGACTTGATGAGGCCAAGCGTAAGGCTTTAGCTAAAGAGCCGTTCTACTCCGAATTCAGTGCAGGATTCACCACAGAGAAATCGAAGAATTGGGTTGAGATCATCAAAGTAATTCAGGACCGCATCGCCCGCATTAGAGAAAATCTTCCTGTTGAGTAGCCAGGCTTGCTGCCTATGAGTTCTGGGATTTGTCCTTATACTCCTCGGCTTTTGGGAAGGTGGCATACAGAAGAGACGCTGGATAGATAGCGCACTTGCCATCGTCGAACGTGATGATTACGCCTCCATTCAATCTCTCCGCTTCGACTACACGGGGACTGAGGAAAGTTTTCATACCCCAAGCATTGCAAAGGTTCTTTAACTTCGTCTGTGTCCCAGCCGACCTACAACTCATCTTTTTAATCGACGATTACCTGAGAACAATCTCAATGCGAAGGAATTTGCCCAGCTCGTCTCGCACATCACGTCGACTCACGACGTAGCCTTCCGACTTGCCCTTGATCAGGTCGCACGGAACTATACCTCCCGTTCTAGCGTTATCGATTCCACCTGGTGGAAGCATGAAATCATGAACTGCGCCTGTTTTTTCAATAATGTAGCGGAAATGCGTATTCATCAGTCGTTTGCCCCCGCGTCTAAATAGCGGACATCAACAGTATCCGTTAAAAGAACGCAGTCTCTTTGGGTGCGGATTTCCTATTAAACAGGATTCTTGGGTTTGGTTGGATCGGGCGGCATCTCTTATCGGACGATGTTCTTTATCGAGAGCATACGCAAAAGCAAATCACTATTTCTTTGCAGGATGGGAGGTTAGGCAATTCCTGCAAACAATCTGCCATATGTGAATCTCTATGTTGCAAATTATGCAACGACTAGAGAACCGTCTCTTCATCCATTTGACCATGATCTTATGACACAAAATCAGGCTACGTCGTCGAATAACTTTTCCGAATCTTTAGTAATCAAGTCGTCGCGATCATGCATTTTGGTGACAGTTCACATCAACCATTAGACGATGTGAACCCGTAGCAGTCCGACTGGCTGTCTTCCTGTACCGATGGCGAAGACCAATCGAAAAACATGAGATGTTTGTCTTCAATAGGGCGATTGTGAAAGACGGCTGAGCGATCTCTGAGCAGATCCGTGATTGCGTTTGAGACCTCAAGCCCCTCAAGACCACACAGATTTAGAGCTGCCATGACGTCGTTAATACTGTGAAGTTCTTTGGCTGTTGGCGTCCCATCATGATAGCCGTCAGGGAAAAGTCGAACCTGATATGAAGATCCAGCCGAATGAGGATTTATTTTGATCAAGACAGTATACGAATGCATCAGTTTTCCCAGGAGTGAAACGAAGGTGCAACGTGCAATCAGACGACTATTAGTGAATCTTGGTTATCTGAGTAGTGTGTTTCCTAAACATGCGATTGGAAATCTCATGGGCGAGAGTACCAATTCGTCATATATATTATTGCATTTATATTCGCTTTGTCTTCGCCTACGCTTCTGAGGTGAGGGCGAGGGACCATCCACTGCGAGGAAGCACGGATGAACGACAGATTCCGATGTTGATTATTTACAGGGAGAAGTGGGCCACGGAGTAACCGCCATCCAGTCAGGACGTCCTTGGAACTGAAACGTCGCGATAGGAACAAGCTCGGCCATCTTATGCTGAACGCCTGGAATTTGTACTCCACTCTTGCCAAAGCGTGGTTCGTTTCGAGATCGTCTGTGATCAGACTTTGGTGAACTGACCTCGCCCTGTTGACTGCTTCCTTGTCTGATGGGTATCGAGACGTCGGCTTATGTGAAGCAATCCGGGCTCGGACCGACGTCTGTCCCGAAAAAGCTAACTTCCTTCAATCGCTCTTGGGAACTGAAAACCTTCGCAGTCCGCCCCTCCTCGGCCGCATACGAACTCCCTTTCACTGGCGGGTGTTTGGTGAAAGGTCCGGCACAGCGGAGCGGACGCGGGTCAAGTTACTTCCTCTATCTCTAACTACCCCCTAGCCACTCAGAAGGAGACATCCCGAGACGCTGCGTGAAGACTCGTGTGAGAGCCGTGGCGTTGGTGTAACCCACAGCAGACGCGATCAGCTTCAGCGAGCTGCCCTTGCGCAACATCGTCTGTGCAACCCCCAGGCGCCAGTTCGTCAAATAATCGAACGGCGTCATGCCAACGACCTTGCGAAAGTGAGCGGCAAACCGCGCCCGGGACATCCCTGCGCATTGCGCCAGCTGTTCCAGCGACCAGGCACTTTCAGGATGTTTGTGCATGGCCTCGATCGCCTTGACTAAGCGCTCATCGGCAAGCCCTAACAAAATCCCGCTGTCCACCAGACGCTCCTTCAGGACCGACCGTATAAGAAGCATCAGGACATACTCGAAGAGACGATCGATGGCTCCCTGTCTCCCCGGAAGCTCAGACCCCGCCTCAGAGAACAGCAGCTCCAACGCCGGAGTAAGCTCAGGCAGAGCGTCGAGAGGAACCACGAACGGCTCCGGAAACGAGGCAATCAGGGGATTCAACATGCCGACGCCAAATTGGACGGTCGCGCACACAAGCTCTGCGCCCTCCTCTTGCGAACCGTGCACCCGGTGTTGATGAGGACGCGGAAAGAAGAGGATGCTTGGCGTATCGATGATCAGCTTCCGAGCCTTAGGGTGGGTGACCGTCAGCGTCCCCTTTCGGAGCAGATGAAGGTAACCGGCCTGCTCGTCAAGATTGGGAGATACTCCACACAGCTGGCCCGAGTAAAACATCCGGGCCGAGAGAGAAAATCGTTCGAATAATGGGGCCAAGTGATCCATACGAGACTATAAGGTACACCAATGATACTTATGATGACAATAAGTGCCATATCGTCTTCTTAGATGCTTTTCGCGGTGTAAGAAATGCCCGCAGACGATCGGAGAAAATGATGTCCCGTATCAATCCCGTAGTTTTGTCGAGTGTCGATGCCAAAGTTTCCACCACCCTTTCCCAGGTAAAGGCGAGCCTGGGGATGGTCCCGAACTTGTTTGCCACGCTGGCGCAAGCTCCCGTAGCTTTGGACGGGTACCTTTCGCTGTCGAAGGCGCTTTCGCATGGTCGACTCACAGCCGCTCAACGCGAGATAGTGGCTCTGGCGGTAGGCCAGGAGAACGAGTGCCAGTACTGTCTCTCGGCGCATACGGCCCTGGCCAAGGCTGCCGGTTTGAGCGAAGCGGATAGCCTGAAAGCACGTGCGGGAGACAGCGCAGATTCCTTTGAGCATCAGCTGGCATCCTTCGCGAAGAAGATCGTTCATCAGCGCGGCCATGTTTCGAATGAGGATATTCAGAATGCCCGGAAGGCCGGAATCGACGACGGCCTGATGATGGAGATCGTCGCCCACGTCGCGGCGAATACATTCACCAACTATGCCAACGAACTCGCCGGTACTGAGATAGACTTCCCGGTGGTCGAACTGAAGCTCTGATGCGGATATGCAAAATCCGGTGGTTGTCCCTGCTGATGGGCAACCGCCGGAGTATTGCATCGGTCCCATTGATGAAGCCTTTGCGCAACGCCCCTAACCATATTAAGGAGAAGCAATGATGAACTCGACTCCGTCAGGACAAGCAAAGAGTACGTTAACCAAATTGGCTGTATGGATCAACGATCGGAATATCCCCTTCCTGGTCCTCAGTATTGGCATGATCGTCATGCTCCTCTGGGCCGGTTCTTTTAAAATGACTCGCCCCGGCGCCGAAGGCATCACTCCTCTCGTTGCCAACAGCCCGCTGATCTGGTGGCACTTTAAATTATTCGGTCCCTATGTTGGATCGGATCTGATCGGTCTTACCGAGTGGCTCGCCGCCCTCTTGCTAATCGCGGGCTATTTTCGCCCCAAGGCCGGCATCGTAGCCGGTCTCATCACAACGGTAATGTTCTTTACGACCAGCACCATGCTCCTTACCACCCCCGGCGCGATTATTTCCGTCCCAGGGATTCACGGCATGAGGTACATGAGCAATTTGGGCCTGTTTCTTTTCAAGGACATCATCTCCCTCGGCGTGTCCTTTTACCTGATCACCTATTTCGGCAGGAAGGCAATGAGTGCAGAGGCGGCCGCCACCACCTCGCACTAGCGGTACGGTGATCAGCATGACTTTCCCTCATAGGAAGGCGAAAGCAGACGCCTAGCCTCTCAAGTCCTATTCATGGCAAAGCGCGGACTGGCCGCGACGATCGGTTAAAATATGCAGAGATTGAAGTGGTCTCCAGTCGCCCTTGTCCATGTGCTTCTTATCGTCGTCTTGTATGTAGACGCCAACGGCCAAAATAGACCAGATCACAGAGTCCTAACGAACAACACTATGTTCACAATGCTTGACGAGATTGATAAAACGCCGAACCTGTCTCTCGCGAGAGCAGGTGAATTGTTGAATGTCAAGCTTCAGCTGGAAGCTGTTCAAACCAATGAGTATCTTTACATCTATAAGGGGTGTGGTGGGCTTTGGACAAATGTCGAACTTCGGCTGCCGCGCGCAGGAGACGGACGCCGATTTGTCCTTGTCCTGGAGCCGAATATTTCTATTCCAATGAGCAAAATTAAGTATCATTACGGTGAGGTTTTGGCCTTTGGCTCGTCCAATCCGAACGCTGGGAAGAACGGAATGTTCAGCTACGTTTATGACCGACAGGTTGGCACACTTACGTTCTCTTTTCGCAGCTTCGAGGAGCCCTTCGTAAAGGTTATCCTCTTCGATCGGATGTGACCGACGTGGCTCTTCAAGAGCACTGCGGCTTGATTGCGTGGCATCAATTTTTCTCCAGCAGATGGGGATGCCCGAGGACATGTGTAACTTCGCCAAGGATTCTTCGATACTGTTGACTGAGCCCAGCTAGAGATCCCGAGAGCTGCCCGTAGGAAAGTTCGTCATTGACGAGGAAAGGATCGGTCCGACAGTGGAGATGCTATGAGACGCCTTACCTGGTTAATTTGTGGGTCCACATTTCTCCTGTTATTCGGTAGATCCATCCAAAGTCAAATCGTCCGATATAAGGGCTGCACCGTCGATGCGGAGATTTGGATGCTTCCTAAATGCGCAATGATCACCAAAGTTGGACATCTTTATGTGTCCCCGAGATACCTTAAGCTGTTTTTCACCAAATCCAGCGAACATTTAGCGGCACGGCGATTGCCGGAGCATGGATGGGCATACTTCGATCGAAGCGGTCTCGTCCGCGTACAGGATGTAGCTCCGATGGATAACTGGGCCAGCGAGTTTCATGCAGGGCTTGTGCGCGTGGTTCGAAATGGAAAATGGGGGCTTGCTGATAAGTGCGGCAAGTTGATCACTTCACTCGACTACGATGGAATGTATGAATTCGATGTAGCTCATAAAGGATGGAAGGTCTGCAGATCGTGTCATGCAGTAACCCGAGGGGAGCACTCATGGTTTGAAGGCGGTGAATGGTTCTGGCTGGATCAGAAAGGGCGTCTTGCTGGCCACGCTCACAACTCTAATGCACTTCGGCCCTAATCGAACCTTCCTGAGAGGTGAACGCACCAGGCCATTGCCAGAATTCCTCTTGTGAGGTCGAGAGATCGCGTCTCGCTATAAGGTGGGACGCATCTCAGAAGATGAGGTCTACCATGAGCTGGCTTCTATTCCTCTCTGCGCTCGCAGCGGGTACAGCAAACCCTTTCCAGTCCGGCGTCAATGCGCAACTCAATAAACAGCTTGGCCAGCCTTTGTGGGCCAGCATAGTCGTATATGTCACGGGACTTGCCGGATTGATTGCATTGCAGCTGTGTTTTCGACCTTCATTTCCATCAGACAAAATCCTTGGTGTTTCATGGTGGGCGTGGCTGGGAGGTCTGATCAGCATCGTTCCGACTGTGATCGGTCTCACTATTGCTCAGCGTCTGGGATCAGGCCTGTTCACCGGAGCAAGCGTTACCGCTGCCCTCGTCACCTCGGTTTTACTTGACCATTTTGCACTCATCGGCTTCCGTCAGCACCCTGCGTCTCCTGCCCGGGTCGCCGGCTGCGCTCTCATGATTGCGGGATTATGGCTTATCGCTCGCTTTTGATCTTCGCCTTAATTCCTATTCGGTTTGGGGCGCTGCACGTCCGCTTCCCTTCGGAAGGCTCTTCTTCCGTCATTTTAGGAATGGAAGAGGGTTTCCATTTCAACGACCATCCCCCTCGACAGAAGGGGGCGTCAGCCATAGTGTTCATTGATCGATAAGGGCTTCTATCGTCTCAGGAGGTGAAGGGCGAGACAGCAAAAAACCTTGTATGGAATCACAATCCAGCTCTCTGAGGACCTGCATCTGGTCTTCATGCTCTACTCCTTCCGCGATCACCTCCATCTGCAGGCTATGGCCCATTGCAATGATGGACTTCACGAGGGAATAGCTGCGGCTCGATTCGCAGAGCTGCTGAATGAAGGAGCGATCAATCTTAAGAGTTAAGATAGGGAGCCTATGTAGGTGTTGCAAGGACGAGTAGCCAGTCCCGAAATCGTCTACGGCAAAACGAATACCCATCGCGGCGAGCTCTGTCATGCGTTTGCCAATCTCATCCACATCCAGAACGACCCTTTCAGTTATCTCCATCTCAAGCCATCTGGGATCAATGCCCGATTTCGATACGACTTGCTGGACCTCAGTAAGAAAGTCCGGGCGAATCAGTTGTAGCGGAGAGATATTGATAGCAATACACACAGGAAATTTCCTCTTCGCGTTCCAGAGCATCAATTGGCGACACGCTTCTTCGAGCACCCATTTCCCCAAGGAGTGAATCAGCCCATTTTCTTCTGCGATGGCGATAAACCGGTCGGGACTGACAGAGCCGAGACTTGGGTGAGAGAAGCGCAGCAGGGCTTCCACTCCGCGGATTTCCCCGCTTAACTTATATTGAAGTTGATATTGCAGCTGGAGTCCTCCCTCCTGCAACATCGCATGCATGTGGGTGTCTATTCCCGAGCTCTCCGCAGCTGCCGTGGTCATATCCCCAGCCACCAGTAAATGACGGTTTCCTCCCGCTCGTTTGGCGCGGTACATGGCAGCGTCGGCACTTCTCCAGAGCTGCAGGGCATCGTCACCATGATCTGGATAGACGGCTACTCCCATACTTGCTCCAAGAATGATTTGGTGATCTTCGATCTCAATTGGAGTGGAAAATGCTTGCAGAAGTGCTTTGGCAACAATCCCCGTCGCCGCCACACTCTCTACTTCACCTAAAACAATCGTGAACTCTTCTCCGCCGGTCCGAGCCACAGCATCCATTCCCCGCAGCCTACGGGTAAGCATCGTTCCGACTCGTTTGAGGCACTCGTCCCCAACCGTATGGCCGTACCGGTCGTTGATCTGTTTGAAGCGATCCAGATCCAGACAAATAATAGCCGCGCGATGACCCCGTTCCCGTGCCGCAGCAAATCCCTGGTTCATTCGTTGTCCCAGCAACGTTCGGTTGGGCAATCCCGTGAGCGCATCATGGTGGGCCAGTTTTACAAGTTGCGCATGGAGGTGACGCCGTTCCGTGATGTCTTCCGCAACCGTAAACGTTGCCAGTCGACCACGGAAGGATACGTCATTTGCAGAAGTCTTCACATAAATCTGGGTTCCGTCTTTTCTGAGATGAATGCTGCCCGGATCGATGCAGTTCTTCTGGACTTTTTCGGAATCGTCCTGTTGGAGACGAATGTCGTTCAATGTGAGGGAGAGGAACTCTTCGCGAGTGTACCCGTACTGCTGTTCTGCGCTCTCATTCACCTCTAAAAAGCGCAGGGACACCGTATCGTGAATCCACATGGGAAGAGGGTTTCCTGCGAATAATATCGGCTCTTCCGGCTCATGGCGAGGAGATCCATCGGGTTCAGAGGACAGAAGTCTCTTAGAGGGCATGGCACCGGGCCTGTGAAGTAATTGCTGATGGCCCACGATACTAGATATCGAGAAAACCCGTTGAGCGAGTCCTATCCCACTAAGGACGTATGCGATTTCGTCGGGAATGATTCACGATTGGATACGCTGGACGGGACTCTATGCTCTCGAGTTCCGGCCTTGGAATTCCTTTTCAGACTCCGGCGTCCGCTTCTTTTTTCTTCGCTCCCCTCGGGCTTTGAGCAGCACTCGCTGTTTGCAGGTCGCACAAATCCACGGATAGTAGCCGAAGCGGGAGTATACGATCTTCTCAAGCAAGGTTTCGCGCTTTCTCCTTACCATCTCATTGGCCCCACACTTCTTACATGCCATTCAACCCCTCAGCTGAAGCTTAGAACACATGACGGAAGCAATGGCCGCTGCAAGAGATTCTAGACAGTTACGTCTTCCAGATCAATTACTTGCAGTATTCTCTTGATTTCCATGATTCGCTCAGATTACCGAGCGGACGCATCATTTGTCATAGACCATCAGCTCGTAGGCCATGTTAGTTACTATGACATTAAGAGCATCCATACGCTCCTGCTGGGATTCTGTGATTATTTCTTGCCGTCCGATTGCTTTGAGTGTACCGAGTTCAATTGCCTTAGCGCGAAGCTCCGTTTTCAGCTGGGACGGAAGACCATATTCAACAGGGCATGAGCAGGCATTCATTGGGCAAGATGCACAGATACTCTCTAAGCAGGTTGCGCACTGCTTTAGATCGTCTACTTCCGAATCATGACAGAGGATACATTCCAATGTAAGGCTTGCGTCGAGCAAAGAAGGAGCATCGTGCATTATTGCCTACTTTCTAGAGAGCCGCTCATCATACTCCACGCGCAGTCTTGTGTATGCCCTGCCTAGGGCATAACCTGAAGACCTCGATTCTGATATATGGCGAGACGCACACCTGCATTGAATGGCGCCGACCGGCGACAGCAATGTTCGGTTTGGCCTACGTCTCAGATGGGGGACGGTGGAAGACATCGAGGACGGGCCGCCGAGTCTTAGAATGGACGGAGGCCGTGTGGCGCCGATCGACTTTGGTCGAGCGGACACTATCTTCGTGTCCGGATCAGATCCACGAAACGCCTCCAGGCAATCTTGGGAACGAGCCGACGCTGATCCGGGGGAATGGTGTGATCCATCATTTCCTTCGCGCGTCTCTGTATCTCTTCCGATGCCTTGGTGAAATGCCCGGAATCGAATGGAGGATGCGGGTCGTACTCAATGAATAACTGAACCGCTTCGGCGATTTCGCGGCCCGCAATTTCGTTTACGAGCCAAAGCCCAAGGTCAATCCCTGCTGACACGCCAGCGGCCGTAACGATCTTTCCATAGCGAACGATGCGCTCCGTCGGCTGAGGCTTGGAACCCATGGTTTTGAGCACGCCCATTTTTATCCAATGCGTCGTTGCGGGCAGGCCTTTCAGAATGCCAGCCGCGGCCAGAATCAAAGAGCCAGTACAAACGGATGCCGTCCAGGTAGTCTGCTCGTGGACCTTGCGCAACCACTCAAGGACTTCGTCGCCAACCATCTGCCCAGGAGTCGTTGTACCTCCAGGAACGAGCAATAGGTCAGGAGCCGGTGTTTCCGCGATCGTATGCGTAGCTCCAAGCAATAAAGCTCCGCCTTCTGTTGTGACGGGTCCAGCTTCTTTGGCGACAAAGCGCACCTCAGCGTTGGGAATGTGCCTGAGCACCTCCCACGGCCCAGCTGCGTCGAGTGCAGTCACGCCGTGGTAGAGATAGATCGCTATTTGAAAAGGCTTGTTTTGGGTTTCCATAACTCTCCGATCGGTGACGATCACGTAGGTTCTTCATGCAGAGGACTATGTCAGACCACTTCCACAGCCTGGAGTAGCAGAAGCTCCGAAGCCCAGCGCAATGGCTCCAATCGTGCGCGCTATCGCCTTGCCAGCAGGCGCGAGACGTTCGAGTGTAATTGCTGCGGTGACGACGGCCATTACACGGAGATCCATGATTCCAAGGACGAGAAAGATTGCAGTCAGGTTGAGACAGCAGCAACTGCGGCGGAAACCGAAGGACAACCCTTGCCGCCATTCTGTTGGAATATTGGCTGTCAAGGTCCTATGTTCTTGCACAGATTTGCAGCAGGCAAGGTGACGCGCCTTCCATGGAGTGAACTGTAGCGTACCGGCCACAAGAATACAGACAGCCGCCACAAGCGGCGCTGCTCTTGCCAGCGTTGCGTGTTGCATCTGGATCTTTGTAAGCATTGTGCCTAATCCATAGACAATGACGCCAAGGGCGGTCCACACAGTAAAGTATGCGACTGGCCCAACGGTCGAACCCGACGCTCTCCTAGCCTGATGCGCCAAGCAGTCCTCCAAGACTGAAGAGCTAAATAGGAAGAGGGCGTAGCGCATTCCATCCTGGCCAGGAGTCGTACACTCCACCAAAGGTCGAATACATTTGCGCAGACCACCCTGTCATATCACTTTTCGCTTGCGACAAGGCGGCGGACCATACATTGGCGCAGGTCCGGCGCAGATCGTGAGCGCCGAAGTGCTCGATGCCGATCTGCTTCGATGATTGTTCAACTACCGACCAGACCGCCCAATCGCTCAAGGTCTCGCCGTTCACCTTTCCGCTCTTCGAGACCGACCGCATCAACCGGCCCTCCTCGATGCCGGCCGCCGTCATCCGGGCGTTGATTCCCTGCTTGACCCAGATGGGGATGGCGACGGTCCGGACGCGTCCTCCCTTCCCTTTGAGATCGGCTAATACCCAGCGTCCATCTCGCTGCTGGATGGTCTCGACGTCGAGTTCGGCCAGCTCGTGCCGCCTGAGCGCAGCCGACCAGCAGTGCCAGGATCACGTAGTCCCGTTTGCCCTTAAGGGTCGAGCGGTCAGGAACCGCCAACAACTCCTTGGCCTGCTCCCGAGTCAGCCAGTCCCTAGACGAGTTCCCTTCTGCCGGATATTGGGAACATCGGTCAGGTTGGCCGCCTCTTCCATCTCGAGTATGCCGTTGCGCCGGGCTTCGCCGACCATCTTGCGCACCGCCGAGAGCCGGACATTAATGGTCGAGGCAGAGAGACCTTCCATGCCAGCCCGCCACTCCATCAGCGGCCCCCGGGAGAGAGGTCGGTTCCGTGGTCATCTCGGACGTTCATCGCTATCTTGCAGACCACCGCAACGACTTCGCTGTCGAACCGAACTCCGCGCTCGCGGCGTTAAGATTGGCGAACGCTGCAACTACCTCACAAAATTGACGCGTGTTGAAGTAAAAAATCCACGTTCGAAGGGCTGAAATCTATGGAACTATAGAGCGTAATGTCAATAGGAAAATTGTTCTTCATTTCCCAATATAATGCTCTCGCGCTGTAATTGCCCCTGGAGCTTGTGATGAAAACATTTCGACTGATTTGTCCATTGTGGCTTTTTGTGTCTCTGTTGATTGTTCTTGTTTTGCCTATACGATTGTTGCGCGCAGCCGAGATGGTGCCAACTTTGGCCAAAACGACTTCCAACGCAGTTGTGACAATTACCGACAATGGCCAGTCATGGACGTTGGATAATGGGATCGTCAAGGCAACGATCAATAAATCCAATGGAACGATGTCTTCGCTTGTCTATCATGGCGTCAATACCATGCGTAGCGGAGGGGGTTACTGGGAACAAACGCCCCAGGGAGCGCCCGAATTGTCCGATACAGTCACGATCGACCCGACGAAGAACGGGGGCGCCCGGGCCGAGGTCTCCATAAAGGGGATCACCGGCGGCACGCATATGCTATCGCCCGGCGCTCCTGGAGGCGGCACGTACGTCAATATCGAGATCCGTTATGCCTTGAGTCGGGGTGATAGCGGCATTTATACGTATGCAATCTACACCCATCCGGCATCTTATCGTTCGGGGGGAGTGGGCCCGGAAAGCCGCTACATTACCAGGCTCAATCAAACCTTCAACTGGATCACTGTGGACGCTGACCGCAATATGTTAGAGTGCGCACCCACGGACTGGGGTACAGGCGTCGTCGTCCATGCAAAAGAGCAACGCATCATGAGCACGGGAGTCTACAAGAATTCTGTCGAGCACAAATACAGCTACTCCGGGGTGCAATACAAAACCCCTGCGTACGGATGGTCGAGTACAAAGGAACATATCGGCATCTGGTTCATCAACCCGACCGTCGAGTATTTGAGTGGTGGGCCAACAAAGAACGAATTGGATGCTCATTATGGTGACAATGCAGACCCGGACCCAATTATTCTCGACTACTGGGAAGGCGGCCACTACGATACGGGCGCTCGGGCATACGTTGCTGAGGGAACGTACTGGACCAAAGTTGTCGGCCCGATCTTTGTTTACGTCAATTCTCTGGAAAGGGCCAAGACCACATCCCAGTCTGAACTGGCCACGCTGACTTCCACAGAAGGTAACCCAACGGTACCTGCCAGTTGGCATGAGAATGCGACTGCCTTATGGCAGGATGCGCTTCGCCAAGCAAAAAGGGAGACCGCGAAGTGGCCCTACTCGTGGGTAAACGGCGTTGACTACCCGCATGAGGATCAACGCGGGACAGTGCGCGGACAGATTGTTCTCGATGATCCGCTAGCTCCGAAGACAGGCTCGTCCAGGATGCGCCATCTCATGGTCGGCTTAGAGCATCCCGATAACGGCGTCAGTTGGATCCATGACGCAAGATATTATCAATTTTGGACGGACGCGGCGACAGATGGAAGCTTCACCATCACCAAGGTCCGACCCGGCAATTACACGCTTCATGCATTTGCCGATGACGTGCTGGGCGGTTTTGAACAAGCCAACATCACCGTCGAGGCTGGCAAACCCTTGGATATGGGCAAGCTCGTATGGAAGCCGGTACGTTACGGCAGGCAGCTCTGGGACATTGGCTATCCCGATCGCACCGGAGACAAATTCTTTAAAGGCGATGGCGCTAATTACTGGTTGTGGGGTTGGAACTTGCGCTACGCCCTGCTATTCCCAAATGATATTACCTATACGATTGGGAAGAGCGATTACCACAAGGACTGGTTCTTCGAGGAGGTACCCCACGCGACGAATCTGTCCTTTCTCAATCCCAAAGCTAAAGACCCTGCTAACCAGCGCTTTGGTTGGGTTAAGAGCGAATCGCTCGAACAGTATCCGCAAACAAACCAGCGCGGACCCTGGGCTATCTATGGCAGTGGGCGGACAACTGTATGGACAATCAAATTCAACATGAAAAAATCCGTGCATGGTGAAGCCTTCCTTCGCGTAGCGCTTGCAGGCGTCAATGGGCTTCCAAATGGACTGGCCGTGAGCCTCAATGGAAAAAGCGTCGGCGACATCGGAGACGGGAGCAACCCGGACAATGCTAGATTGATCACCACCAATACCATTCGCTACAACTCCGACAAGGGTCTTTCGGAGCAGCGTACGCTAAAGTTCGACGCTGCACTACTGAGACGCGGAGAAAATGAAATGACTTTCACAGTTCCTGGTGGCGACCTGCAAAGCGGTGTAGTTTGGGATTATTTGCGGCTCGAACTGAACGAGAATTAGAAATCTGACAATTCGCCGGGACATGAATTGGTGTCGATTGCGTCGTTGACGCCATAGAACTATAGGATTGATTTGTTTCAAGCAGCTTTGATTTCAAAGCTAATCAGCCGCTCGCAAGGGTGCAAGCTCTGAACTAATAGATTCACGGGGGAAGCATCGATCATGACCTTCACCAACCTGTTAGATAACCTGTGCGTACTGGAATAATCCCTTTATATTAAAGACCAGAGGATATTTGACGAAAGCTCTTTCGCTGTCCGATGCGGTCAAGGTCTGTTCTTCTTTTATTCCTCCACAGGGTTGTTGCTTTGGCTGTTGTTGCTGTCTTCATTGTGCCGCATGTTCCTCTTCACCACGTTTCTGTACGCACTCTTGATGAGCTGTCTTGATGCAAGCTCAGTACCAGTTGGGGTTCGACAGGAGAGTCCATCCCAGCAAACGAATATCCTCAAACTCCCACTTGTGGACATCATGCATGAGCATGATCGGAAATGCTGACCTCGTCATCGGGAGTGCCACCTGGAGCTATTGGAAGAATACAAATACTCAAACGGCTACCTGTCTGTTGGTGATTCCGATATTACTGAAGCGAATATCGTCATTCATGTCGCTGCCTCGTTCATCAGCTCGGGAACCTCTTTGCCGCCGGTCTGCAAATCTCAGACACCATAGGTTGCTGCCACTAATAGCAGATTTGTATTGTTCAGTCGCGGCAGTCTCCATCGACGCTACCGTGACACCGGGATTACATGAATCCTCGCATCCTTTTTGGGGTCGATGATCTTGCCTGCAATTTCCACACGAGGCGTTGCCCCCGTCAATGATCGGATTGTTGCCTCCGTCAACTTGTGATCTGCCCAGTGGATGTCGACCTCGTATCCGCCGCGGGCACGCAGGCCGAGGACTTCACCCTTTTCCCATGAAGTGGGCAGCGCGGGCAGGAGGTTGATGGGGCCTGCGGGTGCTGAGGGCACGGAATACGAATGACCTGCGTAGATGCTGCCAGCAGGAAGGGCTGGTTGGGGCTGGATGGGCTGGGACTGAAGCAGAAGCTCGGCGAAGCCGGCGGGCGGCGAATCGTACATGGCGGGGAATCTCGTCCCGAGCGCGGCGAGGGCTTTGTCACCTTCGAGCAGCCGCGCCCAGAGGGCGGCTTTGTCGGGGTGGTAGCCGCCGGATTTGCGGAGATCTTCGGAAATGCGGGCGGCGGCGAAGAGGTCGGGTTCGTCTGGGTTGATCTGGTTGAGTTCGGAGACAGAGACGAGATGCGAGGCGTGGCGATGGGTCGGCTCCCACTCCTTAAAGTCGTGGGACCACTCCTGCAACTGGCCCTGCGAGCCGATCTGGAAGGGCAGTAGTTGAGGGAGAGTTGCCTGGAGGCGGGCGCGGAATTCGGGGTCGATGTTGAGAGCTTCGCTGCCGGCGATTGTGTTCTGGAAGAGCTGGCGGACAAGGGCCATATCCATCGTCGAGCCGCGGCTGACGGCCACCCGCTGGCCCGTGTCGGGATCGATGAAGTGGTTTTCGGGCGAGGTGGAGGGCGAGGTGACGAGGTGGCCCTTACCGTCAGAGACGAGGAGGTCGAGGGCGAACTGGGACGCGCCTTTGAGGACTGGGTAGATTTTGGTGCGGAGCTCGGTTTTGTCGAGGCCGAAGGCGTAGCGCTCCCACAGGGCCTGCGCGAGCCAGAAGCCGCCGACCGGCCAGTCAGCCCAGCAGGGATCGCCGCCGACCATGGTGGTCATGGCCCAGATGTCGGAGTTGTGGTGGACGACCCAGCCATGAAACCCGTAGTCGACCTTGGCGGTAATGGCACCATTGACCGCGAGATTGTTGACAAAGTCGATCTCGGGCTCGACTGTTTCGCCGAGGTTGGCGGGCTCTGCCGCAGCATAGTATTTCTCGGGGTTTTCGTTCAACGTAAAATTCGACGAGTAGTGCGGCGCGAGGTCGTGGTTCCAGATTCCCTGCTCGTTGCGTGGCGCGCCCCCACCCGGACGCGACGTAGCAATTAGAGCGTAGCGTGCCCATTGATATGCGAAAGCGTTTTTATTTGGAGTTTCGCCGTTGATGGAAACCCACAGGCGACGGAAGAGCCCGCGGTAGTCGGCTAGATGCTCGGCGAGGAGGGTAGCATATGGTTTGGCGGTGGCTTTGGCGAGGAAGGTGCGCGCGATGGCGTCGGGATCTTTACCCTGAGTTGCGGGGTCATGATCGAAGCCGTTGAAACTGGTGGCGGCGGAGATGACGATCAGAGCTTCGTCTGCGCTTGTAACGGAAAGAGTATCTTTTTTGCCGCGAGTGACCTTACCCCCCTTGGTGGAGAGGTGAAGGATCGCCTCAAGCTTGGTTCCTTTATTTGGATTCCACTGGATATTTTCGCTGACCGCCGGAGCAGCGACTCCGACACCGGCGACGGGACGGGCTACTCTGATAGGCGCGCGGCCGGTGACGTCAATCTCGTTGGCGGTCACCATGGTGCTGCCGTAGTGCTGCTGGGTGTCGAGTCCGGTGATAAAGGTGAGCGCACCGGGTTTGTTCGCGGTGAGCCGGAGGACGATGACCTGCGCCGGATAACTGATGAACATTTCACGAGTGAAGATAATGCCATTGGCCGTGTAACGCGTGGTAATGACCGCGGTGTCGAGATCGAGCGTGTTTGTGTAATTGGTGTAGGTCTCGTGACCGGGGAAGGTGAGGTGAAGATCGGCGAGCGGTTCATAAAATTGCGTGTTTGGGCCTTCCATGCCGCGAGCGAGTTGATCGGCCTTAACATAGTCGTGAGCTTCGAGCGCGGAGAGGGTGCCCCGAAGTGCGTCACGGTGCGCGGGACTTTCGAAGTGCTCGGGGCCAGAGCCGGACCAGAGGGTGGTGTCATTAAGTGGGATGGTGTCGGCGGCGGGCCAACCGAAAACTTTCGCGCCGAGGCGACCGTTGCCGATAGGTAACGCACTGCCGAAGTTCCGGGCATCGTTCGGAGTGGGTGCGGTGTTGGTGAGCTTAAGCGTGTCCCATGCACCTGGCTTGGCATGAATCCGGCTGCTCGCAATTTGAGCGAATGAAGTTGGGGCGAACAGTAGCGCAAGAACCGCACAAAGGGCGAAAACATTGACGCGCATCGGTAGATATCCTTAATCACGTAAGTAAGCCGAATGGCGTTGGTATTGTCCAAACTGCATAATTGTCGCCTCGGGGTCAATAAGCTAATTCTCTATCGACAGTATTTTCGGGCCTGAATGTCAGTAAATCGTATCTGGCACGCTGTATTGACCGCATCGCCGAAAGTAGGGAGCGCGCCGGTTACAGTCTGATCGGGTCTCTTTTCGACCTGCTATTTCCTCTGAGTTCCACGTCATCTCTATTCCCTTTCTCAAGGTGCGATTCGGTACTGCACGTTGTTTACATCCAAATAGCCAGAGTTCCCGGTTGAGTTCGAAGTGAAGATTCCTATTCGGTCGCCACGGTAATTGCCCCATGTTAGTTGGTATGGGCTGCCGAAAGCCTGAAAGGTAAGGCCGTCCGTGCTGAAATAAAATTGATTTATTCCGTCGAAATTCCACACAGAGCGCAGCCAAAGGATATTTCGAGCGATCACGGGTCCTTGTGTCTTCAGTCCGTCGTTGTCGAACAAAAGTCTTCGGATACCGCCTTTCTGCACGATACCAACGCTGGCGTAGGTTTTCGCGAAATGCGCGATGCCTGCTTTCTGACCATTAGCCATCCCGGATAGATCGATCTGTGCAGTAAATTCATTCTTCTTGGTTCGGAAAGAACGCTGTGTAATTACGTCGCCGATAGATTGGAAACCGTGGGTCAATAGTAGTGGGGATGGACGGAGGCGCAGAAAGCCTGGCCGCTCTATGAGCGACCACTTTGTAGCGTCAGGCTGGTAGTTCCATTCCCATTGTGGCTTCAGAACCGGTGAGCTAAATTCATCGCTGGCAGAAAGTTCAGTATGGGGAAATCCGGAGATTGGCTTCTTGGCCCGCCAGATCATGTTGCCAATCCCGTCTGTCCCGATGCGTCCTATGATCGGCCAACCGTTAGCCCATGTGACAGGCAGCAGAACACCGGCTCGCCCCTCCCAATCTCCGTGCCCTTGATGGGAGATGAAATACCATTTCCCCGAGGGTAGTTCGACTAATCCACCTTGATTCGGCTCTTTGTCTACCGCAGCGTGAACATGGATGAGTTGATGTATTTGCCGCGGACCATTAAGGCTCTTTGAGCGCTCCATCATAATCACCCGGCCTTCAGGAGCGACCTCACTGTAAAAATGGTAGTAAAGCCCCCTAATCTTATAAAACTTATTGGCTTCACTTCCCTTCGATTGATGAATAATGTGGTCTGACGACGCTACAAGCCCAGTACTGTTTGGAGTCATTTGGAACAGGTGAATGTTGTAACGGGTATGCTGCGGTCCCTCAGGCTGAAAGTGGGTTGCTACGAGATAACCTTGTCCGTCATCATCCCAAAAGGGGCATGGGTCATCCCAACCAGCCTGAGAGAGAATGAGATGCACCGGCGTCCATGGGCCGGCGGGATCTGTCGCCGTACTGACATAAATGCCTTGATCCGGAGTTCCGAAATA
This sequence comes from Granulicella sp., assembly GCA_041691255.1. Taxonomy (GTDB): domain Bacteria; phylum Acidobacteriota; class Terriglobia; order Terriglobales; family Acidobacteriaceae; genus Edaphobacter. Next base: position 14,856 of record JBEPUY010000027.1, on the reverse strand, counting down.
AACCCAAAACTTCCCTGCACGATAACGGATCGCTCCAGCCCAAATACCCCGTCCAGGACGACTCATCTTCTTCGACGACAGTTCGGGATCGATGGACGTGATGTCCTGAACCACATGACCAATAATGGACCAATTTACCAAATCGCTTGAATGAAGGATTACGGCACCGGGCGAGTACTGCATAGTGGAAGAAAGCATATAGAAATCCTGCCCCACCCGGATCACGTCAATATCGCTAAAATCCCCGGGAAGAATGGGGTTAAGATACGTTCCATCTCCCTGATCTCCCCAGTCTCCCTTAGGAGGTTGAACGGTCGACGCCGACGTGCTCTTATCGCGCAGAGCGGCCGAAGTTATCGGCCTAGGAGCTCCGAAAATACACACAATCAGGACGACACACACACGTGCAGCAGCAGGGGGTCGAGACTTGTTCAACATGGGCACTACGTTATTTGTTGCTGGTTTCATCGCTCACCTGCGATCCCTTACATAATGAAATGTTGTGGTTCTTTACGCCAAGTAGTTCCCCTATATCGCTCCGAGAGGATGGAGCCTTCGATACGCAGAGCGTAGAGATCGATTGAGTCAGCCGCTGGAGGCATGACGACAATCAGAGCTTCGGTGATCTGCCTGAACTTTAGCTGAGCGGCCGCAGGGCCAAGCAGGGTGACAGATTTCACCTTCGCCACAGCATTGGAAAGAGAACGGATCTTAGCCTCCGCTGCTGGGCACTTTAGACCGAAGGCGAGAAACGTGCGGCGGGTAAATGGCATGGAGAAGCGTAGCCGATTTATGAAAACTATTTCAATGATGAATTATCAGAGAGTATGGCCACGTTGATACTAGGTGGTAATCGCAAAGATGAACCACTCGGTCCTTTAAATTGTGAATTGACAAGAGATCAAGACATTGGTGTTAGCCATGTTCTGTTGTGCAATGTCCGGCGCCGCACTCCTAGCTCAAGGTTCGATTAGTAATTGGAATGAATGGGTGGATGTTGACGCCAAGAAGCGTCATATTGTCTATGCAAGTGAGCGTGCCATCCTCGAACATAGCATAAACTCCTCAGTCGCTAAGTTTAAGGAATAGAAATAGGACAGGAATACATCCTGGCTCACTCTATGGTGCGAGGTGCGATCATTTCGCCTATCGCCTCGAGTTACACACTGCTTCCAGCCTGCGTTCTTCGTCGGCGGTCGGGCTTGAGGCCAGGCGCCGGATAATAGAATTCTACGGTGGCGGGCGTGATCATGTGATGTTTGACGAACACGGCACTCGGAGTCTGCTTTCCCTCAATTATCTCGAGCGCGAGCTTGATGATCTGTTCACCGTATTGCTCTGGAAAGTATCCCACCGAGCCTATGAAACGGGTGGAGGGCGACCGCATCTCCGCAATCGCGTCGGAACTCGCATTCTGACCGACCAACGCGCAATGCTGTTCGCGCCCAGCGTCCCGAAATGCTTGCAAGGCCCCGAGCGCACTAGGGTCGTTGATGGCGCCCACAAGTATTCGAGAAGCTTTGGTCGATCGCAAGAACTGTTTGACCGCTTCATAGCTCGGACCATGCTGTCCGTTACCATCAAGGATCTTAACCTTGTCATCGCCGAAATCTGGCAACACTTCCCGCACGCCTAACAACGTGCCGGTGATGCGGGAACCTGGAAACGAGCCAGCCATGGAAAGACCAAGTAAGAGCAGTACGTCTGCGCGGCGGCGCCAATGTTCCGCAGCCCAACGGCCCAGATGCCTGCCGCCGGTCAAACCAGCCTGTATGTCGTTGACACCAAAATACACGGCATTGGGGTGTGGAATCTCGATGGCGATCAAGGGGATTCGTTTTGCTTGAAGTTTGGCGGAGATCACGGCGGCCACACTTGCGTCCGTCTGAAACTCGATAACTAAGTGAACGTTTTGCCTGATCAGAAGGTCCGTGTTGCGGAGTGCGACAGCAGGGCTGTAGTCATTATCGTAAACAATTAGTTCGATCCCGGCTTTCGCTGCGCTTAGCTTTATTCCGCTCGTAACTGCCCTCGAGAAAGCAAACTCCTCGGTCTGCGCGGCGTATCCGATCTTGATACAAGGTTTTGTCGCGCGCTGGATCAGACCTACATATCCACTCGTCGGTGTCTGGCCCGCAAGCCCATGGAAGACCAGGGTCGCAAGAATCCTGTGGCAGGTGGCCTTGTCGATTCCGGTGGCTTTAGCAACATCCGTAAGGCGGACGGGATGCTCATGCCCCTCCAATAGATGAAGGATTTTGCAGGCTTTGGAAACGGATCCAACCACGTCACGCCTCCTTCCTTCCCCCGATTCAATTTCATCAGTCAAAACGTTTACTCCGTAAAAAAACATTAGCACTAAACGATAGCGGGTTGATATGCGGATTTTAGGAAAGGATATTGCGTCTGGTTCAAAACGTGAAACACCGTTGTTGCATCTTTGGGAAAACGTTTGCTCCGCTTGAACGACTGTACGTATGGTGGTGGCTGTCCCGCCGCTCTTAATCATCCAAATCTGGCCCAGCCGGATCAACGAGGAAGCCTTCATGAAGACTTACGCTGTCAAGCAAAGCCCACGGTGGATTCATTTCGTCGCGATCATCTTTGTGATGTCGCTCACCATAACCGGCCTGGCCCGTGCCCAAAACTCCACCGCTCAGATACTCGGTAGTGTGACGGACTCCACTGGCGCCGTCATTCCAGGGGCAACAGTTACTGTCACAAATACAGCGACGGGCGTGTCTCACTCCATAAAAACGGGCAATTCGGGAACATACATTGTTTCGCAATTGATCCCCGGGCCTTACAGTATCAAGGTAGAAGCGCCTGGATTCAGTGCCTCTGTGGACCAAATCGATGCTTTACAAGTGAACCAGGCTCTGAATCAAATCATCACATTGCAAGCTGGTTCTACATCTCAGACCGTGGAGGTGCACTCGGGCGGTGAGATTATGCAAACCGTCACCTCGGAAGTCGGTGTCGTCATCGACCCGGAGCAGGTCCACGACATACCGTTAAATGGCCGCAACTTCACCACCCTGATCAACCTAGCGCCAGGCGCAGGACCCGTTGCGACAAGCCAGTCAGCCCATATCGGGTTTGGCCCCATCTCCTCGGTCGGCATCCCCGGCAGTACATTGGCGCAGCCGGCTTTGCAGGGTCAATGGAATCGTATGAACTTCTACATGCTGGATGGCGCCATCAACAGCTCTGCCATTAGCAGCAGTTATGTTGTGTTGCCGATGATCGATAGCATCCAAGAGTTCAAGGTGCAGTCTCACAGCGACAACGCGGAGTTTGGCGGTGTTCTGGGCGGGGTGGTCAACGTGGTCACCAAGGCAGGGGCGAATGCCTTTCATGGTGCGGCTTGGGAGTATGCCCGAAACACGGTCTTCGACGCGCGCGTTTCCCAAACGGATGTGAACCAATTAACTCAAAATCAATTCGGCGGCTTGCTAAGCGGTCCCATCTGGCTTCCCAAACTCTATAACGGTAAAAATCGGTCGTTCTTTAGCTTTGGGTACGAAGGTTGGAGGTACAACTCCAATCTGGCCGCGCACTACGCAACCGTCCCCACTGCGGCGGAACTCACTGGAGACTTTTCCAACTCGCTGCTCACCCACCCCGTCGGCACTACCGATGTCCCGAATGTAATCTACGACCCTACCCAAGCTCCTCGCACCCCGTTCGCCGGCAACAAAATTCCGTCCGCCCAGATCAACCCTCTCGCATTGAAGTACATTCAGACATACTTCGACGCCCCGAATTTCGACGGCAACACGCTTCCAACTCCCAACCCAGCGGCGAACGACCGCATTGCTGGAAATACAGTGAATAACGACGACACCTACAATTTGCGTATTGACGAGCGGTTGAATGAACAGAACAACGTCTTCTTCCGCTACACGCGCATGAACTATATTCAGACAGTGCCGGACACCAACAAGATGACCAGCCAGGCCGTCGAACATCCTGTGAATTACGCCGTTGGATTCAACCACCTTTTTAGCCCCAACCTCCTGACCGACCTCCATTTCGGTTATGCGAAGTTGAATTATGCACAAATCGACCTGCCGAACGCCGGCATTCCGGACATAGAGAGCGGTGGTTTCGGAAGTCTGGTGAATCCCGGTTACCCATCCTTCGGGATTGATGGAGAAAGCGGGATCGGCGGAAGCGATGCACCGGGCACACTCGATCGTTACGCGAAGAATTTTAGCGCTTCTGGAAACGTCAGTTACACGCATGGACGGCATGAGCTGCGCGCCGGTCTGCAATTTTTCATGGTGGGATACGCTAATGGGACCGGGAATACAAGCGGCAATACGGTCTACAACTTCAATCGCGCTCAAACCAGCGACGGCACCGACACGACCAACACCGGCAACGGGCTAGCCTCCGCTTTACTCGGCTATCCCTCTCAAGTAAGCACTAGCTCCCAGCACTTCAATCTGAAGTATCGCGTCTACGCACCTTTTATTCAGGACCGTTGGAAAGTCACCACAAAATTGACACTTAATTTTGGTTTACGTCTCGACTACTTCAGTTCCCCTTATCTCACCAACCACGGCTTGCTAAACGAGTTCGACCCGAACACGGGCAATTACACCATTGCAAGCTCAACCCCGCTTGCCCAATGCGTTCCAGCGGCGGCCCCGTGCATACCAACGGGCACTGCATATACACAAGCAACCGGGGACATTGGGCTTGGAGTATCCGCAGCTAGCCACATCGCGTACGTGAAACCAAGTGAACTGATGCCCCACTCGACTGCCGTCCTTGGTCCCCGATTCGGTGTGGCCTACGCCATGACCCCGAGAACAGTGATCCGTGCCGGTTTCGGCGTTGTGGGCGATACCCTCAGTGGCGTCCTACAAACCATCCAAGCGAATGTCGGTACCTGGCCGGATTCGGGGCAGTCCAACACCGTCTACAATCCAACATCTCCCACCACCGTACCCACCACCAACCTCGATGCGGCCACCAAGAACCATGGTCTAGCGCTTCCAGCGCCTAGCCCCTTTAATTCCGGGAACTGGATGTACGATCCGAAGATGCGCAATCCATATTCAGAACAATGGAATCTTGAGATCCAACGACAGCTGACCGCTGCGTCTTCTATCACGCTCGCTTATGTCGGTAGCAACAGCAAGCGGCTCCCTATTTCGGGGCATTTCAACACCGGAACGCCGGGCAGTAATGGGTCGAACCAACCCTTCCCATATGAGGGCCCGACCGAAATGGCCTACGGCGACGGATGGTCAAACTTCCATGCCTTTGAGGCCCACTATCAGGCGCAGCTTACGCACAGCCTCAATATCCTTGGCTCCTACACCTATTCCAAGTCCATGGACGTTGGCAGTGGATATTTCGGCGCCGAAAACAACGGACCCGGTCCCCAGTGGCTCGATAATCTTGCGGGCGAATACGGTCCGTCTGCTTTCGATGTGACTCACAATCTGACGGTCGGGGCTTTGTACAACCTACCTTTCGGCAAAGGCCAACCCTTTATGAACAGTGGAATAGCTTCTAAAGTCTTTGGAGGCTTTCAGTTCAACACTATCACCCGCATCTACAGCGGCAGCCCGCTAACAGTCACGGTGCCGGGTGACAGGGCTCAAATTTGCGGACCCCAGAATTGTCTGTTCGGTATAGGCTACGAACGCGCCAACATGACTGGTAGCGCAACGACTGGTGCCCGCACGATGCAGCACTGGTTCAATACAGCGGCGTTCTCGACTCCGGACCTTGGAACCTTCGGCAATTCGTCTCGGGGGGTGGTTCGAGGCCCGGGGGCGGTGTATTCGGATATCTCACTCTTTCGTGCCATTCGCATTCGGGAAAAAGCAACAGTACAAGTCCGTGCCGAGGCCTTCAACTTCGTCAACCATCTGAACCTTAACAACCCTGATACAGCGATCAATGATCAAACGTTCGGCGCTGTGACAAGCGGCGGCACACCACGCGAACTCCAATTTGGAGCACGAGTGGAGTTCTAGCAACAGAAAGAACATGGCCAAGGACTCTATTCAACTTCGAAGTGTGGCGCCGATCCACCGCACCTGCGCAGGTGCCACGCTTCGAAGGGGTCTCCAGATACTTTTGGCCTCGCTTCTAGCTTTTACAGCCGCTCTATCCGCGCAGCAGGGCTCGAGAACTCGCAATTCGGAAACGCTCTCCGAGGCTCAGCGGTTACTTCAACAAAACGAACCACATCAGGCAATTGAAATCCTTCGTCGCGATGGCCGGACGATCAATCCGTTGACTCTTCATCTTTTGCTTGGAACTGCATATGCATTGCTTCCCGATATTCTCGAAGCTCGCAATCAGTTCGACATTGCGGCGCAGATCGCACCGCGAGAGGCGTTCGTGCACAAAGAATACGGGTTATCCCTCATGAGCCTCGGCGAGCTGTTGGGTGCACGGATAGAACTGCAGAAAGCGACCGCGATCGCTCCGAACGACTCAGACATCCACTTCAATCTTGCGGTATTGGACGGCCGCGACGGCCAAGCGGAAGCAGGTGTCGCCGAGATACTGAAAGCAATTGCGCTCACCTCCGATGTAACCCGCCTCCGCCTCTACAGTACCACTGCCGGCGAGATGGAAGTGCTCGTCCAGAACTGGTCGGATGCAAGGGATCACTTCAACCGGGCACTGGGGTTGGACCCGACTGAAGAGACGTCGTGGAGCGGTTTGGGCTACGCGCTTGAAGAGCTAGGCAACTCTGACGAGGCTATTGACGCGCTCAAGCGAGCAATTGCATTGAATGCGGAAGACTCCGACGCATGGCAGCACCTCGCGGAAGTAGAAGACAGGCTCGGCAACTGCACTGCTGCCGCGAGCGCCTATGGACACGTTAATATCCTGCATCCCCGTACCCGCTCAACGCTAAGCCATCTTGCGCAGTCTCTCAAGGAATGCGGACGAAAGACGGAGGCCGCTGAGGCGACCACACAGCTCAAAGCTCTGGTCGAGCAGGAGATCTCCGTCGGACATCAAGGGCTGCAGCTTGCGCGAACAAACTCCGAAGCCATGAATTTCGAGAAGCATGGCGAGTATGCGCTTGCTGAACGCGATTACCGGCAGCTCACCGCGCTCGACCCGCAAAATCTTATCTTCCGCCGCAACCTAGGTCTAGTGCTTTGCCGTCAATCCAAGTGGGTGGAGGGTATCGACGAATTGAGGCAGGCACTTGCGCTCGATCCCGACGATCTAGAGTCGCAAAGAGTGCTCAACTCTGCACTTTCAGCAGCCAGCCACAGTCAACCGTAGTCAGTCAGACACCCAGGAGGCTTTCATGATCGCAACACGTAGGGAAGTATTTGCATACCTGGCTAGCTCACCACTTCTGATGCGAGCGTCATTCGCCGCCACCCGATCCCTCGGATCAATGCCCGAGCAGGTCCGCGATCTCGCCAGGGCGTTCGCGTCGCCGCCGGACTCCGCCCGCCCATATGTTTTATGGATGTGGATGGGCAGCAACATCACCAAAGAAGGGATCACGCTCGATCTCGAGGCAATGAAGGAGGCAGGCATCGGGGGGGCGACCATCTTCAGCCTTGCAGATACGCTTACGCCTTGGGCTGGCGTCATCCTCAATAGTCCAACCCCTGAGATAGTCACCTTCACGGAGCCCTGGTGGGCACTGGTGCGCTATGCTGCAACGGAGTGCCGTCGGCTTGGACTCGAGCTTATCCTGCATAACTGTGCAGGGTATGAAAGCAGCGGCGGTCCCTGGATTACTCCTGAGCTTTCGATGCAAGAGGTAGTGTGGTCGGAAAAGCAGATTCAGGGGGGAGAGCATATCACTATCAGCCTGTCCCGCGCTGAGGTCGATCCCCACCCGCATGCGCAATTCCCCATTGTATACATTCCTTCACTCGGTAAGGATGGTATCCCGCTAGTTAAGGCGCGACGGGAGTATTACCGGGACATCGCTGTAATCGCTCTGCCCTCCACCGGTTCGCCTAGGATGAGCCAAGTGATCGACTTATCAAGCCACATGAAACCGGACGGCGAGCTTTCCTGGGACGCGCCTGACGGCGATTGGTGCATCTATCGCTTCGGACACACCACAACGGGAGCGATGATTCAGCCTGCTCAGTGGGGTGCAATGGGGCTGGAGTGCGACAAGATGAGTGTCGAGGCTGTGAGCTTCCATTGTCGGCATGTTTTGAATGACATCAAGCGGCATGTCGGGGATCTGATCGGCAACCCTGGCCTCAGCACATTTTACTTTGATAGCTACGAAGCCGGGGATCCTACTTGGACACCGAAGATGCAGGGAGAGTTTAGAACCCGCCGTGGATATGATCTGACCCCGTTTCTTCCAATTCTTGCTGGACGCACCCTGGTCAACGAGGCGGAAACAGAACGTTTCAAGGAAGACTTCAAACGCACCGTGATGGATCTCTATCGCGATTGCTACTGGGCCACCCCAAGAGCGATAGCTCACGAGTATGGCTTGGAGTTCGTTGCAGAGCCCTATGAGGGACCGTGGGATACGAAGGAAGTAGTCAGGTATCTGGACCACGCCAACATGGAGTTTTGGACTAATAAAGGTGAATACTCGCCCGTGGCCAACCGAGCGGTAAACGACACCGCGCATGCGCTTGGCCAACGCATCATCGGAGCGGAGGCTTTTACCACCGGACCTGAGTTGGCAGCTTGGCAGGCGCATCCCGCTTGGCTTAAACCTATCGGCGATGCAGCATTCTGCGACGGCGTGAACCGCATGAACATTCATCACTTTGTCCAACAGCCGTGGGGACCGGATTACCAGCCCGGCAACGCCATGGGGCAATGGGGTATCCACCTGGGGCGCTATCAGACATGGTGGGAGCCCGGCAAAGCCTGGTTCACTTATCTTTGGCGTTGCCAGACTCTGCTCCAGTGCGGGGAATTCGTTGCAGCCTCGCCCCAGACTAGCGCACAGTTGAGGCCACAGTCGGGGATGCTTGCGCTTCAGAGCATCCATCGGATACATGGCGGGGAGCACATTTACTTTCTCGCGAACATTGCCCAGTCGGGTGGAACTGCACGGTGTAGCTTCCCTGTCTCTGGATTGCAGCCGGAGGTGTGGGATCCGGTCTGGGGGACGATGCGGGACATTGGAGACGGTGAACGTTCGAAGGGTATGATCAGCTTCGATCTGGAGCTCGCGCCAACGCAGAGTTTCTTCATCATTTTCAGGCGGCCCTTGAAGACCCGAACTGCACCGGTTCACCGCTCGAACCAAATGCCGATGACAGAGCTATCGGGAAGTTGGAATGTTAGCTTCGATCCCAGGCGCGGCGGTCCCGCCAACATCGAGTTCCCTTGGCTCGAAGACTGGTCAAAACGGCCAGAGAAGGGGATTCGATATTACTCGGGAACTGCCGTTTACACCAAGAGCATACACTTGCCAACGTCAGAAGGAACAAAAAAAATATGGCTTGATTTGGGGACCGTAAAGCATATTGCCACCGTGACAATCAATGGTAAGAAGCTGGGGGTTATTTGGACTTCGCCTTGGCGCATCGACATCTCCTCCGCAATCGTTGATGGGGAGAATCGCGTTGAGATCGCAATTGCGAACGTGTGGGCAAACCGGCTTATCGGCGATGAACAAGAACCGTCGGATGTTACTTGGCAGATGGGAGACCCGGTCTTAAAGGGTGGCTACTTCTTGAAGGAGCTTCCGGAGTGGTTTCTCAAGAAGGAGCCACGCCCCTCGAAGAACCGCTATACCTTTACCACTTGGAATTACTTTCATGACATTAACACACCGCTTTTACCTTCCGGCCTTCTCGGGCCCGTGCGGCTAATCGTTGAAGACTGATTAAATACGCGGTTTGTGAATGTGTTGCGACCGGAACAGACCGACTAAGGAGGGACAATGCCCGATCTAGATAATTATGAACAGCTTCGTGTTGGCCTGCTCGGGCTGAGACTTGAGGCCTATTGGTCTCAGCTTAAAGGCCTCAAGTCCAGGTTGGAGTGGCACGTTCTCGAATTAGAGGAGAATATCCGATCTCCGGAACGTAAAATCGTCAACTTGGGGATGTTGCTAGCGGGTATTATCGCCGTGAATTCCCTTGTCCCTGTATTGGTTGCGCAGGATGGAACTGCACCATCGGCCAGCAAATCCGCCGCAGCGATCGATCAAGAATGGCAGTCGAGAAGTAGCAAATACGATGGTCCTCGCGAAGCTATTCTCCGACGGGTTGACCGCTCGAACGCCGCCGGGCCATTCACGACAGACTGGGAGACGCTCCAAACCGTTACCGTACCCGATTGGTATCGAGACGCCAAGTTTGGAATCTTTATCCATTGGGGTGTTTACTCGGTCCCCGCATTTGGCAGCGAATGGTATCCCCGCAATATGTATATCAAGGCAACGGCGGAAAATGAACATCAGGTTCAAACCTATGGGCCACTGACAAAGTTCGGCTATAAGGATTTCATCCCGATGTTCAAGGCCGAAAAGTACGACCCTTCTGCCTGGGCACACTTGTTCGCAAAGTCTGGCGCCAAATATGTCGTTCCGGTTTTTGAGCATCATGACGGCTTTGCAATGTATGACAGCGATCTCTCGGACTGGACTGCCGCGAAGATGGGCCCTCGGCGGGATCTTATGGGCGACTTGGCCAAGGCAGTCCGCAGCGAAGGTCTCCATCTGGGAGCATCCTCCCATCGCGTGGAGCACGACTGGTTCCTCGAAGGTGCCCGTCAACAGCCTTCCGACGCGAATGATCCCGCCTACGCTCAGTTTTACGGCCCCGCTCACCGCCGTCTGATGAGCGGCAATGACGACTTGAATCGCGACTTTACTTACGCCAGCGATGCCTATTTGAGCGACTGGCTGGCGCGCTCAGCAGAAATAGTAGAGAAATATCATCCCGACATTATGTACTTCGACTGGTGGATCGGACAGCCATCAGTCCGTCCCTATTTGGCAAAATTTGCTTCCTTCTACTACAACCAATCGAAGCAACGCGGGACTGAGGGCGTGATTAACTACAAGTTCGATGCCATGCGTGAGGGCTCCGGTGTACTCGACATAGAGCGCGGTCAGTTATCCGAGATTCGCGAGAAGCCGTGGCAGACGGACACTTCCATCAGCAACAAGTCGTGGGGATATATCGAGCACGACACCTTTAAGTCGCCAGAGTTTGTAGTTCATCAACTTATTGATATCGTCAGCAAAAATGGCAATTTGCTCATGAATATCGGGCCTCGATCCGACGGAACGATCCCCACGGAGATACAAAACGTACTGCTGAATGTGGGCCAATGGCTCGAGATTAACGGAGAGGCCATTTACGGGACGCGCCCATGGACAGTCTTCGGCGAAGGCCCTACAAAAGTGCGCGGTGGCTCCTTTCACGATACTGATACAGATAGCTACACCGATCAGGATTTCAGATTTACGACTAAGGGAAGCACGCTATACGCAATCGAACTTGCCTGGCCCAAAGACCGGGAGGCCGTCATTCATTCCCTCGGGAGTGCGGGAAGTGGTCATGTGAAGAGCGTTGCCCTGCTGGGCTCCTCCTCAACAATCACCTTCGAGCAGAAGGAGGATGGACTCCACTTGCACTTGCCGGCACAAAGTAGATTTAACTATGCAGCTGCCTTCAAAATCGCATTCAAGTAACCCAGAGGTGGAGGAAATTGAATTTTTTCCCCCTCCGCCTCCAGTGCAAGATCTTCATTCTTTTCGGGGCGTGTCACGTAGGGAGTTCGATCGAGCTGATCGCCTTTGAACTTGTAGCCCCACTCGGGGTCTCGCTGACCCCTGAGGGCGTACCGATGATTCCCATGTTTCCGTTGACATCCAGGCATTCGAATCATAGTCGTACAGGCTCGCAGGTGTGCCGAAGTTGACGCGCCGGAACGGTTTCTTCGCTTCGGGTTCGTTCGCATCCAAGGCATACACGCAATTATTGACCGTGGTCGCGTAAACCACGTCGTGCCATCCACCGCCGATGTGCACACTGGTCAAGACCCACGGCTGCGCAGATCTCATGATTACGATGTGCTTAAAGAGCATGCCGAAATGCTCCTTGTTCACGTTCGCCGGAGTGATGAAGATCTCCTCGAGATTCGCACCAGTACGCTCCCGATTATTGTGTTGCGTCACGACATTTACTTGCGCTGCTGCGAAGACATAACAAAAAACTGGAAGTGCGATGGCCCACTGGAGTAAAGGCTTGTTCAAAGCTTTCTCCTTAGGTTTTGGGTGTAAATCTTATTGCGAAGCCCCCACCCGGTTTGAGATCGAGGCTAAGTGTGTCATGCTGTCGAACGATCTTGTTTTCGATGGAAACGTGTTGCGGATGTTGATCTGCATCCTTTGCATCTTGGTAAATCTCGGCGGTGTATTGTCCGCTTCCCAAAAACTCAAGAGGCACAATTACAGTGCGAGGCGACCAGTTGGTAATCGATCCAAGGTACCAGTCTTTGCCGCTGCGTCGTGCAACGGTAATGTTCTCGCCGGGCAAACCTTGAAGCACCCGGGTCTCATCCCAGGCTGCCGGAACATCCAGAATGAATTGAAACTCGGGCTGATTTTCGTATGCCTGCGGCGCATCCGCAACCATCTGGAACGGATCGAAGAAAACGACATAGAGCGCAAGCTGATGCGCCCTGGTGGATAGATTCATGGGGCGCGCATTACGGCCCACAAACTCGCCCTCGGTCGCATTACCGAAGGCACCCGGCGTGTAATCCATGGTTCCATTCAAAGCGCGCGTAAACGCCAGGGTGGTGCGATGGATGGGATTGTCTCTTGCGCTCCACTTTGAATACTCCATACCCAGCACCGCTTCATAACCGAGAACGTTGGGGTAAGTGCGGCTAAGTCCCCACGGCGTGGTGCCTCCATGGAAGTCGAGCATAAGATGGTGCTTTGCGGCCAGCTTTGCGGCGTTGTAGTAGAACTCGATTCCGAATTGATCGCCGCGCTGAATAAAGTCAATCTTGACGCCGGCCACACCCCATTTTTCGTACAGCGGAAAAGCCTCATTCATCTGCAGAACCGTGGGATTGTAGTGCGTCCATATCCACACCTTTACGCCCTTGCTGGCGGCATACTGCACCACCGCGGGAACATCGACCCTACCGTTCATTTTGGTGATGTCGTCCATCTGCGACCAGCCGCCGTCAATCAACATGTAAGTAAACTTCGACTTCGCCGCGAAATCGACATAGAACTTCATGGTCTCAGTCGTATTCGATGACTTGCCATCCGGACCGGTGTTGCCATTCCACCAGGTCCATGACGATTTGCCGGCGTGGATCCAGCTTGTATCCGCAATCCTGCTGGGCGGGTTGAGGTCATTCAGGACGTTCGATTCCAGAAGATCACCCGGCTTCTCCCCGACCTGAAGCACGCGCCACGCCGAGTGATGAGGGAGCGTTCCTGTGACCGCCACAGTTGGATAAGCGGGCGCATCATTGAAGCGCGGCGCCAGCACGGATTCCATGCGGAAATTTCCCTTGCCGCCGGAGTAGGAAGCCTGGCTGTTCCTGAGATACATCACAGAGTTTCCTTCAAGATCCGCCTCCGTAACCGCCAGCCACGCGGCTCCAGGGATATGGGCCAGAAAAGGAAGCCCAATCAGGAAGTGACTCGGTGTTCCACCTTGCTGAGAAAACGCGCTAATATTCAGACGAACATACTCGCTCTCATACGCTGATCGAAAGTTAGGCAGTTCAAGCGCCCACACCGGAGCATCCTTGTCGAAGTTGAACTCTGTATGTTCATCCTCCAGCTGGAACCCACGGAGCGCAGCCTGTTCCAAAAGGTCATAACGAAACGCGACCGCTCCGTTATACGCTCGCGCCTCCACCGTCATCGTACGTCCCGTCTCACCCGGCTCTTTTACCGTGATCGTCAAGCTGTTATATGCATCGTGAATGTAGCTTGCCTTGCCGGCGATGTCGTCGTATGCATCGACACCGGAGCTCGGCTCTGCTCGCTCCATCTGGACTGCGGCGCCAAGTGGTTCGCGTCCTGCAAGACTGAGGCTTAGGCCAGAGTCCCCAATCAACGGCTTGCCATCAAAGCTCAGCGAATACGCCAGATGCCCCACCCCATCGACTTCTTTGCCGGCTTGCATGGTTGAAAACTGTAGTTGAAGGTGATGATCGGGGGAGGTCACGGTCGCAGCGGCGGGAGCGACTTGCGCAGATAGAGCGCTGGCAAGGAGAACGCTGAAAGCAGGCACTCCCAATATGCCGAGCAGCCGAGTGAAGCTCTTCTGTTCCTGGGCGAACTTCCTTTGCTGCTCGCGTGATCTGCGATATCCATCAATTTTCATGGCCTGATGTCTCCAGATGAGTGGTCGAGTTATCTGCTTGGCCCCAGAACCTATTGCCGGTACGGCAGTTGTGTAGAACCTACCGAGATCGTAGCTCATTCTGCCGGCCAGTTGTAGGAGGCGAGCAGCTAGATACGAAAAGCTGACATCCTTGTTCTCAAGCACTAGGCAGCCATAGCCTCGAAGACACGTCGGAAATAACGTTGACCCCGCCGCTACAGAGCAGCGGCCTGCCTCCACGGCAGTAACGCTACTGTACGTCTGACACCTTCGAATCCACAAAGATGATTTTCATGTCTTTATAGACGAAGACCCGCCTTGTGCCCAAATCGACGATCTTGTCCGGGTTGCCAAGAGTGTCTCTGCCCGCGAATAGCGCGAGTCGACTGTTGATGATGCGCCGGATCTCCCGTCACTCCCTCTGAGGGGACACCCCGCAACGCCCCAAATTCATTTCCTGCGCTCCGCGCAAAGCAAGGAAACCGACCCTTGCTGAGGAGCGCTGCTCCTGGCGCGCGCAAGGCGATGGAAAAAGCTCCGTGCAGCT
>JBEPUY010000026.1:0-62973 GCA_041691255.1 Granulicella sp. | reverse complement strand
TGCTGTTGTCTTTGCTGCTGCTGAACCTGTCGCTGGTCTTGCGGGGTCTGCCTTTGCTGCTGTTGCACCTGTCTCTGCTGCTGCTGCCGTTGCTGGGCATCTCTTTGTCGTTGCTGCTGCATTTGAGATTGCCCATTTGGCCGTGCCTGCTGCTGTTGCGGCTGGTTTGGCCTTACCTGCCGATCGTCAGGCCGGTTCTGTAACTGAGCCGGGCCACGCTGTTGCTGGGTCCCCTGCACACGGTTCTGCTGGTTCGGCTGGTTAGGCTGACCGGGACGGGCCTGATTCGTTTGACCGGGACGCATCTGCGAGACCGGGCGAGCCGTTGGGCGCTGGATGCCCTTGTCCGCATTCAACGGGCGGGAGACGACGGTGGCAGGACGGCCCTTGTTCTGGCTAAAGAACTGCCGCCGATTCTGTGACGCCTGCTGCCGGTTCTGTACCTGCGCCGACATGGGAGGCGTTCTTGGAGCGCGCATGGCGACCATCTCAGACCGGTTCGGCCTTACCTGAACGCCGCCTCGCCCACCGTTGTAGGCGATACGCGTGTTGTTATTAATGATGACCGTGCGGTTGTAGACGTTGGTGATCCGGGTAACGTTGACCCGGTTGACCGACCGGTTGTAGTAGAAGTTGTTGTTTCGCCAGTAGCCGCCATAGTAGCCGGTGCCGGTATAGCCATAGCCATAGTTCACACCGCCGTAGAAGCCGATGTGCAGGCCCCAATAGCCACGATAAAAGCGATAGCGGTTACTGTAGAAGCCCCAGTATCCGGGGGTCCATAAGGCACCGTCATAGGGCGCGGCAACCCATGCTCCTGGAACCCAGTAGTAGCCCACCGGGGCGTAGCTCCAATAGCCGGGAGTCCAGATATAGTTCGGCGCAGGCGCTTCGGGCTGTTCGTAGGTAGGCAGAGCCGGTGGCGGCTGGTCAGACTGTTCGATGGCCTCTTGGCCTGCGTCCACCTGATCGTCATAGTTCTGGTCGTTGTAGTTCTGGTCGTTGGCGTTCTGGTCGTTGGCGTAAGACTGGTCCTGCTGGGCAGGCTGCGCCGTCCCGTTCTGCTGATACTGGACTGCCTGCTGCTGGCTCTCATTCTGAATGGGTTGCCCCTGTTCAGGAGCCTGGACCGCGGCCTGCGATGGATTGCTCCCGTCTACAGGGGCCATGTTCGCGTCGGCTGGGTCAGCGCCAGAGTCGTTTGCGATCTGGCCTGCGACGGCCTGTCGATGACATCCCGAAAAGCCTGCCATCCCTGCAACCATTGCAATACCGACTGCGAATCCCAACCAACGGTTTTGGCCTGATCTTCTGTTTATAAACATAGACATGGCGCGCAATCTCCTCTTACTCCTACGGTCTTAACCCGAAACTCGTGAATATGATGCGATTTTACGCGCAGCAATCTTGCTGCAATCGCAGGTATCCTGCTTACGCCAAATGGCATCCGCGGCATTTACCGTGCTGGGTAATCCACCGTCTGGTTGGTGCGCGAATTGGTGACAGCGAAGCTGCCGCTGCGATGCACGGTGAGAACGAGATAGTGGAAGGCATCGGGGCCGGGAAGATTGGCGATGCGGGACTCATTGCTGTTGTGGGCGGCGTCCGTGTGAATGGCGGTGTGGAGCTGCCACAGGTCTTTCAGGCCGGGTGAGTGGTCGACGATGTCCCAGGCTCCGGCCTCGGCTCCCTTGGTGGCTCCGTTATCCATGATGGCCACCCGCGGAGCAATGCCATGGAGCAGCGCCGGGCTGGAGCTGCGGTCGAAGCCATGATGCGAGACGATGTACACGTCCACCTTGCCCAGCTTGTTGACCGGGCACATCAACAGGCGCTCCTTGTTCCAGGTAAGGTCGCCAAGATCGGCGATGCGCAGCTTGCCGAAGGTGATCATCATGCCAATGGAACGGTCGTTCTCCGTGTTCTCAGCCGGCTTGAGGATGCTGGCCGCGCACGCTGCATTGGTGGCCCCGGCCCCGGCGAGCGGCTTATCGAGAACGTTGCCATCGGCGCTGACCACCTCGACATGCATTCCGGTGAGGGGAAGAATCTCGCCCGGCTTCGCCGTCAGATGAGCGTAGTGTTCGTTGGCCAACAGCTTTTGATAGTTCTGCCAGCTGGTTTCGGTCGCCTTGTCGTCGGTCTCCCGGTTGACGCCGTGGTCGATGAACCTGCCTACTGGAATGCGGGCAGCCACATCGGGAACACCGCCGACATGGTCGATGTGATAGTGAGTGACGACCAGGTTGTCGATCTTGGTGACGCCAGCGACCTTGGCGAGGGCCACGATCTTGTCGGCGTTGGCAGCGCCGGGCCAGCCTGCGTCTACCAGCAGATTTTCGCCGCTGGGCGGCACAAAGAGCGTGGCCTGGCCGCCTTCGACGTCGGCAAAGTAAACCTTGAGGTCACCGGACTTCTTCTGGGCGAAGGCAACGGGGGCTGCCATCAGCAGGGCGGCGGCGAGTAAACGCTTCATTTCATTCTCCTGAGAATCAAAACCTGGCCACGACATTTTGGCCGGCACTGGAAATGATTGCACAGTTGGGGCAGGCCGGAAGGATTAAACTGCGTCGTGGAGTGCGGCTAACGCCACAGGAGCGAATCGCAGTAAAATGGAGCCGATGGCTGGCTGTCTTCCATGCACGAAGCGCTTTCACCACGGTCGTCCTGACCGCGGGCGCTGCTAGCTACCCTTTTCTACTCGTTTCCCCAAAATTTGATAGGCTTCCACCGTTGCCGTTCGCGCTGACCTTCGCGTCTGCGGCCCTTACTTCGCGCTCCTTAATAAAGACCCAAAGAAGCGCTTCTCTGGAGAAGAGACCATGCCAACCCAATCGCACCCCGATTCCTTCAAAAGCCAATCCACCCTTCGTTCCGGTTCCACCAGCTACCGCATCTTCCGCCTGCGCGCCTTAGAGGATGCGGGCATCAAGCTCACGCGGCTTCCGTTTTCGCTGCGCATCCTACTCGAAAACCTGCTGCGCCACGAAGACGGACGCACCGTCACCGCCGACGACATCAAGTTCCTCGCCAACTGGGACGCCAACGCCGAGCCTTCGCGCGAGATCGCGTACATGCCAGCCCGTGTGCTGATGCAGGACTTCACCGGCGTCCCCGCCATCGTCGATCTGGCCGCGATGCGCGATGCCATGCGCACGCTGGGCGGTGATCCTGAGAAGATCAATCCTTTGCAGCCCGCGGAGCTGGTCATCGACCACTCCGTGCAAGTGGACGAGTTCGGCACCGTGCGCGCCTACGATCTGAATGCCGCGATGGAGTTTCAGCGCAACCGTGAGCGCTATGCGTTTCTGAAGTGGGGCCAGACCGCCTTCCGCAACTTCTCGGCGGTGCCGCCGGGCATGGGAATCTGCCATCAGGTGAATCTGGAGTATCTGGCTCGCGTGGTGTTCACGACCCAGCCGGATGCCGACGGAAATGTCTCGGCGTATCCCGACACGCTGGTCGGGACGGACTCGCATACGACCATGATTAATGGTCTGGGCGTGCTCGGCTGGGGCGTCGGCGGTATCGAGGCCGAGGCGGCCATGCTGGGACAGCCGGTTTCGATGCTGGTGCCGCAGGTGGTCGGCTTCAAGCTCACCGGCAAGCTGAAGGAAGGGACGACGGCAACCGACCTGGTGCTGACCGTGACCGAGCAGCTTCGCAAGCTGGGCGTGGTGGGCAAGTTCGTCGAGTTCTACGGCTCGGGCGTCTCCGCGCTGCCGCTGGCTGACCGCGCAACGATTGCGAATATGGCTCCTGAGTATGGAGCGACCTGCGGAATCTTCCCGGTAGATGCTGAGACCTTGAAGTATCTGCGGCTGACGGGACGGACGGAGGAGCAGATTGCTCTGGTGGAGGCTTACTACCGTGAGCAGGGCTTGTTCCACACGCCCGACGCGCAGGAAGCCACGTACTCGGTGACGACTTCGCTCAATCTGGACACGGTGCGGCCAAGCGTGGCCGGGCCCAAGCGTCCGCAGGACCGCGTGCTGTTGCCCGAGGTAGGAGCGTCGTTCCAGCAACAGCTTCC
Organism: Granulicella sp.; assembly: GCA_041691255.1. Classification (GTDB taxonomy): domain Bacteria; phylum Acidobacteriota; class Terriglobia; order Terriglobales; family Acidobacteriaceae; genus Edaphobacter. The sequence continues at coordinate 58,940 of JBEPUY010000026.1, read as the reverse complement.
CTCGCTGCTCGGGCCTAATGCGAATGCCAATGGCGTGCGGCAACTGGTTCGCTGGGAGGGCGAGGGCGGCCACCCGAGCGCCGAAGGCGATGTGAACAGCGCGAGCGGCGCACCGGCTCCGGTGGTAGCCGCAGCCACGGTTTCGGTGAAACAGAGTGGCGGCACAGCCGTCATCGAAGCTCCCTCCGTCTCCATCCAGAGCCGCTTCGGCATCGACCCGGAGAAGTATCTCGACCATGGCTCGATTGTGATTGCAGCCATTACGTCGTGCACCAACACCTCCAATCCCTATGTGATGATCGCCGCTGGCCTGCTGGCGAAGAAGGCCGTGGAGAGGGGGCTTTCGACGCCACCGTGGGTCAAGACCTCACTGGCTCCTGGATCGCGCGTGGTGACGGATTACTTCAACAAGTCCGGGCTGTCACCTTATCTCGACGCCTTGCGCTTCCAGACCGTCGGCTATGGTTGCACCACCTGCATCGGTAACTCGGGACCGCTGCCGACCGACGTCTCGAAGGTCATTGAAGATCATGGGCTGGTCGCCGTCTCGGTGCTGTCGGGGAACCGGAACTTTGAGGGGCGCATCTCGCCTGAGGTTCGTGCGAATTATCTGATGAGCCCTCCGCTGGTGGTGGCGTATGCTCTGGCAGGGCACATCAAGCACAACTTCGATACCGAGCCGCTGGGCAAGGACAAGGACGGTCAGCCGGTTTATCTGAAGGACATCTGGCCGACGCAGGAAGAAGTTTCGTCGACCGTTGCCTCCTCCATCGATTCGGAGATGTTCCGGCATCAGTATGGCACCGTCAGCGACGGCGACCAGAACTGGCAGCACCTCAAATTCCCCGAGGGCAACACCTACGGATGGGAGGCGGACTCGACCTACATCCGCAAGGCTCCTTACTTCGACGGCATGGGCGCGCAGCCAGAGCCGGTCAAGGACATTCACGGCGCGCGCGTGCTTGCAGTGCTGGGCGACAGCGTGACCACGGACCATATCTCTCCGGCAGGCTCGATAAAAAAAGACGGCCCGGCTGGAAAGTACCTGACCGACCATGGCGTGAAACCTGCCGACTTCAACAGCTACGGCTCGCGCCGCGGCAACCACGAGGTGATGGTGCGCGGCACCTTTGCCAACGTGCGGCTGCGGAATAAGCTGGCCCCCGGAACCGAGGGCGGCGTGACTCGCTTGCTGCCGGATGATGTTCCGATGTCGATCTACGACGCCTCGGTGAAGTATGCCGAGCGCGGAACGCCGCTGGCCATCATCGCGGGCAAGGAGTACGGTTCCGGTTCGTCGCGAGACTGGGCTGCCAAGGGACCGTTGCTGCTCGGGGTACGCTTTGTGGTTGCGGAGAGCTATGAGCGCATCCACCGGTCAAACCTGGTGGGCATGGGGATTCTGCCCTTGCAGTTCCTGCCCGGACAGAACGCCGAATCGCTGCACCTTACGGGCGAAGAGGTCTACGCCATCGGCGATGGGCCCGGACGGCTCAAGGCCATGCTCGACGGGAAATTTGCCGATGGCAAGCAGATCGCCGTCTTCGCAGAGTCGGACCTCGGCAAGACCATCGAGTTTACGGTGAGCGTGCGTATCGATACACCGCAGGAGATTCTCTACTACCAGAACGGTGGCATCCTGCAGTATGTGCTGCGCCAGTTGGCAGGCAAGAGCACGGCTTCGGCTTAGTCGTCAGCGTCATTTTGTAATCAGCTCAGGCCCGGCGTTGCTGCCGGGCCTGAGCCTTTCTAAAGCTAGGCCAAGACTACGGAATGGGAGTTTTAGCCCAACGAAAAACCTACGTCATCTCGACCGGAGGCGGCGCTTTTGCCGCCGTAGCGGAGAGACCCCTGTATTTTGTCGTTGTCTGCTTTGTCGTCTTCCGTTGCGTTATGTAGTGCTCTTCCCTGAGCCGTCGTTCCTACAGGAGTTAAGTAGAGAGCAAGCCGACAACAAAAAATACAGGGGTCTCTCCACTCCGCTGCGCTCCGGTCGAGATGACGTGCGGTTGGGGTATGGGGCGGTTTGCCCGTAACAGCCGTGGTTCAACGATGGATGATCCGTGGCGCGGTACGGCAATTCTGTCGGAGACTAGAGTAGGAAAACTGAAAGACAACATGAAGAAAAAACAACGTATTGGCATCCTCTTTGGCGGCCGCTCCGGCGAGCACGAAGTCTCCCTCCTCTCTGCTGCTTCGGTCCTCAAGGCCATCGACAAAAAGAAGTACGATGTTCTGCCGATCGGGATTACGAAGCAAGGGCAATGGCTGGCGGCTGACGATGCGCGTTCTTTGCTGGCCGGTGAGGCAAACCGTTCCAAACCTCTTCAGCTCAGTGCTGGAGCGGACCTCGTCCACCAGAGCGGCAACCTGACCCAGACCGTCGATGTCGTCTTTCCAGTGCTGCATGGAACGTTTGGCGAGGATGGGACGATTCAAGGGCTCTTCGAGCTGGCCGACATCGCCTATGTTGGCTCCGGGGTGCTTGGCTCTGCCGCCGGGATGGACAAGGACGTGATGAAGAAACTCTTCGCCGCCGCCGGGCTGCCGCAGACGCCCTATCTCGCGTTGACCCGCGCTGAATGGAAGGCTGACCCAAAGCGCTGCACCCGCCAGATTGAAAAGGCTCTGCAATATCCGATCTTTGTAAAGCCCGCGAACCTCGGCTCCAGCGTCGGCATCTCGAAGGTTCACGGCCGCTCCGAGCTTGCCGCCGCGATGGACCTCGCCGCCAGCTTCGACCGCAAACTGGTCATAGAGCAGGGAGTAGGTGGCCCCGGCGTGAAGCCGCGCGAACTGGAGGTCGCCGTGCTTGGCAATGAGTCGCCCGAGGCCTCGGTGGTAGGCGAGATCGTGCCGAATAAAGAGTTCTACGACTACGAGTCGAAGTACGCCGACTCGCCTGAAGACCCCAGCGTCCCCATCATCCCGGCTAAGCTGACCGCTGCCGAATCCAAACAGATTCGCTCCATGGCCGTTGCTGCGTTTCGCGCCTGCGACTGCTCTGGGCTGGCCCGCGTCGACTTTCTGATGGAGCCTGCGCGCAAAGGCAAGAAGGCACGTATCTATTTGAACGAGATCAATACCATGCCGGGATTCACCAGCATCAGCATGTATCCCAAGCTGTGGGAGGCGAGCGGTCTGCCGTACAAGCAACTGATCGACCGCCTGATTACGCTGGCGGTGGAGCGCCAAAAAGAAAAACAGCAGACCCACTTCAGCCGCGACTAGAGATTTCGTGAATGGAGTGTCTTGTCCTGCAATCAGCGGCAAATACAGGGGTCTCTCCGCTACGGCGGCAAAAGCACCGCCTTCGGTCGAGATGACGTGCGCTTAGGGCCGACGAAGCTAGAGCACGCGGCTGTGTTTGTAGCCTTCAGCAGTCAAGGCAGCAAGCAGCTCCTCGACCTGTTCACGGCCACGCGTCTCCATCGTAATGTCGATGACGGTGTCGCCAAGGTTAACGCCATAGTAGGCGCGATTGTGCAGCGTATCCACAATGTTGGCACGGTAATCGGCGATCAGGCGCGTCAACTCGGCCAGTGCTCCCGGCTTGTCCAGCAGATGGATACGCAGACGGATCAGGCGGCCATCCTGTACCAGGCCGCGCTCGATGATGCGAGAAAGCAGGGTCACATCGATGTTGCCACCGCAAACCAGCACCGCCGTGTGCTCCGATTTGAGCGTCGTCTTCTTCTGGATTAACGCAGCCAGCGCTGTTGCTCCAGCACCCTCGGCCAGAGTCTTCTCACGCTCCAGAAGCACCAGAATCGACGACGCAATCTCGTCCTCGTCCACCGTTACGATTTCATCGACATACCGCTCTACAACGGGAAAGGTCACCTCGCCCGCACGCCGGACTGCGATGCCATCGGCGATCGTCGTCGCCGAGTCTAGCGTTACAGGATGATGCTGGGCCACAGCAGCAGCCATCGAAGGCAGCCGTGAGGTCTGCACACCGATGACGCGAATGTCAGGCCGCGATTCCTTAATGGCGCAGGCGATTCCGCCGATCAGGCCGCCGCCGCCGATGGGTACTACGACAGCCTGCAGCTCAGGGACTTGTTCCAGCAATTCGAGGCCAATGGTTCCCTGACCGGCCATCACGATGGGGTCGTCGAAGGGATGAATGAAGGTCATTCCCTCTGCCGTGCAGATGCGCGTTGCCTCGTCGCAGGCCTCGTCGTAGTTGGCTCCGTGCAGCACGACCTCGGCGCCGAAGTTGCGCGTCGCCGTCACCTTGACCAGCGGCGTCGCCAGCGGCATCACGATGATGCTGCGGATTCCGCGCTTGGTCGCATGGTAGGCGACACCCTGCGCATGATTGCCGGCACTGGCGGCGACGACGCCGCGAGATTTCTGCTCGGGCGTGAGCGTCGCGATGCGATTGAGAGCGCCGCGCTCCTTGAACGAGCCTGTCATCTGCAGATTTTCGAGCTTGAGATAGATCTGCTGGCCAGTCAGCGCAGAGAGCATCTGCGAGTGCGGGCACGGCGAATAGTAGATGGATCCACGCAGCCGCTCGCGGGCTGCCTGCACGTCGGCAAGACTGATGCTGAGATTGTTGATGGCTTTGCTCACTCTGTACCGATGTTACCCGAACGGCAATGGCCGGGCACAGGTTTGTCTGCTCTCATGCATTTTCATAGGTAGGAGTGATTGTCTGTCGAAGAGAAGGACCAATACAGGGGTCTCTCCACTGCGCTTCGCTTCGGTCGAGATGACGTATTTCTGATGTCAAGGGAAATGCCTTATCTGCGCTGACGAAACTTGTTAGCCAACGCGAACTCATCGCGCAACTCCGGCGTGCGGAGGTTCTCGCGAACGTGTGCCAGTCTTTGTTCCAGCGCAAATAACGTGTCGGCGATGGGACCGGTGTTCGTCATGGCAACGTCGCGCCACATGCTGTAAGGACTGGCCCCGAGGCGCGTGGTCTCGCGGAGAGCGCGTGCGCCGATTGCGCCAATCTCTGGAGCATCGCCGAACTTGTCTTCGAGCAGTGCAGACAGTGCGGTCGACAACATCTGTGGCAGATGGCTGACCCAGGCGCATAGCTCGTCGTGACGGGCCGCGTCCATGTCGAGGGTGCGTGCACCGAAGAAGCCAACCCAGTCGCGCCACTCTTTTTCTATCGCCGAGGATTCGGCGGCGGCTGGCGTAAACAGCCACATTGCGTTATTGAAGAGACCAGCTTCGGCCAGCATGGCGCCGCCGGATTCTTTGCCAGCCATGGGATGCCCCGGCAGAAAATCCGCCGCTGCAGAGGCAGCAAACAGCGTCTTTCCGAGTTCGGTGATTTCCAGCTTCGTGCTGCCCACGTCCGTAATTAATTGACCTGAACGCGTGACCGAAGCGAGCTTCTGCATCCAGTCTTTGATCGCTAAGACCGGCACGGCGAGCACAATCACATCCGCCGTGCGCGCCAACTCGAGCGTCGCCTCGGCGCTGTCGGCAGCAGTGTCAATTGCTCCCATCTGCGCGGCTGCGGTGCGCTCGAGCGTGCTCTGGTCCCATCCGTCGATATGCCCGGCGAACCCGGCGGCGCGCAGGGCCAGACCGGTCGATGCACCGATCAGGCCCGTGCCGATAATGAGAACGCGCTTCATTGTTTCAATAGCCATGATTAGGCGATCTTGCGCCCGACGATCGGAGCGAGTAGACGCAGCTGCGCTACCAGCTTCTCCAACTGCTCAGGATACAGGCTCTGCGCGCCGTCGCTCATGGCCTTTTCGGGATTGGGGTGCATCTCCATCAGCAAGCCGTCGGCTCCGGCAGCGACGCTGGCCAGTGCCATGGGAGGCACCAGGTCGCGGATGCCGACGCCGTGCGATGGGTCGCCGAAGACGGGCAGATGGGTCAGCTTCTTGAGCACGGGAATCGCAGAGATATCCATGGTGTTGCGGGTGTAGGTCTCGTAGGTGCGGATACCGCGCTCGCACAGGATCAGGTCGTAGTTGCCGCCGGAGAGGATGTACTCGGCGCTGAGCAGAACCTCTTCGATGGTCGCAGCGATTCCGCGCTTCAGCAGCACCGGCTTGCGAACATGGCCAAGCTCGCGCAGCAGGTTGAAGTTCTGCATGTTGCGTGCGCCGACCTGGAAGCAGTCGATGTAGGGCAGCATGACTTCGATCTGCGAGATCTCCATGACCTCGGTGATGACGAGAAGGCCAGTCACATCGGCGACTTCGCGCAGCAGCTTCAGCCCTTCGACTCCCATGCCCTGGAAGCTGTACGGTGAGCTGCGCGGCTTGTACGCGCCGCCGCGCAGAAACTTCGCGCCTGCTGCGGCAACCTGCTTCGCGCTCAGCAGAATCTGCTCCCGCGATTCGACCGAACAGGGGCCGGACATGATGATGACCTCTTCACCGCCGACCACAACGCCGTTGGGAAACTTGATCTTCGTACCTTCAGGGCGGAAGCTGCGGCCCGCCAGCTTATAGGGCGAGGAGATGCGATACGCATCGTGGACGCCGGGAAGCACCTTGAACTCCGCGACCTCGAAGTGCTCGGGTGTTCCGACACCGGCAAGAATTGTCTGCGCCGTGCCGGTGGTGCGGTGAACATTGAAGCCGAGCTCAACCATCCGCTCGATCACACGTTGGACATGTTCCTCAGTTGCGTGGTCCTGCATCGCTACGATCATTGTTTTCGCTTCGCTCTCTTAGGTAACTGAATATTTCTGGTTCGCTGAAGCCGGAACTAATCCTGGTCCGGCTATTTACACGTCCCGGCGCTGCAAGGAACGCATCACGTCGATAATGCGCTCATACACATGTTGAATCTCGGCATCGGCCAGCGGCCCGGGGTTCGCGGTGCGAACATGGTCGAAGACGTTTTGTTCGCGTTGCGGCTCATAGACGGGAAGAGCTGCGGTCTTCTTAAGCTCGCCAATCGCCTTGGCAGCTTCGGCGCGCTGGCTGATGAGACGAACAATCTGTTCATCCAGTTCGTCGATCTTTTTTCGCCAGTCGGAGATATCCATGCATCAGCCTCACGTTGCAACGACGTGCACCCGGCAGTCACTTGCCCTGGCGTCATTCGCTGCGGAAATTTGTTGTACACGCAATGATAAACGGGGGTATCGAAACCGATTGATCTATCTGAAAGTTCAATCCTCATACCCGTAACCCTGCAATAAATTGACCCACCGCGGCCGGCGCTTCGGCCGGGGTACTTTTTTCGATCAGAGCCACCAAGGCGCTGCCGATGATGGCGGCATCAGCAAACTCCCCTACGGCCTTTACATGCTCGGCGTTTGAGATGCCAAAGCCCACAGCGATTGGGAGCTTGGTAAACTGCCGCAACCTTGCGACCAGTTCGGAGGCATCTCCTGCAACCTGCTGCTGCGTCCCGGTAATGCCGACCCGCGAGATGGCATAGACAAAGCCCTGCGACGCGCCCGCGATTGCCTTCAGCCGAGCATCGGGGCTGGTCGGCGCGGCCAGAAATATCGGAGCCAGCTTATGCCCATGCATCGCCTCCAGATATTCGCCAGCCTCTTCCACGATCATGTCGGTCAGCAGAACACCGTCCGCGCCAGCCTCGGCAGCCTTCGCGCAAAACTCCTTCATTCCCATCCGAATCACCGGATTGAGATACGAGAACAGCACCAGCCCCGCCGCCGGACGCGCTGCACGAAGCTCTTTCGCCAGCCCCAACACATCGGTCAATGTGGTTCCCCGAGCCACGGAACGTTCACTGGCACGCTGAATCACCGGGCCATCCGCCAGTGGATCGCTGAACGGGACGCCCAGCTCGATCACGTCCGCGCCGTTATCAATTGCTGCCAGCGCAATATCGCGCGTCGTCGCCAGGTCGGGATCGCCTGCGGTCAGATAAGCGACGATTCCTGGCTTCCTCTTAAACTCGATCGACATTCGCCGCTGCTCCCTTCAAATCCAGTTCCTTGGCCAGAATTCCCATGTCCTTATCGCCTCGTCCGGAGAGGTTCACCATCAGCACATCCGTCTTTGCCATCGTCGGAGCCAGACGGATCGCCTCGGCGACGGCATGAGCACTTTCGAGGGCCGGAAGAATTCCTTCCGTCCGTGCCAGCGTCACCGTGGCCTTCAGCGCGGCGTCGTCCGAGCACGAGACGTAGCTGGCACGACCCGAATCGTGCAGCATGGCGTGCTCCGGGCCAACGCTGGCGTAGTCCAGACCAGCGCTTACACTGTGCGTCAGCGAAATCTGCCCGGCATCATCCTGCAAGACGTAGCTGTACGTCCCCTGTAGAACTCCGGGTACGCCGCCGCCTGCCTTCTGGAAGCGTGCTGCATGTTGGCCGAGCGCAGGGCCGCGGCCACCAGCCTCAACGCCGATCAACTGGACATTGGCATCGGGAATAAATTCGTAGAAAGCTCCAATTGCATTCGACCCGCCGCCTACGCAGGCGACAATCGCCGTGGGCAGCTTGCCTTCCTGCTCCATGATCTGCACCTTGGCCTCGCGGCTGATGACGCGATGGAAGTCGCGCACCATGGTCGGATAAGGATGCGCTCCCAGCGCGCTTCCGAGGATGTAATAGGTGTTACGAACATTCGTGACCCAGTCGCGCATCGCCTCTGAGATCGCATCCTTCAGCGTGGCGGAGCCAGCCGAGACGCCGCGCACTTCGGCTCCGAGCAGACGCATGCGGTAGACGTTCAACTCCTGCCGCCGCATGTCTTCTTCGCCCATGTAGATCACGCATTCGAGGCCGAAGAGAGCGCAGACCGTTGCGGTGGCTACACCATGCTGGCCCGCTCCGGTCTCGGCGATGATGCGCTGCTTGCCCATGCGCCGCGCCAGCAAACCCTGCCCCAGCGCGTTGTTGATCTTGTGCGCTCCGGTATGCAGCAGGTCCTCGCGTTTCAGATAAATCTTCGCTCCGCCGAGTTGCTCCGAGAGCCGCTTGGCGAAGTACAGCGGAGTAGGCCGCCCGCAGTAGTGATGAAGCAGATCGTTCAACTCTGCCTGAAACGCGGGGTCGTCTTTTGCCAGATTGTAGGCAACCTCCAGCTCTTCGAGCGCGGCCATCAGCGTCTCCGGCACATACCGGCCGCCATAGATTCCAAACCGCCCCGCGACCGCCTTCGGCACATTTGTCATGGATGCTGCACTCATCAGTCTCTCTCCCTGCTACGCAAAAAGGCCGCGACTTTAAGGGTCGCGGCTCGTGTGGATATCGAATCAACTGAACTCTACAAATCTGTCAGATGAACCTACTCCGCCGATGCCGCTACCAGGTGCCAGTAGCGGAAGGTAAACCAAAATCGGCTGGAAAAAGTCGTCATCTTGCTATTGAAGATACACTGACAGCCCGCATGACTGCAACTTCCCTGAAAAATCTAGACCTTCTGCACTCGATGCACATCGCGGACGCCGGGGACTTTGCGCAGGTTCAGCACTAGCTTGTTCAAGTGGCGAACATCCACCGTCTCCACCACAAAGTCCACCACCATGGTTCCCTCGGAAGTGGCCTTGGTGTCCACGCTGCGAATGTTGGTTCCATCGTCCGCGATGATCGCCGTAAATTCCTTCAACAGGCCGGGGCGATCGTCGCAGAGAACGGTCAGCTTCACCGGGTAGGTCTGCGCCTTGGTCGTTCCGGGTTCGGTCGGCGAAGGCGCCCACTCTACTTGAATGCGCCTGTCCGACTCGTACAACAGGTTCTGCACATTCGGACAACTTCTGGCATGGACCGCCACGCCTTTGCCCCGGGTGACGTAGCCAATAATCTCTTCACCACGAATTGGGTTACAACAACGGGCGCGGTAGACGAGGAGATCGTCCTGCCCTTCCACCTGCAGCGAGTCCGACCCCTTGCCGAAAAATACCTTCTTCACGGCATCGGACATCTGCCCGATAGCATTGCCGACATTTCCGACCACGCCTTCATGCGGCGCAGGCTCTGCCGCCATCGTCGATCCCGGCTCCAGCTTGTTCAGCACCTGCCGCGCCGAAAACTTCCCGAAGCCCACACCGGCCAGCAACTCCGCCTGAGTGCCCAGACCGTACTCACCGGCTACCTTGTCGAAGTCCGCCTCGTGAAACTTGCCCAGCGAGAGCTTGTACTTGCGCGCCTCGCGGTCCAGCAGCTTTTTGCCAATCTCAATGGCGCGTACCCGCTGCTGCTCGTTCAGCCAATGCTTGATCTTGTTGCGGGCCCGCGAGCTTTTGGTAAAGCTGAGCCAGTCGCGGCTGGGAGCGTGTCCAGCCTGCGTCGAAATTTCGACGATATCGCCATTGCGCAGCCGCGTCCGCAGCGGAACGATGCGGCCATTGACCTTCGCGCCCACCGTGGTGTTGCCCACCTCCGTGTGGATCGTGTAGGCGAAGTCCACCGGGCTGGCATCCTTCGGCAACACGACCACCTTGCCCTTGGGCGTAAAGGTGTAGACCTCCTCCGGGTACAGGTCGATCTTCAGCGTCGACATGAACTCGTTGGGGTCGGGCATCTCGCGCTGCCACTCCATCAACTGGCGCATCCACGCCAGCCGCTGCTCGTCCTTCGATGTAACGTTATCGGAGGCCTTGTACTTCCAGTGCGCGGCGATTCCCTCTTCCGCAACGCGATGCATGTCTTCGGTGCGAATCTGCACCTCAAACTGATGACCACCCGGCGCAATTAGCGTCGTATGCAGCGACTGGTAGAGATTGGGCCGCGGCATGGCGATGAAGTCCTTGATACGACCCGGCACCGGCCGCCAGGTGCTGTGAAGCAATCCCAGCACCGCATAGCAGTCCTGTACCGTCTGGCAGATCACCCTTACCGCCAGCAAATCGTAGACCTGATCGACGGGAATTTTCTGCGATTCCAGCTTCTGCTGAATGGAGTAGAGCCGCTTAATGCGCCACTCTACCCGTCCTTGAAGATTGTGTTCGCGCAGCTTCTCTTCCAGCTCCGTGACGATCTTGTGCAGAAACTCTTCGCCCGCTCCACGCAGCGCGTCTACTTCGCTCGAGACCTGCTCGTAGGCAAACGGATCGGTGTAGCGGAAGGCCAGGTCTTCCAACTCCCCGCGCAGCTTACCCATGCCCAGCCGGTGCGCCAGCGGAGCGTAGATATCGAGCGTCTCGCGTGCGATCTTCTGCTGCTTCTCCGGCTTCAGATGCTCCAGCGTGCGCATGTTGTGGAGGCGGTCGGCCAGCTTGATAATGACCACGCGAACGTCCGTCACCATCGCCAGCAGCATCTTGCGGATGTTCTCTGCCTGGTGGTCTTCGCGGTTGGCGAACTTGATCTTGTCGAGCTTGGTAACGCCCTCGACGATGTGCGCTACCTGGTCGCCGAAACGCTTGCCCAGTTCAATGGAGGTGACGTCCGTATCTTCGACTGCATCGTGCAGCAGACCGGCTGCAATCGCGGTCGAATCCATCTTCAGCTCAGCCAGCACCTGACCGACTTCGAGCGGATGAATGATGTACGGCTCGCCCGAGGCCCGCTTCTGGCCCTCGTGCTGATGCATCGAGAAGGCCCATGCCCTGCGGATAATGTCGAGGTCGTCTGCCGGGCGGTTCTGATGCACCGTTGCCAGCAGCTTTTGAAACTTTGCGTCGACGGTCTCAATCTCCCCGGTCGAAACCCCCGCCAGATGCGAGGCCGAAGACTCATCCGGATCGGGAGACGTTCCCTGCGCCGCCCGCAAATCTGCCTCCGGAGTAGCCGCTTCTACAACAGGAGAGGCGGGTTCAAGCTCCATCCCTGTGTCAGTAGCCGGTGTCTCTGGTGGGTTCTTCGGTTCGTTCTCTAGCCGCGATTGCGGGTCAGCCTCTGGAGAGGCTGAATGGGTGCTGACCATAGGACATTATAGGCTGTCCGTCAAGAGCGGTTTTGCGGTCGATAGCGGCCTCGAAGCCGATAGTCAGAAGATGAGATGATGCTATGTAAACGAATACACCCCGAGATCTCGCTCGATTCTGCCAGGATCTCCAGAGGATCGCCATGAAATCATTCTCCGGATTGCTTCTACTCGCCGCGCTTGCGCTGTCGCTCTTCACACCCGCCGCAAAGGCACAGGCCCCCGACACGTCCCACGACAAAGCCGCCGACACCTTCCATAATCCGCTGCTCAAAACCGGCCCCGATCCCTGGGTCATTACCCGCGATGGCTTCTATTACTACATGAACACCACCGGCCATAACCTGACCATCTGGAAGACCCGCGAAATCACCGATCTCGCCCATGCCGAGAAGAAAATCGTATGGACGGCGCCCGCCACCGGTCCCTACTCGCACGATATCTGGGCGCCGGAGCTGCACTTCATGGACGGCAAGTGGTACATCTACTTCGCCGCCGATGAAGGACAGAATGAGTCGCACCGCATCTATGTCGTCGAAAATCCGTCAGCCGATCCGCTCGAAGGCAACTTCACCTTCAAAGGTAAAGTTGCGGATGCAACCGACAAGTGGGCCATCGACGCCTCCGTCTTCGAGAACAAGGGCCAGAAATATATCGTGTGGTCCGGCTGGGAGGGCGACACCGACGGCGAGCAGCGCATCTACCTGGCGCATCTCAAAAATCCATGGACCATCGACTCGAAGCGCGTCCTGCTCTCCTATCCCAAGTACCCCTGGGAGCATGTCGGCGACCTGCTCGACCGGCCTGCCATGCCGCACGTCAATGTGAACGAAGGCCCCGAGATTCTGCAGCACGGCCAGGACATCTTCCTCGTCTACTCCGGCTCCGCCTGCTGGACCGACTACTACGAGTTGGGCGTGGTGGAGGCGAAGTCCGGCTCGAACCTACTTGATCCAGCATCGTGGTCAAAGTTCGACCATCCTTTTTTCAAGCAGGATCGTGCCGCAAGCGTCTTCGGCCCCGGCCACAACGGCTTCTTTAAATCGCTGGATGGCAAGGAAGACTGGATCATCTATCACGCGAACTCGGGCTCGGGAGAGGGCTGCGGAGCCATGCGCTCGCCGCGCATCCAGCCCTTTACGTGGAACGCCGACGGTACGCCGAACTTCGGCAAACCGCTCTCGACCGAAACCGCGATACGCAAGCCTTCGCACAACTAACGAAGGGAGCCGCTCCTCGGCTAGTGAGCTGCGGTCGGCTGCGCCGATGTTGCTGGCTTGGCTGCTGGCTTCCTATGCCGTCTCTTCGGCTTTTTTACCGGGGCAGGCGTCGCGCAGACGACGGGAGCGGGAGCCGGAGGCACCGCACGAAGCGCCGCCTGGAGATTGTGGATCTGCTGCTCCTGGGAGAGCGCTGTCGAGGTGAGCCGGTCGCCAAGAGAGCGCTGCGCGTCTTCAAGGCTCACCCTCGCGCGTTCCAGCACCGCGCTTTGCTGGCCGGGCGCGGCAAGATTGGCCGTCCCAACGATGCGGAGGAGCACATCGTAGAGCGCCTCAACGTTGCGATAGGCAGGTAACAGCCGCGAGACAGAGTTAGGTGCTGCATCGGCAGCGCTTAGTAACGCCGGAAGCGTACCATCCAGATCGCGGCGAATGGAGCTGACGTTGGCAACGGCTTCCTCGCGAGCACTGTCTGAGGCCTTCCATTTATCGGGCCTGAGAACTTCGAGCGTCTGCCGTAGCGTGTCGATTGCGGGCTGCACCATAGCGGAAGGCTTGGTTTGCATCGCTGCAACCGGGGGGGCAGCGGAGGGCGTCTGCGCCGCAAGCGCGAGGCACGATCCGCAACCAATCATAAGAAAAACCGCCGAGGGAAGGTGGCGCAGAGTTTTTATCTTCATTAAAAGGAACCCCTCTATCTTCTGGTCTCCAGCGACCACCCTCAAGAGTGGGGCTGCATAGTTAAGTTTGATGCTATTGAGATATCTTGCGTCGTTCTTACCGGCAAGCGCAAATTCAGAACCTGTGGATTCTGCCTCGCAGCCGGTTGAGTTCCTGGCGATCGCGCTTCGAGGGCTTGCCTTCAGCCACGCCTCCAATACGCAGCATCTCCTTGCGTTCCTCCGCTGCTTTGACCCGCAGTTCCCTGCTCTCGCTCGTCTCCCGGTACAGCGTTTGTGCGACCGCCGCAGGCCCGCGCACTTCGCTGAGAACAAGCACCTCCACATGGAAGTCCCCGGCCTCATTTTTGACCCGCAGCATATCGCCCAGGCGCACCTCGCGGGCTGCCTTGGCGCGCACGCCGTTTGATTCGATCCTGCCCAGTTCGCAGGCCTTCGACGCCAGCGCCCGGGTCTTGAAGAACCGCGCCGCCCAGAGCCACTTGTCAATCCGCAAATCTGCCATGACTCATTTTCATACATGGACGCGATCTCGATCCGAAGAATATCCGCGATGTCGCAAGTGGATTTTCTGGACAGCAACGGCCAGCGGCATCTATGCTGCGTGCACGGGCCCCTACGATTCGCGAAAGGACAGTCGATCGGTGGATGCCCTCAAGAAGATAACGCTTCGCAACGCAGGGCTGACATTAGCCGCGGCTCTTTTGATCGTGGGTTGCGGAAAACACAAAGAGCACCAGCCTCCCGCTCCGCCCATCAAAGCGATGAAGCCTGCGCCTGCGACTCCTATCGCGGTGAAAAAGATTGAGCTTGGCCAAAGCTCCTGGGATCCCACATGGGACAAGATCATCGAAGAGGCACTTCCTGCCTCCATGCTGTCGTCGCGGGTTCCGCGTGACGTGCGTCGTTTCTGCCCGAAGTTTTACACCATGGGGAACGCCGACAAGCGGGCCTTCTGGGCTTATTTCTTTCAGGCGATGGCCGGAGCGGAAGCGAGCCTCGATCCGACGACGCGAGTTCGCCATACGGAGCCTGAAGTAGCAGTGAAGGACAAAGTGACAGGCCGTTTGGTTCGCAGCCAGGGCCTGTTGCAACTGACCTACGAAGACCAGCGGCGTTATGGATGTGACTTCGATTGGAAGACCGACAAGCGGCTCACACCGGACGATCCGCAAAAGACCATCCTGCAACCGAAGAACAACCTCGAATGTGGCGTAAAGATCCTGACGCGGCAGATTATCGGGATGCACAAGCCGCTGTTCTCTCATTCAGGATACTGGTCGACGCTGCATGCGGGAACGTCTGACTACCGCATGTTCGCCAAACAGATGACGAACCCGCCCGCAGCTTGTGAGCTGGGGACGGGATCAATCCATAAACGCGGCACGCGAAAAATGGTCGCTACACGTTGAATTTGAAGAAGAGGATATCGCCGTCCTTGACGATGTACTCTTTGCCTTCGGAGCGGAGGAGGCCCTTCTCTTTGACCGCCTGCTCGCTGCCATAGGTGAACAGGTCGTCGGAGGCGTAGCAGTCTGCCTTGATGAAGCCCTTCTCGAAATCGGAATGGATAACGCCTGCCGCGCCAGGGGCCTTGGTTCCGCGCTTGATGGTCCAGGCACGCACCTCCTGCACGCCCGCCGTGAAGTAGGTGATGAGATCGAGCAGGCGATAGGCCGAGTGAATCAGGCGGTTAAGGCCGGGCTCGGAAAGGCCCATGTCCTTGAGGAATTCGTCGCGTTCGGCTGGTTCAAGCTGGGCAATCTCGGATTCCATGGCTCCGCAGATGCGAACAACTTGTGCGCCTTCTTCGGCAGCGCGCTTTTCGACGTCAGCAGTATAGGAGTTGCCTTCGATGATGCCGGAGTCATCGACGTTAGCGACGTAGAGCTGAGGCTTGGAGGTAATAAGAAAAAGCTCGCGGGCGATGAGCCTCTCTTCATCGGTCAGATCGGCTGTGCGTGCGGGCTTGCCTGCGTTGAGAACTTCGAGCAGCTTCTTCATCGCGCTGGCTTCGGTCTTGATCTTGTGGTCGCTGGTATTCTTGGCCAGCTTTTCGACCTTGGTATTGCGCTTCTCGACGGTATCGAGGTCGGCGAGCAGAAGCTCGGTGTTGATGATGTCGATGTCATGCAGCGGATTGACGCCTCCGGCAACGTGGATGACTTCAGCGTCGTCGAAGCAGCGAACGACATGGCAGATTGCGTCCGTGGCCCGGATGTGACCGAGGAACTGGTTGCCGAGGCCTTCGCCCTTGCTGGCGCCTTCGACTAGTCCGGCGATGTCAATGAACTCCATCGTCGTGGGAACGAGCGACTTGGGCTGAATCAGCGCAGAGATCTTGGTGAGGCGCTCATCGGGCACGGTGACGACGCCGGTGTTCGGGTCGATGGTGCAGAAAGGATAGTTGGCCGCCTGGGCCTTGGCCGAGGTGAGAGCGTTGAAGATGGTGCTTTTTCCGACGTTGGGTAGGCCAACGATTCCACAATTGAGAGGCATTTTTCTATGAGGTCCTTACTGCTATTGAAACATGCCTAGCGGCAGACCGACGGATTAGCGGCGCTCCAGCCCACGTCCTCCAGTATCGGACGTGGGGGATTCGGTTTGGCGGCACAAACAGGCGTGGCCCACTACCGCGCTATTTTGCAGGCAAAGTTGGAGGCATCGTTCGTGCTGCCTTTGCCGCTATAGACAGCAACCTGCGGATAGGGGCAGAGAGGACGCGTGCGGTCGATCTCTCCCTCGGTGGTGTGGAAGGCGATGATCTTTTCCGGTGCCTCTCCATCCTCAACCCACTCTTCGAGGGCCGTAACTCCGTCAAAGTGGGTCGGGCCGGGGCCGCCTCCACAATGGTTCATGCCGGGAACCATGAACAAGCGAAGGAACTGCGACGTGCTGCTGCCAACCGTCGCCTGCACCTGGTTGTAGTAGTTGATGGTGTTGAGCGGCGAGATGTCGGGGTCACTCCAGCCGTGATAGAGAATCAGTTTTCCGCCTCGTCGCTGCAAAGGGCGCAGGTCTGGATTGACCGCATCGAGTGAACGGCTGGTTTTGGCCAGCGCCGTCTTCATGTCGGTGTCGTAGTTGAAGTTGAAGTTGAGCGCGTTGTAGCTGGGGTCTTCAAAGACCATGTCCTTGAAGAAGCCGGTGGCTGCCTTCCAATGGGTTGCTGCGAAGGGCTTGTTGCCGGTAATCCAGCTTGACCAGCCAGCGGAGCCGTTTTCGCCGCCGGGAACCAGGCCGGGATAGATGAGCGTTCCGTTGGAGTCGTGCGCTCCTCCCCAGATGTTCTTGATGGCTTTGACCTGTTTGGGGGTGAAGCAGGAGGACGTGGGCTCGCCCTCTTTGCAGGTAAGTACAGCGGGGTCGAAGTGGCATTTGCGGGGGTCGTCGAGCACGCCGTCTTTGATTCCGTCAATGGCGTCGCAGGCCGCGACGACCGCGTTGGCCAGCAGGGGAACCTTCGAAGCCGGGATGTAGCTCTCCGGGTCTTTGAGGGTAGCGATGGAGTACCAGAGGTGAGCGCCTGCGTAGTGGCGCGTCCAGTTGTTGGCGGGATCGCCCACGAGCAGGCCGTCGTAGTCTTCGGGGAAACGCTGGGCTTCCATCAGGCCCTGTTCGCCGCCTTTGGAGCAGCCTACATAGTAGGAATGCGCCGGACCTTTGCTGTAGAAAGCCTGCGCGATCTGCTTGCCATTGACGGTGGTAAGGTGCAGGCCGCGATAGCCGAAGTCCGCTACAAGCTCGGGATGTCCGAGCGCCCAGGTAGAGTCGAAGCCGTTGCTGATGGGCGTGTTGACGTGGCCAGTATTGGTGCTGGCCGTGGCGTAACCGCGTCTTAGCGCGGCGGCCATGGCGCGGTAACTGATAACGCCTGCAGTGCCTCCGTTGCCGACACCCATAAACTTGCCGTTCCAGTTCTGCAGCGGCAGCCAGACCTCGAACCTGATCGCAGGTTTCGTGGTGGCCGCGACTCGGCAGAATGCGGGCAGATTGCCGATCGACGCGGTGGATTTCGGTATCGCGAAGGTGCCTGTCGAGACGGTTGCAGCGGAAGTGATCGCAGTGTCGGGAAGCTGGAGATTGAGGAGGTCTTTGCAGGATTGCTGGGCGGTCAGCGGAGCGGCAAAAAGAAGCAGAGCGAAGAGGGGCAGCATTGAGAATGCGATGGAGGTCTGAGAGTTTCGCACGGTTCTCCTTGTCGTTTTTCGGAGGAAAGAGCAGTTACCCCCCTCCTGTACTTAAGTCCTAAAGTCTTCAAGAGATGAGACTTAAGTCCGGACTTCGAGTATACCCCCGGTGCGGTCACTGGGGTGATGATAAACGACCAGGGGCTCCCAGACCGTGGGTTTGTCAAGTTTCGCTGGGGCGGATAAGGCCATGCTTCGGAGAACGAAGAAGACGAAACGGCGGGTTGTTTTCGAATTTCAGAAATAATTTCAAAAGGGAATTGCCTGAGGTGCGTTCCATCAGGTAACGTTTTTCATGAAATTCAAGAGGAGCTTATGCGCAGGGTACTTTTAGTTGCCGGAATTTGTTTGATGATGTCTGCCGTGTCGTTCGCGGAGGTAAAGCCAGCGTCGCTGTTCAGCGATCATGCGGTGTTGCAGAGCGGCATGTCCGTACCGGTGTGGGGAACAGCCGATCCCGGGGAGAAAGTGACGGTGACGCTGCATGGAGTGAGCGCGGCGACGACGACCGGGGCGGATGGCCGATGGATGGTTCGGCTGAAAAAGCTGAAGCCGGGCGGCCCCTATGAGATGACCATCGCCGGAAAGAATACGGTTACGGTGAAGGACGTGCTGGTAGGCGAGGTTTGGCTGGGGTCCGGCCAGTCGAACATGGTGTTTACGGTGTCGAAGAAGAGCAATCCGTGGGCGGGGATGCTCGATGAGCAGGGCGAGATCGCGGCGGCGAACTATCCGCAGATACGGATGTTTACGGGCGCCGCGACCAAGGCGTATGAACCGCAGACGGACATCGCAGGGGAGTGGAAGGTCTGCAGCCCGGAGACGGTGGGCGATTTTTCTGCCGTGGGATATCTGTTCGCGCGTGATTTGCAGCGGCAACTGAAGGTGCCGGTGGGAATTGTGCTGGAGGCGTATGGGGCGAGCACGGCGGAGTCGTGGCTGCCACGGCCAGCGATGGCTAACGATCCTACGCTGAAGCCGCTGCTGGATCAGTTCGATGCACGGGTGAGCTACTACAGGGAGCATCCGGGTGGCTCGGATGCGGACGCGCCAGCGGGACCGCAGACGTTGAATGCGCGGCCAGCCAAGGCAGGAGCCAAGCCGGGAAAGATGCGCGATCCGGTGCAGAATCAGCACGAGCCCACGGTGATGTTCAACGGAATGATTCAGCCGGTGCTGCCGTATGCGATTCGCGGGATTCTCTGGTATCAGGGCGAGTCGATTGTGGGCGGAAAGGCGGGGGTCACGCTTTATCCGCACACCATGGAGACGCTGGTGAAGCAGTGGCGCCAGCTCTGGGGCGAGGGCGAGCTGCCCTTCTACTATGTGCAACTGGCCGCGCTCGAGAACACCAGCAACAACCCGGCGGTACGCGAGGCGCAGGCGCAGTTGTTGAAGCTGCCGAAGACGGCGATGGCGGTGACAATCGACATCGGCGATCCGAAGCTGGTGCATCCCAAGAACAAGGAGCCGCTGGGGGAGCGATTGACCGCGATTGCGTTGGCGAAGACGTATGGCAGGAAGATGGAGGACTCGGGACCGGTGTACGAGTCGATGAAGGTAAAGGGAGATGCCATTGCACTGAAGTTCGCGCACGCCAAGGGGATGATGGCGAAGGCTGGGCCGCTGAAGTGGTTCCAGATTGCGGGGGCCGACCAGAAGTTTGTGGATGCGGAGGCGAAGATCGAAGGCGGCAAGGTCATCGTGACCAGCTCGCAGGTAAGCGCCCCGGTGGCGGTGCGGTATGCGTGGGCCGACTATCCGGAGGGCTGCAACCTTTACAACGGCTCGAGGTTTCCGGCGGCCCCGTTTCGCACGGACCACTGGGATGCTCTGACTCCGATTGCGGCTGGTTTTACCGGAAAGTAACAGAATGATTCAGCAGAAGAGATGATCTGGCCCTGGCCGCAAGCGTGTTGCGGCCAAGGCCAGATCTGTATGGAAGAGTGGTTCGAGTTCACGAACGACGGTTCGTCGCTCGCAGAGGAAGTGGCTAGGCGGGCTGCAACTCTTGGATTGCTGCCGTTGCCTTGAGTGCTGGAAGCGCCTGACCGGCAGCATTCTGCAACTCAACCTCGGAGTTGGTGAAGTAACCGATCTGGATATCTTCCGTGAATTGGAGAGAGTTGTTGATGCCGGATGTCTGCATGACGCTGGGAAGGTCGAGCGCCCAGAAGTGGTGGTCTTTGTACGTCGGGTTGTAATTGATGGCGGTAGAACCGATCAGATTTGCCTGATAGACGATCCTGACCTTCATCACTCCCCGGCTGGCCGTTAGCAGCGCCTGTACCGATTCGCCGGGATCAAGCTCTACCGTAACGCCCTGGCTGGAGCCGACCGCGACCGATTTGCTCTCCGATCCGCCCTGGCCCCAGGTCTGGCTGTACGACATGGAGGTCGACCCGCCGCCGCCAGTACCTAAAAAGCTGATTCCATACTCGACGGTCTGGCTGAAATCGACGGTGCTGCTGGTGGTCCAGTTACTCTCGGTGGTGTCAGTAACCGTGTCGGAGATGCCGACGTTGAAGGTTCCGCGCACACTGCTGTTGTTTTTGAAGGTCTGCTGGGCGACGATCACAGGCTCGGAGGTGATGCCGGTGACGGTTGCGCTGACAACGTTGAGGACGGTCTGCACCTGCGGCCAGCCGTAGGTTTTGTAGAGGTCGCCCCACGGGGTTTCGCTGTGGAGATAGGCATCGTTGGGGGACTTGCCGAAGTATTTCGCGACCGCGGCTTTCAGGTTCTTGTCCTGAATGCCGAAGGTTTGCACTTCTTTGTCGGTGATGATGTGTTGGACGCTTCCGCTTGCGCTCACCGAGGAAGTGGACGCAGATGTTCCCGCTATGATTTGTACAGTAATTCCAGCCATTTGTTGCTCCGTTTTGCGGCCAGGGTTTGAATTTCGGCGGTGTTAAGCCGATGCGGCTAAGGGTACGGCGCTGCATCGGTGGAGTCAAATAGTAAGCATCCTCTCATTACGGAAAGCCCATCGGATGCTTGCGTATTTACGAATCACCTGAAGATCGCGCCTCATCGTCCGCGCAGAAGTCGCTGCTAGTTGGCGGCAGGCTTCTCGACGTGATCGATGACGAAGACGTCCGTCATGGCCTTGGTCGGCTCGAGCTTCAGCCCTAGCTGCTCCTGCAACGCCGTGTAGAGACTCGGCGGCGCGTTGGGATCCTCTTTCGCCGGGGCACTCCTTGGTCCAAAGGAAGCAAACTGCGAGTCGTCGGGCGTCCAGTTCAGATTGAAGTCATACCTGTCGGTGAGGCCGGTGTGATCCACGACCGGGCGGTCCATCACCGCTCCCTGCATGCCGTCGCAGAAGTCCTTCATGGTCGAGTTCGTCACCATCAGTTGCCCCAGCCCCCGGAAGAGAAAATTTCTTGGGTCGTTTGGCTGGTGGATGGTCACGGTCATCTTGGGCCCACCCTTCGCCACCGTAAGCGCGTAGACGGAGAGCTCTTTCTTGTCTTGATGGTAGGTGAACTTGAACCGCTGTGTGAGTGCAGACTGGATCAACATTCTGAACTGCTTAATGTCGGGACGACCTTCGATATCGGGCACGCCGTCGAGATCGAACTTCTCGGTGGCAAACCAATCGGGCGCACCGACGATCTGCTTGACGTGCAGGCTATAGGCAAAGGTGACCATATCGTTCATGGTCGTGTTGATGGTCATGATCTGGCGGCCGCGAATGGTGAATAGTTTGCCGGGACGGTTCGGGTCGCTGGGCTTTACCGTCACCACGTCGAACTTCGGTACGGCATTGACAGCCATTGCCTTTGGCGGCTCGGGAATGGCCCATGTAGCCTCCGGAGTGACATGGTCAAAGTTCATGACCGACGCGTGGCCACCCTGCGTCTGATTGCCGGTGATGGTCTTGCCGTCGGCGCTGAGGGTTCCGACGTAGGTGACGTCGAGCGCTGAAATCGCAAAATTGAAGGCCGTGCCCTGTACGGTGATCGAATTGATCGGAATCGATTGGCCGCCCTGGTCGATGCTGTAGGAGACGCCCTTCAGCTTGCCATCGACCTTGGTGATTTTCATGAGAATGCGCAGACCCTGACCAGCCTGCAGGGTTCCCTGCCAGTTTCCGGTGACGTCGATCTCTTTGGCCTGGGCATGGGCGTACTGTGCGCCCACTATCCCTGACAACATCAACGTGAACCCAAGCATCCACAGCAGCGTCTTCTTCATGCGCGATCTCCTGATCAGGCTGGCGAATTACGCTGAGCCAGAATCGTGGTTTCGATTCGAAACAAGGTCGCGCCATTCTACCAACTGACTATGAAGAAGTCGCTGTGAAGTTTTACCGGTGCTTAGCTTCTGCTGCGGCGGCCACCCATCAGTTGCAGGACGGCCATGAAGATGTTGATGGCGTCGAGATAGATGGAGAGGGAGAGCGAGACGGCGGAGCGTCCGTCTCCACCGGCGCGGATGCGGGCGAAGTCGCCTACGGTGAGCAGGGCGAAGATGCCCAGCGTGAGCCAGGAGTAGGTGTCCGGCGAGAGGAAGTGGAAGAACATGCTGGCGACGCCGGCGATGATCAGCAGCAGCAGCGCGGCCATGCCGATGCCGGCGATGCGGCGATAGTTGATGTTGAAGAGATAGGCGACGCAGCCCATGACGGCCATGCCGCATCCTGTGGTGGCGGCGGCGTTGAAGACGATGCCGGTGCCGAAGTTCTTGATGTAGCGCTGGATGAGCGGGCCGATCTCCCAGCCCATGAAGTAGGTGAGGACGAGAAACATGCCGAGCGCGAGGCCGGGGCTGGCCTTGCGGGCGAAGCTGATGGCGAAGACGAGTCCGAGGACGACGATGAAGCCGACGAGGGTTCCCCAGGCGGGCGCGGTGGCGACTCCGATGGAAGTGATGAAGAAGCCGACCGAGGTAATGGCCAGCACCTTGGCGAGCAGCGAGGCGGTCTCCTCGCGGGGGACGTCGATGGTGTTGGAGTAGCTGTTGCTCAGGTTGTAGTCGTTCATTGCCATGCGTTTCGCTCCGGAGCGGCTGAGGTAAAGGTGATGATGGCTCCAACTCTATGAGACGCTCTTCCGGGTCGTTTGTCATGTTTCGACCACCAGAGCGTTTCGGGTATATCATAGCTGTATATCAGAGGAGGCGCGATGCGAACATTGGTCGATATACCGGACGGCGAACTGGAGCAGCTCACGGTTTTGAGCCGCTCGCGCAATGTGTCTCGCGCTGAACTGATTCGTCAGGCTGTTTCTGGATTTCTATCGGAGAATAAGGCTGGCCTCGAGAATTCGTTCGGCCTCTGGAAGAAGAGAGCGGTGGACGGAGTGGAGTATCAGGAACGTCTGCGCGGTGAGTGGGAGCGGTGAGCGAACAGGCTGCCGTGCTCTTCGATACCAATATCCTGATCGACTACCTGAACGGTGTGGCCAAGGCCGATCACGAGATCAGGCGCAGCCACGACCCGGCGATCAGCGTGATTACGTGGATCGAAGTGATGACCGGGGCCGCGAACGAGGATGAGGAGTCCGTGCTGCGGGCGTTTCTGTCGAACTTTCTGTGTCTGCCGATTACGCGCGAGGTAGCGGAACGCGCCGCCGTGAACAGAAGGCAGAAGAAGATCAAGCTGCCGGATGCGATCATTCTGGCGACGGCAGAGGTGGCGAAGCGGCAACTCGTGACCCGGAATGTGAAGGACTTTCCGGCGGGGATGCGCGGGGTGAGGGTTCCCTACAAGGTTTGAAGGAGGGCGGTTCGCGCTTTGCGCGAATGCCCACATCTCAGAATCGAGATATGGGGCACCCCCACCCTGCACCCATACCCGCTAAGTTACACATTTTGTTTGGATGAGACCGAAACGATGGTACTTTTGTAAGGAGCAAAGGGTACTCAGTAAAGTGACAACTAAATCAGCCGATAAGCAGTCAAAGAAGAAGAAGCGGGGTTCGCGCCCGACAACTTCTCGTTGGTTTTTGGGCAGTCTGTTCAACCTCGGTCGCCGCTTTGGCTCGCAGATTCTCTGGGTCGGGTTACTGGTTTATCTCGTGAAGATTGCGGGAAATGTAATGATTGCGTATGCTGGTCGGAATTCAAATGCGAACTTGGCCATTCGCATCGCTGCTAATCTAAATGTGGCATTTGCGTTTTCAGTTACAACGTCGATCGTAACGAGCGGACTTTATATTGGCGAATTCAAGCGACACCGGCAAACCCGTAAGAGGTTGACGGCTAGGGTCGCTGGGCTGGAATTGCAAATCGATCCAAACAGGACTTCAAGTAGGCTCACCTCTGAAGGGATGACGCAGCGCGAGGATCTCTAAAAATGAACGACCTTCAATTGACAACTGCTCTCGAAACTATTGTGGCCGTCTCGATCAGTTCTTTCGTGTTCTTCAAGTTGCTTCCGATGTACCGTGTTGACCTGTTTCGCCAGAGCATGTTTGCGTTGCGGGACGAACTCTTCGACTACGCTCGCTCCGGCAAAATCCAATTTAACGATCCCGCTTACGTGCTGCTTAGAGCGCTGATGAATGGCTTTATCCGATATGCACATCATTTGACGGTATACAGAACACTGATGACCGGGCTCCATCGCAAAATCAATGGAGGCAAGCCTCACTTAGCTTGGAACCAGAAATGGGAGATCGCCCAGTCGCGAGTCCAAGATGAGGAAGTACGCCGAAAGATCATGAGCTTCCACAACCGAACCGTCTGGATTGTCTCAAAACACCTGATTCTTGGTTCTCCAGTCATCCTGCTGACGACGTGTGTCCTAGGCGCTTGTTTCTTGCTGAATCATGGCTTTACGAGCCTAAAACAGCTTTATCAAGATGCCCGAAATTCAATAATGAATACACTCTTCGATGCTAGATTGCTTGAGGAAGAGGCAGTGTATACCCGACTCACCATGGGATGACGGCTTCCTAAACTGGCGATGGGCAGACCGATCCTCCACTACGGTTGACCGCTTGGCTTGACGTCGGACACAGCCTTCTCCATGCCTTCTTGAATTCAACCAAAATTCAGGGATAAATTCTATTCAAGGTTCGGGCGAAGGGGATGGTTTCGCGGACGTGGTCGAGCCCGCAGAGCCAGGCTACGACTCGCTCGATGCCCATGCCGAAGCCCGCGTGGGGGACGCTGCCGTATTTGCGCAGGTCGAGGTACCACTGGAATGCCGCTAGCGGTAGGCCGTGCTCTTCGATGCGGGACTTGAGTAAGTCATAACTATCGACTCGTTGACTGCCGCCGATGATTTCGCCGTAGCCCTCGGGGGCGAGGACGTCGACGCAGAGCGCCTTCGAGGCGTCCGCCGGGTCGGGCTGCATGTAGAAGGCCTTGATGGCCGCAGGGTAGCGGTGGACCATGACCGGGCGGTCGAACTGGCTGGAGATGTAGGTCTCGTCGGGGGAGCCGAAGTCGTCGCCGTACTTGTGCGGGTTTTCGATCTTGCCTGATTTGTAGGCTTCGTCGAGCATGGCGTGGGCTTCGTCGTAGGAGAGGCGGGGGAAAGCACTGCGTGCGGCGGGCGCGCCTTCGGCGGAATTCGGGGAGGGAATGGGGGCTTCGGCTGCGGTTGGTGTTTGGGGCGCTTCGGGCGAAATACAGGGGTCTCTCCGCTCCGCCTGCGGCTCCGGTCGAGATGACGTTTCGTTTTGATTCGCTGGATTACCGGGAGCAGTCGTGAGTGGAGAGACTCCGATGACGGCTTCAAGTTTGGATACGTCGCGGCCTATGACTTTTAAGTCGGCGCGGTGGGACTCTAAAACGCGGGTGACGATGTGGGTGATGAAGGCTTCGGCGAGGTCCATGATGTCGTCGAGGCCAGCGTAGGCTACTTCCGGCTCGATCATCCAGAATTCAGTAAGGTGGCGGCGAGTCTTCGATTTCTCGGCGCGAAACGTTGGGCCGAAGCTGTAGACCTTGCCCAGGGCGAGTGCGGTGGCTTCGATGTAGAGCTGGCCGGACTGGGTGAGGTAGGCCTTGTCGTTGTCGAAGTAGTCCATCTCGAAGAGCTCGCTGGTGCCTTCGCACGCGTTCGGAGTCAAGATGGGCGGGTCGGTGCGGATGAAGCCGTTGGTGTCGAAGTATTCCGACGCCGCGCGCATGATGGTGGCGCGGACGCGCAGGATGGCCGACTGGCGCGGGGTGCGGAGCCAGAGGTGGCGGTGCTCCATGAGGAAGTCGACGCCGTGCTCTTTGAGCGAGATGGGGAAGGGAGTCTCGTCGGGGACGCGCTGGACGACTTCGACGCCTTCGACGTCGAGCTCGTAGCCCGAGGGAGCGCGGCTGTCGGCGCGGACCTTGCCGGTGACGATGACGCTGGATTCGAGCGTGAGGTTTTTGAGCGTCTCGAAGACTTCTTCGGGGACGGCGGCCTTGGGGACGATGCCCTGGATGGTGCCGGTGCCATCGCGGAAGATGGGGAAGAGCAGCTTGCCCGAGGCGCGCAGGTTGTAGAGCCAGCCGCGCAGGGTGACGGTTTGCCCTTCGTGCTGGGCGAGGGAGGCGATAGTGGCTACGGCCGGGGTGGAGTTCGACATGGCGTTATCAGTCTACTAGTCCGCCATTTCTCGAGAATATTTCGGGGCCTAAGCTACGGACGCTTGCGCATGCATTGCCTGAAGCCTGGCTGTCTTCAGTGTCGCTTCGGGATCGCCGGACGGAAAGAACTCCATGGCGATAAATTTGTCGTACTTTAGCTGCGCAAGCTTCTTATAGATATTGGTGTAGTCGATCTCACCTGTGCCGGGTTCGTTACGGTTGGGCACATCGGCGATGTGGACGAGGCCGACAAGGTCGATGTTCTGTTCGAGCTTCTCGATGAGGTTTCCGGCAGCGCGTTGCTCGTGGTAGAAGTCATACAACACTTTGACGTGCGGGCTGTCGACCTCGCGAACAATGGCAAACCCTTCGCTGACGCTGGTCATATACATCGTTGGATTTTCTATGGGGTCGATGGGCTCAAGGACGATCTGAATGTTGTTGGCTGCGGCAAGGTCGGCGGCGCGCTTCAGGTTCTCGACGCAGGCCGCGTGTTGAGCCGCAGATGATAAGCCGTCGATGCGTGGTCCGGACTTGAGATTAATCTGCGGGCTTTGAAGAGCTTTGGCAAAACCGAACTGCGTCTTCAACTCGGCGAGAAAGTCCTTCGTTCCATTTGGATCGCCAAATCCTGCTTTGACACCACTAATCATATCGAAGTGGAGATGAAGCGAGCGCATCTTTGCCATGACACGGCGGGTTTCGTCGGCGGACCACTTATGAAATTCGCCGATCAGCTCGACGCCTTCATAACCGGCGGCAGCAACGATCTCAAGACAACGGTCGAAAGGCGCCTGCTTTTCGATGGTCCAGAGTTGGACAGAAAAGCGAAACCCCTGGGAGGAAGCTGGGGACTGAGCCTGGGAACGCGGAAGCACCTGCGCAACACCCGCTGCGGCAATCAATTGGCTAAACTGGCGACGGTTCATGACTTCCCATCTTACCCGTGAACACGGTTCAGAGGGACAAGAGGCCGAACGCCTAGTCGAAGAGCTTCCACGAGTTCACCGCTTTTGTCGTCACGCTTTCGGCGGTCTCTTCGAGATCGTGGGCGATTTCGAGGATGCCTGGTGTCGTGGGCGGCAGCGCAGCGATGTGTTTGGCGACATTCTTCCAATCGATCTTGCCGGAGCCGGGCCAGAGGTGGTCGTCTTTGGTGCCTTGATTGTCGTGGAGGTGGAGTTCGGCGATGCGCGACTTGAGCAGTTCGAAGGCTGTGTCGATGCCGCCGTCGCTGAGGTGCGCGTGGCCTACATCGAGAGTGATGCCTACATTGTCGAAGTGGCCGACACGGATGATCTCGAGCAGGTGCTCGGGGGTAGTGACTTCGTTTTGGAGATTTTCGAGCAGAATTTTTACGCCGAGAGGATGGGCAAAAGCCTTGAGGTGCTCGATGGCGGTGAGGGAGTTTTCGAGGGCGCGGGTGTTCCAGGGCTCGTCCTTGAGGCCGAGGTGGAGAGTGATGGCGCGAAATGGGATCTGCTCGGCGGACTCGATGGCGCGCTTGACCTCGTCCATGGCATCGATGCGGCGGGACTTTTCGGGATCGATGAGGTTAAGGGTGGGAGCGACGTGGCGGCTCCACTGGGCATCCGAGTAGAGCGGTTGGTGGATGGTCACGGCGACGTCGTTCGACTGGAACCACGCGGCAAGCTCGCGGACGACGGAGCGGTCGGCGTAATCGAAGTGATGACGGACGGCGAAGACTTCGATGGCCTGGGCACCACTTTTTTGCATGGCGTCGAGCAGCCCGGAGTGCAGGCGCTGCTGAAGAAAGACGTGAGTGGAGATTCCGCGTTGCATCACTCTCCAAAATACAAGAGTGCGAGCATGGAAGATATGCAGGGAACCGAAGATCGAACCCCCTCTCCCGCAAAGGCGATTGTCGAGCCTGCAGCCTCTGCGGAAGGCGCTTCCTGCAAAGAGCGAACGGCTACAGTCACTAACTGTAGCCGTTCGCTCTTTTGGTGCACGCTTGATGTATCAGGCGAGGAATCTGCGGCGGGCAACACCGATCAAACCCAGAAGACCTGTACCCAGGAGGGCAAAAGTCTCAGGCTCAGGGGTTACGGTCGTCTGCTGCGGGAGAAGGCCGATGGTGAAGCCGTTCCAATACTCAGGATCGGCAGCTGTAAAGGAGAGCGAAGTGAAGGGCCCTCCGGAGAATGCGATGGTGCCGTCTCCTTCATGGCCGGTCATGGTGTTTCCGCTCTGAGTGATGCAGCCGCCGCCATAGATGATGTTGGGACCGCAGGCGACGATGCTGAAGCCCTGATCGAAGGTATAGTTCGTGCCAACGCCAGTCTGACCGAGGCTGACCTCGGAGAGGACCAGGCCGGTGACAGGCGCGGAGAAGGTAAACGTGTTGGTCACCCCGGTGTTGCCGTCGATGGCGAGCATGCCGCCATCGGTAGGAGCATTGCCGACGACTCCACCAACGTAAGTGGTCGTGGGCTGAAAGTAGTTAAAGTGACCTGCATTCGAAGCATTGACGAACTGGAGTTCACCAACATAAGTGACGTTAACGCTGCCGATAGCACCGGTTTCGACTCCAGCGATGGGGCTGAGCACTGTTGGCTCATTCCAGACAGCCCAGGTGACTGTATCGGCAAAAGCAGAGGGAACAGCCGCCAATAGCAAGAGGCTGAAGAAGAGGCGGAGAGATACGATGCGCATGAGGAAGCTCCGGCAGAGAGATTTTTCGCAGGGCCCGGTGAGATGATTTAATGTGCACGTTGATCGCCAGAGTCTGTTGAGTTTTAAATGATGGCCGTGTCGCACTTAGTGCAATAAACGGATATTCTTCGGCATGGCTGTATGCAGGGCTTTGCATGAAATGAGCAAGGTTCTAAGGAAATACTTGTCCAATTAGAATTCGACAATGCGGTGCACTCTACTCGAGCGAGGTAGGCATGTGCTGTAGGTGGGGAGCCTGGATTTCCTTGCCTTTCACAGAACGAAGGAGTTGGTTGACGACTATGACGCGCACCCTCGCCAGATTATTCACTGTTGCCGTTCTTTTCCCTGTGATTGCCTGGGGTCAAGCGCCCGCGACTCCTGCACCTTCTTCAAGCGACATGGCGAAAGAAATTGCCGCGCTCAAGGCGAAACTGGCGGACTGGCCTCAGTTAGAACACTATCTTGCAGCCAATGCGGCATTGCCTCCGGTCGCTGCTGGAGAGCAACGCGTCATCATTTATGGAGCGTCGGTGGCGGAGTATTGGGGCACGCGCGGCCCAGCATTTTTTGAAGGCAAGCCCTATATCGACCGCGGCATCGGGGGACAGAATTCGGGGCAGCTGCTGATACGGTTTCGGCAGGATGTAATTCACCTGCACCCGGCAGCGGTTCTGTTTCTGGAGAGCACAAACGATATTGCCCAAAATATGACGGCGGTGGCGTCCGCAGACAACTGGCAGTCGATCGCGGAACTGGCGAAGGCGAATGGGATTCGCATGATCCTTACTTCGATTACGCCTTCGAATCACTTTCCCTGGAGTCCCGAACTGCATCCGGCGGAGACGATCCGGGCACGAAATGCGTGGCTCAAGGATTATGCGGCCAGCCATTCGCTGGTCTACGTGGACTTCTTCCCGGTGCTGGCCAATGCGGAAGGCGGCATGAAGGCTGATCTCACCGTGGACGGCGTTCATCCGAACACGCAGGGCTATGCCGCGATGGCTCCGCTGGTACAGGCAGGCATCGACCAGGCGCTTGGCGAGAAGTAGAGGTTTGTTCAGCAGCGATTTTGAACGTAACTTTAGATTCGATATGTGGAGAGATGGAATGAAGATGTTTGCCCGAGTTATTTTGCTTGCGTGTGTTCCCTTGATGACGGTAGGCGGCTATAGCCAGACGGCTGCTCCGGCGGCGGCTCCAACAGTTGACGCTGCGACGGCGAAAGAGATCGCCGGGATGAAGGCGCAACTCGCAGACTGGCCTAACCTTGCACGGTATCGGGATGAAAATGCTGCGCTGGCCCCGGCGGCGGCGGGCGAGCAGCGCGTGGTGTTCTACGGCGACTCGATCACCGATGGCTGGGGACGGCGGCCCGAGACAGGCACCTTCTTTCCCGGCAAACCTTATCTCAACCGTGGCATCAGCGGACAGACGACGCCGCAGATGGTGGTGCGGTTCCGTCAGGACGTGATCGACCTGCACCCGGCGGCGGTGTTGATCCTGGCTGGCACCAACGACGTTGCCGGAAACACCGGGCCGATGACGCCGGAGATGACCGAGGACAACTTTCGCTCGATGGCCGACTTGGCCCACGCGAACGGCATCAAGGTGATTCTGGCCTCGATTACGCCCGCGTTTGATTATCCGTGGAAACATGGGCTGGAGCCTGCTCCGAAGATTCGCGCGATCAACGCGTGGCTAAAGGACTATTGCGACCAGCATGGATACACCTATCTGGACTACTACACGTCGCTGACCGATGCCGAGGGTGGCATGAAGCCGGGCATCAGCTTCGATGGTGTACACCCGAACGCGAAGGGCTATGCCATCATGGCTCCGCTGGCGCAGGCGGCCATCGACAAGACGCTGGCGGCCCAGTGACGAGTAAAATCGCTGCATGATTCGCAGTTATCAGGGGATTACGCCGGTAGTGCCGGGGAGTTGCTATGTCGACCCCTCGGCACAGGTGATCGGCGACGTGGTGCTGGGCGATCAGGCCAGTATATGGATGAACGCTGTCGTGCGAGGGGATGTGAACTCCATCCGCATCGGCGCGAAGAGCAACGTGCAGGACTGCGCCGTGCTTCATGGGATGCGGAATTTGTATCCAGTGATTGTGGGTGAGATGGTGACGATTGGCCATAACGCCACCGTGCATGGATGCGTGCTCGAAGATGCGGTGCTGGTGGGGATTGGGGCGACGATTCTGAATAACGCCCGCATCGGCGAGGGCAGCATCATCGCTGCGGGAGCGGTGATTCCAGAGCAGATGGTGGTTCCGCCGAACTCGCTGGTGGCCGGGGTTCCGGGAAAGATTCGCCGCACTCTTGGCGATGACGACCGCAAGATGATCCTGAAGTATGCCCAGAACTATCTCGACTACACGGCGATTTATTTAGCTGAAAAATAGGGGAGAGCCAGTCTCCGATTAGAGCGGTTCTGCTCCAGAGGTAGCTTTGATGATTGGAGCAAAACGCAGATTCCCTTCGGGAATGACAAACAAAAAGAAGCCGCGCCTGAGAAGAAATAGCTATAGCCAGTGATTTGACCGGCACTCGAGAATTGGAAGGATTGGCCTGGAGCTGGGCCAACCCTCGATTTGCATTTAGAGCGTAGCTAGCGGGGATGGTCTAAGCGAAACGTTTGCTCGCGTAAAAAAGACTCGCTCCCGCGAGACCGGTGAACAGCAGCAGGAAAGAAGCTGGCTCGGGAGTCATGACTGCGGGAGCGATCGTATACTCGCCGTTAAAGGCCATACTGTCTGAGAATCCTCCGATGGTTGTGCACGGGAAAGAGGCACATTGTGCAAAGCCGCGCGGGGAAAGATTGTTCTCTTTTGTAAACATGTTCCCGGAGGGATTGAAAAAGGTCGGGACGGAGAAGTTCACTATAAAGTTGCTGATTGGCGCGTTGCCCTCGACCGAGACCGTACCCGCCAACGTTCCTCCCGTCGGCCCATTCAGGTTTCCTTCGGCGTAGTCCAAAGGATCGCTGAAAGAATAGATGACGTTCTCCGTCAGCCCGGGTCCGGGGAGCACCGTGGGCACGTTGAAAGTGGCGGACAGCGTTGATCCAGGATGCAGACTACCCAGATCGAAGGTGATCGTCTCGATCGTGTCAGCCTTCGCCAAACCTGCTCCGGCGATTAATAAGACTGCAACAAGCAATGCTTTCATAAGGGTTCCTCAACTTGAAATGGGTCTGTCTGGCCGGGCACCAAATCTAGCACCCGTCGCTTTCGCGTGTCAAAATGGAACACCGGGATATGACCTGGAGGCGAGATGCGGGGCATCCGCCGTGGGGGCGCGCTTCCTATTATCCGGGGATTCAGAAGCGACTCGGATTCGTTCCCACAGCTGACTTCTCTGAACGGTCGGAAGATTTGACCCTCTCCATGGGTCTCCGCTATCGTGATTCGTGAAATAGAAATTATTTCCTAATTGAATCAAGTTCGTACCCGATAACGTGAGGACATGCTGATGAGCAGCCCGGATTCGCAGGAAAACAAGAACGAAACGCGGCTGACTCGTCGATCGCTGCTCGCTGACGCCGCACTGCTGTCAGCAGGTGTTCTGCTGCCACGTTCGCTTCGAGGTCAGAGGGCTACATTTAATAGCACCGTTCCCTATCCTCAGCCAGCGAAGAATCCCTACCCCTACTCGGGGGTCAGCGGGCCAGGCTATCCGGTCGACAAGGCAAGCAGCCGCGGCGGCTACCGGTCGGGGAGCGACGGCCTCGCCTATGAAGGCGAACATCCCTATCCGTTTCCGACGCTGCCGTGGAAGAACTACTCCACCGGATCAGCCGTCACCTCCGGCATCCTGCCGGCGATCCGACCGCTGATCGACGTTCAGGTGCGAGACACCATCGTCTGCCGTGGAGGCGACGGCAACTACTATATGACCGGTTCGACTGGCGAGAACATCTGGGCATACAGCCGTGGTGTCGAGCTTTGGAAGTCGCCGGACCTGGTGAAGTGGCACTATCTCGGTCTGGTATGGGACCTGGACAAGGAAGGCACATGGGAGAAGGCCTGGCGGCCGTTGCACGACAAACCCTGCCGCGCCATCTGGGCTCCCGAGATTCACTATCTGCGTGGCAACTACTACATCTGCCTCAGCATTGCGCCTACAGGCACATCGATCCTGAAGAGCACCACCGGCAAGCCCGAGGGCCCGTATGTGCATGCCTTCTCGCCGGAAAAGCCGATCATCAACGCCATCGACCCGACGTTGTTCGAAGACGAGGATGGCAAGGTCTATTTCACCTTCTCCTCCGCGACGAAGATCGTCCGTTTGAAGGATGACCTCTCCGGTCTGGCCGAGGACTTCCGCCCTATCGTCCTGGCGGATCCCGATCACACGCCCTCCCACCATGCAGCGAGGTGCGTCGGGCGAGGTTCCAACGATCTCGGCACCGAAGGCGCGGTACTGTTCAAAGCCCATGGCCGCTACTATCTTGGTGCCGCGGACGACTACGAGGGCCGCTATTCCACTTGCCTTGCAATGGCCGACAACATCTACGGCCCATACCGTATGCGGCATGAAGCCGTCCCTTGCGCCGGAGGCACTGGCTTCTTTCAGGACCATAAGGGCGGCTGGTGGACTAGTTACTTCGGCAATGATCCACAGTCACCCTTCCGCGAGAAGCCAGCCATCGTGAAGGTTGATTTCGATGCTCAAGGCAAAGTCATCGTCGCCGCAAAGCAGCCGTTTGTTCCGGAGTGGAAGCCTAAACAGTCATAGCCGCCCAGGGGTTGAAGCGCGTTCTTCATAGGATCTGGATTCCATCCTGCCGCCTTCGGCAGTTCAGTCCTGATAAAGGCGCTTATCGTCATGAAACTGCCGACTGGTCGGCCATTCGGAGACTGGCCACTCCCGAAAAACGGCTGCTACGCCGTGGAAGTGGCAGATTCGCTACACTTGAAGAACAATGGCAATTTTGAAAGCAGTGCGCGGGACACGGGACCTGTTGCCGCCGGAGACGGCGTTGTGGAACCTGGTAGAAGCTACGGCCCGGGCGGTGTTTGCTCGCTATGGGTTTGGTGAGATTCGGACGCCGATCTTTGAGACGACCGAGCTGTTTGCGCGGGGCGTGGGCGAGGAGACGGATATCGTCTCGAAGGAGATGTACACCTGGGAGGACCGCGGACGCGCCGACAGCGATAAGGGACAGTCTTTGACGCTGCGGCCTGAGAATACGGCCGGGGTGGTGCGCGCTTATATCGAGCATAAGCTGGCCGATACAGGGATGCTGCAAAAGCTCTTCTACATAGGACCGCAGTTTCGCCGCGAGCGGCCGCAGCGGGGACGGTACCGGCAGTTCTGGCAGATTGGCGCGGAGGTGCTTGGCCCGGCGTGGTCGGGTTCGGACAGCGCGCTGCGCGATGCCGAGGTGCTGGAGATGCTGGCGACCTTTCTGGATGAGCTTGGGGTTAAGGGATGGCGGCTGGCTTTGAACTCTGTGGGATCGGCGACGGACAGGCCGAGGTATGTCGCGGCGCTGCGCGAGGCGCTGGCTCCGGTGAAGCACCTGATGTGCGAGGACAATCAGCGGCGGGCGGAGACGAATCCGCTGCGGGTGCTGGACTCGAAGGACGCGAACGATCAGGAGATCATCAATGGGCTGCCGAAGATTGCGGACTACCTCGACGATGCTTCGCGGGAGCACTTCGAGCAGGTGAAGGCGGCGCTGGATGCCTGCGGCGTGGCTTATACCGTCGAGCCGAGGCTGGTGCGCGGTCTGGATTACTACACACGGACGACGTTTGAGTTCACCGTGCCCGATGGCAGCGGGCTGGGCACGCAGAACGCCCTGCTGGGCGGCGGACGATACGACGGCCTGAGCGAGATGCTGGGCGGGCCGAAGGCTCCGGGGATTGGGTTTGCCATCGGCGAAGACCGGTTGATTTTGACCCTACAGGCGCAGGCGGAAGAGGCTGCCGCCCGGAAACTCGACGTATTTATCGCTCCCATGGGCGTGGAGCGGAATGCGGAGGCTCTGCGGCTGGCGCAGGAGCTGCGGCGGGCTGGGTTGTCGGTCGAAGTAGGCGATGGAGCCTTTCGCTTGAAGAAGTCATTCGAAACAGCCGATAAACTGGCGCGGCGGATGGTCATTCTCGGCGAGGATGAAGTCGCGTCCGGTATTCTGACAGTGAAGGACTTTGCGGCTGGCGAGCAGACCAAGGTTCCACGCAGTGAGCTGGCTGAGGCTTTGCGCCGGTAAATTGCGACAGATTTAATGAGCAGATAACAAAAATCCGGTGAGCTGAGTTCCGCCGCCGATATCACTAGCAAGGGAATTACAGTGCTTGATTTTTTAGGGAATTTGCAGCGCACGCATAAGTGCGGAGAGCTCCGCGTAGAGCAGGATGGTCAGGACGTCGTTCTGATGGGATGGGTCAACCGGCGGCGCGATCACGGCAACCTTATCTTTCTCGATGTGCGCGACCGCACCGGTATCACGCAGGTGGTGCTGGACAAGGAGATCTCGGGCGAGGCCCATGCCAAGGCTGAGGCCGCACGTTCGGAGTACGTCGTCGCGGTCAAGGGCAAGGTGCGGAGGCGCGAGGCCGGACTTGAGAATCCGAACATGGTGACCGGCGGCATTGAGGTCGTCGCGCAGGAGCTGCTGCTGCTGAACGAGGCGAAGACGCCTCCGTTCTCTCCGGCGGAAGATGCCATTGCGAACGAAGAGGTGCGGCTGAAGTATCGCTATCTCGACCTGCGGCGCACGGAGATGCAGCACAATTTCGAGCTGCGGCATAAGGTGGCGCGGGCGGTTCGCAACTATCTTTCGGACGACGGATTTCTAGAGATCGAGACACCGTTTATGACGCGCTCGACCCCTGAGGGCGCACGCGATTATCTCGTTCCTAGCCGCGTTCATGCGGGCAGCTTCTATGCGCTGCCGCAGTCGCCGCAGATCTTCAAGCAGATTCTGATGATCTCGGGCTTCGACAAATACTTTCAGATTGCACGCTGCTTCCGCGACGAGGACCTGCGCGCAGACCGCCAACCGGAGTTCACGCAGATCGACCTTGAGATGACGTTTCCGCAGCAGGCAACGATCTTTCATGTGGTCGAAGGATTTCTGACCGCTGCATTCAAGGCGGCGGGCGTCGCGCTGACGACTCCGTTTGTGCAGATGACGTACGACGAGGCGATCAAGAACTACGGCATCGACAAGCCGGACATGCGGCTGCCTGCAATGGTCTCGCTGAGCGATGAGCTGACGCCGGAGCTGCGCGAGACGCTGAAGATCGAACAGGGGCTGCCGGTGCTTGGCTTCGTCATTCCCGGCGTTGGCACGTTGAGCAGCACGGCACGCAAGGGATTGCTTGAAGAGGTTCGTGGAGGCTTTGGCGGTAGTGGACTCGATCTGCTGGACGTTGTCCGCCTGAAGACGAACGCTACGTTTGCTCCGCTGGCTGCGGCGATTGAAGCGAAGCTGGCCGCTGCTCCTGACGATCTGCTCGTCGTGGTTACGCCGAAGCTGGGCACACCGGCGAAGTGGAATCATGATCCGCAGTGGATCTACAAGCGCGTCGGCGCACTGCGTCTGCAACTGGCGCAGAAATTTGCTGACAAGCATGGCCGTTTCGTGAAGACCAACACCGAGGCCGACTACAAATTCGCCTGGGTCACCGACTTCCCCATGTATGAGTGGGACGAAGAGGCGAAGGTGTGGAACGCGGCGCACCATCCGTTCACCTCTCCGCACGAGGAAGACATCAAGGCCGGGCGACTGACCAACGACAAGGGCGCTGTCCGTGCGCTGGCTTACGACATCGTGCTGAACGGCACCGAGCTTGGCTCGGGTTCGATCCGTATCCATCGCCAGGACGTGCAGG
Organism: Granulicella sp.; assembly: GCA_041691255.1. GTDB lineage: Bacteria > Acidobacteriota > Terriglobia > Terriglobales > Acidobacteriaceae > Edaphobacter. Next base: position 22,013 of record JBEPUY010000026.1, on the reverse strand, counting down.
CGGAGATCTTCCGGTCGTTGGGCATGAGCGATGCCGAGGCGAAGGAGCGGTTCGGCTTCTTCCTCGACGCGCTGGAGTACGGCACGCCTCCGCATGGCGGCATTGCGCTGGGCCTCGACCGCATCGTGATGATTCTTGCGGGCGCAAGCAGTCTGCGCGAAGTCATCGCCTTCCCGAAGACGGCAAAGGCGATTGATCTGATGGTCGATGCGCCAACCCCGGTGAGCGACCAGCAGATGCGCGAACTGCACCTGCGCACAGTCACACGCACTTAGTACATTTGCCAAAATAAAAAGAGGCCACTCCATTGCGGGTGGCCTCTTTCTTGCCAGCGGAATTAATTCATCCAGCGCTTGTCGTTGGGATCTTTGCGCAGCTCGTCGGGATCGACATAGCGGCCGTCCTTGTCGAAGTGGACCTCGCGGTTCTGCTTGCGCATGTAGACCTGGAACTTCTTCGCGGCGCGGCGGCGCTTCCAACGGTAGTAGTCGTTCCTTACGCCGAAGTAGCGCTCGCTCAAGCCAAGCGCCATTCCCCGCCGAGGCGCAAATTTTGTGTAGACATAGCCCATCAACGCGCCCGAAAGTTCGGTGAGCGCGCCGAAGCGGTCGTCGCCTTTGAGCAGAATGGCGATGCAGAGAACGATATAAATCCACACCAGGTACTTCGCCTTCATGCGGACAATGAAGAAGAACAGAATCTCCTGATCGCCCGCGATGAACGAGAAGGCCACCATCAACGCGAAGATCGGCGACCACGCGCCCAGCGCGATCAGGTCTGGCCGCAGCCCGACGAGGTGAACCAGCGTCAGCAGCGACGCGAGCAACGCTCCGGCAACGGTAGAGAAGAGATAAAGCTCGGTCAGCCAGCGTGAGCCGCGCAGGTCTTCAAGATAGGCGCCGATAAACCACAGCGTCAGCATGGCGAAGAGCGTGCCCAGAATGCCCATCGGCAGGAAGCCATAGGTAAGCAGTTGCCAGACCTCGCCACGGAAGACAGCAGCCGGGACCAGGGCAAGATGTCCGAGCAGGACGCCGATCGGTCGTGGAGCCACCCATCCCAGGAGGGCGAAGCCGAAAAACGCAATCAGGTTGGCGATGATAAGGCGGCGCGTCGCTCCTGCGAAGGGCGGTAGCGCTAACGAGGTGGGGCCGGAACGGGGCATGTTGTATCTTCCTCTATTTCACCACGAATACCGGTCGAGCGTTTCCATCGTCTAACCGATTGCACAAGGCTTTCCGCAATTGAAACCTGTGCGATTGGCGGTCAAATGAGCAATCCCAAACGCTGTCAAAAACGCGTGCTTGACGAACGCGCCGGATGACCGCTAAATAGATAGATTGATGCGTCCGCGAGCACCGTGCCTACATCCTATAGGCGGGCAGCGGGCCCAAACCCCTGGAGGCTCCCATCATGGCCGTTGTATGTCCCGAATGCGATAACCCGATTGTCATCGATACCGATGAGGTAGAAGAAGGCGAAAAGCTGCAATGCGATGAATGCGGCCTCGATCTCGAGATTGTTTCGATCGACCCATTGGAGCTTGCTCCCGTCGACGACTCTGGATATGACGACGAAGACGCTTCGCCAGTCGCTGATGAGGAAGACGAGTAACGACAGCTCCATCAAAGGATAAGCCGTATACTTAAGCCTATGAAGCGTACCCGTCTTTCGCTCCGTTCTTTTGCCAGCAAGATGGCCCTGGCCACTTGCCTGGCTGCGTCATGCTGCCTTGTTCTGCCACAGGTCTCTGTAGCCCAGATTCGCGGTCCCGTGCAGCGTACCATCGACGGCAAGGTCGTCGACAAGTCGGACGCTCCGCTCAAGGGAGCCGTCGTCTATCTCAAAGACAACCACACTCTCTCGGTGATGAGCAAGATTACAGATGCGGATGGCACCTATCGCTTCGGCCAACTCTCGCAAAACACCGACTACGAGCTGTGGGCCGAAAGCAATGGCAAGAAGAGCAAAACCAAGAACATCAGCTCCTTCGAGAGCAGAAATGCCTTCCACTTCAACCTGAAGGTTGACTGATCGAAGAGCGCTGCTGGATGGATCGACGCTTTTCTTTCATCCCCACATGCATCCTGAACGCAAGAATGGAGCAGGTCTAGCTGGCTTGCTCTACGCGATCACCATGGCTCGGAGGCTGGCTGGTCACCAGAAAGCGCGTGCTCTCCGCGCTTCGGTTCATCGCCTGATGCGCCTTGCCGGGAGCAACTTCAATGCCCTCGCCCACACGCAGCACAAACTCTTCGCGTTCGACCTCCATCGTCAGCTCTCCTTCCAGCACATAGAAAAACTGGCGTGCGCGAACGTGAGAATGACGCATCTCGCAGGTACCCGGCGGCATTTTTTCTTCGATGATATTCAGCGCGGGCGTGCGAACGAGATGCCATCCGTCGCAGTGATCGCCCCAGAGATAGTGCTCGGCATTCGCAGTGCTGACCGGCTTCACAGCGGTATGTTCCCATGCTTTTTAGCGGGGTTTTTATCGCGCTTCGTCGCCAGCATGTCGAGCGCGGAGTTCAACCGCCGCCGCGTCTCGCTGGGGCGAATCACAGCATCGATATATCCGCGCTCCGCCGCGACATAAGGGTTGGCAAACCGTTCGCGGAACTCATCTACTTTCTCTTTGCGCGCCTCGGCAAGAACTTCCAGCTTCTGCTCCTCGCTAAGGGAGACGCCCTGCGGCATGACCGCTTCAGCACAGCGCAGCGTAGCGTCCAGCTCCCGTTTATAGACGATGTTCACCGCGCCCTCCGGCCCCATCACCGCAATCTCCGCCGTCGGCCACGCAAGGTTCAGATCGGTGCGAAGGTGCTTTGAGCTCATCACGCAATACGCTCCGCCATAGGCCTTGCGCGTAATCACCGTCAGCTTTGGCACCGTCGCCTCGGCGAAGGCGTACAGCAGCTTGGCTCCATGACGAATGATGCCGCCGTGCTCCTGCTGAATCCCCGGCATGAAGCCCGGCACATCTTCAAACGTAATCAGCGGAATGTTGAAGGCGTCGCAGAACCGCACAAAACGCGCACCCTTCACGCTGGCGTTGATGTCGAGCACACCGGCAAGAAACGCGGGCTGATTGGCGACAATGCCTACCGGCCGCCCATTCATGCGGGCGAAGCCGACGACGATGTTCCGTGCAAAGTGCTCCTGCACCTGAAAGAAATAGCCATCATCGACCACACGCGAGATGACATCGACCATGTCGTACGGCTGATTGCTCTCCTCGGGAATGATGCTATCGAGCGCAGCATCGGCACGCGCAGGATCATCCTGCGTCACCCTGCGCGGAGGATCGTCGAGATTGTTCGACGGCAGAAAACTTAGCAGTTCGCGCACCATCGCCAGGCACTCCTGATCGTCGTGCGCCATAAAGTGCGCCACCCCAGAGATCTCGTTGTGCGTCACCGCTCCGCCCAGCGCGTCCTTGGTCACGTCTTCATGGGTCACGGTCTTGATGACGTCCGGCCCGGTGACGAACATGTAGCTCGTCTTCTCCGTCATCAAAGTGAAGTCCGTGATCGCAGGCGAATACACCGCTCCCCCTGCGCATGGCCCGAGGATGGCCGAGATCTGCGGAACCACGCCGCTCGCCAGCGTATTGCGCAGAAAGATGTCCGTGTAGCCCGCCAGCGAGACGACGCCCTCCTGAATGCGCGCACCGCCCGAGTCGTTCAACCCAACAATCGGCGCACCGACCTTCACGGCCATGTCCATGATCTTGACGATCTTGGCGGCGTTCGCCTCCGACAGCGAGCCGCCGAAGACGGTGAAGTCCTGCGCGAAGACAAACACCACGCGGCCCTGGACTCGTCCATAGCCGGTAATGAAGCCATCGCCGGGAACGCGCTGCGCGTCCATGCCAAAATCGGTCGCACGATGAGTGACAAACTTGTCGGTCTCTTCAAACGTGCCTTCGTCCAAAAGAAACTCCACCCGCTCCCGCGCAGAGAGCTTACCCGCTTTACGTTCGCGCTCGCGCCGCTCCGGCCCTCCGCCCTCCTCGGCGATGGCATGGCGCACCGCAAGTTCGGCGAGCTTCGACTGATGCAGGGTCGACGTTGCGGCAGGAGCGACAGTCGGATCGGGAAGGCCCATAGAAGAGCGATTCTAGCAGCGGCCGGCTCAATGAGTAGCGCTGGCGTGTCCTCCAGTAATCCATCTAACCGCCGAAATGAAGACGATGCGGAGCGAAGATATAGCGAATATAATAATTGAATTCGCCGATGTCCTTCTCTCCCCAACCCGACCGGTTCACCTTCCTGCACGTCGATCTGAACAGCTTCTTCGCGTCGGTCGAGCAGCAGTTGCATCCGGAATATCGCGGCCGGCCGCTGGCAGTCGTGCCTACCATGGCGGACACCACCTGCTGCATTGCGGCGAGCTACGAGGCCAAGGCGCTCAAAATCAAGACCGGCACCCAGGTAGGAGAGGCCAAACGGATCTGCCCGGACATTGTGCTGATCGAAGGCGATCACGCTGTCTATGCCGACTACTCAGCACGCATTGCTAAGGCGGTAGCGCTGATCTGTCCCGTAGCGCACACGCCCTCCATCGACGAGATGTCCTGCGAGCTGATGGGGCGCGAGCAGGAGCCGCCGCGAGCGAGAAAGATCGCACTCGAGATCAAGCAGTCCATCTACAAGAATGTAGGCGAGGCGCTACGCTGCTCCATCGGCATGGCGCCCAATCGCTATCTCGCCAAGATCGCCAGCGATATGCAGAAGCCCGACGGCCTCATCGGTCTGCTGCCGTCGCAACTGCCCCGCGCCATCGCGCATCTCGAACTGCGCGACCTGCCCGGCGTCGGCGCGAAGACCGAGGTGCGCCTCAACGCCAAAGGCATCACGACCATGGAGCAGTTGCTCGCTCTCGATCGTAATGGCATGCACAAGCTATGGGACAGCGTCTGGGGAGACCGCCTCTACCATTGGCTGCGCGGCGAAGAGACTGGCGACGACGGCGCTCCCGTAAGCAGCGGCGTACAAAAATCATTAGGCCACTCGCACGTCATGGCTCCCGATTTCCGCTCTCAGGAAGGCGCATGGGCCGTAGCGCACAAGCTGCTGCATAAAGCCGCCATGCGCCTCAGGATGGAGAACTTCTACACCGGCTCGATGGCGGTGACGATACGATTCTCTCTCACCAAAGAGCAGGCCGCACGCATGAAGAGCAAACGCCACTTCAGCGGTCTCACTCACTCCGGCTGGGGTATGGAGGCGCGCTTCCGCGACTGCCGCGACACCCTGACGCTGCTCGAAGTGCTGCGCGGCATCTGGGCGCAGCGACCACAGGGAGAAGATTTTCAACGCCCCTTCTTCGTCGGCGTTACGCTTCGCAATCTCATTCCCGAGAGCGAATACCAGGCAGAACTCTTTGCCGATCCCAACAACCGCGCCGAGCTCTCCGCTACCATGGACAAGCTCAACCTCAAGTATGGCCACACCACGCTGCACTTCGCCGGAATGCTGCCCGCGCGCGAATCCGCACCCACGCGCATCGCCTTCACGCAGATTCCCGTGCAGTATGGCGTCGATTATATGTAGGAAAAATCCCTGCATCTCAGGCAACCCTGCAACAAAAAAACGCAATGCCGCTCCTCTGCATCCCACATAGAGAAAGAGGAGATTGACAAATGAGATTGCGCACGATTCGTTCCACCATGCACACCGCCGCACTGTGCGGCGCAGTTGCCCTGCTGGCCACTGGCTGCAACAAAAAAGTCGACAACAACATGAACTTCAAGAACGCGATCGATACCTACTACAGCGCGCATCCGGCGTGTCTTTGGCCCGATGCTGTAAAGTTTCCCGTTCAGGCAGACACCTCCGACACCAGCAAGACCGCGGGTTACGATGCCCTTGTCGATCAGGGAATGCTCACCCGGACCAGCGCAGAGAAGACCAAGCTGATCATCGCCACCAAGCAAGTCAATATCTACGATCTCTCCGGCAAGGGCCGTTCTCTCTGGACCGTCGATGTGCAGCAGCCGGGCTTCGGCAACTTCTGCTACGGCCATCGCAAGGTCAGCAGCATCGACAGTTCCACCCCGACCACCGCCGCTGTTGGCGCAACCACGCAGGTCGCCTATCATTACTCGTTGGCAGACGCTCCAGCCTGGGCCACCGCCGCCGAGACCCAGAACGCCTATCCACAGTTGCACGCCGATGTGAGCGGTCCGCAAACTGGCCACACCACGTTGACCGATACCAGCAACGGCTGGCAGGTAACGGGCGCGGAGCCTGATCCTTCCAATCCCGCTACTCCTGCCGACGGAAAAATTGTGGAATAAATCAATCTGAAAGCCCGGTAGAGAACGCTGGTCAGCGCTCTGCCGGGCCTTGGTTCTCTCGTTCTATTGCCCCAGGGCAAGCGCCGACTGTGCTGCCGCATAAGGCTTCATCTTGTACTCATGCGGCGGCACATCTCCCGCAAGATAGCGCACAAAATAATCCCAGCGCCGCCGCGTCATATAAAGTTCAGCCTCGCCGTAGGCGTGCGCCACATTTGGAATCAGCAACAGGTCAAAATCCTTGTTCGCCTTGATTAGGGCATCGACAACCAGCAGCGTGTTATTCATCGGCACGTTGTTGTCCATCGTTCCATGCACCAGCAACAGATGGCCCTTCAGATTCTTCGCATAGTTCTGATTGGCCTGACGGTCGTAGTTGCTGGTTCCATCGGCATTCTTCACTTCGAGCCCAGCCCACTTCTCTGCCCAGTCATCTTCATAGTCGCGATTGTCATGATTGCCGCTCTCCGCAATCCCGACCTTGAAAAAATCAGGATAGTGGAACATCGCCGAGACCGTCGCGTTGCCGCCGCCTGAGTGACCGTAAATCCCCACACGCTCGATGTCGATGAATGGGTACCTGGCAGCCAACTCCTTCATGCCTGCCATCTGATCGGGGATCGTGTCATCGCCAAGATTGTCATCGTAGAAGTCGTGAAACGCCTTCGACCTCAACGGCGTCCCCATGCCGTCAATGCAGACCACTACAAAACCAAGCTCTGCCAGCGACTGATCGTCCTTGTGCGCCGCAGCAAAGCCACGGCTGCCGCATGAGCCTGTCTGCGGCCCGGGATAGACATGATTCACAATCGGATATTTTTTCGAGGCGTCGAAGTTTGTCGGCTTGAACATTAGCCCATAGAGATCGGTCTTGCCATCCCGCGCCTTCACCGTAATCGGCGTCGGTGGAACCCACCCAGAAGCCAGCAGCCGCGTAATATCCTGCTTCGCAACTTCGGCGACGAGCTTGCCATCGCTGTCTCGAACCACCGCCGTCTGCGGCTGGGTCGGCGTCGAAGACACATCGACAAAGTAACGGCCATCGGGCGATGAAGTCACCGCGTGGTCGGCATCCTCCGGCGTCAGCAGCTTCTGTCCGGTGCCATCGAAGTTGATGCTGTAGTAGCTCGAAAAATAAGGGTCGCGCCCCTCCTCCTTGCCCACCGCCAGGAAGTAAATTTTGCGCGCTCCCTCATCCACATGCAGCACCTGCGTCACATCGCCTTCGCCGTGCGTGATCTGGTTCTTCAGCTTGCCGGTCGTCAGATCATAGAGATACATCTGGCCCCAGTTGTTCCGCTCGCTGAACCACAGCACCTCGTTCGATTGCGGCAGGTACTTCCAATTAACCTTGCCATTGCCGCTCTCGAAGTACGTCGCCACGGCCTCATTCATCACGTCGCGCACATCGCCATTGGCCGCATCGGCCACGCGCAGCCACTCCTGTTTGTGATCGCGTGAGGTCGAAACAAACGCGAGATGCTTTCCATCCGCGCTCCACTGCACATCGTCCCACCTCTTCGTGGCGTCGCAGCTCACGTCGTCGCACAAGGTAGAACGGTGCTGATCCGGCGGCATCTTCAAACGAATGACCTTGCGCTTATCCACATCGATAATCACGCGCTCAATCATCGTCACGTTGGCATCGCCCACCAGCGGATACTTCCACGCCTTCAACACCGGATGCCCATTCGTCACCGGCACCAGGTACATCTCGCCGTCCTTGCGCTGGTCCTGCTGAAAGGTCGCGATCTTCTTCGAGTCCGGCGACCACAGCAGCACCGCGCTGTCGGTCTGCTGCCATCCTGCATTGTCGGTCGCATAGCCAAAGTCCTTCACGCCGTCCCTCGTCAACTGCGTCTCTTTGCCGGTGGTCCTATCGCGAACCCACAGGTTGTAGTCGCGAATGAAGGCGATCTTCTTCCCGTCCGGCGAGATGTCCGCGCTGGCCACACCGTGGGCCTCAGAAAACAGCCTCGCCGCCACAGCATCCTTCACCGGCACCGTAACCAGCTCGCACTTCTCTTCTTCCTTTAACTCGCAGAGCATCGTATCGCCATCGATATTTACAACAGCGACGCGGCCTCCATCTTCAAACGCGATATCCGAAATCGCCAGCGTGCGCGCATCGAACGTCTTCTTCCCTTCAGTTGCAGCCGACATCGCTGCTGCAAGCTTCTCCCGGTCAAACACCGTAGCCTTCGCCCCCTGTGTCGGATCGACTACTTCAAACACCGCGCCATCAGCACCGCGATCGCGATACCAGAAGCGGCCGTCCGCCATAAAATTCACATGGTCCGCCGTGTGAAGCACCAGAGGATTCACGTTGTAGTCCATGAACTTTTCCGCGCGCGCATAGTCTTCTGTGGTTAGCTGTCTTCCCTGCGCCATCGCACCCAGCGACAGGCAGCATCCCACCGCGACTACCAGCCAACCCTTACCAGCAACCATTCAACGACCTCCAAATCTATTCCCAACCCTATTCACTGCCTGCCTCAGCACAGCGCATCCTCCACAACATCTGCCGCAGAATCCCCATCCACACCGGCACATCACTCGCCGACACGCCCATGCGCACGACCAGCCGCCTTATCTGTTGCTCATCGCAATTCGCCGGATGCCTGCGCGTATAACCCGTCTGCTCCAGCACCTCGGTCAGCAACATCGTCAGCCGTTCTACTTCTCCCGCCTCGGCCCTAGCCGCAACGCCCACCCCGGCATGCACTCCGGTCTCGCGCACCAGTTCGTACAGACACACCGCGACCGCCTGACCAAGATTCATCGACGGATGACGTACCTCCTCATGCTCTTTCATCGGGATCGTCAACAGCCAGTGGCAGTGGCTCAATTCCTCGTTGCTCAGCCCCGTCTTCTCCGAGCCGAACAGCAGCGCCACCCGACCCTCATGCGCCAGCGCTTCGCTTATCTCTGCACCAGCCTCCGGCAACGCATGCAGCGGATGCAGCAAGGCCCGCTCGCCCACCGCGGTCGTGCCCACCACCAACGTGCAGTCCGCTACCGCCTCAGCAACGCTGCCAAATTCCATCGCACCAGCCAGCACTTCGGAGGCATCGACAGCGGAACGAGCCGTGGCAAACGGCACAGCGTACTCATTCACCACGCGAAGATAGCGAAACCCAAAGTCGTGCATCGCCCGCGCCACTGCACCAATATTGCTTGGATTACGCGCGCGCACCAGCACCACGCATACCTGGTCGAGTTGTCGTTGGCTCAGCACCTCTCCTCATTCTAGGTGCAACCCCGTTCTGCCGAGAGCCCAAACGCAAAACCGCCGGCGCATCGCTGCACCGGCGGTTTCACTTCATCATCGAATGACTTGTTTAGCGATGCTCCTCATGCCCTTGCTCTGCACGCGCCTGCGGCTGCTTCGCGGCATTATGTTTATCGTTATTGATCGACCGGTTGACATTGTTCTGCCGCTGGTTGACCTGCTGATGCTCCTGCTGAGTCAGGCGGCCATTATTGGCAGCGCGATCATTCGCAGTCTGCCGATGGATGCTGGCCTCGCGGTTCTCAACATTCCGAGTCTCGCCCGCCGTCATCTGGCCAGAGCGTACGCCATTGGCAACGCGCTGCTGCTGGTTGAAGGAGCGGTCGTTCACCGTTCGCATGGCCGCCGTCTGCGGTCGTCCGTGGTTGACCGAAGCAAACTGGTTGCGGTCCCGGCTCGCCGCATCGCGATGGCTGACCTGGCTGGCCGTCGGCGAAACACGGTGGTCACGCATCGCGGCCTCTTCTTGTACGCTGGCTCGCGCATCGATACCGCCGTGGCCACCGTTGTAACTCACACGGTTGTAGTTGTTCACCACAACGGTCCGGTTATAGACATTGTGAACATTTCGTACGTCGATATTGTTCACGCTGCGGTTGTAAGCAAAGACGCCGTGGTTCCAATAGCCGCCCTCATACCCGCGTCCCGTGTATCCGAAGCCATAGTTGACGCCGCCGTAGAAGCCGATGTGCGGTCCCCAATATCCTGCGTGGAAGATATAAGCGTTACCGCCCGATCCCCAGTAGCCGGGAGTCCACAGATAGCCAACCGTGGGCGACTGCACCCACACGCCCGGAACCCAGAAGTAGCCCTCCTGCCCGTAGGCCCAGTAACCCGGCGTCCACAGATAGCCATCGCCAGGGCAAAGCGGCTGGGTATAAACCGGCAGCACCGGCGGAGCGATGTTGACCGAAATAAAGACTCCGGCAAAAGAAGCAGCAGGCACCAACATCAGGGCCGCTGCCATAACCAACTTACGAATTGAGCTGAAAGATCGCATCTACTTAACCTCGGAAATAGCGTTACGGCATCGATGCCGCCGCCTCAAATCTTTTAGAGTCGCGCCTTACGTGCCGCAAGCTCTAACGTCCCCCTTCTGAAACACGCGATCAGCCATAAAGTTTCCAGATGCTTAGGAAAACTTCACTGACTACAACGAACGTGGAATGCCACGGTATGATCGCGATTGCTTTTCCACAATATCTTCCTCATGTCCGTCATTTCTTCCCTGCACTCTGCAAATATTTCTTTGCGCCCGGCTTCTTCATCGACTGCACCAGCTCATGCCAATCTTTCTCCGTCTGGTTCGCATAAGCCTCTGCAAACTTCACCACCGCCTCATCGAACCGCGCCGACTTGCCCAGATATCCTCCCAGCATCAGGCAGTCGCCCGACCGCGCATGGCCTCGCGCCAGCAACTCACCGCAGACGCTCGCATACTCCAGCAGTCCTGCCTTCAGGTCCGTCACCTGAATCGATGCCTTGTGATCGTTGAGCTGACGCACCATATACTCGCGCCCATCGATCGTCGTCCATCCCAGAAAAGGATCGGACTGCATCTGCATCGCCCGCTCTCCCTCCACCGTGCGCCGCCCCTGGTGATACTTTCCACTATGGTTCGTTAGCCCCTTGCCGCCATTCACGCGCCCGATATAAGGCGCATAGGCGGACGCCACCTCTTCCTTGATCTGAAGGAACAACGGGTCTTTCGCGCCATTGCCCTCCATGTAAACGCAGTAGTCACGCAGCCCCACCGAGCCCGTCCCCACAACCTTGAACGCCACATCCACCGGCCTGTACTGTGAGAACAGATGTCGCCGCTCGCGCAGCAGGCTCTCTGCATAAAGCCCCAGCGAAGCCAACACGTTCTCCGCCTCCCGGCCTTTCACTCGCGTCAGCACCGGAGCCATGGTCTTGAACACCCGGCTCTTCTGCTGGCCAGCGGCCTTCACCACCTGCGTCAACTGCGACAGTGTATGCAGCGGCGTCGCCCTCTCCGCCATCTGCAGAATCCCCTGGACCGGAGACACGTTCTTCAGCCGATGCACCTGATAGCGCGCCATCTCCAGCAACGGCATCCGCGCAAATGCAGTGATGCAGAAGCGATAGCGCGCCAGAAAGATCGCCGCCGCGTCGCGGCAACGCATGCTCTTCACCCCCGCGTCGCGTCCCGCCAGGATCAGGCTCGTAGCCATCCGTTTTACGTCCCACTCAAACGGCCCCACCATCGTCTCGTCGAAGTCGTTAATGTCGAAGACCAGCCGTCCGTCCGGCCCGGCATACGCGCCGAGGTTGCGCACGTGCGCATCGCCGCACAGTTGGCTTAGTATGCCCGTATTGCCCACCAGCGACAGGTCATACGCCATCACCGGCACCGCTCCGCGAAAGTAGCCAAACGGAGAGAGCGCCATGCGCTCATACTTCAGCGTCACCAGCGCCGGAACCCTTCCGCGCATCGACGCCGCCAGCAGTTTCAGCGGATGCTCCTTGCGCTCACTTGCCTTCCACTCCGCATGGACGGTGCGGCGCATCTGCTTGCGGCGCTCCTGTCCCAGGGCAAACCGCGCCGCCACGTCAATCGTCTTCGCCATAAAACACCGCTCCCTAAAAGCCACACAAGCCTAGCGCTTGCACGCTCCATTCTCCATCAAAATCGAGGAGTCGGAATTTCAAGTAAGCGAATGCTCCAGCGGAGCAATGGGCCGGCGCATCCTACGAGGCGAGTCCCAGATCACACGCAACTAGGTAACGCAGTGAGAGTTCGGATCTCGGGTCACGCTCAGGCTCGGTGCCAACATAAAGCCGCCGCTGCCATTGCCCAGCAGCACGTCGTACGTGTCTCCATCGTCATCGCCATACACCACGGCCAGGTCGGGGATGCCGTCCCCATTGAAGTCAGCCACCGTAACCCGGGGACTCGTCCCTGCAACCCGCAGCGGAAAAGATTCCGCATGGCGCAACGAGCCTTTTCCCCCACCAAGCAGAATCGTCACCGTACTCGCGCGCCAGTCCGTGACCGCCACATCCAGAATTCCGTCGTGGTTGAAGTCTGCCGCAGCAATCGACACAACCGAGCTCAGTTGCGCCACCACACCCGCAGACGTCATCCTGCCCGTGCCATCGCCAAGGAACAGGGTGAGCGTCCCGTCGTCATCTCCCACCAGCAAATCTGGGATGCCGTCCTGATTGAAATCTCCGGCAACGATATCGGTAGGATGATGGCCCACAGCCAATGCCGACCCCACCTGCTTGAAGCTACCATCCGCCTGCCCCAGCGATATCGTCAGATGCGCCGCCCCGGAATTTTTCTCAGCAGGCAGGTCAGGCCGCGCCACATCGGCGATGCCGTCGCGGTTGAAGTCTGCCCACACCGTCAACTGATTAGCTTTCACCTCGGCATCATTCGCGTCCAACTTCGGAATCTGTATCGAAACGCTGGCACTGGGTGGAGCAGCAGGCAAAGTACCCGGCACAACCGCCCCCGCAGGAGCCGCCGCGACGCCGGCAACCACTACACCAACCGCAAGCAAAAAAACGCTTGAGCTATGCCTGAAGACGGTACAGAACATCGGGCTCCCTCCTGAAGCAAGCCTAATCCTCAAGCCCAAACTCCGCCACCCTTGCCAATTCGATACCGTTCAAAAGATGGAGCGCCAGAATATCGGTGAAAATCACACTCAAGCCTTTCCTACGCACTCATCTAAACTAATCATTCAAGCCCACCAGCATGTCCGATAACTTTGCCCAGACCGTCAAGCAGCAGGCCGACATCGTCAAGATCATCGGCGACTACGTGAAACTGCGCAAAACCGGGGCGCAGAACTACACCGGCCTCTGCCCCTTCCATAAGGAAAAGACCGGCTCCTTCTCCGTCAACGCCAACCACGGCTACTTCTACTGCTTCGGCTGCCACGAAAAGGGCGACGTCTTCACCTTCGTCATGAAGCTCGAAAACGTCAGCTTCCCCGAGGCCATCCGCACTGTCGCCGCCAAGTGCGGCATCCCCCTACCCAAGCGCGAGTTCAGCTCTCCCGAAGAGGCCCGCGAGGCCGGACTGCGGCGCCAGCTCATGGACATCCACGAGGCCGCAACCCAATATTTCGAGGCGCAGCTCAAATCACCCGAGGCCGCTCGCGCACGCGAGTACCTCACCGGTCGCGGCGTCACTCCCGAGACCGTCGCCAAGTTCCGCATCGGCTACGCCCCCGACGACTTCAACGACATGCGCGACCGCCTGAAGCCGCACTTCGGCGAGGAGACCATGCGCTCGAGCGGCCTCTTCAGCGCGAAGGAACAGGCCGACGGAACCCACGGCCAGCTCTATGCGCGATTCCGCAAGCGCATCACCTTCCCCATCGCCAACGAGCAGGGCAAGACCATCGCCTTCACCGCCCGTGCTCTCGACAGCCATGACGAAAAGGGCCGCGACATCGCCAAGTACATGAACTCGCCGGAGACGCCGCTCTACACCAAGGGCCAGGTCCTCTTCAATCTCGACAAGGCCAAGGCCGACATGCGCAATCACGACTTCGCGCTTCTGGTCGAAGGCCAGATGGACTGCATCTCCGTCTACATGGCGGGCGTGCACAACGTCCTCGCCACCTCGGGCACGGCGTTTACCGAGATGCAGGTGCGCCTGCTCAGCCGCTTCACCAAACGCGTCGTCGTCAACTTCGACCCAGACACCGCCGGGGCCAACGCTGCTGAAAAATCCATCGCTCTGCTCACCGAAGAGGACTTCGAGGTAAAAGTCGTCGCCCTCGAGGGCGGACTCGACCCCGATCGCTTCGTCCGCGAGCAGGGCATCCAGGCCTACCTCGCCGCGCTGCGCACCGCCAAGCGCCACTCCGACTACCTTATCGACCGCGCCCGCCAGCTCTTCCCCGGCCGCACCGCCGATGCCAAGGTCAAGGCGCTCAACTTTTTGCTGCCCCACATCCGGCGCATGCCCAACCGCATCCATCGCGACGAGTTCGCCGCCGACGCCGCACAAAAATTAGGCATCGACTCTCAGATTTTGCGGCAGGAGATCAAGCAGGCCGCCGCCCAGCGCGTCGAAAGCGTCCGCTCCCACAAAGCCGACCCAGCCAGCGAGAACGAGCGCGTCCTGCTGCGCGCCCTCGTCCTGCCCGAGAGCGACCCGGCCCGCATCCTCGCCGCCGACCAGCTCTCACAGCATCCCGAGTGGTACGAAAACCTTCCCGCCGCCGCCGTGATGGAGACGCTGGCCAACGCTCCCGTTCCCGCCAACCCGCTCGACGCCGCCCAGGACCCGCAGAGCTACACTCTACTGGCGCTCGCGCTCCAACATCACGAAGACCCCGAAGAGGCCGACGCAAGGCCCGACGCGCAATCCATGACTGAGCAGGTCGAACACGCTCTCCACGCCCTTGAAACCCGTCGGTTGGAACGCCGTCAGCGCGAGATCCGCACTCTCATCGCCGAAGCCGACCGCCGCGGCGACCAGGCCATCCTCACCCAGCTCACCTCCGAGAAGCTCCAGATCGACCGCGCTCTCCGCCAGCGCTGAAATATACCCATAATTCACACAAATCCTTTAAAATCGATCTATCTTGCAACTTCCTCCTCCCAGTCTCAAAAAACTGCACCCGCTAAACTGAAGCCTGAGGCCAACGACGAAAATGGATAGCTCCGTAAAACGCCGCTTGACCCTTGGGTTCATCTCCAACTGGATCAGCAAGATGGCATCGACCATCATTCAGCTCGTCCAGGTTCCGGTCTTCCTGCACTTCTGGGCCGTGCCGGTGTACGGCGAATGGATGATTCTCAACTCCATCCCTTCGTACCTTAGTTTCAGTAACATAGGCTTTGGCAGCGTCGCCGGCAACGAGATGACCATGCTGGTCGCCCGGGAGGACCGGCAGGGGGCGCTGCGCGTCTTCCAGAGCTGCTGGTGGCTCATCGCCATCATCTGCACTGGCGTCATCGCCCTGCTGAGCGTGGTGCTCTACTACGTCCCTGCCGCTCGCCTCCTGAAAATTCACAACATCGTCCCCTACGACGCCAAGTGGATCATCTTCTACCTGGGCGTCTCGGTCATGCTCGGCCAGTTCGAGCAGCTTTTGCAAAGCGCCTACCGCTGCATTGGCCGCTATCCCTTCGGCTCCTTCATCAAGAGCATGATGTCGCTCTCCGCCTTCGGCTGCATGATCCTCTCCGTGGCCTTTGGCGCAGGCCCCCGCATCACTGCCCTCGTCTTTGCCTGCGCGAATGTGACCGGCACCATCGCGCTGTGCTTTCTTGTTCGCCGGGATATTCCCTGGATGGAATACGGCTGGAAACACGCCAGCTTCGCTGAAATTCGCGCGCTCGCCCGGCCTGCGCTTGCATTTATGGGCTTCCCCATCGGAAACGCTCTTAACCTGCAGGGCACTCTGCTCGCCGTCGGATACGCTCTCGGACCGACCGCCGTCGTCGTCTTCGGCACCGCCCGCACCGTCTCCCGCGTCGCGCTGCAGATGGTCCAGATGGTCAACACCACCTTCGAGCCGGAGATGTCGATTGCCTACGGCGCACGAAACTTCCCTCTGGTGCGCTCGCTGCTGCGCCGCGCCTGCCAGTTGGCGCTGGTCGTCGCCTTCGTCATCGTTCTGGGCATGATGTCGGTCGGCCCCTGGTTCCTTCACCACTGGACGGGTGGCCATGTCCCGCCCAGCCGCGTTCTGCTCGACATTCTTCTGCTGGTCGTCATTCTCTATGCGCTCTGGTCCACCAGTTCGGTGCTGATGACCTCGACCAACCAGCATCAGCGGCTGGCCACCTATTACGTCCTCGGAACCGGCCTCGCCTGCACGCTCTGCTACTTCCTGGCCCGCAGGTTCGGCCTCTACGGAGCCGCCGGTTCGTTGCTCGTCTCAGAGATCGTCATGAACCTGTACGTCGTTCCGGCATCGCTGCGTATCTCGCAGGACACCTTTCCCGCGTTCGTCGCCAGCATGCTGCACTATCCCCACTTCCTGCGCCCAGCATCGCTACTGGCTCGCATTCGAAGGTCAGCCCCGGGGCTCGAAAGTTGATAGGGCTTACGAGACCAATTTTCGTACAACAAGCGTTATACTTAACGAGAGGGCTCATCCATGTCCACTGTTAAAGTCACCACTATTGGAAATTCAACAGGAATCATTCTATCTAAAGAGCTTATGGCAAAGCTGCGAGTCTCCAAGGGCGATCAGCTCTATATTACTGAGACGCCTCTCGGCTTCGAGCTGAGCCCTTATCAGCCTGATTTTGCCGAAAAAATTGAGATTGCGAAATCGATCATGCAGGAGAACCGAGACGTTCTGCGCAGGCTGGCCGAGTGAAGGATCCCATCTGGATTGACAATGAAGAGGCGCGCGTCATCCATCAGCTTCAATTGGCCGATCATGGCGGTGCCAGCGGCATTCGGGACCAGGGCCTCTTCGAGTCGGCAATGGATCGGCCCAGAAATCTCTTCGCCTATTCAGATCCCACTGCCACGCTCTATCAACTTGCTGCCGCTT
Organism: Granulicella sp.; assembly: GCA_041691255.1. Taxonomy (GTDB): domain Bacteria; phylum Acidobacteriota; class Terriglobia; order Terriglobales; family Acidobacteriaceae; genus Edaphobacter. Next base: position 4,918 of record JBEPUY010000026.1, on the reverse strand, counting down.
ATGCCTTCGGCCTGGCGAAAAACCATGCGTTCGTGGATGGCAATAAGCGCACTGCGTTTGTAGTTTGCTTAAGCTTTCTCAAGCAAAATGGAATCATCCTCACCGCGTCTCAGGAGATGCGGTATCTCACTTTTTATGCGCTCGCAGCGGGCGACTTAAGTGAAGCCGAGTTGGCAGAGTGGCTTCAACAAAATTCGCAATTCGGCTGAATTCCCGCAGTGGGTAAATCTCTGATCTCACATATGCGTTGCTACTAGGACTATGCCCCGATTCCAGACCACCTACCCCGGATACAAGAACAAACACGGCCAGATCGTCATCTCCCGCACCGGATTCCCTTCGGAATCCTTCTCCGGCCAGACGATCTACCATCTTCGCTGCGGCCATTGCGGCCACGATTATGGCTCCAACGGCAAGGATATCCATCTCCGCCGCTGTCCCCGGCATCAGGATGGAGCTGCGGGAGAGCCTCTCCGCGACCCCGCCCCGAGTCTTTTTCCCTCGGAGAGCGTCTAAAATATGTGGTATTCTGTGATTCGCTGGGGACGTGTGCCTTTGAATGCCCTGACCCTCTGAGGTCGCCGGGCTTGCCATCGCGGTCTAAACCGCAACTAACTCCCTGCCCACCAGTCACAACCAAGGGATTCGTCCGCCTGAAATACCACCATGGATACCGGCGGCATCCCAATCTACAGAATCTCTCGCAGGAGTGCGCATAGCCGTGGCTGAAGAAATTGACAAGTACGAAGAAGACATAGACAAGATGATCGACACCGGCAAGGAGAAGGGCTACCTCACCTATGGCGAGGTCAATGACCTGCTGCCCGGTGATATCACCACACCCGACGACCTCGACGATCTTCTTACCACCATCAACACCCAGGGCATCGACGTGCTCTCCGGCGAGTCGAAGTTCGGCGGCGACCGCGACAAATATGAGCCTGAGGCCGGTGAAGAGTCCGACGACGTCGAACTGGACCTGACTCCCGGCACGCTCGAAAAGACCAACGATCCCGTCCGCATGTATCTGCGCGAGATGGGCACCGTTCCTCTGCTCACCCGCGAGGGCGAAGTTGAGATTGCCAAGCGCATCGAGCGCGGCCAGCTTCGTGTCATGAAGGCCATCTCGCGCTCGCCCATCGTCATCCGCGAGATCGTCGGCCTCGGCGAAGACCTCAAGCGCGGCGTCCGCAACATTAAAGAAGTCGTCACCTTCGACGAAGAAGAGTTGACCGAAGAGATTCTGGCTGCCCGCGTGCGCGCCACCGCTGGCCGTATCGACGTCATCACCAAGCACCAGAAGAAGATTCACGGCCTTGAAGAAAAGCTCGCTGCGCCGGTCGGCAAAGATTCAAAGGCGAAGGCGAAGGACGCGCGCAAGACCCGCTGGCTGATTGGCCGCGAGCACGTCTACATCAACCGCATCATCCGCGAGCTGAAGTACACCAATAACGAGAAGAAGCGCCTGCTCGACAAGGTCAACAAGACTGTCGACGCCATGCGCACCCTCGAGCGCCAGATCAAGACGCTCGACACGAAGTACGAGGCTTCGAAGTCCGAAGAGCTGCGCAAGGAGTACAAGCGTCAGCAGAAGAACTGCCGCATCGATCTCGAGCGCGTCGAGCAGGACGCCGGTATACTGATCGCCGATCTCAAGCGCACCCAGCGCGAGATGATTCAGGGCGACATGGACGCCGAGCGCGCCAAGCGCGAGCTGATCGAGGCCAACCTTCGCCTCGTCGTCTCCATCGCCAAGAAGTACACCAACCGCGGCTTGCAGTTTCTCGACCTGATTCAGGAAGGCAACATCGGCCTGATGAAGGCCGTCGATAAATTTGAGTACCGTCGCGGCTACAAGTTCTCGACCTACGCGACGTGGTGGATTCGTCAGGCCATCACCCGCGCCATCGCCGACCAGGCCCGCACCATCCGTATCCCGGTGCACATGATCGAGACCATCAACAAGCTTATCCGCACCTCGCGTCAACTGGTGCAGGAGCTTGGCCGCGAAGCGTCCTCGGAAGAGATCGCCCGCCGCATGGACATCCCGGTCGCGAAGGTCCGTAAAGTCCTCAAGATCGCGCAGGAGCCTATCTCGCTCGAGACTCCCATCGGCGAAGAAGAAGACTCGCACCTTGGCGACTTCATCGAAGACCGCATGGCCGTCTCGCCGTCGGATGCTGTGATCTCGGTCAACCTGAAGGAGTACACCTCGCAGGTTCTGCGTACCCTGACGCCGCGTGAAGAGCGCGTCATCAAGATGCGCTTCGGCCTCGAAGACGGCTCAGAGCACACGCTCGAAGAGGTCGGTCAGTCCTTCCAGGTCACGCGTGAGCGCATTCGCCAGATAGAAGCCAAGGCGCTGCGCAAGCTCCGTCACCCCAGCCGCAGCCGCAAGCTGAAGGCTTTCGTCGACGGCGTCAAGGACATATAAACCAGCAATAAAAGCTCCTTCATCACCAGCCCTCCACCCCGGAGGGCTGGTTGTTTCTCAAAGTCACACTGCATCCCTGACGGAATGAGCATCTTATCGCTCAGCTAATTTCACACCGATTCAATCTTTATCTCTGCGATGATGATGAAAACGCCCTAGAGGACGAACCCACCGCGATGAAAGATACCTCCCTGGAAGTGAATCCCCTCCAAAACTGGATGCGCCGACTCTGGCCCGTGTACTGCGTGCTTGCAGCGCTGGTCACCTTTGGCTACGCGCTTTGGGACCCCTATCAGATCGACGGCGACGCGGTCGCTTACATGGACATCGGCGACCTGATGCGTTCTCACCATTGGACTGGCGTCATCAACGGCTATTGGAACCCGCTCTACCCGGCTGCGCTCTCGGTTGGCCACATCCTCTTTCATGCGACACGCTACACCGAACTCCACGCCTATTACATGGTCAACTTCGGCATCTTCCTTCTGGAGATGCTCGCCGTCGTCCTCTTCACGGACTCCATTGTCAGACTCCGTGATGTTCGCACCGCAGCCACCGAAGCTGGAGAGGCAGCGCGTTTTCTGCTCGACCGCTATACGCTTCGCTATCTCGGAATCGCCCTGCTTGTGATCGCCAGCCAGCGCGAATTGAGCATGGGCAAGGTGCGTCCCGACGCTCTGCTGCAGGCCTGCCTGCTGTTCGCTCTCGCGGCCTTGATGAACCATCTGTCCACCAGCTATCTGCGCTACGCCGCGTTGATGGGGATAGCTCTGGGCTTCGCATACCTTACAAAGTCCTTCGCGTTCGTCTTCACGTTCCTCTGCATCCTCGCTCTCATCGCCTTCCGCTGGATATGGCTGAAGCACAAGCCGACACGCATCGCTGCGGCCGCTCTGCTGGTCGCTGCGTGTTTCGCTCTGGTTGCCAGCCCTTTTATCGGCGCGCTCTCGCATCAGCGTGGCCGCCTGGACTTCGGCGACTCCGGCACGCTCAACTACGCCTGGTATGTTGGCGGAACCGAGAAGATGCATCTGCAGAATGACCAGACCAAACTCTTTGGCACCTCCCAGGTCCATCTTAAGCACGAGCAGAAAGAGTTGCTGCACGCGCCTCTCATTGTGAGTTACAAGCTGATGCCGTACGGCACCTACCCGAATTGGTTCGATACCAGCTTCTGGAACGATCAGGTGAAAGCCCACCTGAATGTTCACGGGGAGATTCGCGCAGTCTCAAGAGACTTTGTGCTGGTCATTCGGTATCTGGTCAATCATCCGGAGGGATGGCTTCTGTTGGCGCTGATGCTTCTGCTGGGGGCGCGCCTGCGTCTCGGCTGGCGGCCTTCTGCCAATGCCTTCTGGCTTGCGCCGCTCCTGCTCGGAGTTGGAGTCTTCGCGGTCTACGGCATCGTGAACATCGAGGAGCGCTATGTCACGATCGGCTATCTCGCCATCATCCTGCCGCTCTTCGCAGCGCTGCGCAGCCAGCCGGTCACGCGAGAACCAGCCGCATCGAACCAGTCCACCGCATTTGTGACCTCGGCGCTTGTGCTTCTGCTGGCCCTGCTCGCCGTGGGAGAGTCCGCGCGGACGATTGCAGAGATGCGCCGCCAGCTCTCGATTCGCCGTGCGCCAGGAGGATGGTACGACCCTGACATCTTCGAGGCGGCTCACGGACTGAACGCGCTTGGCGTAGGCCCCGGAGACGTCATCGCCTGCATCGGAACCCGGGCCTGCGTCTACGACGAATATTGGGCAAGGCTGACTGGTGTCCGCATTCTTACGGAGATCTACATTGATACTCCGCTGTACTCTACGCTTGCCGATATGCCCAACCGTGAACAGGCCTTTGACATCGTTCGTCAGCAAGGTGCGAAGGTGATGGTCGGCTACTTCAGGCCGGGAGTGATGACCGGAACGACTCCGGCATCGGCCGGCTGGCACCAACTGGGCGATTCGCACTTCTACGAGCTTCCTCTTAACCTGCCGCCCGAAGCATCCGGGCAGGCCAATCCTCGATGACGAAAGTAACTATGCAGACAACTTCATTTGATAGCATTCCAACTATGAGCGACCTCACCGTCACCATTCTGATGCCCTGCCTCAACGAAGCGGAGACGCTCGCGTTCTGCGTGCGCCAGGCCGTTGCGGCTTTGCGCGACAACAATGTTTCCGGAGAGGTGCTGATCGCCGACAACGGCAGCACCGACGGCTCGCAGCAGATCGCCGTCGACGAGGGCGCGCGCGTCGTTGCCGTTCCTGTGCGCGGCTACGGAGCGGCGTTGATGACCGGCATCGAAAACGCCCGCGGCAAGTACGTGCTGATGGCGGATGCCGATGCCAGCTACGACTTCGGCCACCTGCCGCGCTTTCTCGCCAAGCTCGAAGAAGGAAATGACCTGGTGATGGGCAACCGCTTCAGCGGTGAGATCAAGCCGGGAGCGATGCCTCCGCTGCACAAATATCTGGGCAACCCTGTCCTCAGCTT
>JBEPUY010000025.1:0-63346 GCA_041691255.1 Granulicella sp. | reverse complement strand
ATATTGACGCCGCTGAGGGTCGCCATCAGCCAATTGGCCGCGCGGGAGGGGATGCGGCGCATGATGAAGTTGTCGCCGCGGTGCGAGCGCCATCCGCTGACGACGTCGTAGCCCTCTTCGAGCTTGGCGAGGAAGTCTGGAATCTCGTCGGGATTGTGCTGAAGATCGCCGTCCATGGCGAGAATGTAGTCGCCGGAGGCGTGATCGAACCCGGCGGCCAGCGCCGAGGTCTGGCCGAAGTTGCGACGCAGCTTGACGACAAGGACTCGGCTGTCGACTGCGGCTATCTCTTCGAGCAGGCGATAGGTGCGATCGCGGGAGCCGTCGTCGACAAAGACCAGCTCGAAGGTGTCGCCGACGTGCTCCATGATGGCCTTGAGGCGGTCATAGAGGGTGGTGACATTTTCTTCTTCGTTGTGGAAAGGGACGACGATGGAATATTTCGGCACAGTAATAATGATACTCCCCGCATGCAACCAAAGGTGTTATTTAGAGGGATACAAGGAGAGACAGGTTGCAGGTTTTTTGAATGACAGAAAATTTTCTATTGATAAGGGTAAAAAACGGCCGCTTGGGCAGAAAAGGGCGGAACCGAAGTCCCGCCCTCTCCAAGCTGGGTTGCTTTGCCATTACTGAACGGTAAGGGTGATGTTCAGCGGGAGCGGGGAGATGGTCGATCCAGTGGCACCATCAGCCCCGCTTACGGTAAGAACGTAGGTTCCTGGGGTTGCCGACTGGCTGCCCGTTGTCGGGGGAGTGGTGGAACTGCTGCTGCAACCAAAGGTCGAGAGCGTTGCCACCGAGATGACGCCGAGCGCGAGGAAGAGGCGCAGCTTGCGCGAGCGGCCTCCCAGAAGACCGCAGAAGAGCAGACCGCCCAGGGCCACGCCCGTTCCCGTTCCCGGAGAAAAGGGGCGGGCCGGAGCCTTTCCATTGGCAACCTGCTGCGGCGTGGAGCTGGCGAACCTGCGCTTTGCACCGCTACTCGAAGCCGAAACGCTGGCGCCGGAACAATCGGAGCTGGAGGTAAAGACCGTCAGCGTGGCGGTTACAGGAGCCGTGCCGCTGACCGTGGTTGTGTTACTCGAGTTCCCAATGGTGTAGCAGGCCGACAACGACGAGGGCGCGTTGAGCAACCAGTTGATGGTGCCGGTGTAGCCGTTCACCGGAGTCACGTTGATGGTCGAGGTGGCGCTGCTGCCGGAAGCGACCGAAATAGAAGTGGGATTGGCTGTGATGGTAAAACTCGGCCCGACATTGACCGTGACCGTGCTTGTCGATGGCGCATAAGTTCCATCACCCGAGTAAGTTACGCGGATGACGTGCTGGCCGTTCGTGGTGGAAGAAAAGGTATAGCTGGTCGTGCCGTTCGACAGCGATAGCGTTTCTGTAGGAGTGCGAGGTCCCGGAGTGGATGGAGACGCTGGAGTTCCGTCAACTAGAAGTGCGACTGTGCCAGTGGGTGTGCCACTTCCTGTGCTGGGGGCGACGTTAATGGTGATGACATCCGAAGCGCCAGAGGCTGGCGTCGTACTGGCCGCCGTAACCGTTGTGGTGGTGGCGAGCAGCGTTGAGGTACCGGGAGCAGCAGCGGTCTTCCAGGCGTTGAGCAGATTGTTGAAGTCGACCGAGCCGAGACCGCTGGCCTGGTCGTATCCGGGGGTGGCGGCATAGATCGACGTGTTGGTGGCGGCGGTGGAGCAGTAAGCCGATCCGGCGGTGCAGGAGTTGTTGCCCGTGGTGATGTCGTGGAAGGCCGAGGGAGAGCTAGCGGCGAGCGCGTACAGGGTGGGATTGACGACTCCCTGCCCCGCCGAGCCAGTCGCCTGATTAATCATGGCCACCATACCGGCAAAGATGGGGACAGCAAAACTGGTACCACCGGCAACGGTCAGGTTCGAGTTACTGCTGTCGCGGAAGCCGTTCGCGCAACTCCCGGTAATACCGGTTCCGCCAAAATCGCTGGAGCAATAGATATATCCTGCGTTGTTTGGCGACGAGTCGAGCGAGATATCGGGCACCAGCCGGGTGCTGCCGGTGGGGATGCCCGGAAAGCTAGTCTGCCAGGATGGCCGCGTGGTGGTGAGAACGCTGGCACCGCCGCCGCCTGCCGAGATGCCAATCGTCGAGGAGCTATCGTTCCAGACCTGCTCCGGGATATAGGACTGGGCTGAGCTGAGAACATCGCTGCCGTTGGCCGCTGCCCAATAGCTGCTGCCCGAAGCGACATTGGCCGTAGAGAATTCCGTGCCGCCCATGGCGGTCACATACGGACTGCTGGCCGGAAAATCTACGGCAAGGGCCTGCTGCTGGGCCGTGGTGAGGCCGCTGATGCCGTAGCAGTCCGTCGAGCCGTCGTCTCCCGCAGCCGCAATGACGGTCTGGCCCTGGGCTGCGGCCTGAGCGAGCACCCCGTTCTCGGTTGCGTATTCGCTGGTCGAGTACTGGGTCTCGCAGCCACCATAGCTGGTGCTGATGATGGGCGCGATGTCGTGGTCGACGGCGTACCGGATGGCATCGGTTACGCTGGCGTTGGTGGCGTTGCCCACATAGACAAAGTAGATGGTCGCGCCCGGTGCGATGGCGCCGGAGTATTCGAGGTCGAGGTCAGACTCGGACTCGTCGCCGGTGAAGACAGTCGATGCTCCGGTACTCGGAACAAGGACCATGGTGGGGTCTTTCTTGGTCAGGCCGGCGGCGCTCTGGAAGTTCTCGATATCGGAGAGGACGACGGCCGACTGGCCAACAATGGCGATCGACTGGCCCGAGCCGTTGTAGCCTGCGCTCTGAGCGGCCTTGATGTCGTAGATGGTTTCGATATCGGCAGGGGTCAGAAAGTGGCTGCCGGTCTGCCCGGAGGTAAAGTTGGGTCTGGAAACCAACGAACCCCGCTGGACGCGCATGTGCGATCGTGGACGAAAGTTCGAGAGATTAGTGACGGCCTGGACCACGGGGGCAAGAGACGCGGGAAGGCTAATGTCCCCGGCGGGAGCGAAGTGGGTGGTGCCGTCAGTCTGATAGTTGTGCAACTGGACGTCAAAGGCCGCCTCGGCCTGCGCCGCGGTGCCGGAGAAGGTGATGCGGTTCTTGCTGCGCGACACCTCTTCGACGGTGAAGCCCTGCTGCTCGAGCCAGGCCTCGGCCTTGGCGATATCGGCGTCGGACATGCCGAAGCGGACGGCGAATTGGTCCGGGGTGAGCCACACGTGAAATTGCGGCGAAGCACGGTTCTGCTGGGCGGCGATCAGGGCCTGAAGGTCGGCCTCCTGCGCGACGGAGCGGCTGAAGACGAGGCTCATGCTGCTGAGCTGGGTCTGGGGCGCAAGGCTTCCCTTGTCCGGGGCGAATTTCGCGATAGGAGGCTGCGATTTGGGCATCACCACGCGCTGGGAGGTGATCTCCCCGGCGATACGGGACTGAGGCTTCTGCGCGAACGAGGACACGGCGGAGCCAAAGAGAAGCGAAGCCGATGTAGCGAGCCCTAAGAAACTACGCCTGGAGAGGTAAAACTTTCTTGTCATCATCGTCCCTGAGTACACCAGAATGAGTTGAACACAGAATGTTTGGGGTAGTTGCGACAGTGGTTCATTTTTAGAGGAGAGGTGGTGGCCCGGGCAGGAGTCCAACCTGCGACCTTCGCGTTAGGAGTGCGCTGCTCTATGCAACTGAGCTACCGGGCCAGGATAAAAAGAGCAAGATCAAGGTAATTTAGACGAGCAAGATCAGGGTAAATAAGTATCAAGATAGGTATTTCGACGGCTTTAGATGACAGTGTACCGTGAGGTTCCAGTACGGTGCAGTGATAAACTTGGGGGTGGAGACTTTATGCCTGAGATACAGCGTCGACGTGCGGTAACGGTGAATGTGGGTGGGGTTCGCGTGGGTTCGGATGCGCCGGTTGTGGTGCAGTCCATGACCAATACGGACACGGCTGACGTGGAATCGACGGTGCAACAGGTCGCGGCGCTGGCGCGGGCAGGGTCGGAGATGGTGCGCATCACCGTCAACAACGACGAGGCCGCCAAAGCCGTTCCCTATATTGTTGAGGGCATCGCGGCAAAGGGTTGGACGACGCCGATCATTGGCGACTTCCACTACAACGGCCACCAGCTACTGACCAAATATCCCGACACCGCTCAGGCGCTGGCGAAGTACAGGATCAATCCGGGCAACTGCTCGATCGGGCGCAAGGACGACGACAACTTCAGGACCATGGTCGAAGTGGCGGTCAAACACCAGAAGCCGGTGCGGATCGGGGTGAACTGGGGCTCGCTCGACCAGGCATTGCTGACGAAGATGATGGACGAGAACTCGAAGACCGCCAATCCCCTCCCCGCGCGCGACGTAATGATGGAGGCGATGGTGGTCTCGGCACTCGACAATGGAGCGGCGGCGGAACGCTACGGTCTGCGGCGGGACCAGATCATCCTTAGCGCCAAGGTTTCGGGCGTGCGCGACCTGATCGACGTCTATACCGAACTAGCCAGCCGCTGCGACTATGCGCTGCACCTTGGGCTGACCGAGGCGGGAATGGGAATGAAGGGCGTCGTTGCTTCGACGGCTGGATTGTCTCCGCTGCTGCTATCCGGGATTGGAGACACGATTCGGGTGAGCCTGACGCCAACTCCGGGAGGCGACCGCAGCGAAGAGGTTCGTTGTGGACAGCAGATTTTACAGTCGCTGGGCATTCGCAGCTTTATGCCGCAGGTGACGAGCTGCCCCGGCTGCGGACGCACCACTTCGACGTATTTTCAGGAACTTGCAGAGAAAATTCAGAACTACCTCGTGGCCTCGATGCCGGAGTGGAAGAAGCAGTATCCCGGCGTGGAGGAACTGAAGCTCGCCGTCATGGGTTGCATCGTCAATGGCCCCGGAGAGAGCAAGCACGCCAACATCGGCATCTCTCTGCCGGGGACCTTCGAAGAGCCAAAGGCTCCGGTCTATGTGGATGGGAAGCTGTTCACGACGCTGAAGGGCGACCGCATCGTCGAGGAGTTTCAGGTGATTCTGGATGAGTACGTCGAGAAGCGGTACGGCAAGGTACTGGTGGAAGTTTAGTCGCTCGTAGAATCTGTCCAAAAACTCTAAAACACCGTCATCTCGACCGGAACCGCGCAGTTCTATCGCGCGGCGCAGTGGAGAGACCCCTGTATTTTGTCTTGGCTCATGCCACGGTTCGTTCTTTTCATCAGATCGATCACCAACCAGTGCAGTTTCTGGACCGGTTCTAAGAGCAAATTCCCTGATGGTGTAGGCGTAGAGCGAATGGATCGCATGGGAGCGCCAACGGCGCGGTTTATACCAGCCCAGGGCGAAGCCCTGGGTATCCCTATAGTTTTCAGAATAAAAACGCCCCTCTTTAGCGGAGGGGCATTTTCTTTTGGCGAAGTTCGGCGAGCGGATAAAACGTGCCTCGCCATCTAACTCCCCCCTGCTTGAGCGTGATGAACATAGAGCGCAGCAGGCTGTAGATGAAGAGCGCTGCGCTGATCGGGAAAAGAAGGGCGTACCACGCGGAGATTCCGCTGAGGCGTCCCGCCAGACGATAGAGCCACGCGATGGCTGCAAGGGTGATGATGGCCGCAATGCGCGTCTGCGGCCATCCGAGGAATGCGATGGGCGCGAGGTAAAACAGAGTCAGCCAGCCGCAGGCAATTAGTAAAAATGAGACGTGAAAGCGGAAGACGGCGAAGAGGTTCTTCGTCATAACGCCGACTACGCCCATGGCTCCCGGTGCCCAGTGCACCCGCACGAGGCCAGTGGAGATGGCCACGCGCTGACGCAGCTCCATCATCTTGACGCGGCGGGCGAGGGTCAGGTCTTCGAGGATCTCCATGCGGAAGGTCTCGAAGCCACCAAGCTGCTGATAGACCGAGGAGCGAAGCAGGCAGAAGGCACCGATGCCGACAAAGTCACGCTTGGCACGCGGGTTGTCGGCGCGCCATGGGCGCGTGGCCCAGAGGCCGAGGACCTGCAGGAAGCCGAGCAGCATGCCTTCGCCGTGAGTCTTGATGGTGGGAGTGGGCAGAGTGACGAAGTGATCGGCGTTGGTAGCGACGGCCTGCGCGAGGCAGCGGCGGAGAGCGTCGGCGCGGAAGAAGATATCGGCATCGGTAAAGAGCAGATAGTCGGATGTGGCGTGGCGTGCGGCAAAGGCCATCGCGTGGGTCTTGCCCAGCCAGTTCGGTGGAAGTTCGGTGATGTGGAGGACGTGGAGCTTGTCCGGGTGTTCGGCGGCGAGGGCTTCCATGATCGCTCCGGTCTGATCGGTGGAGCGGTCGTCGACGGCGATGATCTGGAGGTTCGCGTAGTCCTGTTGCAGCAGCGATTGCAGGCAGGCTGCGACATCCACGGCTTCGTTACGAGCGGGGACGATGACGGTCAGAGATGGACTGCCTTCGGGAGCAACGTCATATTGCGGCAAGGTGATGTCGGGAATGCCGGGAAGTCCACGCGCGGCGGCGATGGCCTTCCACACCCAGAAGAGAGCGATGAGCCATGCCAAATAAGGAAGTATTTGAGCGAGGCTCATGCTGTCTGGACTTCGGAGGAGTGCAGTTCGGGAGCGTATCTCGATCCGACGAAGAAGATGATGGCCGCGATAACCAGGGTGATGAGCGTGGCTCCGAGGCCGGTGTTAAGGTTGCTGCGGTCGCTGATGCTGCCGATGATGCGAGGCGAGATGGCGTCGCCGAGGGCGTGGATGATGAAGAGTTGTCCGGCGAGCGCGGTGGCGCGGATCTCGGGGCGAACCGCGTTCACCGTCGCCGCGTTGACCGGACCAGTGCCGAGGAAGATCAGGAAGATCGCAACGGCGAGCGCGGGCAGCGTGAATGCCTTGGGACCGAAAAAGCAGACCAGCGCGGGAGGAACGGCGAGAATGGAGCCGATGGCCGGGATGTAATAGAGGGCCTTCGGTGTGCGATAAGACCACTTCTGCGCGATCGTGCCGCCGACGATGGTGCCTCCGAGGCCAGTAACCACCGTGATGGCTCCCATGAGGAATGCGGCGGAGGATTCGCTGCGGCCGTCGACACGCTGGAGGAACGAGGGCATCCACCACGAGATGCCGCCGAGCGAGAAGGTGACAGCGGCGTAGCCGAGGATGGAAGCGAGGTAGGCCTTGTTCTTGAGCAGCGTGAGGACGGTGTCCTTCTTCAGCTTGGCCTTGTCGTGCTGGCTGGCTCCGCGAGATGGCTCCTTCATGAAGAAGGCGATGAGCAGCGCGATGATGACTCCAGGAACAGCGGAGACGATGAAGGACATGCGCCAGCCGTAGTGCTCGCCGACGGTGCCTCCGATGAGGTAGCCGAGCGCTGCGCCGACGGGAATGGCTATGTTGAAGATGGTCAGGACGCGATTGCGCTGGTCTTCGGGGTAGAAGTCGGCGAGGATGGCGGGAGCGAAGATGCCGAAGCTGGCTTCGCCGACGCCAAGCGCGGCGTGACGGATGTTGAGCGAGTCGTAGGAGTGAACCGTTGCGGTGAAGAAGTTGATGCCGCTCCAGAAGAGTGCGGCGATGACGATCATGGGCTTGCGTGGAAAGCGGTCGCCTAACCAGCCAGTGATCGGCGAGGTGAGCATGTAGGCGAGCATGAACCAGAGAGTGAGCGAGCCGATCTGCGCGTCGGTGGTGTGAAACTCGCCCTTGATCTGCTCCTGCACGCCGGGAAGAATGTAGCGGTCGATGTAGTTGACGAAGTTGAGCGCGGTGAGCAGGACAAGCGCTGTGGTGGCTCCGACGACGGAGGCGGCAGACGGCTTCGGTTTGGTCGCAGAGGTCATCTAAAAATTTACCTTGGGGGAAGGATAGCAGCGGATTGCAACTGGCCGGTCATCATGTTTTGCAAGTACCCCCCTCCCCCCTACCTAAGTACCCAAAGTCTTCGAAACAAAGGACCTAAGTCCAGACCTCGGGGTGAGTTAAAAGCGAAAGTCCGGCGCTGGCCGGACTTCGTTTTCCTGATTTAAGGATAGCAGGCGTGTCAAGGGTGTTGACGGCTTTGAGCAAAACGCAGATCCTCCGCCTGCGGCGAAGGATGACAAATCAAGGTCAAAGGGTACAGTCATGCTGATACGGCTTTAGGTTTGGGTGGCGATCTGCGATGCGGTGCGCTCGTGCCAGCGGCCGCGGGTGAAGTCGGGGAACTTTGCAGGCGCACTGCCATCTGCCAGCGAGAGCCTGCTGAGCGGGCCGGGGGCTGACCAGGTGGCGGCGTCGTAGACATCCATGTCCGGCACCAGCCCCTCGCGCATGCACTCGAGCAGACGGTAGAGCATGATGTAGTCCATGCCGCCGTGGCCTCCGAGCTTCTGGGCGATCTCTCCTTCGCGCTTCCACAGAGGATGCTGATGCGTCTTCCACGAGTCGATGCTGCCCCACTCTTCGCCGCCTGCCTGTCCGTCGAGATAGATGCGCGGGGGATAGTCTTCAAAGATGCCCTTGGTGCCTGCGATGAGGTTGGTGCGGCTGTAGGGGTGGGGATTGACGGTGCCGTTCTGGAGCGTGATGGTCAGGCCGTTCGCGGTCTTGATGAGCGAGGTGCTCATGTCTCCGGTGATGTAGCGCTCGGACCAGCGAGGGTCGGAGGAGGGCAGATGGGCCTTGCGATAGGCGTCGAGACCGCGCTGCGGCGTGCTCATGGAGACGATGTAGTCGAACCGGTCGCCACGCTGAATGCCCATGTAATTCGCCACCGGGCCTAGTCCGTGGGTCGGATAAAGGTTGCCATTTCGCTCGGTGTGAACGGTGCGGCGCCACAGGCCCTCGCCCTTATCGGAGAAGAGCTCCTCGCGAAGATCGTGGAGGTAGGCGCCTTCTCCATAGAGCAGGTCGCCGAAGAGACCTTCGTGGGTCATGCGCAGGATGAGGGTTTCGTTATAGCCGTAGCAACAGTTTTCGAGCATCATGCAATGGCACTGGGTGCGCTCGGAGGTGTTGACGAGCTTCCAGCAATCTTCGATGGTAGCCGCGGCCGGTACTTCGACGGCGACATGCTTGCCATGGGTCATGGCAGCGACGGCTATCGGCACATGCCAGTTCCACGGGGTTGCGATGATGACAAGGTCGAGGTCGTCGCGGGCGACCAGCGACTCGAAGGCGTGATCGCCTTTGGTGTAGAGCTCGGGAGATTTTTGCCCGGCCTTTACGACCAGCGACTGCGCGTGCTCGGCATGCGCGGGCACGATGTCGCAGAGGGCGAGGATCTGAGCGTCGGCGGCGAGCAGATTTTCAAGCAGGCTGGTGCCTCTGCCGCCGGTGCCGACGATGCCGATCTTTGGATTCTTCGCAGCAAAGGGCTTCCCGATCATGCTGGCACCGTGTGGCTTGGTGGCCTCGGCATGAAGCTGCGGAACGCTCATGCCGACAGCGGTGATGCCGCCGAGGCGAAGGAAGTTCCTTCTTGAAAGATCATCCAATACGCCACGCAATTCATCGCTCATACTCTTCTCCCTTGAATCTCGATGTATTCGATCTACAGAGTTGGCCTGCAAAGATTCTCAGAACCTGCTTAAAACTGTCAGAACAACGCTCTCTAAAATTCATAAAAACAAATAACTGCAAGGACAAAGCGAAATACAGGGGTCTCTCCACTCCGCTTCGCTCCGGTCGAGATGACGTGCTTTTTTGCTGCTTGGCAGATCGGTAGAGACGAAGCCTTTGGCGTTTTAGACAGACTTCTGAACGGCACTTTATTGGCTGTTTCGTTATACTACGTTTCAACTTCAACGCGATACGTTTTTACTTCGTTATAATCCATTTTTATTTCGCAATACGGAGATTTTGTGGGCAATCACAGATTTTATGTGCTACCTTACGAAGGCTCAAAGGTCGACCGGAGCGGATCAATGCAAGCCACTGTCAGCGAAGCACACGCGAACCTAGTCCAGCCAGCGATAACGCAGGCTGCGGCACCAACGCCTCCGCGCAATGTAGCCGTCGATGCGTACCGCGGGCTGGTGATGCTGTTGATGATGGGCGAGGTGCTGAGCTTCGCAGCCGTCGCACGGGCGTTTCCGCACAGCCTCTTCTGGCATGTGCTTGCCTTCAACCAGACGCATGTGGAGTGGACAGGCGTGGGTCTGCATGACATGATCCAGCCGTCGTTCACGTTTCTGGTTGGGGTCGCACTTCCCTACTCCATTCATAGCCGCATCCGCAAAGGCCAGAGTTTTCAAAAGCAACTGGCGCATACGATATGGCGAAGTCTGATTTTGATTGCGTTGGGAATTTTCCTTCGCTCTACCCATAGCGGGCAGACCTATTTCACGTTTGAAGACACGCTGACGCAGATCGGTATGGGATACACATTTGTGTTCCTGCTGGCGCGTTGCCGACCGAAGTGGCAGTGGATTGCTCTGGGCACGATTCTCTTCGGGTATTGGCTGGCGTGGGCGCTTTATCCTGCACCGGGACCGAACTTTGACTACGCCGCGGTTGGGGTTCCTGCGACGTGGCACCATAACTTCAGCGGGTTCGCCGCGCACTGGAACAAGAACAGCAACCTCGGTCAAGCGTTCGACGTATGGTTTCTGAACCTCTTCCCACGCTCATCACGCTTCGCCTTCAACGAGGGCGGCTACCTTACGCTGAGCTTCATTCCAACGCTGGGCACGATGCTTCTCGGACTGCGGGCGGGCGAATGGTTTCGCTCGGCTGCACCGAAGATTCCAGTGAAGCGCTTCCTGATCGCGGGATCGCTGCTCGTCGCTGCGGCGCTGCTGCTGCATGTGACGGGAGTATGCCCGATCGTGAAGCGCATCTGGACGCCGAGTTGGACGCTGTTCAGCGGCGGACTCTGCTTCTACTTCCTTGCGGTATTCTCTTGGGTGATCGACGTGAAGGCGTATCGCCGTTGGGCGTTTCCGCTGGTGGTGGTCGGCATGAATTCGATCGCGGCTTACCTGATCGCCGATCTCTTCGGAGAGTCCATCGAGCGCAACCTGCATATCCATCTGGGAGAGCGGCCGTTCCAAATATTTGGCATGGGGCTGGAGCCACTGATGTTCGGCATCGTCACGCTGCTGATCTATTGGGCGATCCTGTTCTGGATGTACCGCAGAAAGATCTTCCTGCGCATTTGAACGCAGAGATGGATTAGGCTTTCAGCCCTCGTCTTTGGTCTTCTCGCGTATCTGGGGCTTTGCCCCAGGCTGGTATAGTTCGCGCCCTTGGCGCTATGGCTGCCTGATCCAACCTATAGACCATAGGAGAATTTGATCTACTACATCGGGCCTTTGGAGTTTTTGGGGCGCGGGTAGAAGGCTTCGACCACGGTCGAGATGCCGCCACGCGGGCGGAAGTCGCCGACTACCTTGGCCCAGACCGGATCACAGGCTTTGACGACGTCGTCGAGCACCTGGTTGACGATGTTCTCCTGGAAGATGCCGAGGTTGCGGTAGGTGAAGAGATATTCCTTAAGCGACTTGAGCTCGAGGCAGGTCTTGTGCGGCATGTAGCGGATGGTGATGCGGCCGAAGTCGGGCAGGCCGGTCTTGGGGCAGACGCTGGTGAACTCGGGATCGTCGACGAGGATCTCGTAGGCCTTGAACTGGTTCTTCCAGGTCTCGATGGCGGGGAATTTAATGTCGAGGCCGGATGCGGCGTGGTCGTCAGTGTAGCCCGTGGTCTTCTTGGTGGTCATACATCTATTTTATCGCGGCGTCTGTTGCCGGGCGATGCATCGAGTTTGAATGCACTATTCGGAGTGTTGCGCAGCGCGGGTTCACCTATGGTCGAGAGAATCTCATCTCGCAAAGGAAATCACGCAATGCAGCGTACCGTTCATCCTTCGATTCATCGTACTGTCCATCCTTCGATTCTTTATGCTGGCACTCCCGTCGTTCTTATCGGCACGTTGAATGAGGACGGTTCGCCGAACCTTGCGCCCATCTCTTCGGCATGGTGGCTGGGGTGGAACTGCATGCTTGGCTTTGGAGCAAATTCCAAGACGCCGCAGAATTTGCAGCGCACACGGCAGTGCACGATTAATCTGCCATCGGTGGCAGACGTGTCGCAGGTAAATAGGCTTGCGCGGCTTACAGGGTCGGACCCGGTGCCCCCGCACAAACAGTCCAAGGGCTATACCTTTTGCGCGGACAAGTTTGGCGCGTCGGGATTTACAGCGGAGGGCGCAGAGCTGGTCGATGCACCGCTGGTCCGCGAATGCCCGCTGCAGATGGAGGCAGAGTTGACGGCAGCCCATCCCTTCGCTCCGGAGACGAACGGGAGCCTCATTGCGCTTGAGGTTCGCATTGTGCGCGTGCATGCGCATCCGGAGATTTTGATGGGGGCGGATGGGAATCGCATCGACCCGAACAAGTGGCGGCCGTTGATTATGAGCTTCTGCGAGTTTTATGGGCTTGGAGAGCAGGTGCATGGCTCACGATTGGCGGAGATCTCTGAAGATTTGTATCGGCCAGCGCGAGTGAAGGAGATGATGATGGAGCCAATGCAGGAAACGCCGGTCTCCTGAGAGAGCGGCGTTTCGTGTGGGCTTTATACCTTGTTCAGGCTAATCGCGGCGGCTGAGGGTTGGGCGGTCGTCGCCGGAGTTGGCCGGATTGTTGGGGCTGTTGGGATCATTGTTGGTCCCGCCTACGCGACGCAGAGTTGGCTTGCTGCCACCATTCTTGTCGTTGAGCTTGCGCTTGTTTTCAAGCCGGGCGAGGCGGGCCTTGACGTCGTCGAACTCGCTGGTGGTGACGATGTAGTCGAGCCGGGGCGGCATGATGGTGGCAATCTCTTCTTCGGAGCGGGCGATGCGGTCGGGGGTCTGGGGATGGTCGGAGAAGACCTTGGCCAGCGTGCCGGGCTTGTGCTTCTCGAGCGCGTCGAGCTTTTCGAAGAACTGGATGAAGGCCTGCGGGTCGTAGCCAGCCTTGTACATGTACTGGAGGCCGAGCCAGTCAGCCTCTGCCTCGAAGTTGCGCGAGAACTGAAGGAAGGTGACGGGGATGGCGAGCTGCGAGGCCTCGTAGATGCCGTAGCCGGTCCATGAGCCCTGGGTGAAGATGATGAGCGGGACGGAGCCGATCTGCATGTAGTTCATGCGAGTCATCTCGCGGGCGGCGTGGTGGGCGCAGACGTGGGCGATCTCGTGGGCCATTACGCCAGCGAGCTCGGCCTCTTCGTCGGCGGCGAGGATGAGGCCGCTGTTGACGTAGAAGAAGCCGCCGGGAAGCGCCATGGCGTTGATCTCGTCGGAGTCGATGACCTTGATGGTGAAGGGAACCTTGCAGTCGGAGTTTTTGACGATGTTCTGGCCGACGCGGTTGACGTATTCATTGATGACGGGATCGGTGACCATGTGGGCCGACTTTTCAATCTCCATGGAGTACTGCTTGCCGGTGCGGATCTCCCAGTCGGTGGAGTACCAGTTGCCCATGCCGCGGCCGCCGATGTTGCGGTCGCCTACGGCGTTGACGTCATCTTCGCTGCCTTTCTTGATGTGGGGATCGAGGTCTTCACCGGGCGATGGAAGGGAGTCGCTCTTGGCTGCGGCCTTGGCGGCGGCGGCTTTGCTCTCTTCGGGGGTCGCGGTGGGCTTGCCGGGAATGGGTGATTCGGTCGGGATCTTCGACGACGGTGCCGGCGTCTGGGTTTGAATCTGGGCAAAAGCCGCTGGGACGACGACGAGAAGGGCGGCCAGGGCAAGTTCCGTGACGGGTCGCATGGGGAAATTCTCCTGATGGGTTGCCTCCCTGCCGGGAGACGCAACTCAACACTTCATTGGACGTAGTATGCGCCTTTTAAGGAAGCAATGGATAGTGGGATGGCTGCCAGTCGTTGTGTTGAAATGCTGCGGCAGAGCGAAGCGACGGCGCTGCATGGATTTGGACCGGCTACCGGTAGAGGCGCGACCATGCGTCGTGGTAAAGGCGCCGGAACGATCGCCATGCATCGACTCTCCTGTACCACCGGGAAAAGGACCAGGGAGCAAAGTTGAAGCAGACAACGGAATACCCCAGAAACTCCTGCTCAACCGAGCGGCGGTCGATCTTTCGCAGAATGTCCGCATACCTCCTGGCGAACGGCGGGTGGCAAAAGAAGGTCTTATTCGCGCCAATCCCAAACGGGACCATGGTTCCTGGCTGAGAGAAGTGTCGATGTACCCCATCGATTACGCCCGGCCATATCTCGCTGAAGCAGTCGTCAAGAACGATAATTCCGCCCTGCATCAACGCGCCTTCGCTGGTGGCGAGGTCATGCCCGGTAATCTCGGCGGTGTGCCCTCCATCAATACTGATGATGCGCAACGGGCCGCGGCCAAGCTGAAGCAGGTCGTTCGAGGTAAGCTGCGTGGAATCTCCCTCGTGAACGACGAGTCGGCTGCTATCTGCATGGGTCTGGAGATTCTGCTTAAAGCGTTCAAGATCGCCTGCGCCCGAGTGATCGATGTTCAATTCCTGGTGTGAGAACAGGTCAATTGCGACCGCAGGTTCGTCCTCAAGCCCGAGAAGATACAACAGGATGAAGAGCTTTCCGTGATGCACGCCTATCTCGGCTACGCCTCCCCGCAGATTAGCGCTACGCTGCTCGTCGGACAAGAGGATGATTGCCTCGGGCGCACCCGGAACGAGCCATCCTTTTACCAGAAATTGACCATGCTTGAGATAGGCGTTCAGACGGCTTTTGCTCACACCACAATTGTATGGCTCACGAACGGGTTGGTGATGACAGTCAACAACTTAACGCTATCCGGCTCGCTCCATCCCTCATGGTCAATTTGCACGTCTGGCATCGGCGGTCGCTCCAAGGAAATAATTTACAGAGAGACACAAAGCGAATTGTCAGGGTAATTTTGTAACGCGGAATATCTGAAGGAGATCTCGATGCGTGGATTCTGGTTGCGGGTGGTGGTGTGTGCGTTGTTCGCAGGGCTGGGATGTGGGGCAGGACAGGCCGAGGGGCGGCTGCTCGCAGCGGCAAAGCTGCAGTGCGATGCGACGACGCAACCGCTGGCGGTGGAAGAGGTTGCGCCGCGGCTGGAGTGGAGGCTGGCGGCGGCAACAAGCGATATGCGTGGCGTTAAACAAAGTGCCTACCGCGTGCTGGTGGCTTCTTCGCAGCAAACGCTGGACGCAGGGCAAGGCGATAGGTGGGACAGCGGCCGGGTCACTTCGAGCGATAGCTTTGGGGTGACGTATCGAGGGAAGGCGCTGGCAGCGGAGAAGACCTACTTCTGGAAAGTGATGGTCTGGGATGAGCGTGGGGATTCCGCTCCGTGGAGTGCGGCAGCAAGTTGGACCATGGCTCCGGCAGAATGGACGGCCAGGTGGATTGCACAGGCAGGAGCAACGAACGAGACGTCGGAGATGCCGATCTTTCGGCGGCAGTTCGCGGTGAAGCACAAGCTGGTGCGGGCGATGCTGTATGTCTCCGCGCTGGGGCAGGGCGAGGTGCATCTGAACGGCAGCAAGGTCGGCGATACCGAGCTGGCTCCGTCGTGGACCGACTACCGCAAGACGGTTCGGTATGAGGCGTATGACGTGACCTCGATGCTGCGGCAGGGCAGGAATGCGGTGGGCGTGATGGTGGGCAATGGGATGTTCAACGTGGTGAAGACTCCCAACCGCTACACCAAGCTGGTGAACAGCTTTGGAAAGCCCATGATGATGTTGCAGATGCGGTTGACCTATGCCGATGGGAAGACGGAGACCATCGCCAGTGATGGATCGTGGACGGCTGCGGGAGGGCCAATCACTTTTTCTTCGACCTATGGCGGTGAGGACTACGACGCGACCAAGGAACAGGCCGGGTGGGATGCGGCTGGTTTTAACGACAAGGGATGGAAGCCGGTCAGCGTGGTGGATGGGCCCGGTGGCAAGTTGGAGTCTGAGGTTGCGCCTCCGATCGAAGTGATGAAGACGTATGCGCCGGTGAAGACGACGGAGGTAAAGCCGGGAGTAACGGTGTATGACCTGGGGCAGAACTTTGCCGGATGGCCCGATGTGAAGGTAAACGGACCGAAGGGAGCTGTCCTCAAGATGGTTCCGGGTGAGTTGCTGGATGAGGATGGGACCGTATCGCAGATGAGTTCGGGGAGCCCGCAGTGGTTCAGCTACACGCTGAAGGGTAGTGGCTCGCCGAAGAGCGATGGAATAGAAGAGTGGCATCCGCGATTCAGCTACTACGGCTTTCGCTATGTGCAGGTGGAGTGGGCTTCGGGAAAGGGGGAGGTGGCTTCGCTGACAGGAGATGCAGTCCACACCTTTTCGCCGACGGTGGGCGAGTTCGCAAGCTCGAATGAGCAGTTGAATGGCATCCATCACCTGATCGTGATGGCGATGCAGAACAACTCTGTCAGCCTGTTCACCGATTGCCCGCACCGGGAGAAGCTGGGCTGGCTGGAGGAGACGCACCTGGTGGCTCCGGGGCTGATCTTCAACAGCAACCTGCAGGGACTGTTTGCAGCGACCGAAAAAAATATGGCGGACGCGCAGAAGGAAGACGGGATGGTTCCGACGATCGCGCCGGAGTACACCGTCTTTGCGAAGCAGGGTTATGGTCCGTTTGACGACTCGCCGGAGTGGGGATCGGCCAGCGTGCTGGCGGAGTGGTCGGCGTATCGCGCCTATGGAGATGTCGGCGAGTTGCGGCGGAGCTATCCGATGATGCAGCGGTATGTGAAGTTTCTTGAGGGCAAGGCGAAGGACGGGATCGTCGCCTATGGCCTTGGCGACTGGTACGACATTGGGCCGGGTGGTCCGGGGGAGGGCAAGCAGACGTCGCTGGGCGTGACTGCGACGATGATGCTCTATCAGGATGCGGCGACCATGGCGAAGATCGCCAAACTGGTAGACAAGCCGCAGGATGAGGCAGGCTATGAGGCGCTGGCTTCGCGAGTGGGCGCGGCCTTCAATGCGCGGTTCTGGAATCCGGCAACGGGGATGTATGACAAGGGCAGCCAGACGGCCAATGCGATGCCGCTATCGCTTGGACTGGTGCCGGAGGCGCAACGCGCAACGGTGCTGGAGCATATTGTGGCCGACATCCACGCGCACAACGACCATGTGACCACGGGAGAGATCGGCTATCCGTACATGTTGCGAGCGTTGATGGCAGGCGGTCGCAGCGATGTCGAGATGGCGATGATGATGCGGAAAGATCCGCCAAGCTACGGCTCGCAGCTTGAGGCAGGAGCGACTGCGCTGACCGAGGCGTGGGACGCCAATCCGCATAGCTCGCAGAACCACTTCATGCTGGGCGGCGCTGAGGAGTGGTTCTATCGCGGCCTCGGCGGAATTGACTTCGATCTCTCACGACCTGAGAAGGATGAGCGGATTACGATTCGTCCGGCGGTGGTCGATGGCGTCGGCTGGGTGAAGTGCTCGTACGATTCGAAGCTGGGAAAGATAGAGAGCGACTGGAAGAGAGAGGGCGGTGCGCTCACCATGAACGTGACGATTCCGGCGGGAGAGACGGGGACGGTCTGGGTTCCGGCGGCGGATGGAGCTGCGGTGATGGAAGGTGCGACGCCAGCAGAGAAGGCAGCGGGAGTTTCACTGGTGCGTCGAGACAATGGCGCGGTGGTCTATCGCGTGGCGTCGGGTAGCTATCGCTTCATGGTGAAGTAGCGTATCGGCAAAGGCTTACGACAGGACTTAATCAAAGCTACCCTATGCCGATACAGCCTCGGCAGGAGCTGGGACGGTGGCGCGGCTGAAGATCTTGTGGTCGATGTAGTTGTAGGGGGGCACGGTGTTGCCGGTGACAAGCAGAACGCCGAGATGGATGAGCCCGGGGCCGTACTGCTGCACGTCGGGCGAGATCGAGGCCAGCGCAGGGCTGGTGGGGTCTTCGAGCTCGGCGAGCATCTCGGGGATGCCGTCGTGACCGATGATGACGGTGTCGTGCTGACGGTTGAGTTCGCGGATGGCGTCGAGCGCGCCGAGAGCGCTGGAGTCGTTGGCGGCGGCGATGAGGATGTGCTTGTCGCTCGGATGCCGATGGAGGAAGTCGCTGACCAGATGATGGCTCTCGTCGCGGAGACCGCGGCCATCCATGCGGACGAAGGACTCGATGGGGAGCGACGGAAGCAGGGTGCGGACGGCTTCGAAGGCGCCGGTGGTGCGGCTCTGGACGAGCGTGCCCGCCTCTTCGATATCGAGACCGAGCACCCAGTCCACCTGCCTATCCCAGCGGTCGATGGCGTAGTTGGCGAGGATTTCGCCACCCTGAAAGCCGATGCGGTAGTTGTCGACGCCGAAGTACGTGGCGTTGGGGTGAGGGATGTCGATGGCCATCAACGGGATGCCGGCGGCGGCGAGGCGGGCGGCGATGATGGGCGCGGCGTGGTCTTCGACCTGAAACTCGATGACCAGCTCGACCCGCTCACGGATGAACTCTTCCGCATTGGCGAGGGCGGTGGAGGCGTCGTAACGGTTGTCGAGGACGAGCAGATCGACGCCGGAGGTAGCGGCGGCGGAGCGCAGGCTTTCGGTGACAGCCTGCGAGAAGGGCTGGTCGCCGCTCTGCCCGGCAAAGCCGAAGCGCATCTTGCGCGGGCGGCTGGCGCTGCGGTAGAGGCCGTCGGGCGACTGCGACACATAACCGCGATGGACGAAGGTCTTGAGGATGCGGTAGACGCTGGTCTTGGAGTGGCCGGTCTCGCGATAGATATGCTCCAGCGGCAGAGAGCGGTTCTCGCGCTGGAGATACTCGAGAACGTCGAGCGCGGCGGACATGATAGGGATGAGATAGAGGTGGTTAGAGGTCTTGTTCGACAAGATACATCTCCTTCGCGCAGCAGCGATTGGGTTTACGCCTCTGAAACGATTGCAACCAGCATAGCGTAGTCGATGATTCGAGTTGAAGCTGCGACCGGATTTTGCAGAGCCGGATTCCTGGTTGCGGGAGACGGCTCCTTGAGAACTTGCCTGTTGAGCAGAGCGCCAAAGGCAGATGCCATCCGTCTAAAAGTAAGAGCGTTGACGGATGACGGTGGAGGATCGGCGCTGGTGCCGGGTCGCCGTTATTTGTGGCGAGGCGGATGATTTCGGCATAGCATAGTGCGCGCGGGAGATTGCACATGCGACTGATAGCCATGATTGCCGGGGTGGTGCTGATTGCAGGGACAGGCGCGTCCGCCATTGCGGAAGACCTTTCAGTGCGTCTGCCCGGCGTTGAGGTCACACGGATCCATGCCAGCTTCGAGTGCGGTGCCGATGGCGTCGCGCTGGGACTTCCTTCTGGACCATTCACGGTCGAATATCTGAATGCCGGCGAGAACCATCTGGCTGTGCTTCCCATCCATGGACAGGCGCTGGTCTTTGCGAATGTGATCTCTGATTCGGGCGCGCGCTATGCCGCTGGGCGATATATCTGGTGGGACGCTGGGGCGCGCGGTGTAACCCTCTACGCTGATGGTGTCGATGGGCATCCAAAGGCCGAGTGCCACTTGGTAAAGAAGCAATGAAAGACGTGCTTCCGAGGGAGGTTGAGAGATGACGAGGAAAACATGGCGCATCGTGCTGACGATCCTTATGTACAGTGGGGTTGTTGTCTTCCTCCTTCCCTACTTCAGAGGAAAGATCATGACCAGTTCAGGCATTTGGTTCATGATCGTCGGCGTAGGAATGGCGGTCGTGTGCGGCCTGCTGCGCTGCTACCTCACTGAGGGAGACTGCGCACGAATACCTCATATTGGCAGGGACTGGTAGACGCGTCGCGCTTGCCCCAGCTCGTTGTTTCATGCCGTCGGCGAAGACCGGGGCACGAGCAGCAACGCGAGTGGTCAGGCCTCTTTCAGCATTGCCAACGATGGCCCATCACGGTATAACGGGAAACTGTTTCCATACTGAAGTAAAGGAAAGATCCCGTGAAAATGATGATGGGTGTACGTTTCGCGTCCGGTGTTCTGGCAGCTTCGATATTTGGCATGGGCGCGATGGCGTTCGGTCTTCCCGCAACGGGTGCCACGCAGAATGGGCAGCTGGACCCGACGCGGGGCGTCACCGATCCGGTGTTGGAATCGAGCCTGCACAAGCCGCTGCCGGAGGAGTACATCTGGACGGCTGACGCTACTGCGAACGACCATGCTCGGCATGACAAAGAGGACGCAGCCAAGCCCTACTTCTTCCGCCACGAATTTTCCGTCGTGGCAGTGTCTTCTGAGGCCACGCTTTATCTCGCGGGCCCGGGCAGCGTAAAGGTGTGGCTCAACGGGAAGATGGCTGGACACGCGGAGAGCGATTCGTCGTCGCCGCTGAGCATGCACGTCTTCGCGATGCCGGTAGAAAAACTTCTGCGCTCGGGACGCAACATCATCGCCATCGAGGCCACGCATGGAAACGGTGTGAGCGGAGCGGGGCAGACGCTTGTCGTGAAGCTGCTGCCGTTCGCGCCGTGGGTGAACGAGGCCAACGCGGCTCCGTTGATGATGAGCGATGGCAGTTGGAAGGCTTCCACCGAGGCTGCTTCAAACTGGCAGAAAGGCAGCTTCCACGATGCCGACTGGAAGCCCGCGCATAGCTTCGGCGGCATCGAAAGCTCGATCGAGTTCTTCCAGCGCAACTCCGACGCGGGACTCTACAACTGGCCCGGTTACGACGGCATCTCCAACTTTCTCGCGCACCTCAAGATTCCGGCGCAGAAGATCATCGCCCAGTATCCCGGACAGGGACAATTTAGCCATCTCGACGCAATCACTTCGGCCAACTCCGGCACAGACGAGGTAGAAGTAAAGCTGCCCGCAACGGTGTTGACGGATGCAGAAGCGCCCAGCTTGTATCTCGACTTCGGAAAAGAACTTGTTGGCCGCTTGGAGATCGTCTCCGACAGCGACTCGCCCGCGACCGTGACGGTGCAGATGGGCGAGTCGGAGGCCGAGACGTTGCACGAGCCTTACCTCGGAGTTGACCAGATCACCATTCCCGCGCACGGCACAGCGTATGGCCCCAAGTCGGCGTTCCGTTACGTCAAGCTGCGCTTCGTCGGCGGTGGCCCCAACCTGCGCTTCAAGGCCATCCATGTTGACGATATCTACTATCCGGTGAAGTATGCGGGCTCCTTTGAATCGTCCGATCAGATGCTGAACCGGATTTGGGAGACCGGGGCCTACACCGCGCATCTGTGCATGCAGGACGACATATGGGACGCGTCCAAGCGTGATCGTGCGCGCTGGATGGGCGACACCGATGTAAGCGGGCGCGTCATCTCGGATGTCTTCGGCGATAAGACGCTGATGGAAGACACGCTGGATCGTCTGATGGGGCCTGCGCCCATTGAAAATCATGTCAACGGCATTCCCGGTTACAGCTCGTTCTGGTTTACCGAGGTCGCTGATTACTACAGGCACACCGGCTCAAAAGAATTTCTTGAGAGCGAGCATGCGCGGCTGGTGCAGTTGCTCAACTATGTCGATGGCGAATTCGACGCGCGCGGAGTCTTTGCGAACACACGGAAGCAGTGGCTCTATGTGGACTGGTCGCCCGATCTGAACGGCGATACCCCGGAGACGCGCCGCGCAACCACGCTTGAGTTTATTCGTGCCTACCGCGAAGCCGTGTGGCTGCTGCGCCAGCTTGGCGATAACGCGAACGCGGATAAATACCAGGCACGCGCCGCGGCCATCGAAGCGGGAACGCAGAAGTATCTTCTGGATCCTGCAACAGGCACCTACGGTCTGCGATGGCAGACGAATGCGGCGGCAGTCATCAGCGGAGCAGCAGGGCCGCAGCAATATCCGGCGATCTGGAAGCATGTGCTCTCGAACGTCGGTCACGTCAAATACAACGCTCTCATCATCACGCCGTATTACAACTACTACGTCATTCGCGCCATGGGGGAGATGAACCATCGCAAGGACGCGCTGGCATGGATTCGTCAGTACTGGGGCGGCATGATCGATGAAGGCGCAACCAGCTTCTGGGAAGGCTACGACCCAAGCTGGTACAAGGGCAACTTCCACGCCGCGCTGCAGGCGGACGACGGCTCGGGCTATTTCGTGAGCCTCGCGCATGGATGGTCGAGCGGGCCGACGGCGTGGCTGATGGAGCAGATCCTTGGCATTGAACCGACCGGGCCCGGCTTCAGCACCGTGAACATTCGCCCCGACCTCGCCGATCTCAGTTGGGCAAAGGGCGCGGAGCCAACGCCGCAGGGCCTGTTGAAGGTTGACGTCCGCCGTGACGCATCCAAAACGTCCGTGACGGTTGATGTGCCTGAAGGCGTCGTCGCTAAGGTGGCCGTGCCCGTAACGTCTGCTAAATCTCAGGTGCTGGTGAATGGGAAGGCACAGAAAGCTGTTGCCGCAGAGGGTGGAACGCGCATGGTCGTTACGCTTGATTCGGCTGGCCACTATGAGCTTGGCAGCAAATAAATACTTCACCGGCAGGCTACCTGAGGAGGTGGCATGAATCGAGCAGCGGCATGGTGAATTGCGCGCCGGTGAAGATCTCTGTGGACCGGAAGACGGCGAGATAGCCGTTCCCACGCAAAATCCGCAAAGATCAATACTGATTTAAAATGATAGGAGGGCTTGCGGCAGCATACGATGATTGAATTCCCCGCGCCGCGTCCATGGAGACAGCTTGAATCGATGGCACCAGCTTCCGCAGCAGTGGCACACCCTGGTTGCCCGCAATCCGAACTCTGTGCTGCTGCAGACTGCGCGCTTCGATCCGTCCAATAAGCGAAGCCTTCTCTTCCTCGATCCTCTTCAAACCATCGCGGCTCACACCCTTGACGAAGTTCCCGGTCTCTTCGAGCGCATCGAGCAGGCGCTCGCCGAGGGATTCTATGTGGCTGGCTTTCTCAGCTACGAATGCGGCTACCACTTCGAGCGCTTCAAGGACATTTCTCTCACGGAGCAGAGTCTCCCGCTGGCATGGTTCGGAATCTATCGGAAGCCTTTGATCTTTGACCACGAGACCGGCCTTTTCGATGGCCCGTCACTTTCTTTGTCCGATGAGCCGTTTAAGAAAGCTCCTGCCAACTTTGCGGACAGCGTTGCGCTGGCGATCTCGAAAGAAGACTACACCGCGAAGATCGAGCACATCAAGGAATACATCGCCGATGGGGAGACCTATCAGGTCAACTTCACCGATAGGGTAAGCGTCCGCTCTGAAATTGGCGCCGATACTGCATTTGCGACGCTGCTACAGCAGCAACCTGTGTCTTATAGCGCATTTCTGAATGTCGCCGCGCATCAGATTCTCTCGCTTTCACCGGAACTCTTTTTCAAGATTGAAGATGGAAAGATCACCACCCGTCCGATGAAGGGCACGATGCCTCGCGGCCTTGATGCCGCAGAAGATGCGCAGGCGGCCATTCGCCTTCAGAACGACGAAAAGAACCGCTGCGAGCATGTGATGATCGTGGACTTGTTGCGCAACGATCTTGGCCGCATCTGTGAGATGGGCAGCGTGCAGGTAGACGATATCTTCTCCGTCGAAACGTATCGGACACTGTTACAAATGACCTCGACAGTCTCAGGCACGCTTCGCCACGGGCTTAGCTGGTACGACATCCTCAAAGGGGTCTTCCCCAGCGGCTCCATCACCGGCGCTCCCAAGATTCGCACCATGGAGATCATTCACGAACTGGAAGCGTCCCCGCGCGGAATCTACACCGGCTCCATCGGCTACATGGCTCCAGACGGAGATGCTGCTTTTAATGTGGCCATCCGCACGCTCGATCTGCGTGAAGGCACAGCGCAGATGGGGGTAGGTGGAGGCATCGTCGCCGACTCCGACCCGAAGGACGAGTACCGCGAATGCCTGCTGAAGGCGAGGTTTCTCACCCGCCCGCGCCACGACTTTCAGCTGATTGAGACGATGCTCTGGAACGGAAAATTCCGTCTGCTCTGCATGCATCTCGATCGCATGGAATCCTCCGCCGCTTACTTCGGTTTTGCTTTCGACCGGGTTACCATCAAGGCGCAATTGATTGCCGAGTCGTCTCTTTTCGCGACGGGAGAGCTCTATCGTGTGCGCTCGCTGCTCGCCGAATCGGGCGAACTAACCATCAGCCACGCGAAGCATATCGCAAACACTGCTTCGCAGACGGGCCATATTCGTCTCTCCCCAGAGCGCACTTCATCGAAGGATGTCTTCCTCCGCCACAAGACGACGCATCGCGAGTTCTACGAATCGCAATTCGCGAAGTGCCGCGACGATGGCTTTGACGAGGTCATCTTTCTCAACGAGAGAGACGAAGTCACCGAGGGAGCCATCAGCAATATCTTTATTCGCAGAGCAGGCGAGTTGCTCGCTCCTCCGCTCAGTGCTGGAGTCTTGCCGGGAGTCTTCCGCCGCCACCTCCTCGAAACCGACGCCACCGCAAAAGAGTTTTCCTTGACGCTCGAAGACCTCGAATCGGCGGATGCTATCTATCTCTGCAACTCGTTGCGCGGCATGCGCGAGGTCAGGCTCGCTTCCGCTGATAGTGCCTTGCAGACTTCAGTGCGGTAGAGCATTAACTCGAGGTTCTCAGCCAAACGAAAGACGAAATACAGGGGTCTCCGCTGCGGCGGCAAAGACGCCGCCTTCGGTTGAGATGACGTACCTTTTATTCCCCCTTAGCCTTTTATTCCCTCAGCTTTCTGTTTCCTCATAAAACATTAAAAAGACAGAAGGTAGCGTTACTCGTCGTCCTCTTCTACCGCAATATCCAGATCGGTCGCCACCATTCGACTTCCTCGCTCGACCAGCACCTGAATCCTGCCCTCAGCGGCCTCCAGCTCTTTTTTGCAGGCGTCCGAGAGCTTGACGCCCTCTTCAAACAGCCGCACCGACTCATCGAGCGAGAGGTCTCCGCGCTCCAACTTTTCGACGACGGACTCCAATGCGGTCAGCTTCTGCTCAAAGTCAGCCATCAGGCCACCCCCGCTTCCACCAGGCCCAACACCTGCGCCGCTGCGGCATACTTGCCGAACGGCGCGCTCACCTGAACTCCCTGCACCATCGGCCTCGCCTCTGCCAGCATCTCCTGTGCGATCTTTACGCCCTCGGCCCTCGCCGCCTCGGGCGAAGCCGCAGCAGCCATTCGCGCCATGATCTCTTCGGGCATGCTCACGCGCAGATCGTTCTTCATGAACTCCGCATTGCGCAGGTTGGTCAGCGGCCAAATCCCGGCGATCACCGGAATGCGGAACGCCTCAATCCGCTTCAGGAAAGCCTCCAGCAAACGCAGGTCGAAGACCGGCTGCGTAATCGCGTACTCCGCTCCTGCTTCCACCTTGAAGGCAAATCGCCTGATCTCCTGCTCGATGTCCGGTACCCCAGGATTCGCCGCGACCGCAACGGTAAATCCTGTCGACTCGCCAATTGAATTTTTGCCGATGTCGAGACCGCAGTTGAGATTGCGAACGATGTTCACCAGCCCAATCGCGTCCACATCAAAGACCGCCGTCGCGTCGGGATAGTTCCCCAACTTCGGCGGATCGCCGGTGAGGCAAAGAACGTTCTTCAACCCAATCGAGGAGGCACCCAGCAAGTCGCTCTGAATGCTCAGCACGTTCCTGTCGCGGCAGGTGTAGTGCAGAATCGTCTCGATGCCGACGTTCTGCTGAATCTGCACGCACAGGCTCTGTGCGCTCATTCTTGCGCTGGCCCGCGGCGAGTCAGGCACATTGATCGCGTCCACACCCAGCCGGTGAAGCTCGGCTGCGCCGTTCAGCTCCTTGCTGCAATCGATTCCCTTGGGCGGCACAATCTCCACCATGGTGACGAACTCACCCGCAGCCACCATCGACCCAATCTTCGACCGCTGCGCCAATGGTGGCGGCTCGACCTTGTTCTTGACTACGGCGGTTGCGGCGGAGTCACTGCTCTCCATCCCCTGCGCCCCGGTCTCCATCGCTCCGAGAGCACGCAGCGCGCTCTTCATCGCCCGGGTGTAGCTCGGAGTGGTTCCGCAACAGCCGCCTACAAAGGTCGCGCCCGCCTTCACCAGCTTGCGGGTAAAGCTCGCCATATATTCGGGCGAGGTCAGGTAGAGCGTCCGCCCCTCGACCGCTCGCGGAATCCCCGCATTCGGCATCGCCGCCAACGGCAGCGAACTCACCTTGCGCATCCGTTCGATCACGCTCAGCACGGTCGCCGGTCCGGCACTGCAATTGCATCCGATCGCGTTTGCGCCCCACTCCGTCAACTTGTTGGCAGCAGTCTCGGCGGAGGCGCCATCGAGGCAGTTGCCATCCTCATCGACGGTCACCATGACCACGACAGGAAGCCACGGCGCTTCACTGCGGGCCGCCCGAATCGCCTGCTTCGTCTCCGACAGCGAGGTCATCGTCTCGATCATCAGCAGGTCGACGCCAACTCCCGGGCCACCCTCGGCCATCGCCCGAATCTGCTCGGCAAACGCATCCCGCGCTTCGTCCAGTCCAACCTTGCCCAGCGGCTCCAGCCGGACTCCCAGCGGCCCAATCGAGCCAGCGACGAACGCCTCGCTGGCCTGTTTCTCACGAATCTGGTCCACGCACTCCCGGGCCAGCTTTACTCCGGCCACATTGATCTCACGGACTTTATCCTGCAGCCCGAAGTGCTCCAGCCGAAACCGGTTCGCTCCAAAGGTGTTGGTCTCCACCACCTCTGCGCCCGCCTGCAGGTATTCGGCGTGGACCTCGCGCACCAGCTCGGGCTGCGACAGATTCAGTTCGTCGTAGCTGCGGTTGATGAACACGCCGCGCGCGTACAGCATCGTTCCCATCGCGCCGTCGCACAGCACCGTTCCACCCGCAAACAGCCTGTCTACCGCGGCGGGTTCCGCCACATAATGTATGCCAATACCGCCAGCGCCGTCACTCATCATCTTCTCCGGATATATCTCTCATCCTAAGCCACTAGCCGGACGCGCTCCAAACCCGTCCAAGGGGGTCTGGCCCGAGGCCCGTCGACCCGGCACCCCTGTCTCCTTTGTTATACTCAGCGGATAGCCGTGGCCCGCATAAATACGCCGCAGCGCTCAGGTTGGAGTTTGTCCACGTTGAAGAATCGAAGTCTCTTTGCCCAGTCCCTCAGCGCCCAGATCTACTGCGGCCTGCTGATTGCCGTCGCGTGCCTCACCCTCAGCTCCTGCCACAGCGCCCAGTACTACTACTACAAGTTCCCGCAATATACCTTTGCGGACCGGCCGGTTCCGCCCAGCAAGCTCGCCCAGCGAGTCATGATCGCCTACACGGTCAACGGATCCAGCACATCGACCAGCGCCTCGGGTGCCCTGACGATCGTGGACGCCAAGCGCGACATTCGCAGCAATATTGAAGGCACTATCGCCAACTTCTCCATCTCCGGCTACAACTCCGGTTACCCCAGCATGATCTTCAACTTCCCGGCGGAGGTCCACGGCTACGTCTACTCCAACACCGACGGCAGCCTGGGCATCATCGACTACAGCAAGGAAGCCTCCTCGGGCTCGGCGGGCAAGTTCCCCCAGGCAGCGTCTATCGCCATTCCGCAGGGCTTTCTGCACTACTACGCCGCCGAAGAAGGTTCCGGGCAGCTGGCCGTCATCGATAATGCCACCGGCAGCTCTTACGGCCTCAATCTGCCCAACATCGACAAGGTAGCCGTGAACGCGGGCGATACCGTTGTGCTCGCCATGGTGCGTAACTCCAACACTATCTACCGGCTGGTCAAGCTCAACGCCAATCAGTTCGCCACCTCTCAGCTTGCCATCCAATCCACCGGCGCAGCGGACTGCGAGCCGCTGAACCTGCCCGTCTACTGCGTCGTCCCGGTCAACTCAACCGGCGTCGGAGCTGGCGGCTCCAACACCTTTGACCGTCCGGTCGCAGCCTACTTCTCGCTGGACGGCACCACCGCTTATGTCCTCAACTGCGGCCCCGAGTGCGGCGGAACCACCTCCAGCATCACGCTGCTCAACCAGAGCACGCTCAACGTCAACACCATCCCCAAGACGACTCCTGACAATTCGGCCTTCGTCTCGAATGTGCCGATTCCCGGCGGGGCCACGGTCGCGCTCTCAGACGCAACCACGTTGTACCTGGCTGGTCAGCAGCAGATGCCCGATGGCCTCTTCACCGGCTATCTCACCACCGTCAACCTGGCTGCGGCTGCCAACAGCCCCTCCACCGCGGTCACCGGCAAGTACGGCATCTCTGACGGCACCCACACCAAGCTGCTTTTCGCCGACAACAACACGCTCTGGATCGGTTCGCAATACTGTGCCACTGGCGAGCGTGAGCATCTTAACTCGAACTACAACTGCCTCACCCGCTTCGACCTCGGAGCCAAGACCGCCCAGATCCTGCCTAACGTCACCCCGGGCAGCACAACGGCAGGCTCCACTGTCGGCTATCCCAATACCAATCAGAACCTCTATTACTACGGCGATCTCACCGGCCTGTGCTGGGTGCAGGGCTTCAATAAGATCTACACCGCATACGGTGGCCAGGTTCACGTCTTCAAGACCACGGACGGCTCTGAGATCGACAACGAGTTCGTCACCGTTCAGGGAACCGCCCTCGATGTCGCCTATATGGATGCCGTCACGGACGTCGATAACTAGAGATTCGACTCGGAGCAACCCAGGCCCTATGCTTTGCAGTTCACCGCGAAGCATAGGGCCTCACTCTTTAACCGTGGCCGCTGCTACCATAACCACCATGCCTTCCATCGACATTCTTGCCATAGCCGCCCACCGCGACGACGTGGAGCAGACCTGTGGCGGCACTCTGTTGGCCATGCACGCCCGTGGCTGGAGCACCGGCATCCTCGATCTCACCCGTGGCGAGTCAGGCACTCGCGGGACCGCAGCCGAGCGCGAGGCCGAAGCCATCGCGGCCGCACGCATCCTCAACGTCGCCCACCGCGAAGCCCTCGATCTGCCCGACGGCAACGTCGAGAACACGCTCACCAATCGCCTCAAGGTGGCAGAAGTGCTCCGTCGCCTGCGTCCCCGCGTGGTCATCCTGCCTTACTGGCAGGGACGCCACCCCGACCACTACACCAGCGCGACGCTCGGCTACGAGTCCTGCTTCATCAGCGGCCTTGCCAAAATGAATATCCCCGGCGATCCTCACCGGCCCTACAAGATCCTCTACGCCTCGCTCTACGCCGATGTGCGGCCCTCGTTCGTCGTCGATATCACGCCGCACATCGAACAGCGCTACCAGGCGCTGGCAGCCTATCGCTCCCAATATGCATCCCAATCTACAGGCGACTCCATCTTCGTTCGCGAAGACGACATCCGCGAGCGCACCTTCGCCACAGCGCGCCACTACGGCCTGCTCGCTGGGGTGCGTTACGCTGAGCCTTTCGTGCAAAAGGAAGTCGGCCTGGTCGAAGACCTGATGCTTCTCCCTGTTCAATCCATTTAGTTCAATCTATTATTTTTTTTGAATCTACTTACATCCACCTCTTCCGCGTGACCGTACTCCTGAGTGAAAGCGAAACGCAACCTGCATTCAGGAGAGGTACATCGTGGAAAAAGAAATCGGACTTATTAAGAGAGCAGTCTCCCGCCGAATGTTCATGGCCGGAGCCGGAACCACAGCAGCGGCCGCATTTCTGGTCGGATGCGACAATTCATCCAAAGCGCCGTCCACCGGCGGCGGCGGAACAACACCCCCTCCGCCCCAGGACGTCCCTGACAACGACATCCTCAACTTCGCGCTTAACCTCGAATACCTCGAAGCCGAGTTCTACCTTCGCGCGGCCACTGGCAGCGGACTTTCTTCTACCGATGCCCTCTCCGGCGCGGGCACCGTCACTGGCGGCGCCGCGGTTCAGGGCTTTTCTTCCGCCATGCAGCAGTACGCCGTAGAGATCGCGCAGCACGAACTCAACCACGTCCGCGCCATCCAGGCGACCATCTCCAAGAACAGCGGAACTCCCGTTGCTCGTCCCAACATCGACTTCACCAACGCCTTCAATGCTCTCGCGGCGGCGGCCGGCATCGGATCGAGCTTCGATCCCTTCTCCAGCCCCAGCGCCTTCCTTGTAGGCGCTTTTGTATTTGAAGACGTAGGCGTCACGGCGTACACCGGTGCGGCTCCGGCCATCACCAACACCGACATTCTCTCTGCGGCTGCCGGAATCCAAGCCGTCGAAGCCTATCACGCCGCTTTGGTTCGCACCCTGCTGGTGGGAATGGCTGCGGCGAACAAGGACCAGACCTACGTCAACTATGCCAACCAGGTCTCCGCTCTGCGCGGCAAGCTGGGCGGCGGCAACGAGACGATGCTCAGCATCAGCTCCATCGTCGCAGCCGACACCACCAACGCCATCGCCTTCTCGCGCACCACCGATCAGGTGCTTCACATCGTCTACGCAGCGGCACCCGGCGCAGGCGTCAAGAGCGGCGGCTTCTTCCCCAACGGCCTCAACGGCTCCATCTCAACGACTGCATCCTAAGGACAGATCACCATGGCAAATACAGAGACCAAACAGCTAGATTCCATCATCTCCAGCCGTCGTGCGTTGCTGACCCTTGGCGGCGCAGCGATTGCAGGGCTCGCCTTTGCACCCCGGGCCGAAGCTCAAGCCACCATCAGCGATGCCGACATCCTCAACTTCGCTCTCAACCTGGAGTATCTCGAGGCCCAGTTCTATAACCTCGCCGTCTCCGGCGTCACCATCGACAAGCTGCCCACCCCCATCCCGGTCAGCGTCAACGGTGCAGCCGCAGGAACCGTTACCCTCAAGCCCAGCTTCGCCAAGGTCCCCTTCGCATTGCCGACCATCCAGGCCTATGCCATGGAGACCGCCATCGAAGAAGGCAAGCACGTCAGCTTTCTTCAGGGCGCGCTGGGCACGGCGGCCGTGTCGATGCCTGACATTGACCTCTACAACTCCTTCAACGCGCTGGCAACGGTGGCCGGGCTCGGGTCGAGCTTCGATCCCTTCTCCAGCGATGCCACCTTCCTCATCGGTGCCTACATCTTCGAGGACGTCGGTGTCAGCGCCTATCATGGAGCTGCCGGCCTTATCAAAGATAAAAAAGTCATCTTCCCCGCCGCTGTCGGCATTCATGCCGTCGAGGCATACCACGCAGGTCTGGTCCGCACCAGCATCAACGTTCTCGATGCCGGAACCGGAACTCTGAACACCATCACGCAGAAGATCTCGGCAGCCCGCTCCATGCTGGCGAATCCCTCCGGCGCGTCGACAACCACCTACACCGGAACCAAGGCCGACGATATCGGCCTGACCACAACCATGGTCAGCCTCAACGGCACTTCGGCGTCGTTCTCCTCGTCCACCATTGTCGATTGCGACTCGAACTCGATCGGATGGGGCCGCACCACCTCCCAGGTCCTCGCCATCGTCACCGGAACCGATCCCAGCGCCACCAGCCACAAGGGAGTCTTCTTTCCCTCGGGCCTCAACGGAACCATCAAGTAAATCTCAACTGCAAAACAAAGGAGGCTGTCCACCAACCAGTGGGCAGCCTCAATCTTTTCTCTTCAAGATAGCGCCCTGCCATCGCTATCTTCTGTTGCCTCGATCTGTTCGGTCGCTACCACGCGGTTACGCCCCGCTCGTTTGGCACGGTATAACGCTGCGTCGCTCTGATCGATAAGGCCCTGCCACGAGAGCCCGCATCCTTCCGACGAAGCCACGCCCAGGCTCGCCCGCACCCGCACCGTCTCTCCCCGATATTGCAGCGTCAGCGCGTCTACCTTCGATCTCATTCGTTCCGCCGCCATCCCTGCCTCTGCCAGGCCCGTATCCGGAAGCACAATGCAGAACTCGTCGCCACCCATCCGCGCCACCGCATCCTGGCCGCGCACCGTCTCCTGCAAAGCCTTCCCCACCGCCTGCAGAAGAGCATCGCCGCACGCATGTCCCAGCGAATCGTTCACGCGCTTCAGCCCATCGAGGTCGAGCATCACGACGGCAATCACTCCCTTGGCCCGCCCGCACCGCGCGATCTCGCGCTGCGCAATCCGCGTCAACGCCCACCGGTTCAACAGACCCGTCAACTCGTCCACCTGTGCATGCCAAAGCAGCTCCACGCGCAGCTTCGCCGAGGAGAGAAACATGAAGCCAAAGGCGATGGCGCTGTTCGTCACCAGCGCTCCCACCAGCCAGAAACGAAGCGTCTCGTTGGC
The DNA here is from genome assembly GCA_041691255.1 of Granulicella sp. Classification (GTDB taxonomy): domain Bacteria; phylum Acidobacteriota; class Terriglobia; order Terriglobales; family Acidobacteriaceae; genus Edaphobacter. The sequence continues at coordinate 31,319 of JBEPUY010000025.1, read as the reverse complement.
CAACGCGGGATAGTTCGGTGTGCCGAACCTCAAGCTCACCATCACCCGCAGCAAGAGCAGAAGGGCATAGACCACGAGCGAAGCGCCGGTCAGGCTCGCCGCCAGTCCAATGTCCTCGCCCGCGAACAGAAAGACGACCGACGCCGACGCAGCCACCTGCACGCTCTCGATCGCACACGCCATCATCAGCGCCACCGGATAATGCGACGGCGCAATCAGCAGGCAGATCGTTCCCACTCCCATCACACCCACCAGCACATACTGCAACGACCGTAACAGCGGGCCACGCTCCAACAGCTCATCGAAGCTGAAGTGCAGCATCATCATGCCCAGCACCGCCAGCAGACCGCTCAACGCCTGGGTGACCGGTATCACCCCACCCAGCAGGATTAGCAGCAGTCCTCCGCCGCGGCTGAGATTCGCCCCCGCAAACCACGCCGCACCCTTGGCCGATCCAAGCATACGGGCATTCAACGCAATGACCCCCGCATACAGCACATACAAAAGCACGTTCATCACAACGAGAGTGTGCATGTCCATTTGTCTTGCCCTGGGGAACCAAGTCAAACACTACAGTCCATACAAGTCAGTTCTCTTTTTACCGCACACGCCAATTTACTTTCGCTGGCGAATGGCGAATATATATTCAAACGCTTGACTGCGCCAGTCGAATCTTATTTGCCTGCTTGCCTGAATCACATTCGACACGCGCCAAACCTGCAAAACTTTTCACAGTTTCTCTCTGCCATTGCAGTTGCAGGCTCAATTTTTATTGCTGAGCTACGATTGCAATCGCGCATGCGTTCCTGCCGTTGCGCCTGCATCTGCGTCCACTGAGTTCTCTCTCTGTCCAGACGTTGAACCACGTCATCTCGACCAAAAGTTTAGAGCAAATCCTTAAGGGTGTAGAGCGGGTTTATCGCATTTGAGCGCCAACGGCGCGGCTCATACCAGCCCAGGGCGAAGCCCTGGGTATCTGTGCCACGAAATATGAGGGGCTGAAGGCCCGATCTATAACCCTCTACACCATCGGGAATTTCGCTCCGGTCGAGATGAAGTGGTTGAGTAGTGGGAGTACGGCCGAGAGGGCAGTTTTGAGACTGGATGAAGTTTTTAGACAATTTCTTACAGTTTGCAATGTTGTCGAGAGCCGATCTGCGCCGCAACAAACCGCACGATTTCCTCCGTCACATAGACCGGAGGCCGCATCGCCAGCACCGGAGTTCCCTCCACCAGCTTCAGCGAAACGCCCTTCCACTCCGGCCTTCCCAGCACTCCCTCGGGAGCCAGCACCGCATCCGCCCGATCCAGATAGAGCCGCGCCGAATCCTTGAAGTCCTCCACCGTGGGATCGAGCACGCTCAAGTAAATATCAGGCCGGAGAAACCGCATGATGCTGTTCGACTCGATCACCGCGTTCTCCGCTCGCTCCAGCTCCTTGCGAATCCGAGGCATCGCCTCCGCCAGATTGCCCTGCCTCGTTCGCACCCAGAACGAATGCGCCGCACCCGCCGCGAGATATCGTGCAGAGTCGGTCCCAGTGGCGCCCTGCCGCTCCTCGCTCACGGCGATCGTATGATCGGCCGTCTCGCAGTCGCAAGGCTCTCCATTGGCCGAGCAAACCCCATGCCCGAACTGCGTAATCTTGAACGCCGTCCAATGCATCTCCGGCATCGCTGCGATCAATCCGGCGACCACGCTGGTCTTCCCGATGTTTCGGCTATGCCCGCCTACCACCACAATCGCCATGGTTGTTCCCCAGCCCTGCCGCTCAGCCCTTGCGCAATCGCGCCAGGTCTCGAAGATACTCCTTCAAAGGGCGCGCCGGGCGGCCCCAGAAGACCTGTCCCGGCCCGCGCATCTTCTTTCCGCTCAACACCCCTGCCCCGCCGCCCAGAATCACGCCAGCGCCCACCGTAGCGTGTTCTCCGATACCCACCTGTCCGCCAAGGATCGCGCCATCCTCCACCACGCTTGACCCCGAGATTCCGGTCTGGGCCGCGATGATGACGTTTTTCCCGATCACGCAGTTATGCCCAATGTGCACCAGGTTGTCGATCTTCGTACCGCGCCCGATCCTTGTCTCTCCCAAGGCTCCGCGGTCGATGGTCGAGTTGGCACCGATCTCCACGTCGTCTTCGATGGATAGAGTTCCCTGTTGCGGGAAGACCAGATACTCGCCCGTCTCCGCGTGGCGCACATAGCCAAACCCGGTAGAACCAAGGACTGCCCCCGCCTGCACTATTACCCGGTCGCCCAGCACCGTCCGCGGGTAGAGCGTGACTCGCGCCATGACATTGCAATCCTTGCCGATACGAACCCCATCTCCGATCACAACTCCGGGGCCAATGTTGCTCCCCGCGCCAATCTCCACCCCTTCGCCAACTACGGCGGAAGGATGAATCCCAGCCTCAAACCCCTTCCCTTTTAATCTGCTTGCGATCGTCGCAAAGGCATAGCGCGGATCAGCCACTCGCCAAATCCGGACATCCTCCAACTGCGACGACTTCGCCGCAAGAATCAACCCAGCCTTCGATTCGATAGCAGCTTTGAGCGCGGTGGAATCGACGGCAAAGACCACCGAACTGGCCGTAGCCGCCTCTGTGCTCGAAACCTGATCGATCTCCGCGTCCCGCTCAGGAACGCTCCATCCAATCCAGTCAGCAACTTCGCTTATCTTCGCCATCAGTAAATCCCCGTCTCGCCCACAGGCCGCGTCTTCCATCGCCGATGCATCCACAGCCACTGTTCGGGATACTCCCGCACATAGCGCTCAATCACGCTGGTGAACAGGGCGGTATTGGCAACAGCATCCGCTTCGGAGTCGCCGGTGTGGACCAGAGTCAACTCCGCACCGAAGCGCAGAATATATTTCTTCTCCCGAGGCTCCCACAAAAGAAAACCGGGCACCACTGCGGCCCCCGTCTTCTGCGCAATCCGCGCCATTCCCGAGGCAGTACAGGCCTCCACCCCAAAAAACGGCACAAAGACGCCCTGCGGTGGAGTCATATTCGTGTCCATCAGAATTCCCACCGTCTGTCCGGCCCGCATCGAGGCGATCAACCCCCGCGCAAAATCATCCTTATGCATCACCCGGTTTCCATGCAGACACCGAACGCGGTTCACAAAGGCATCCACCAGCGGATTATCCAGCCGCCGGATCACCATTCCCATGGGATACCCCATCAGCGAATGGTAGAAACTCGACAGCTCCCACGCTCCGAGATGGCCGGTCAACACCAGAACGCCCTTGCCCCGCTCGCGGGCTGCCAGATAGTTCTCGAGGCCGTCATAGCGAATAAACTCGCTCGCCCGCTCCGGCGTATAGCCCGGCATCTGGCAGAATTCGGCTAACAGGCAACCAAGATTTCGATAGACCGCCCGCAGAATCGTCTCGCGCTCCGACGCCGTCTTCTCCGGAAACGCCAGCTCCAGATTGCGCAGACCCACTTTTCGCAGCCGACTCAGAAGACGGAATGCCAGCCATCCGATGCCTGCGCCCAACATCCGTGCCAGCCATCGCGGAAGAATTCCCAAAGCTGTGACAAACACGCGGACCACGCAGAACTCAGCCCACTCCCGGGCCGTAGTTCGTTCCCGCCGTGGTTGTCGTTGTATCGCGTCGCTCAAGGATTCAGTCTACTAGCCAGTCGCACTCCTGTTCTGACAAAAACAAAGGGCGGCCAGATCGGCCGCCCTTCGATAAAACGATAAAACCCTGCCTGAATCTACTGGTTCGCCTTCGAGACGACGAAGTAGTGAGCCACGGTCCGGACGAAGGGCCGTGCCTCGGCTGGCGTTGCCTGATTGCCCTTCAGGATGGTCTGGAACGGAATGTCCGTGCCATAGATGGTGCGGGTATCCTCCTGGTTCTGCGAGAGCACCGTGCCATCGAGATTGATGCCGGCGAAGAGTCCCTTGCTGCGCGAATAGGTCAGAAACTCAGCATTCAGCTTCCAGTCCGTTCCCGCCTGCGCGTTTCTGCCAACCGGGCCAGCCGAAGCAGCAGCATCGCCGCCGATCTTGAACTTGTTCTTCAACATGTCCTGAAGGCCCTGCTGATTCATCGCGACCAGAACCAGGTCTGTCGATTGTCCGCCGATCTGGAAGCCGAAGCTGCCACCGGCAAGCTGCACAAATACCGGAGCGCTCCAGCCGCGCGGTGTGCGGCAGGTAGCAACACCCTGTCCATACTGGCCGCCGACGACGAAAGCCGCCTTCTTATAGCTGGGAACCACCACGACGCAGGACGCGCCCGCGAGAATGCTCTGCGGGATGCCCTTGTCCGGGGTCGACATGATCTGCCGTACAACGTTCTGGGCATCCGTCAGGCGCTCGGTCAGCTTCGCTTTATCCGATGCTGCAAATGCCGAAACAGAACTCGCCACCATGGCCAATCCACATGCAATCACTGTTATCCGCTTCATAATTTTTATGCCTTTCACTTTCTAGAACTTCAATTGGAGTGTCCGCTTCAACATTCGATGAGATGGGTAGAACCAAAGCCGAGTTGTACCTTAGCAGAGTTGCCTATGCCAACACAAAAAAAATGGGGGTTGTAGAGATAGCGCCAAGGTCACCCCTGACACGCTCTCTACAACCCCTCTCCCAGGTCTGTGTTGCTTATGACACTCTGCATCACATCAGGGGCCATCACAACGGTACGAAGGTCTATATACCTTTGAGCGGTTTTTGTTAACTATTTAGTCAATAGGTAAATTACTCCTCCAGAAGATTTCTGTTCAGCGTCTCGACGGTGAGGGCGATCCGGTTGGCTACCCCGACTTTCCGCATAATCCGCCCAACATGGGCCTTTACGGTCACGGCGTCGATGCCCAAAGCCCTGGCAATCTCGCGGTTGGGGCTGCCCGTCACCAGCAGACGCAGCACCTGGGCCTCTCGATCGGTAAACTTCGGCGCACTGCCCAAAGCCGCGCTGGCGGTCTCCGCGGCGGACGACTCCAGTAGCCGGGCCAGCACTTTTCTCGGGGCCCAGAGCGAATCGTCCTGCACAATCTCGATCGCCATCCGGATCTCGCTCTCTTTGGCCGTATGGGTCAGGTATCCCTTGGCACCCGCGCCGATCACCTGCTGGATATATTCGTGATTCTCCTGCACGCCGATCACGATCAGCCGCAGGCGAGGCCGGCGCCGGTGAAACGTAGCCAGCAGTTCGAAGAGGTGGTCCGTGCAGGCCGCGTCGATCAGAATCAGCGACACTCCCGATGCATCGAGCGCTCCCGGCACCGAGAGGGCAATGACCTCGGAACCGCTCTCGGAAAACATGGCCTGCAGTCCAACAATCCGCAGCGGGTCCGTGGCAATCAACCCAATACGCAGATGTCCATCCGATGTTGCGTCTCTCATCGCCTTTGCAGCCTCTACTTCTCAACGTTGACAGGCAGGCAGTGTGTTGCAGTCAGGAAAAACCAGTCGGCGTCCGAACTATAGCTTCGGCAGAACAATTCCCTGCTGGTTCTGGTACTTGCCCTTGCGGTCCGCATAGCTGATCTCGCAGACCTCATCGGACTGGAAGAAGAGGATCTGGCACAATCCTTCGTTGGCATAGATCCTGGCGGGAAGCGGTGTCGTGTTCGAGATCTCGAGCGTCACGTAGCCCTCCCACTCCGGCTCGAAGGGGGTGACATTGACGATGATTCCGCATCGCGCATAGGTCGATTTGCCCACGCAGATGGTCAAAACGTCCCGTGGAATCTTGAAATATTCAATCGACCGCGCCAGCGCGAACGAGTTGGGCGGCACAATCACGCTGTCGGACTGGACGGTCACGAAAGACCGCTCGTCGAACGCTTTCGGGTCAATAATCGCACTGTTGACGTTGGTAAATATCTTGAATTCGTCCGAAACCCGCAGGTCGTACCCATAGGACGAGAGTCCATACGAAATCACGCCTTCACGGACCTGTTTTTCGCTGAACGGAGAAATCATGCCGTGCTCAGTCGCCTGTTGGCGAATCCAGCGGTCGCTTTTAATGGCCACGCTAATCTGCTTCCCTTCGTCTTCCGATTCGAGTCTCTTAACCTAAGGTACGGCAAATCGGGGGCCAAAAACGCCCCTCTTTCCGTTGCCTCATTAGATTCTTCATCTTACGGTAGCGTTCTTACATTGACAATCTCGGTTTGACTTTCTACCATCACGGTACTAAACCCGGTCAGTAAATGTGTTGATAAAAAATTACAGCCAAAGGACGGCGGCCCCAAAATGATTAAGCAAGATCTTATACAAAGGGTTGTTGAACGTACCGGCCTGCCGCGGACCAAAGCAGAGGCTGCCGTCGACGCCATCTTCGATAGCATGAAACAAAACCTGATCGCCGGCGACCGCATCGAACTGCGCGGTTTCGGCGTCTTCACCGTGAAGCCGCGTAAAACCGGCATCGGACGCAATCCGAGGACAGGCGCTGAAGTCACCATCGCCCCCGGAAAAGCCGTTCGCTTCAAGCCCGGCAAAGAGCTCCATCTACTCGAGTAACGCACGACTTCACGGTCCCCGCGCTACATCAGGTGCACGGCATCTACGTCGACAACTAAGTTCCGGCGCGCTATCCCCTGTGTTTCGGCAAATGCCAGCATGGCCCGCAGGGTTGCGCCCAGCGTCTGCCGCTGCTCCGCCTTCAGCACGAAGTGATACCGGTAAATCCTCTTCAACCGCACGATAGGTGCGGCTGCTGGCCCCAGCACGCGGACCTTGTCCAGCCGCGTCTGTTGGAACCACCGCCCCAGCGTCGAGGACCACCCCGTGGCCTCTTCCAGCTTCTCGCTCTGAACCACCACATTCGCCAGCACTGCATTGGGCGGATAGTGCATCCACCGCCGATAGTTCATCTCCTTCGCCACAAACCCCGGATAGTCATGCCGCGACGCAAACTGAATCGCATAGTGGTCGGGATGATAGGTCTGCACCAGCACCTTGCCGCGCAGATCGCCCCGTCCTGCGCGGCCTGAGACCTGCGTCAAAAGTTGGAACACTCGTTCCGCGGCGCGGAAGTCCGGCAGCCCCAGCGCAAAGTCCGCGCCGACCACACCCACCAGCGTCACGCCATGAATGTCATGCCCCTTGGCGATCATCTGCGTGCCCACCAGCAGGTTGATCTCGCCTGCATGAAGGCGCGACAGTATCCGCTCCATATCGCTGCGACCTCGGACCGTGTCGCGATCCATGCGCCCGATCCTGGCAGCAGGAAAGATCTCCTGCAGCCTCTCCTCGCCCTGCTGCGAGCCCGCGCCCAGAAAATAAAGGTGCTCGCTGTCGCACTTCGGGCAGGTCTTCGGCACTCCGCGCCGAAATCCGCAGTAGTGACACTCGAGCCGCTGTCCCGGCTGCGCGATGTCGTCGTTGCCGCTGACGGGCTTGTGATACGTCATCGAGATCGCACAGTTCTCGCACTCAACTTTATCGCCGCAGCTTCGGCACATCACCACAAACGAGTAGCCGCGCCGGTTCAGCAGAATAATCGCCTGTTCGCCGCGATCGAGCGTAGCCTGCGTCTCTTCGATCAACCGACGCGAAAAAATCTGCTCCTGCCCCGTCTCTTTGAACTCCGTGCGCATGTCCACCAGTTCCACCGCAGGCAGCGGACGGTCGGCGACTCGCTGCCGCATCTCCACGCGCACATATCGGCCCTTCTCCGCATTCGCCCAGCTCTCGAGCGATGGCGTAGCCGATCCCAGCACTACTGTCGCCTCGTTGAACTTCGCCCGCATCACGGCGACATCGCGGCCATGGTAGCGCGGTGTCTCCTCCTGCTTGTAGCTGGAGTCATGCTCCTCGTCGACGATAATCAGGCCGAGATTCACCATTGGCGCAAACACTGCCGACCGCGTTCCCACCACGATGCGCGCCTCGCCCCGCCGAATCCTGTGCCATTGCTCGGCCCGCTCATCCGGCGTCAACTGAGAGTGCAGCAGCGCCACCTCGCCGCCAAACGCCGCCACCATCTGTCCCGTCATCGCAGGTGTCAACCCAATCTCAGGCACCAGCAGCAGCGCGGACTTTCCCGCATTGAGCGCACGCTGCATCGCCGCAAAATAAACCGTCGTCTTCCCCGACCCTGTCACGCCATACAGCAGATGCGGCGCAAATCCGCCCTTGGTCATCGCTGCCGCAATCGTACCCAGCGCCTCCATCTGCGCTTCGTTCAAAGCATGTTCATGCGCGTGCTTCTTTCCATGCGCGCCCACACAGCCCATGTGGAAGGCCTCCGCGACCTCCTCGATCCTCACCAGCCCACGCTTCACCAGCGTCCCCAGCGTAGACTCCGGCACCTCCGCCAGTGTTTGCTTCAGATCGCGCACGCGCATCTGCCCGCCCACCGCAGCCAGCTCCGCCATCACCGCCAACTGGTTCTCATTCAACTTCGGCAGCCGCAGCCCAGCTCCGGCAACACTGCCACCAGCCTTCATCAAATTAGAACCGTCATCCTGAGCGGAGTCTCTTGCAGCTTCATCGCGAGAGGCAGAGTCGAAGGACCCGCGGTTTCCCTCCGCCCCTCCTCCAACCAGCACCGCCACCTTCTCCAGCCGCCGTGCATCGCGCTCCTCCGCCACCGCCTCGCGCGTCAGCCATTTCTTTCTGATCATCCCATCCAGCAGGCTCTTATTCGCGGAGGTGGCCGATCGCAGCGCCGACATCTTCGCCTGCTCTCCACCCTCCAGATAATTCAGCACCGCATACTCGCGGTTCTGCTCCTCAGGCGACAGCTTCGACCGCCGCGAAGACCCCTTCGCCGCTCCCTCATAGAGCACCCGTTTCCCAGCCTCGGCAATTCTGTAAACAAAATGCCGCTTCACCTCGGCCGCCAGCGGCAGCATCCCCCGCAGCACCTCGCCCAGCGGAGCGACGTAATACGAGGCAATCCACTGCGCCAGCTTCATCAACTCATCTGGAAGCAGAGCGGTATCATCCAACACCTGCTGCACGGGCTTGATCTCGAAGCCATCCGCGGGCGCATCCTCATGCACCCGCACCACCACCCCCATCAACCGCTGCCCGCTGAACGGAACCAGCACCCGCGCCCCCACCACGGGAGTCACGCCGTTCACCGCATAGGTAAAGGTCTGGTCCAGCGGAACCGGAAGAGCGACGTCACAAAACAGAGGCATCCCTCCAGCTTAACGGACGCGGAAGAACTACGTCGCTACGCAGGCGTCGTCGCGTTGATGAGCAGCAAACTCACGCTTGCTTCAGTAGTCCGCTTGTGGGGGGTCATCCTCGGCACTACCAGCATGTCGCCCTTGTTCAAGGTAATCGTCGTTGCACCCTCGGACTCAGGGGCGAGCCACTCACCCGGCTTGGTCTGCCGCGCATTCTTTGGTGTGCCGCCAAGCTCGTACCGCGTCGACCCATCCAGCACCTGAAAGACATGGTCGCGGTGCTGATGATACTCAAACTCCTTCGCGGCCTTTTTCTCTTCCGCGCTGATCGTAATGGATACGCCGACTTTGCCGGTGACAATATCCTTCGCGGCCGGTGCCTCTTCAAGGCTCTTCACCATACCTTCGAGCGTCGCAGCGGGAAACACCTTGAAGGTCGCAGCCTCTCCAGCCGCAGGGGCCTGCGCGTGAAGCAGCGAATCAGTCAAAGGGAGAAAAACAGGAAGAACAGCGGCGGCGATGGGGGCCGTCCGAAGGAAGTTGCGGCGAGTTTGTACGTTAGCCATGCGAAAAGTGAACCATATCCGACGCTGTTCACGCCAGCGTGTAACCCATCTAAATGCGTTTCACCGGTTACAAGAGCATCCTTGTAACCGGTGAAAGTGAGTGTTATTGGTTACAGCGTCAAAGATCAGCGCGGCCCGTCTTCCTGCGGAACTTCCTGGCCTTCGCCCGGGAACGGCCACTTACGCTCGATCGGCTGCTGCGCCTCGCGTGTCTCCTTGGAAACATTCGTGGAAATCTTCAGGTTCTCCATAAAATGCACGCCCAGTTTGCCCGCCGTCGCCAGATCGATATCGCCATCGTGGTCAAGGTCTTCGGCAACAATCTGCGTTCCAATCCCCGCGGTTCCATTGACTGAAATCGCGGTCCGTGTAAACGTCGCGGTGTTGCGATTGATCCTGTAGGCATAGATGACCAAAGGATCGTACGACCCGGGGTCGTTGCCCGAGTGGCCGCGATAGCGCTTGCCGGTCACCAGCACCGGCACTCCATTGCCATCGAGGTCGACCAGCTTCAGCGCATGCGACTGCGAGAAAGACTCGTCGATAAAGTGCCGCGTCCACGTCCGATGCGCAGGCGTGCCTCCCTGCTCCAGCCAGTAGAGCCCATAGCTATGGCCCTGTCCGTAGATCAGGTCGAGCTTGCCGTCGTTATTGACGTCGTAGCCGAGGATTGGAAACCCGGCATCGCCAAGCCGCCAGTCCGCATGCCATATCCACTTGTCATGGTCGGCGTCTACATTCTGAAACCATCCGGTTGGCGTGAGGATGTCCGCTTTGCCGTCGCCGTTTACATCGGCGACGCCGATGCCGTGGCCGTCCTGCTCCTTGCCGCCTACATGATGCACCTTGGGCGTCGGCCCGGAGAAGTCAACCCAGATCACGCCCGAGTGGTTGTAGTGCGCCAGCGCGACATCGGGCTTGCCGTCGCCGTTGATGTCGGCGAACGCCCCGCCTTCGGTGTCGTAGCTGTTGGTGATGAAGTGCTTCTGCCACATTGCGCCCGGCTTCTTTGGATTCTCGTACCACCAGAGGCCGTTCGAGATCCATCCCGTGGTCACTACATCGGGTGCGCCGTCGTGGTTCACATCAATCGTCCACTCTCCGCAATCGGAGACAAACTCGTTGTGAATCCCAACCGTGCGGTACTGGTGCTGCTTCCAGTCGCCGCCATGCGGCCCCGGATTTTCATACCAGTAAGCACCGCTCAACAGATCGTCGAAGCCGTCGCCGTTCATATCGAGTGTAGTGATGCCTTCAGCATGATCGGTCCCCAGCCGGTGCGCCAGAAACGCAAGCCGCGGCTTGCCATCGGGCCCATTGCCCGGTGCGGGCTGGCGAAACTCCGTGGCGTGGCTGGGATCCTGCGCATGAGCAGCGACCCCTGTGCCAAGGACAAGAAGAACAGCGAGCGAAAGAACAGAGATTCTCATAAACATTTGTACCCGAACTTTCTCAGCCAACCTGCGATGAAACCACCTTCATGGTGGTGGGATTCCAATGAACGACGTTGCCCTTCTCCATGCTCAGGTTACTGAGCAGCGCCGCTCCTGCTGCGCGGAATCCGAACACCGCATCTTCGACCACCGGCTTGCGCGTGCGCACCGAATCGAAGAAGTTGTGGAAGTGATCGTAACTGTCGCTGTATCCCCGAGGCGCAACATACCGCTCCAGGCCCACCTCGTGCATTGTGGTCAGTGGTTCCTCCGGATACTTCTCGCGATACTTCGCGATGTACTCCTTCTGCATTGCGTCGGTAAACGTCTGGACGGTATAGCCCGGTTCTTTCTCGCGCGGCACGCGGTTCAGGATCACCGAGTTGCCCGCAATCTCGATCGTTCCCTCGGAGCCGGTAAAGAGCAGACCTTCGCTCTCTTCGCCACCGTCGACAAAGTTGACGCGAAGGCTGAGGTTGAAGCCCTCGTCATAATCGAACAGCGCCAGCATCACATCGGGAACGTTGCGCCCGTCCTTCCAGAAGCGCAGCCCGCCGGTGGCCATCGCCCGCGTCGGTCCATGCGAGCCGGTGATGAAGTGCGTTCCACTGAAGAGATGGACGAACAAATCGCCCGCCACACCGCTGCCGTAGGCCTTCCACTTACGCCACTGGAAGAAGTGTTCTGCGTTCCAGGGAATCTTTGGCGCCGTTCCCTGGAAGCGCGGCCAGTCGCAGGTCTCCGGACTTGCGTCCAGCGGAACGGTGTAGTCCCACGCACCAATGGCCGAGTTTCTGTCCCACCGTGCGGTCACCATGTTCAACTTTCCAATCGCACCCGAAGCGAGCAGTTCCTTCGCCTTGGCGTAGATGATGGAGCTGACGCGCTGGCTGCCGATCTGAATAATCCGCTTGGTCGTCCGCGCCGTCTCGATAATCTCCGGCCCGTCCGAATAGAGGTGAATCATCGGTTTTTCGCAGTAGACGTCCTTGCCTGCGTTCATCGCGTCAATCGCGGCCTGCTTGTGCCAGTGGTCGGGCGTGGCGATGATCACCGCATCGATATCCTTCCGCACCAGCACCTCGCGGTAGTCCCGCGTCGTGAATACGTCCTGCCCCCAAACCTCTTTGCAGTGGGCCAGCCGTCCGTCGTAGCAGTCTGCGACCGCTACCAGCTTTACCCCCGGAACCTGCACTGCCCATCCCGTATCTCCCTGGCCCTGGCCGCCCGCTCCGATGAGCGCAATCTGGATGTGGTCGTTGGCGGATATCGCTTGACCCGTTTCCCGCGGCGCTTGTGCAAGCATGTGCATCCCAGATCCGGCAGCGGCAATACCAGCAGCTTTCAAAAAAGCTCTACGATCCAGATTCGTCATACAGGTTCTATCTCTTTTCACAACACAGGATTTTGTCTCTCGGTAGACACAAAAAACTTATGTCATCTCGGCGCGTATGTCCAGTGCGATACAAAAATATGTTAGCGATAACATGATTGAGTTTGACGGCAATTTGTGCATTGAGCGACCGAGTTCCCTCACGATACGATGTCGGGGAAGACGTCTTCCTCGATCTCCTGAAAAGAATCTCGACTCTTGAAGCGCATGATGCCTTGGGTATCGTTAGCATTCAGTGGATAACTTAAACTCAGTGCAGTCAGCACGCGAGGCAAAGTCCATGAAAAATCCGTCCATCGCAATATGCCTGCTGCTCTCTCTCGCGCTTGGCTGCAACTCATCACAGACGCCAACCCGTTCGTCTGATATGCGGCAAGAGTCGTTGCCACGGCAAGCCTCTGTCGCTCAAGACACTAGCGCCAATCAGCCCTTCGACTACTATCTCCTCAACCTGTCGTGGTCGCCGGAGTTCTGCTACAGCCATCCCAACGCAGCCGAGTGCGCCCAACACCGCGCCTTCACCCTGCACGGCCTCTGGCCACAGAACAACACCGGCCCCTACCTCGAGAACTGCTCGAATGCGCCCGGCCCGCAAGACGCTTCAGCCTATAGCGACCTCTACCCTGATTCCGGCCTGCTGCGCCACGAGTGGAAGACCCACGGGACCTGCTCCGGCCTCGCCCCCCACGCCTTCTTCAACCTCGCCCGTCAGGCTGTGCAGAGCGTCGCCATCCCCACTGAACTCACCTCACTCGACCGCCAGACGTCGATGCCTCCTGCACAGATCCTCAACCTCTTCGCCAGGGCCAACCCGTCTTTTCCACGTGAAAGTCTCGCTCTGAGCTGCGGCAATAACTACCTGACAGCTATCGAAGTCTGCATGAACAAGGCGCTCCAACCCACGGCATGCGGGCCTATTCGCTCCTGCCGAGCGAACACGGTGCGCATACCACCGCCGCAAAGCGGGGCAGGCAACTGAAGCTTTTTTTATGCAGAAGCTCTAAGAATCTGTCCAAAACTCTAAAACAACGTCATCTCGACCGGAGCCGCGCAGTTCTATCGCGCGGCGCAGTGGAGAGACCCCTGTATTTTGTCTTGGCTCATGCCACGGTTCGTTCTTTTCATCAGATCGATCACCAACCAGTGCAGTTTCTGGACAGGTTCTAAGCCTTCGCCGGAGGCTTCAACCCCATCTCCGCCATCACCCTCTGCAAATCCTTCCACGCTTCGCCCTTCTGCCGGGGATCGCGCAGCAGGAACGCCGGATGATAAGTCACCGCCACCTTTGCGCCACGGCAGCTGTGCCATGTTCCGCGCAGCGAGGCCAGCGACTGCTTCACTCCCAGCAGGTACGTCGCAGCCGTGGCCCCCAGCGCCACGATCACCTCGGGCTGCACCACGTCGATCTGCTTCACCAGGAACTGCGCGCAGGTATTGGCCTCGACCGGTTCGGGAACGCGATTTGCCGGCGGGCGGCACTTGACGATGTTGGCGATATAGACCTCTTCGCGCTTCAGCCCCATCGCTCCGATCATGTTATTCAGCAACTGGCCTGCCTTGCCCACGAAAGGAAGACCCGAGGCATCTTCATCCGCGCCCGGCCCCTCGCCCACAAACATCAGGCGCGCACCGGGGTTGCCGTCACCAAAGACAATGTTGCGCCGCCCGGCGTAGGCCAGCGGACACCGGGTGCAGTCCCCGATCTCATCGCGAATAGCCTGCAAGGCCGCCTGGCGCTCGGCCTTCGGAATCGGAGCCTGAGGCAAGGGCGCAAGCTCATTAAAGCTGATCAATTTGGGAATAACCGGCTCCTGAACACCATGGCTCGAAGGTACCGCTGTAGCTACAACAGAAGGGGGAACAGGCGCAGTCTCTAGATCCAACGGCAACGGTTCAGCGGAAGCTGTTGTGATTACTGCAGCCGTCTCTATCGCCTCTATCGCAACCGGTTCTCCGCGGCGATAGAAGTCATGAATCCCCATATCGCGGAAGTATTCGACGTACGCCCGCAGTTGCTGCTCTGCATCTCCAGCCATGGCTCTATGCTATCGTGTGCGCGGCTAAACGACGTGATCGAGCGTTGGCTCAACCAGCTTCTCCGTCAGCACGAACTTCACATGTCCCTGTTCGATCTCGTCCTGCGCTACGCGGCAGGCCTTCGTCGACTTGGCGGCAATCAGCGGAGTAGCCCCGGACTGCAACTGTCGCGCCCGTCGCGCTGCGCCTTTGACCAGGCTGTATTTGTTGTGGAAAGCACTCTGATTCGTCATGCGTCTCACCCCGTAAACAAACTCTACCTCAGAACGATCGGCTGTCCCATACAACTTGTAACGGATAGTGCCACCATTATGCTCCAAAAGTCTGCAACGCGCTCTGCAGCCGCGGCGAAGCGGTATTCGTCCTACAGCTCTCGGCCACGGTTTGCTCGCCATCCCGATCCCCGCGTTCAAACAGAACGACGGCCCGCATCTCGGCCACCGCTTGTTCGAGCACATCGTTCACCAGCGCATATTTGTATTCGCCAATGCGCTTCAATTCGTTCTGCGCCTCGGCCAATCGGCCTTCGATCACTGCCTCCGAGGTCACATGCTCGGCCACGCTGCGATTGCGCAGCCGCATCTCCAGCACCTCCGGGCTCGGTGGCAGGATAAAGATGGACACTGCGTTCGGTAGCTTCTTCATCACCTGCACCGCGCCCTGTACATCGATGTCCAGCAGCAGGTCCTTGCCTGCTGTGCGTGCATGGTCGAGCGCCGACATCGCCGTCCCGTAGTAGTTCCCGAAGACCTCGGCCCACTCCAGAAAATCTCCCGCCGCCACCATCCGCTCGAACTCCTCGCGGCTGGTGAAGTGGTACTCCTGCCCATTCTCCTCCGAGCCGCGGGGAGCCCGCGTCGTATAAGAGATCGAAAAATCCAGCCCCGCAACCAGCGTCCTGAGCTGGCTCACCAGCGTTGATTTCCCTGAACCCGAGGGCGCCGAAATAATAAAGAGTATGCCTGCCATTCGTTTGAAAACCCTGCCTGCGCGATATTTATTCAGTCTATCTGCTTGCTGCCTTTACTCCAGATTCTGAACCTGCTCCCGCGCCTTCTCGATCTCCGCCTTCATCTCCAGGCCAAGCTCGGTAATCCGCAAGCTGTTTCCGCCGGACGCTCCGCTGGTCTTGGACAACATCGTATTCGCCTCGCGGTTCAGCTCCTGCAACAGAAAATCCAGCCGCTTGCCAACCTCTCCACCCGCGTCCAATATGCCGACAAAGTGATCGATATGCGTGCGCAGGCGCACGATCTCCTCGTCGACATCGCTCTTCTCAGCCAGCACCGCGGCCTCTGCCAGTAGACGCTCCTCACTCACCGAAGTGGATTGCATCAACTCCGCCAGCCGCGCACGCAGCCGTTCGAACAAGGCATCGCGCACCCCGCTGCGCAACTCCGCTACCTCATTCGCAGACGTCAGCAAGCGCGACATCGACGCACGCAGCTCAGCCGCCAGCGCTGCGCCTTCCAGCGCGCGAAGCTCATTCAACTTGCCCACCAGTTCATCGATCAGTGACATTACTGCTTCATCGAGCCCCTGCATCGCCTCTTCGCTGACGCTGCTCTCCGCGCTCATCAGCCCAGGCAGCCTCAGGATCGAATTCATGTCCGGCTCGTCCGACAGGCCATGCAACGCCGAAGCCTCGCGAAACGCCTTCACATAGGCGTCCAGCAGCGACGCATTCAACTGGATCTGGACATTCGACTTCCGCTCCAGTTGCAGCGTCACGTCGACATGCCCACGCCGCAGCTTCTCCTTCAACATGCGCCGCAACTGGATCTCTAGCCCGTCGCAGGAGGATGGCAGCCTAAATTGAAGGTCGAGAAATCTGTGATTCACGCTCTTGATCGTCAGCGTAAAGCCGAGCTGCTCCCTCACCGAGCCGCGCAGATTCGCGTACCCCGTCATCGAATAGATAACACTCACGCAGTACCCTCCAACTCTGTCGCAGCCACAGCATCGCCGTTGCTTACGCTGCTCACATCATCTCTGCTGAACTGCAGATCATGCAGCCTGCGATAGGTTCCCGATTGCAACAGCAGCTCTTCATGCGTCCCCATCTCAGTGATACGGCCATTCTCAATCACTGCGATTCTCGTGGCCCGGCGTACCGTCGAAAGCCGGTGCGCGATTACAAACACCGTCCGCCCCTGCATCAGGTTCGCCAACGCAGCCTGCACCAGATGCTCGCTCTCCATATCGAGAGCAGAGGTGGCCTCATCCAAAATCAGGATCGGCGCATTCTTCAGGATCGCCCGTGCAATCGCCAGCCGCTGCCGTTCGCCGCCGCTCAGCCGGACGCCTTTTTCGCCGATCTTCGTGTCGTAGCCTTCGGGCATTCTCATGATGAAGTCATGCGCCAGCGCCATCCGCGCCGCCTCCTCCACCTTGCTGATTGGAACATCCGGCTGACCGTACGCAATATTGTTGCGCACCGTATCGTTGAACAGTATCGTCTCCTGCGTTACCTTGCCGATTTGCTTTCGCAGGGAGATAATCGTTACGTCGCGCAGATCGTATCCATCCAGCAGAATGCGTCCCTCGTTCACATCGAAGAAGCGCGGAATCAGATTCACCAGCGAGGACTTGCCCGCTCCACTCGGCCCGACAAAGGCGAGCACGTCGCCCGGATGCACGGAGAAGTTGATGCCCTCGAGCACCTGCTTCCTCTCGCCATCGCTCTCGTAGGCAAAGCCCACGTCTTCAAATTTGATCTCTTTGCTGAACCCCTTCAGAACGTGCGCCCGTTTCTTCTCCTGCACGTCGTCCTGCGCATCCATAAATTTGAAGATGTCTTCGCTGGCCCCGAGCGCCTGCTGGAAGTTGTTATAGAAAAGTGCAAACTTTCGTACTGGATCGTATAGCGTGAATACCGCGGCAAGAAATGTGATGAACGACCCCGCAGTCATCCCCCCATGAAGAATCTGCTGCCTTCCCAAATACAGCAGCAGTGCAATCCCCACCGACGCAAGGGCGTCCATCAAAGGAGAACTAATCGCCTGCACACTAACCGACTTCAGGTTCGCCTGAAACAGCCGTGTCGCGGCCCTGCGGAAGCGCGCCGTCTCCCACAATTCCATTCCAAACGCCTTCACAATTCCATTGCCTGTAATCGTCTCGTGAAGGATGTTCTGAATCTCCGCCAGTTTGTCCTGTCCCTTGCGTGTGGTGTGCCTTACTCCGCGGCCAATCCTTCGAGCCGACGAAATAACAATCGGCACAAACAAGAGCAACACCCATGCCAGCTTCCCGCCAACAACAACTACCACGCCAATCGTAAAGAGCAGCGTAAAAAACTGCTGAAGAAAATCGCTTAAAACCGTGGACATCGCATACTGCACACGTTCGATATCATTGATCAGCGTAGACAGCAGAGTGGCTGTCGCATGTTTCTGGAAAAACGCGACAGAGCGCCGCAAAATTGCATCATAAAGATCGTTGCGAAGGTCCGTGATCATTCCGAACCCCGCATAGTTCACCAGATAAGTTCCTGCATAATCGCAGATCGACTTCACGAGTGCAGAGACCACCAGTGCGTAGGCGACAACGTCCCATGCATTGTGAAAATGACTGGGAATAAGAAAATTCAGATCGAGCGTCCAGCCTGTATGCGGCACTGGAAATGACAGGACATTGGCCGATGTCAGCGGGCTCCACACATTATCGACAATTAACTTGACCAGCAGCAGGCGGAACGCGGTCATCGCGCCTACGACGGCCATCAACAGAACAGAGATCAGCGAGTACAGCGCATAGGGCCGCACATAGAGGAGCAATCGCCAGATACGCCTCACGCTACCACTCTCCCCATCATCTTCATCGTGCTCGGCATCTCACTATTCTAAGGGCTATCTCTTTTGTCCTCGATTGGCTGTCTCTTTTTAGCGTGGCATATCCCGGTGCGCCGTCTTCACCCGATAGCCCGCAGCCGCCAGCCGCTTCTTCATCTCTTCGGCAATAAACACCGACCGGTGCTGCCCGCCCGTGCAGCCAAAGGCCACCGTCAGATAGCTCTTGCCTTCCTTGATGTAGTGCGGCAAAAGAAACTTCAGCATGTCTGTGGTCTTGTCGAGAAACTCCGCTGTTTGAGGAAACTGCCGGACATACTTTGCCACCTTGGGGTGCTTGCCGGTCAACTTGCGGAACTCTGGTACAAAATGAGGGTTGGGCAAAAAACGTACATCGAATACAAGGTCCGCGTCCGAAGGCACGCCATTCTTAAACCCAAAGCTTGAGGAAGAGATCGTCAGGCTCTGATCGCTCTCCTCCCGCTGAAACTGCGCATTGATATGGGCTCGAAGCTCATGCACGTTGAACTTCGTCGTATCCAGCACGATGTCGGCGACGTTCCGTATCGGATCCAGCCGCTTGCGCTCTGCCCGGATCGACTTGACCACCGTGTTCGTCCGCCCCATCGGATGCGGCCGCCGCGTCTCCGAGAAGCGACGGATTAGCGCATCCTCGCTCGCCTCCAAAAACAGCACCCGCGTCGGCAGCGCTCTGCGCACGCGTTTGAGGATCGCCGGAAACTCATCCAGCCGCATTCCCTCGCGCACATCCACCACCAGCGCAGCCCGCTCAATCTCTGCGGACTGCCGCACCAGGTCGGCAAACTGCGGTACAAGTTCAAGCGGCAGATTATCTACCGAGTAATATCCAAGATCCTCAAACGCCTTCAGCGCAGAGAGTTTTCCTGATCCCGACAATCCCGTCAGAATCACCAACTCGCCCTTGCCAGTCGTATCCGATACTTTCTTCGCAGCTTTCTTAGCGACCTTACGTGGCATGAACAAATCCTAGCATCACCACAAATTACGCTAAAAACCTGAACTACGGAACTTCAATCAGCTCCATCTTCCCATCGCGCTTGCGGTGGAGAACCATCGCCTGGCCGCCATGGTCGCGGAACACAAAGACGTCACGGTCGCGAAAGGCCGCCTCTTTCACCGCTTCCTCAAGCGTCATGGGCCGCAACGCCAGTCCTTCGGTCGAACGGGCAACATGCGGCTCGGTCAAAGGCGAATTCGACGGGAACGAATGCACCAGCATCGGCACCGCCTTCCTTCCCACGCTGTTCTTCGCCGCTGCCTTGCTCGCGGCGGGCTTGGCCGCGACACTCTCTTCTGCCGCGTCCGTGGCAGCGGGCACGGTGTCCGACTTACCGTGCCGCTTGATGGTCATCTTTTTCTTCTTATGGCGAATCGCCTGCTGCTCAATCTTCACCAGCGCGTCGCGCAGGGCCAACACCATCTCCGTCGATTCGCACGCCGAGACCAGCTTCTGGTTCCTCGTCTGGATCGTCACTTCGGCCTTCTGCCGGTATTTGTCCGTAGCCAGAATCACATGCACATTGCCTGCGTTTCCAAGGATCTTCGTAATCCGGGCCAATCCCGCTTCAGTCTGCAGCTTTAATTTTTTGGTAATGGTTGCCTGTCTGCCCGTGTACTCAACATCCATATCGATTACCTCGTGTCCTGTTCGATGCGGTCAGCGCACACGGCGTTGGTGCGTACTAGGAATCTGCATGTCTTCGCGATACTTCGCCACCGTACGCCGCGTAACCTGGATTCCCTGCTTCTGCAACTCGGCCGCCAGTTGGTCATCCGTCAGCGGCTTGCGTTCGTCCTCATCTTCAATCAGCTTCTTGACCTTCCGCTTCAACAGCACCAGCGGCAGGTCTCCACCCTCAGGTCCATTCACTCCTTCCGAAAAGAAGAAACGTAATTCAAACACACCCTGCGGCGTATGCACATATTTATTTGCAACCGCGCGGCTCACCGTCGAAGGATGCACCCCAATCTCCTCGGCTACCTCTTTGATCATCATCGGCTTCAGCGCATTGACCCCATGCTCCAAAAACTCCGTCTGCCGCCTGACAATCACATCGCATGTGCGCACAATCGTGTTCTTGCGCTGCTCGATATTCCGCAGCAGTTGAATCGCCGACTTGTACCGCTCCTTCACATACTCCTTCACTTCTTTTTCCGTCTGCTTCTGTTGCAGCATCTTCCGATAGCTCTGGTTGAGCCGAAGCGTGGGCATGTCCTCTTCGTTCATTAGCACGACGTACTGGTCATCGCGCTTCACGAATGCGACGTCCGGCTCAATCAGCCGCGCCTCGCTCTGGTTGTAGCGCTGTCCAGGCCGAGGATCCAGCGTACGGATGAAGTCCACCGCCGCATGCACCTCTTCGGTGGTGCGGCCGCAGCTGCGCGTCAACTCGCGCATATCTTTCTTCTGCAACAGGGCCAGGCAGTGCGACACAACATGGCTGGCAATGCTGAAGATGTCGGTACGTCCCGCGTCGTCAGCCACGGTCAGAGGCTCATCGACCACATCGGGATTCTCCTCGTTCTCATTGGCAAGATGGTCCGCCGCCATCATCCTTCGACGCAATACGATGGCAGCTTCGCCCTGCTGTGCGGAGATTTGAATCAGCAGGCATTCACGAAGGTCTTTCGCGCCTACCCCGATCGGGTCAAGAAAATTGACGATCGATCGCGCCTCCTGCACCACTGCCAGCAACGCCTCTTGCCGAAAGCTCTCGCCATCGGCTGCGGCGGCAATTTCAATCTCTGCCTCGTGCGCTTCGCCGTTACCGGTTTCGCCAACCTGCAAATGGGAGGGCCTGGACTTCAAGCCACGCTCGAACGGAATCGGAGTTGACCAGACCGGGCTCTTGATCTGCTCCAATCCCTCGATCAGCTCTTCGTCGCTGGCGGTAAGATATCCGTTCTCGTCCAGATTGCCTACGACCAGTTCCGTCGCCGCGCGCATTTCCGGCGACAAGGTGAGCGAGCCAAGCTGCCACAGAAGATGGTCGCTCAGTGTGCTGGGCTGCGAAAGGAAATTCTCGAACGAAGGCTTGTCATACTCCTCGAAGTTCGAAGACGTCCGAAACCCCGGGTCGAGGTAATCCTGAAAGTAGCTTCCGAAGTCGATCTCGTCGAACGGGTCCTTCTCCACCCTCTCGCTCGCCGCCGCTACCTCTTCCGCCGATCGCTCCCGGTCACCCTCGATCCCCGACCGCTCTTCGAGCGAGACCGCCGACTCCTCAAGCTCTTCCAACACCGGATTCTCCACCATCTCGGTGTTGATCATCTCCTTCAACTCAAGCTTGTTCAGCGCCAGCACGCTGACCATCTGCACCAGCCCGGGCGTCAGCACCTGGCGTTGCGAGACCTTCATACTCAGCTTGGGTTGCAGCAGCAAATCTTTACCTCTCTCATACTTCGGCTTGCTTTAAATTCTGTACCAGCGGTCCCCTTGGCATTCATCCAATTCGCGCTGAAAGCAAACAAAGCAACCACAGTTGGCCACAGTCTACACGCATCGACTGGTTCTCGCTGTAAGTCTAACCCTGCCAAACCCTGTGCACGTCGCATCGGAACCAACCGCGCCTTACAACAGAAGTTGTACCGCGCTAGCTCATTGAAAAATTTTCGCCCAGATAGATACGTCTGACCTCCGGATCGTTGCCCAGCTCCTCCGGCGTTCCCGTCCGAAAAATCCTGCCCTCGTTGATGATGTAGGCACGGTCCGTCACCGACAACGTCTCCCTCACGTTGTGGTCTGTAATCAAAACGCCAATCCCGCTCTTCTTCAACCCGAAGATGATCTCCTGCAGATCGAGCACGGCAATCGGATCAATCCCCGAGAAGGGTTCGTCCAGCAGAATAAACGCCGGCTCAATCGCAAGACAGCGCGCGATCTCCACCCGCCTGCGCTCGCCGCCGCTCAGCGCATAGCCTCGCGTCTTGCGAACATGCCCCAGGTTCAACTGCTCGATCAACTTCTCGGTGCGCATCCGGCGACTCTCCCAGCTCAACTGCTGCACCTCCAGCACCGCCAGAATATTGTCCTGCACGGTCAGCTTGCGAAAGATCGACGGCTCCTGCGGAAGATAACTGATGCCGTGGGTTCTCGCCCGCAGATACATCGGCAGTCGGCTGATGTCCTCTCCGCTCATCAAGACCCGGCCCGCATCGGGTCGCACCAGACCTACGATCATGTAGAAGCTGGTCGTCTTGCCCGCGCCATTCGGCCCCAGCAGCCCGACCACCTCGCCTTGCTCGATCTGCAGGCTTACGCCACGCACCACCTCGCGCCCGCCATACGACTTGCCGATCTCCTCTGTCGATAAAGTCTTCATCGATCCTTTTTCACCCGGGTCTCTGTACGCACCCTCGGTTTGCCTTCCACACCACTCGAAACACCATTAGAAACCATGACGCTCTCATCTCCCGTATGGAATCGCAGCGAGGTGCCTGTCACCGTCCCCTGGACATCGTCCACAAGCTGTGGCGGAGCAGCCGCCGTGCCCGTCATCACAAACATTCCATCGCTCGCCGTATAGACCGCGCGCTCACCTGTCGCACGCCGTCCTGGCTGATCGAACTGGATATGTCCAGTCGCCACAATCCGTTCAACCCCACCACCCATAAACCCACTCGGAGCTGTCGTCAGCGCATGAGCGGAGGCTGCCTTCTTCGTGCTCCCATTGCCCGCAACCGGCTTCTGCGCGAACTGCAGATAGACCACCGCATCCTGCCCACTCATACGCCCGTCCACGCTCTCCACCCGCACACCGCCGCTGAACTCCGCCTGCCGGGTCGCGTCGGAATAAGTCAGCTCGCGGCTGGCTACTCGCACAACCTCAGTCTTACCCGCACCCGGCTTGGCGGCGCCAACCTTTGCATTCCCTGCACTCACCAACACGGTATGCACGGCCATCGCATCGCCCTGCCCGATTCCATGCGCTACCAATTCCTTCTTCTTTTGATCGAACTGAATTACCGGAGCCTCCACCTGCGACGACGCCTGCCAAAGCCGCACTGGCCTGCCTGCCGCTCCGTAGAACATCGCCAGCCCCGCATCATGCTTGAACACACCCCGCACCGCCAGCACATGCACCGGCTCGCTCTCCTTGCCCGAAAGCTGATAACTCGCCTTCACCGTCCCATCTGCCTCGGCGTCTCCTGTCTGCTGCTCCAGAGCAACCCTGTCCGCCCACAACATGCTTCCCGCATCGGCCAACTGCACGTTGCCCGTCAGCATCAGCTTCTGTGTCCCGCCATCATAGACAGCCCGTGCTGCCGTAGCCTTCTCCTCCTGCGGCGCGCTCGCATCCCCCGGCTTCTTCACCGGCGTCTGCGTCATCGCTACATTGCCCTGCTGCACGGCGGACGATATCTCATCCGCTGCCCCACCGGCATGGCCAACCGTCGGCTTGAAGTGAACCTCAAGCCCGTCGCCCGAACTCGTGTTCACCACACCCTTCGCGTTCACCTGCCGCAAGAAGGTATGTCCCGCCCCATTCACTACTGAGATCCGCCGCACTCCATCCACAGGCACGAAATGCGCGGTCAGGACATCCCCGGCCAGATCGCTGCTGGTCATGGTCACGTGTCCCGGCTTGCCGGTCGGGCTCGACACCTTCAAACGAGCATCCCCGCTCGCCTTGGCATCCTGCAACTGCGTCTTCCCGGCCTTATCCGAAATCAGCGCAATCTCTACCGTGCCAGCGCCAAGGTCGCGCTCGCTCCACAACGCACTCGCGTCCGAAGCTCGAATCTTCTCATGCAGCTTCACCGCGCCAGTCAGCACCATGTGCTGCAACCGCCCCGCCTTGTCGAACGAAGCCTTACCTTCAGCCGCTTCTCCCTGCGCCTGGCGCAGCGGCTCATCCGCGATATACCGCAGCCCACCGGACAGCACCGCCGTCTGCGGCCTACTCTGCGCGTTCAGCAACACATTGCCTCGCGGAGCCACCACCCTGCCGCCATCGCCATCGGTCAGCGTCACCGCGCCCTGGGCCTCCATCCGCTCCGCCGACCCATCTTCGCGCAGATGGACGACCATCCGCTGCGCCTCCACTGTCTGCCCTGCGCCTGCCTTCGCTCCTCCCACCAGAACATACTTCGCCTGCGTCAGCACCAGTTGCTTTTCCGGCCTGTTCAGCTCCGCCCGTGTCGCCGTCAGCGTCGCCGGTTGCCCCTGCTGCAGACCAACCACCTTCACCGCCGAATGCAGCACCATCACGCCCGTGTTGGAGTCATAGTCAGCCCCAACGGCGTGGCCGGTGATTCCGCCCGACTCAAACTCAATCTCCTTGTCGGTCGCCGCCACTCCCAGCTTTTGCATGAAGACCAGCCCGCTGGTCTTTACGTGGATGACTCGTCCATCCTTGTCCGACGCCCCCCCTCCAGCGCCACCAGCCGCATACGCTCGCTTGTCCTGTGCGCTGGCCGGAGCGGGAGCCTGCAGGTCGAGACGCACCTCGCCCACCGCGCGGGCTATCTGATTCTTCTGGTCGTACTCGAACTCGCTACCATAGATGCGGTCCGCCCGGTTCGAGTCGCGACCGTACACCACAATCCCGACATCGTGCAGCGTGTACTTTCCATCTTTATGTTGGACCGCCGTGGCTGCATGGATCGTATAGATCGTCCTGCCGCCCATCGACTGCGAATAGGTGAACGCATTCGTCTCCCGGGTCACGTCGATGCCGAGTTTTGCCGGCAGCTCGGTCAGAAACCGGTGCGCGCGGTAGTGCGCATACCCCAGAAAAGCAGCGATCACTGTTACCAGCAGGGCCGCGCCCACCAGCAACCAAACTCTCAGCCTCTCGACAGACATCGAAATACGCATCAAACCGCCCAACCTATCTTCTCATTCGGAAGCAGCTCCCCGCCCTGTAAACTATCTCTATGGCCGATCAGCTCTACCTAAGCCTCTGGTTCCCCAACTTCCGCTTCGAGGCACTCCCCGCCGCGCTGGTCTCGGTGCTGCGCCAGTTCGCTCTTATCAGTGGAAGTGGAAGCCCGGAAGGCAAGCGGGTCACCGCTGCCTCCGTCTATCCCATCAGCTTCACCGAGGCCCCCACCTACCAGCGCATCTACGTCAACGACGACCGCGCCCAGGACTCCGAGGCCTCCATCATCGAGAACGCCGTGGCCGAGGCCACCGAGCAGCTCCACGACGACATGGCCTACGAGTTCGAGATGAAGTGGAAGCTCTGGATGCCGGAATCGGGAGCCACGAGCGATCCCGCCGCCGAACTCGACACCCTCTGGAAGCTCCAACCCTCCACCGTCCGCATCCTCGGCTTCGGCCCTCGCTTCGACGACGCCGGTTACGAGCAGAACGGCCACATCCGCATCGACTTTGGCCTCGACACCCCCTGGGTCATGGACGACACCCTCGAGGACAGCGAACTGGACGACCTCGCCCAGAAGCGCATCCAGCAAAATGTAGAGATGCTGCTGGCCTTCACGTTATCCGTTGAAAAGCATTGCGGGATCAGCAGCCGCCTGCTCTGGACGGAGTCCGGCGAACCTCTCGCCGAAAAACTGATTGCCCGCCTGCAGCGCCTCAATTAGCAAAAACGATCCCGTCTCTTGCACTTTCAACTTCTGAAGGTCCCGTTCCGAACGCGGTGGCATGACCAGTGTGCCCGAGGTCGAACTTCAGAAAGATTGCCAACAAAATATCAGGCTCCCATGCTTTACGGTATGCCCGTGAAGAATGGGAGCCTGATTTGTATCCAAAAGATCGTATCGACTCAATAGTTTAGTGCTCAACTATTGAGTATTCAACTAAAAGTGGTACGCGATACCGATCGAAGGCGACGAGCTGACTTGATATTTGTTGGTTTTGAAGATATCTCCAGGAAGGCCAAAATCAGGCGTCTTGCCCACAAAACCGCGATATTCGGCACGAATATCGAAGCTGGGGCTGATCTCGTAGGCCAGACCGGCTCCAAAGATGCCGCCGATCTCCTTATTCGATTTCGCGTCGATCTGGAAGGTCCCATTGTCCAGCAGAGGGTGATAGACCATCACGCCCGGACCGGCCTCGGCGAAGGGGTTGAACTTCCCGAAGTTCAGACTGTAGACATAGGCTGCGCTGTACTCCGACTGCAGAGTATGGATGCCTCCGTTTGCCTTGCCCGAGACGATAAACTTGTTCGTGTTCTGTGCGTACCCGTAGTTCACTTCAAGTGCGCTGCGCGGCGTCAGCATATAGCGGTAGCTGGCAAGAATGCCCAGGGTCGTGGTCGTATTCTTCTGTATGGCATTTCCGTGCACTTCGGGGGCAAATATTCCTGAAGCGCTTATGCTCACGTCCTGCCGGCTCTCCTGCGCGTAACCGGCAACTGCTGTAAGCATCAGTGCGCCCAGCAACAATATCGTCTTCTTCATTCTTCGCTAGATCCCTTCGAATTCGTCCATGACCTTCTACGCTGTCCCACAGGCAACGCGTTTCTGAAACAGTCACGGAGCGCCGTAGTCATTGTTCTTCATTGTAACCGCACACGGGGCCGCACAACGGCAACTGGCAAAAGAAGGCCGGAGGACAATGCGTCCCCCGGCCCGGTTGTTCCGCAATCGCCCTTCCGTTATTGCGGCGGTGGCGGAGGAGGTGCACCCTCGTCGCCGCCCTGACGGTTGTGCCGCCGCGACTGCATCTTGGCCAGCATCGCGTCGTATTTCGGCTTCTGCTCGTCAGTCAGCACATTGCGGATCTTGTCCTGCGATGCCTGGTGAATCGCCATCATCTTGCTGCGCTTGTCGGCCTGCGGCGTGCTGGTGTCTTCCCGCAGCGCCTTCATCTGGCTCATCTGGTCGTCATCGATGGCCTTCACCTGCGTCACCTGGTCGGGAGTCAGGCTCAGCCGCTTGGTCAGCATCTCAAGCTGCCGTCCGCCTCGCATGCCATGACCATGGCCGCCGGGCGGTGGCCCCATGTTGTCCTGCTGCTGCGGTGGTGGAGGTGCGGTGTTGTCCTGTGCCATCAGCATGGGAGCGGCGGTCAGCGTGGCGGCGCACAGTGCCAGCACGGCGGTTCGCAGCATCGGTTTATGAAACAATGTCATCTTCATCGGATACCTCTCTTGTGTCCATCCACCGGAGAGGACGTCTCCGGCGCGTAAGTCTACCGGGTACAAACGCGCTTTTCAGACAAAGGTTTCCCGCCGCTCGAAATTTCACCACAAATCTATAGCCCCCGCTCCGGCAGAAAACAGTAAGGATCGCCATGCGCCGCCGCATAGGCCTCCACCACCTTCAAAAAAGCGAGCGCGACATGCGACAGGCTGGCCTGTCTTCGATAGACCAGCCTCAACTTGCGCTCGATCTGCAACTCGGGAATCTGCACCCGCACCAAAGACCCACTCTGCAGCTCGGACTGCACCGTCAGCCCCGGCACCAGCGCCACGCCATTGCCCATCTCCACAAACCGCTTGATCGCCTCGAGCGAAGGCAGTTCGACCCCCATGTGCAGGACCGTCTTATGCCGCTTGAACGCCTGAATCACCTTCAGCCGCTGCGGCGAAGTAATATTGTGCGCGATAAAATTCTGCGCTCCGAGCTGGCGGATCGAAACCGTGCCGGCCTGCGCCAAAGGATGCTTCGGATTCACCACAAACACCAGGTCGTCGCGATAGACCACCGTCGACTTTAGCTGTGCGTCATCGGGCCGGAAAGACAATACCCCGATCTCGACCGAATGCATCAACACCTCGTCCGAGATGCGGCTGGCCAGCGACCGCTGCACCGCCAGCTTGATCCGCGGATTCTGCCGCCGAAACTGGTCGAGCAGCGGCAAGAGATAAAGACAGGTGTACTCATTCGCCGCCAGGTTCAGCCGCCCACGGTGCAGCGACCGCAGTTCGGTCAAAGCCACCGCCGCCTCACTCCTTAGATTCAACAACTTAGCGGCGTATTCTCGCAGCACTGCTCCCGCGTCGGT
This sequence comes from Granulicella sp., assembly GCA_041691255.1. Taxonomy (GTDB): domain Bacteria; phylum Acidobacteriota; class Terriglobia; order Terriglobales; family Acidobacteriaceae; genus Edaphobacter. The sequence goes on along the minus strand of JBEPUY010000025.1, from coordinate 3,022 downwards.
CAGCGTCCCATCCCGCGACGACCGCTCGAAAAGTATCTCTCCAATCTCGCCTTCGAGCTTTGCAATTGCCTGGCTCACCGCCGGTTGGGTGCGATGAAGCCTTGCCGCGGCCCGCGAGAAGCTCCGCTCCTCCGCTACCGCCAGAAATGTCTCCATCTGCACCAGATCCATGTCGCACCCCGATAGAAATAGAATTACTCAGCTTGAATACTTCAATTAGAATTGGTAATACACGTGGAAGTCATCATAAGCCTGCATTATGATGACGTCTAGATCGGGAGTGCCAACTTTATATGGTTGACCCAAACAAAATCGTCTTCTTCGATACCACCCTCCGCGACGGCGAACAGTCCCCTGGCTGCACCATGCACCACGAAGAAAAGCTGCGCATGGCGCATCAGCTGGTGAGCCTCGGCGTCGACATCCTCGAAGCCGGATTTGCCATTGCCTCCGACGGCGACTTCAACGCCGTCCAGGCCATCGCCCGCGAGGTCAAAGGCACGCGCATCGCCTCGCTCGCCCGTTGTAAACGCGAGGACATCGAAGCCGCAGGCCGCGCCATCGCGCCCGCCCCCAGCAACCGCATCCACCTCTTCCTCGCCTCGTCCGATCTGCACCTCGAATACAAGCTCCGCATCACTCGCGAGCAGGCGCTCGATCAGGCCGCCGAATCCGTTCGCCTCGCCCTCACCTTTACCGACGACGTCGAGTTTTCGACCGAAGACGGCACCCGCACCGACCACGAGTTCCTGCTCAAGATGATTACGGTCGCGGTTCAGGCCGGAGCCACCACCATCAACATCCCCGACACCGTCGGCTACACCACGCCAGAGGAGTACGCCAACATCTTCCGCATGGTCAAGGCCCGCGTTCCCGGTATCGAGAAGGTCGTCCTCTCGACCCATTGCCACGACGACCTCGGCATGGCCGTGGCCAACACACTCGCGGGAGTCGAAGGCGGAGCGCGTCAGGTCGAATGCACGATCAACGGCATCGGCGAGCGTGCCGGTAATGCTGCTCTCGAAGAGATCGCTGCCGCGCTGATGGTGCGCCACGACCGCTTCCCCTACACCAACAACATCAGGATGGAGCAGCTCTACCCCACCAGTCAGATGCTCGCCCAGTGCATCAGCTTCGGGGCTTCGCCCAACAAGGCCATCGTCGGAGCCAACGCCTTCGCGCACGAGTCCGGCATCCACCAGCACGGCATGTTGGCCAATCCGCTGACCTACGAAATCATGACGCCTGCCTCGGTCGGCGTCGCCAACACCAACCTTGTCCTCGGCAAACACAGTGGACGGCGTGCTCTCTCGGAGCGCTTTGAAAAACTCGGCCACGCGCTCACTCGCGAACAGCTCGACGAGGTCTACCACCGCTTCACCGAGTTAGCTGACCGCAAGAAATCCATCTACGACCAGGACCTACTCGGGCTCCTGCAACCAGACAAAGCCGCGGTCGTCATCCACTAGCCGCCCAGCAAAAGGAAAGTCATTCATGCGCCTTAAGATTGCAGTCCTGGCCGGCGACGGTATCGGCCCCGAAGTCACCCGTGAAGCTACCAACATTCTGCGCGCCGTCGCCGAACTTGGCGGCCACGACTTCACCTTCGTCGAAGGCCTGATCGGCGGAATCGCCATCACCGAGACCGGTTCCCCGCTTCCCACCGCCACGCTCGACGCTGCGCTCGACTCCGACGCCGTCCTGCTCGGTGCTGTAGGCGACAACAAATTTGGGGCGCTCCCTCCCGACAAGCGCCCCGAAGCTGGTCTCCTGCAGATTCGTCAGGCCCTTGGCGGCTTCGCCAATCTGCGCCCCTCTATTGCCTACAAGGCACTCAGCGCGAGTTCTCCGCTGCGCCCCGAGGTCACAGAGAAGGTAGACATTCTCTTCGTCCGCGAACTGCTTGGCGGCCTTTACTTCGGCACGCCCCGCTCTTGGAACAAGGAGACCAACGAGGCCATCAACACCATGCACTACACCCGCGACGAGGTCGTCCGCGTGGCTCGCGTTGCCTTTGAGATCGCCAGCAAGCGCCGCAAGAAGGTCACGTCGGTCGACAAGGCCAACGTCCTCGAAGTCTCGCAGCTCTGGCGCGCGACTGTTACCGAAGTGGCCAAAGATTATCCAGACGTTACCCTCGAGCATCAGCTCGTCGATTCGATGGCGATGCACATCATGAACATCCCTCGCAACTTCGACGTGGTGCTCACGGAGAACCTCTTCGGCGACATTCTTTCTGACGAGGCTGGAGTCATCACCGGCTCACTCGGCATGTTGCCCTCGGCCACCATCGGCGGCGCAGTCAATCTGTACGAGCCTGTACACGGCAGCGCACCCGATATCGCCGGAACCGGCAAGGCAAATCCGCTCGGCGCCATCCTGACCGCGGCCATGATCCTTCGCCACTCCGCAAATCTCGAGCAGGACGCTTGCGCCGTCGAACAGGCCGTCCTTAAAGTTCTCGACGCGGGCTACCGTACGGCAGATATCGCCCGCGGTCAAAGCTCAAGCCAGCAGACCGTCACCACGCAGGAGATGGGCAAGCGAGTCCACCAGGCGCTGGCCCAATCGATCGACCGCCGCCAGTCCATGCACGCGGTTTAGAGATAGAACGTAACTTTTTTAGTTACGTCATCCTGAGCGATGGCGCAAAGCGCCAAGTCGAAGGATCCCTGTATTTCGCTTTTGCCGTTGCTGTTGCACAAACAAAAATGCGCCGCTATCTCCAACTCGCCGCCATCCTTCTCCTCATCGCAGGAACGGCGGCGACGCGCGCAGACCTCTTCAAGCACAAAGACAGTAAGCCAAAATCGAACGTTGAGTGGATGTGGCAATATAGCCCCCCGCCTGCCGACGGCCGCGAAAACGCTCTCGTCCTCGACCCTCATTTCCAGCCCTTCCTGGACCAATACCTCACTGCGCCCCAGACCTTTTGGAGCCAGACCGGGCCAAAGCCAAAGTCACTTGCAGAGACCGCACTCGACTATCTCTCTGTTCCCGGCAAAGTCCTCGCCGACCAGAA
>JBEPUY010000024.1:0-63623 GCA_041691255.1 Granulicella sp. | reverse complement strand
GCAGCCTGCCGCATCAACGGCATGAGCTACTCGACCTTCATCAACGGCCTCAAGCTGGCAGCCAACGGTCTCGATCGCAAGATCCTCGCCGACATCGCCGTCAACGACGCCGCTGGCTTCGTGACCCTCGCCGAACAGGCCAAGGCAGCCCTGAAGCAGGCGAAGGACGAACGCGCCAAGGCCGCAGCATAAATTAATGGAATACAACTCAAGAGGCACGGCTTAGCCGTGCCTCTCTCTTTTGCAATCGGCTATTCTTACCTTATGCCCACCGCCTCAGGAACAACGCCAGAATTGAACTTCCGCACGCCGGACGAGCAGTTCGAAGGTCAGGCGCCCTTTGAGTCCTGGGGCCGCTACCCGAACTACGACGCCAACGTCGTCCCCCTGCACTGGCAGGGCGACTACCCTGCCGTCGCCAGCGGGATGCACAACGGGGTGTTGCCCGTAGGCATGGGCCGCAGCTACGGTGACGTCTGCCTGCTCAATGGCGGCAATTTGCTGGTCACCACTGGCATGAACCGCCTCATCGCCTTCGATCCCGAGACCGGCCTGCTGACCGCCGAAGCCGGAATCACGCTGGCCCAGATTCTGGACTTCGCCGTTCCCCGAGGCTTCTTTCTTCCCGTCTCCCCGGGCACGAAGTACGTCACCCTCGGCGGAGCCATCGCCAACGACATCCACGGCAAAAATCACCACGTCGCGGGAACCTTCGGCCGCCACGTCACCCAGTTCGAGCTGGTTCGCTCCGACGGCACGCGCAAGCTCTGCTCGCCCACCGAGAACTCCGACTTCTACGCCGCTACCATCGGCGGGCTTGGCCTCACCGGCCTCATCTCCTGGGCGCAACTGCGGCTCAAGCCCATCGTCTCGCGCCTGATCGATTACGAGGGGATCCAGTTCCACGGCATCGATGAGTTTCTCGATCTTACCCGGCAGAGCCAGGACATCGAGTACACCGTCAGTTGGATCGACTGCGCCTCCACCGGCAAGAACTTCGCCCGCGGCGTCTTCATGCAGGGCGACCACTCGAAAAAGCGTGACATCCTCAGCCCATCGCCCGAACCGAAGCTGGTCTTCCCCTTCGATGCTCCCGGCTTCGCGCTCAATCACCTTTCGGTCAGCCTCTTCAACACGGCCTTCTTCCACAAGCAGATTCACAACCGCGTCGTCGCGCTGCAGGACTACGAGCCGTTCTTCTATCCGCTCGACAAGGTGCTGCACTGGAACCGCATGTACGGCAAGCGCGGCCTGCTCCAGTTCCAATACGTCATTCCGTGGGAGCACGCCCGCGAAGGCACCATCGCCATCCTCAAAGAGGTCGCCAAATCCGGCCTCGCCAGCTTCCTCGCCGTGCTCAAGGTCTTTGGCGACGTGCCCTCGCCCGGCATGATGAGCTTTCCCAAGCCCGGCATCACACTCGCCCTCGACTTCCCCATCAAGCCGGGCAAAAGCTTTCCTCTCTTCGAGCGCCTCGCCGACATGACCCACGAGTTCGGTGGCCGCCTCTACCCGGCTAAAGATGCAGCGATGACCGCGGCGCAGTTTCAGGCCTTCTATCCGCAGTGGCAGCAGTTTGCGCGCTACCGCGACCCGCAACTTACCTCCAGCTTCTGGGAGCGCGTCACAGGAGACCGACCAAGCTTATGAGTCAGATCGATACCAATCCCCGCAAGATCCTTGTCCTTGGAGCCACCTCCGGCATCGCTGAAGCTACCTGCCGCATCTGGGCCAGCCAGGGCGCGCGCCTCTTCCTGGTAGCGCGCAATGCGGAGAAGCTCGCCGCTGTGGCTGCCGACCTGCGTACCCGTGGTGCCAGCTACGTCGACACCGCCGTCGCCGATCTCGACAATACCGAACAGCACGCCACGCTGCTCGCCCATGCTGTGAACTCGCTTACCGGCCTCGACGTCGCCTACCTCACCCACGGCATCCTCGGCGACCAGGCCAAGGCCGAGCAGGACTTCAACACCGCCGCGCAGATCATCTACACCAACTACATGGCTCCGGTCTCGCTGCTGACGTGGCTGGCCAACTTCTGCGTTCAGCGCCATGCGGGAACGCTGGCCGTCATCTCCTCGGTCGCGGGTGATCGCGGGCGCAAGTCGAACTACCTCTACGGCTCATCCAAGGCTGGCCTGTCGGCATTTCTGGGCGGCCTGCGAAATCGTGTGGACCGTGAGGGAGTCACCGTGCTCGCCATCAAGCCCGGCCCGGTGAAGACGGCCATGACCGCGAGCATGAAGGGCAGCGAGAAGTTCGCCGATGCCGACAAGGTTGCGCAGAGCATCGTCAAGGCCATCGACAAGCGGCAGGACACTCTCTACGTGCCGTTCCAGTGGCAGCCGATCATGTTCGTCATTCGCAATATTCCAGAACGCATCTTTAAGAAGCTCAATCTCTGATTGCCCAGGTACCAAGAATCTGAAATCCACAACACAAAGGTGTCATCCTGAGCGAAGCGCAGCGGAGTCGAAGGACCTGCGGTTTGTTTGAGTTGACACCATGTTGTATCGACCTGTTGAGCGACGTGGATTGCCAGCGATGTGGCTGTAGATCCGGTAGAAGACTGTAGCGCTACGAACCAACCACAGGTCCTTCGACTTCGCCTCTCGCGATAAGGCTGCGAGAGGCTCGCTCAGGATGACAATTTAATAGAAATCAATCGCCTGCGAACCGACCCTAAAGACCTCGCCCGTTGGGGTAAGCCGGGAAGCGGTAGCGGTTGCGCCGCACCAGGTACACGATCAGCCAGATAATTCCGATAAGAATGAGCAACGGTGCAAACGGCACCAGCAGCCAGCCCCGGCCGGGCAGCACCGTGCGGTCTCCGCGAATATTGGCCTCGGGGGCCATATTTAAATCACCCGCAAGAATGGCGACGTCGCCGCCCACTTCCGTCTCCGGAGCCAGGTTCAGGTCTCCGCCGAGGATCGCCACGTCGCCCGAGATGGCATGGGTGGGATCGACGGTGACGCTGCCCATAAAAACCGCGACATCGCCTTTAACATCCCCATGAATGTGGACCGAGCAGAAGGCGCAGGCAAGGTCACCGGCGGTTTCGCCCTCGGCGACGGTGATGTCGCCGCCCACGCTGGCGCGGGCAGAGGCGGCGCGGGCAAACGGAGTGGACGCTACGAGAAGGAGGGCGACGGCGAGAAGCGGTTTATTCATGAATGTCCTCGTTGGAGGTAGTGTACGGCGGCTTCGGGATGATGGCGCAGGAAAAGCGCAGGGCAGCCAGCATCTGCGGCCTCTGGAAAAGGTTGATGCCGTGCGGCACGGCCTGCTGTCGATGCTAGGCTTAAAAGAACATGAGCCACGAACTGCCGAAAGCATACGATCCGTCCATTATTGAAGAGCGCTGGGCCGAATACTGGGTGCGCGAGCGCCTCTTCGACGTCGCCACGTCTGAGGGTACGCAGGAAGGCGTCAAGAAGTTCACCATGCTGCTGCCTCCGCCCAACGTCACCGGACGGCTGCACATGGGCCACATGCTCAACCAGACCGAGATGGACATCCTCACCCGCTGGCACCGCATGTCCGGCGAAGTGGCCATGTGGGTTCCCGGCACCGACCACGCCGGAATCGCCACCCAGATGATGGTGGAGCGACAGTTAGCCAGCGAAGGAAAGAAGCGGCAGGATCTTGGACGCGAGGCATTCGTCCAGCGCGTATGGCAGTGGAAGTGCGTCTATGGCGGAGCCATCCTCGACCAGATGAAGCGGCTCGGCGCCAGCGTCGACTGGGGCCGCGAGTACTTCACCATGGACGACCGCCTCAGCATCGCGGTCAAGGAGGCCTTCGTCCGCCTGCACGAGCAGGGGCTGATCTATCGCGGGGCCTACATCGTCAACTGGGACCCAGCGATCCAGACCGCGGTCAGCGATCTTGAGGTCGAGCATGAAGAGCGCCTCGGCAAGATTTATCACATTCGCTACCCGCTGGTTGACGGGTCGGGATCGATCGTGGTGGCCACCACCCGCCCCGAGACCATGCTGGGCGACACCGCCGTCGCTGTAAATCCGACCGACGAGCGTTATCTTGCACTGCAGGGCAAGCTGGTTCGCCTACCTCTCAGCGGCGTCAACGGTGGTGCAGACCGTGAGATTCCTATTCTGGCCGACGACTGGGCCAAGCCCGAGTTCGGCACCGGAGCGGTCAAGGTCACACCGGCGCACGACCCTAACGACTTCGCCATCGGTCAGCGCCACGGCTTGCCTAATCTCACCATCCTCGACGAGACCGCGCATGTGCTGCTGCCGGGCTCGCCGTATCACGGCCTCGACCGCTACGCTGCGCGAACCAAGATCGTAGAAGACCTCAAGGAGCAAAGTCTCCTCGTGGATATCAAGGACCACACGCTCTCCATCGGCCTCAGCCAGCGCACCGGCGTCGTCATTGAGCCACGGCTTTCGCAGCAGTGGTTCGTCAAGATTCAGCCGCTGGCCGATAAGGCAATCGAAGCCGTGGACAAGGGCTACATCAAGTTCACGCCCGACCAGTACCGCAAGACCTACGACGAGTGGATGAAGAACATCCATGACTGGTGCATCTCTCGCCAGCTCTGGTGGGGCCACCGCATCCCCGCATGGCACTGCTCTGCGTGCGCGAAGATTACAGTGGCGAGAGAGACCCCGGAGGTTTGCGAGCACTGCAAGTCAAAGGAGATCGTGCAGGAGACCGATGTTCTCGACACCTGGTTCTCCAGCGGCCTGCTTCCCTTCACCGTCTTCGGCTGGCCGGAGAAGACGCCCGATCTGGCAGCGTTCTACCCCACACAGTTGCTGGTGACGGGCTTCGACATCCTCTTCTTCTGGGTCGCCCGCATGATTATGCTGAGTTGTCACTTCATGCTCGATGTGCCTATGCCCGACGGGTCGGCGCGGACGCTTGAGAATGCGGTTCCCTTCCGCGAGGTCTACATTCACGCGCTGGTGCGCGACGCCGACCGGCAGAAGATGTCGAAGACCAAGGGCAACGTCATCGACCCCATCGAGGTCGTCAAAAAGTATGGGACGGATGCGGTGCGGTTTACGCTCGCCAGCATGGCCAGCCCCGGCACCGACATCGCCTTCAGCGAAGAGCGTACCGATGGCTATCGCGCCTTCGCCAACAAGGTCTGGAACGCGGCGCGCTTCTTATTCATGCAGGTCGAACGGGCCAAGGAGGCGGGCTACAGCATGTCCATGCTCTCGGCCGGCGGCGCGGTGACGGAGCTGCCGCAGGAGACGCCGCTCGAGACGCGCTGGATCTTCGGACGCCTCAGCGCAGTGAGCGCGGAGGTCGACCGTGCGCTGGCCGACTACCGCTTCGATGAGGCGGCGGCGGCGGTCTACCAGTTCTTCTGGGGCGAGTTCTGCGACTGGTATCTGGAGCTGGTGAAGCTGCGGCTGGAGTTTGGCGAGGGCACGGAGAAGAATGCGGCGACGGCAATCTCGTTGGCCTCGCTGGTCGGCGTCTTTGAGGCTGCGCTGCGACTGCTCAGCCCGTTCATGCCCTTCCTCACCGAAGAGCTTTGGCACGCTCTCTACGAAGGCAACGCTCCAGCAAAGTCGATCGCGCTGACCCGCTATCCGCAGGCAGGCGACTTCCCCTCCGACCCTGCTTCCGTCGCCGCCATGACCACCTTGCAGGAGCTGATCGTGACGGTGCGTGGCCTGAGGAGAGAGCTTGGCGTCCCCGAGAAGGAGGCAGCGCCGATCATCCTCCACGCCGAGAATCGGATCCTTGCGCTGGCCGACGCGAACGCCGACATGCTGGCGCGACTTGCTCGCGTAGCCTCGGTCGAATTTGCAAAGGAGCCTTTGACCGGAGGCAATGCCCGTTCGACCGCCAGCTTCGACGTGGCCGTCGTCTACGAGCGTCAGATCGACGTGGCCGCTGAGCGTGAGCGTCTGACCAAAGACCTCGCCAAGTTCGAGAAGGGGCTGACGGCAGCGGAACGGCAGTTGGGCAACGAGGCGTTTATGGCCAAGGCTCCGGCGCATATTGTGTATGGATTGCGGAAGCAGGCGGCAGAGACGAAGATGCTGCATGACAAGGCAAAGGCCGCACTGGAGGCTTTGCCGAACTAATCCGGCAAGGTGAAGGATAGGATTACAGCATGGACTGGAAGAGCAAGCGGATTCGCACAATTCTCGAAGCGGCACTGGCTGAAGACAAGGTCGCCAACGATGTCACCACAACACTGACCATCGACAAGGGCCTGCGCGCCTCCGGCACCATCATCGCGCGCGAAGACTGCATCGTCTCGGGGCTGGGCTGCATCCCGGTGATCCTCGACATCTTCTCGAAGATGTCGACAACGCCTCTGGGACGTTTCGAGGTGGTGAGCCATCCCGAGATCTTCGACGGAGTGAAGGTAAAGAAGGGCCAGTCGCTGGCGGTGATTCGCCACAACGCTTCGGCGATTCTCTCCTGCGAGCGCGTCACCCTGAACCTGATGCAGCGCATGAGCGGCATCTCCACGCTGACCAACCAGTTTGTGAAGGCCATCGACGGCACCAAGGCGAAGATTCTGGATACGCGCAAGACAATTCCTGGGCTGCGCGCTCTCGATAAATACGCCGTCTGTTGCGGTGGCGGCGTGAACCACCGGCTGGATCTGCAGGATGGCATTCTCATCAAGAACAACCACATCTCTTTGGGCGGCGGCCTTCCCCTTGTGCTCGAACGCGCTCTGAAGGGCCGGAAGGCAGGGCAGATCGTGCAGGTCGAAGTGCGCAGCCAACTTGAGTTGGAGCAAGCCATCGCCGGAGGAGCGGAATCGATTCTGCTGGATAACATGAAGCCCGCCGTGGTGAAGAAGGCGGTCAAACAGATTCGCGCCTCGCTGCCAAACGCACCAATCGAGGCCTCAGGCAATATGAATCTGAAGACGGTGCGGGATTACGCGCTGGCTGGCGTGGATTTTATTTCGGTGGGTGCGCTGACGCATTCGGCTGTCGCCGTCGACCTGAGCATGAAGATTACGGCAGATGTCTACTGAAGATCGCGGGATCGATTTAGCCGCGCTGGGCGCGGAGATTGCGGCAACAGCCTTCGCTGGACAGGTGCAGCACTTCGCGTCAGTGGGCTCGACCAATGCGCTGGCGCTGGAGGCTGCGCAAGGCGGAGCGCGAGTGGGCGCATGGGTCGCCGATGAGCAGACGGCTGGGCGCGGACGCGGCGGACATGGCTGGCATTCCGCGGCGGGAGATGGACTTTACGTCAGTGCACTGATCGCTCCGCCACTACCGATGACCATGGCGTTATGGCTTTCGCTGGCTACAGGGCTGGCGGCCCGGGCGGCGATTCGCGAAGTGACGGGAATGGCAGTCGATATTCGCTGGCCCAATGATCTGTTGCTGAATTCGCGCAAGTGCGGCGGCATCCTGGTCGAGACGGCGGTCGATGGAGCGAGGCTGCGGTATGCAGTGATCGGCATGGGCCTCAATGTGAACCATGCCGGATTTCCATCCGAGTTGGAAGCACTGGCTACTTCCTTACGAATGGAGAGTCGCAGTGAGGTCTCGCGCGAGGCGCTTTTAGGCGCTTTGCTGCGTGCGCTGGATGAAGAGATTACGCTGCTGGTGCGGGAGCATCGTGGTGAAATCGCCGGGGCTGGTTTGCTGGTGCGGTTTGCCGAGGCTTCGAGCTGGGTGCGCGGCAAGCGCGTCAAAGTAGAGGAAGGCGGCGGCTATACTGGCCTGACGAATGGGCTGGATGGCCGCGGATTTTTGCTCGTGGACGGAGACGACGGCGTGATGCACACCGTGCTCTCGGGCGGGGTTCGGGAAGGGTAACGAGGCGAGACGATGCTATTGGTGATGGATGTCGGCAATACGAATACTGTGCTTGGGCTGTACCGTCTGGCGGATGGAAGCGCTCCTGATGCCGTGGCTACGGAGCTGGTCGCTAACTGGAGAATCACCACTTCGACCAAGCTGACGGTGGATGAGTTCGGCATGCTGCTGCGGAATTTGTTTGGGCTGAAAAATCTGGAGATTGGCGTGGTGGATGGGATCGTCATCTCGTCGGTCGTGCCTCCGCTGGACTCGACGCTGCGGCAGACCTGCGAGACTTACTTTCAGGTGAAGCCGGTCTTTATCGAGCCGGGAGTGAAGACCGGGCTGCCGGTGCTGACGGACAATCCGACCGAGGTTGGAGCGGACCGCATCGTGAACTGCGTGGCAGCGTTCGAGCAGTTTGGCGGACCGACCATTGTGGTCGATATGGGCACTGCGACCACGTTCGATGTGATCTCGAAGAAAGGCGAGTTTATGGGAGGCGCAATTGCGCCGGGGCTCGGGATCTCGGCGGATGCGCTGTTTTCGCGGGCGGCGCGGCTTCCCCGCATCAGCGTCAAGAAGCCTGCCAAGATCATCGGCACCGGGACGGTCGACAATATTCAGATCGGCTTGTACTACGGCTATATCGGGCTGGTGGACGGCATTCTGGAGCGGATGATCGCAGAGCTGGGGCCGGAGACGAAGACTGTTGCCACGGGCGGATTGGCGAAGCTGATCGCCGAGGGATCGAAGTACATCGGCGCGGTGGATGAGATGCTGACGTTGACTGGGCTGCGCATTGTCTATGAACGCAATCTCGATCGGCACAAGAAGCGTGGGACGTTGCCGGAGAACAAGCAGCCGCAAGGATAAATGCAGAATTACTTCAATTACTTTACGGAGATCGAGCAGCGGTTTCAGCAGCGGCGTGGATCGCTGCTGATGCTGTCCACGCTCGATTGGGCGCTGATTGAGATATGGCGCGAGGCGGGCATTCCGCTGGAGGCGGTGTTGCGCGGTATCGACAACGCGTTTGATAAACATGATGCCAAGGCGCAGCGAGCCACCAGCAGGACGCGCAAGGTGAATGGGCTGGCGTGGTGTGCGCAGAGCGTGATGGAAGCGATGGAGCAGACGCTGGAAGCTGCGATTGGGACTGTCTCCGCTGCAAGCGCCGAGACGGCCGAGAGCGGATTTGAGACGGAGCGGGTAGGGCGGTATCTGGTAGCGAATGCAGCTGCGGTCGAATCCGCCGCGCTGAACGCTCCGGCGGATGCAGTGGCCGCAGAAGTTGCAGGTCGGCTGAGGGCGCTGGCCCTAGGGCTGGTTGCTGAAACTGCAATGTCGTTGGAGGAGCTTGACCGAACATTGACCGTGCTGGAGGAGAAGCTGTTTGCTGCTTTGCTGACCGCTGCTTCTGAAGAGGAGTTGGTAGGGCTGAGGGAGCAGGCGGCGCGGGAGCTTGCGCCCTACAAGGGGAAGATGCAGGCAGTGCAGATCAAGCAGGTGCAGCAGCAGTTTTTGCAGAAGCGAATGCTTGAGGCGCGGAAGCTGCCGAGGTTGAGCCTCTTTTATATGAGCCATGAGTAAGGAAAAGAGGCAACGGCAAATGCAACCGCAGGTCCTTCGACTTGGCTTCGCCTTCGCTCAGGATGACAGAGTTGAGGGGTGTGAGGAATAAGTAACCAATGCAGTTACGAATTGAAAAAGTAGTTTATGGCGGAGCAGGGTTGGCTCATCCGGTTGAGGGAGAAGTCGCTGGAAGGACTGTGTTTGTTCCGTTTACACTGCCGGGAGAGCTGGTGGAGGCTAATGCGTCCGCAAGCCCGAGTGGGGTTGTGAATGCGGAGCTGGTGCAGGTTGTGGAGGCTTCGAGTGACCGGGTGAAGCCGGAGTGCGCGCACTTTGGAGAGTGCGGCGGCTGTCACTATCAACATGCGACGTATCAGGCTCAACTTGAAATAAAGACGGAGATTTTGCGGGAGACGCTGGAGCGCGCCGGTCTGGCGGACTTGCCCGAGACACAGGTTCACGCAGGCGAGCCGTGGGGATATCGCAACCGCATACGGCTGCGCGTGGCGAAGGTGAACGGCGTGCTACGAGTGGGATATCTGCGGCGCGGGTCGAATGATTTTCTGCCGATAGAGATGTGCCCGATTGCTGCGCCATTGTTGTGGCGAGCGGCAGAGGCGTTGTTGAAGCTGGCCGAAACCTCCGATACGGCGCGGTGGATGGAGAAGATCACCGAGGTTGAATTGTTTACCACCCACGACGAGAGCGCCCTGCAGATGACCGTGTTCACGCAACAGCGGGTTGCGGGATTCGATGCCTTCTGCAAGCGGCTGCAAGATTTGCTGCCTGAGTTAGCAGGAGCAGGAGCGTCGATGCTGCTTGCAGAAGGCTCGCGCCGAGCCGAACGTCCGCGAGCGATTGCTGCGTGGGGAGCCGAGGGGCTGCGTTATACGGCCGCTGGTGAAAAGTATTGGGTAAGCCGTGGCGGCTTCTTTCAGGTGAACCGCTTTTTGGTGGATGAACTGGTGCGCATGGTTACGGCAGGCCGTCAGGGAGTGCTGGCTTGGGATTTGTATGCCGGGGTCGGATTGTTTTCGCGTGCGCTGAAGACGAGTTTCGATGAGGTGGTTGCGGTAGAGGCTGCGGCGGACGATCTCGTAAAGACCTTCAAGGGCGGTGGCAGACGCGCCGTTGCAGCGACGACGGCCGAGTTTCTGCGGAGCGCGGTGGTGCAGCGGGAGAGGCCGGAGCTGGTGGTGATGGACCCTCCCAGGGCCGGTGTCGGAGCTGAGGTGTGCGCGCTCCTTGGCCGGGTGCAGGCGAAGGAGATCGTCTATGTCTCGTGCGATCCGGTGACTTTGGCGCGGGATTTGAAGGCTCTGGTAGACTTCGGCTACCGAATCAATGAGTTGCACATGGTCAATATGTTTCCCCAGACATTTCACCAGGAGACCGTCGTTGTGCTCGACCGTCCCTGACGCAGTAAAGGCGCGGCAAAAGGAACGGTAGATACGGTCAGTGAGTAGAGCACTAAGAACTGACAAATCGGACTGTGGGCCTGATCCAAAACTTTGGAGCGAGGCTGGGACGGAGCGGCTGCGGTTTGGGCGCGCTCCTCTGCTGGCTGCGGCGGCATGGTTTGCTGTGGGCGAGGTCATGGCTCGGAACCGACAGCCCGCGATCGTGCTGCTGATCGCTCTGCTGGCACTGACGGCATTTGTTCTGGTGGGACTGAGGTGGTCGCTTCGAACTGCCATTCTGCCTTTGGCCGCGGTGTGGATGGTGGTGGGAATGTGGTGTGCCGAGGTGCAGCCTTCTCCCGTGCCGCAGACGGCCTTGCAAAGCTACGCCGATGGATTGAGCAGGCAGGTTCGCGGACGCGTCATCAGGTTGCGGGAGTTGCCGCCACGTCAGAAGGCAGTCGATCAGGACAACGATCCCGCGTGGTGGCTGGAGAAAGAGCCGGGTGCGGCGGATGCTGTCTCTGTCGATCTGCAGGTGGAGGATGTGGAGTATCTGACGCCGGATATTTCTCGGATGGTTCCGGTGCCGGGCGGGGTTCGGGTTACGGTGCTGGCAAATGCCGGGGCGGTTCCTGATTTGAAGTGTGGGGACGTGATCGAAGGGCCGATGCGGTTGAAGATGCCGGAGCGGTATCGCGATCCGGGCGCGTGGCAGTATGCGGACTATCTGCTGGCACAGGGGCTGGGCTTTCATGCAACGGTGAAGGCCAGCAAGGTGACGATGCTGGGCGAGGGCGCGCGCGACCTGCAGTGCAGGGTTTACGCGGCTCAGAGCTGGGCAGCGGACAGGATCTCGGGATATGTAAGGTCGGGAGCGAATCGGAGATTGCCAGCGGCGCTGCTGCTGACCAACGACGATGCGGGAATGCTGAACGCCATGCTCTTCGGCGACCGCACCGGGCTGAACCGGGCGCTGCGGCTGGGGTTTGAGCGGACGGGGTCGTTTCACCTGTTCGTGGTCTCGGGGATGCATGTGGCGTTGCTGGCGGGGCTCATGTTCTGGGTGACGCGACGGCTGAGGTTGAACGAGTGGCTGGCTACGCTACTGACGATTGCACTGACCGCAGGCTACGCTCTGCTGACCGGGTTTGGGGTTCCGGTGCAGCGGGCCTTGTGGATGGTGGCGATCTTTCTTATAGCCCGGCTGTTGTCGCGGGACAGGAATGTGCTGAATGCGCTGGGAGCGGCAGCGCTGGGAGTGCTGGTGTGGTCGCCCGCGAGCCTGTTTGAGGCCAGCTTTCAGATGACCTTTCTGGCGATTGTGGCGATTGGAGGGATCGCGGTTCCGCTGTGGGAGCGAGAGCCGGGGGAGTATGCACGGGCGTCACGGCATATCCGGGATGAGTGGGAGGATGTGCGGCTGCGGCCACAGGTGGCACAGTTTCGCGTGATGCTGCGGGTCTGGGGCGAAGCGTTGGCGGAATTGCTGGGGCGATGGGCGCGTGGACTTCCGGCGTTGGCGGTGCGGTGCGGCTTCTGGGCTTTGGAGCTGGTGTTGATTGGAGTCGTTGTAGAACTGGTGATGGCGCTGCCGATGGCGGTTTACTTTCATCGCGCCACGGTGTTTGCGCTGCCCGCGAATATGTTGAGCGTGCCGTTGGTGACGGTGCTGGCTCCGATGGCGCTGGTGACCTTTTGTGCGATGCTGGTGAGCCCGGTGCTGGCCATGTTGCCGGGTGCGGCGACGGCGCTGCTGCTGCACGGAGTTACCGGCGTGATCGGCCGAGTCAGCCAGATGCAGGCGGCGGACGTGCGGGTTCCGGGGCCGGTGTGGTGGGTGGCCCTGCTGGCGGTCGCGGGCTGGGGATTTTGCTGCTGGGCGGTGAGGCGGTCGCGAGGATGGGCATGGGTTGCAGTCATCATGCTGCCACTGGTTGCCGCGATGGTGCTGTGGCCGGAGCGTGCGATGACTTCGCCGGGGGCGCTCGAGGTGACGGCGATTGACGTCGGACAGGGAGATTCGCTGCTGGTGGTTAGCCCTGAAGGCCGAACCATGCTGGTGGATGCAGGCGGGCCGGTGGGTGGGCCTTCGGAGGCTGCGGCGGCATCGAGTGGGTTTGATGTGGGCGAGGAAGTGGTGGCTCCCTACCTGTGGTCGCGACGGATTCGGCGGTTGGATGTAGTGGCACTGAGCCACGCGCACAGCGACCACATGGGCGGCATGCCGGCGGTGCTGCGGGACTTCAGGCCAAGGGAGCTGTGGGTGGGCATCGATCCGGATTCGGAGGCCTACCGCGATCTACTGGTAGAGGCCAAAGCGTTGGGGGTGATGGTGCGACACTTTCATGCCGGGGAGAATTTGGCGTGGAGTGGAACGGCGATTTCGATGCTGGCTCCGGAGCCCGCGTACAGGAACGACAGCGCTCCGGTGAATAATGATTCGCTGGTGATGCGGATGCAGTATGGCAAGGCTTCGGTGCTGCTGGAGGGCGACGCCGAGGCTCCGAGCGAGCGGGCGATGGTGGCGGATGGAAAGATGCGGCCGGTGACGCTGCTGAAGGTGGGACATCATGGCAGCAATAGCTCGACCACGCCAGAGTTTTTTGCGGAGGCAGCGCCGAAGGATGCTGTGATCTCGGTGGGCAAGGGCAATACGTTCGGGCATCCGCGAGTCGAAGTGATCGATAGGATCGCGGCGGCGCATACGCGGCTTTACCGAACGGATGAGTTTGGGCTAACCACGTTTCTGCTGCGGCGGGATGGAGGGATCAGAGAGGTACTGGGAGCAGGGAACGAATAGCGGTGGGATTGGCAAAACGCTTAACACCGATTTACACGGATGACACCGATTTAGAACAAGCAACGACACAAACAGCGGCAACCGCAGGTCCTTCGACTCGGCTGCGCCTTCGCTCAGGATGACATGCCTGTTGGGCGAGGAGAAGAACAGGCGACGGCTGGAACAGACAACGGCAACGCCAAGAGCGAAATGCGGGGTGGGTCTATCCTATCGTTGCTTCCGTGTGATAAAAAGACACCTTGGCAGGACCACTTTCCACGACGATTTGGGCCGACAAAGACAGAGACACAGCAGCGATTCGTAGGTACGGATCGTTTTGACAGCCGGACCAATTTTCCACGACGATCATGGGCCGACAAATTTAAACGCACATTGAGCGGTGCGCAGAGACGCATCGCTTTGGAGAAGGAAAAGGAAATGGCAGAAGCAACTTGCGATATTGGATTGATTGGTCTGGCAGTCATGGGCCAGAACCTTGTACTGAACATGAACGACCACGGATACAAGGTCGCCGTGTTCAATCGGACGGTTTCTAAAGTCGATGAGTTCATCGCCCATGAAGCGAAGGGCACGGAAGTCGTTGGAGCGCACTCGGTCGAAGAGATGTGCAAGCTGCTGAAGACGCCGCGCCGCGTGATGATTATGGTGAAGGCAGGCGACGTCGTCGACCAGACGATCGACCAGGTGCTGCCGCATCTCGAAAAGGGCGACATCATTATTGACGGCGGCAACTCGCTGTTCACCGACTCCAACCGGCGCACCAAGGACCTTGCCGCTAAGGGGATTCTGTTTATCGGCACCGGCGTCAGCGGCGGCGAAGAGGGTGCGCGTTTCGGCCCGTCGATTATGCCCGGCGGCAACAAGGAAGCATGGCCGCATGTGAAGGAGATCTTTCAGGCCATCGCAGCCAAGGTGGAAGACGGCACTCCCTGCTGCGACTGGGTGGGCGAAGACGGCGCAGGCCACTACGTCAAGATGGTCCACAACGGCATTGAGTATGGCGATATGCAGTTGATCTGCGAGGCCTACCAGTTGCTGAAGGATGGCCTGGGATTGACTGCCGATGAGTTTGCCACCGTCTTCAACGACTGGAACAAGGGCGAACTCGACAGCTTCCTGATCGAGATTTCGGCGACCATCTTTGCCAAGAAGGACGACGACGGCGAGCCGATGGTCGACAAGATTCTGGACACGGCGGGCCAGAAAGGCACGGGTAAGTGGACGGCCATCTCCGCGCTGGACCTGGGTATGCCCGTCACACTGATCGGCGAGAGCGTATTTGCACGTTGCCTCTCGGCGCTCAAAGACGAGCGCGTTGCTGCTTCAAAGGTGCTGACCGGGCCAAAGAAGGCTTTGACGGTTTCGGAGAAGGCGCAGTTCATCGAAGATGTTCGACGGGCGCTTTACTGCTCGAAGATGATCAGCTACGCGCAAGGCTACATGTTGCTGCGTGCTGCCGAGAAAGAGATGAACTGGAACCTGAATATGGGCGGCATCGCGCTGATGTGGCGCGGCGGCTGCATCATTCGCAGCGCCTTCCTGGGCGACATCAAGGCTGCGTTCGACAAGAATCCGAAGCTGCAGAACCTGCTGATGGACGACTTCTTCTCGGCTGCGCTGAACAAGTATGGCGCATCGTGGCGCAAGGCCGTCATTCACGCCATCGAGATTGGCGTGCCGATGCCAGCGTTCTCGACGGCGCTGGCGTTCTACGACGGCTACAGGACGGAGCGGCTGCCGGCGAACCTGCTGCAGGCGCAGCGCGACTTCTTTGGCGCGCATACCTATGAGCGCGTCGACAAGCCTCGCGGCGAGTTCTTCCACACCAACTGGACCGGACGCGGCGGACGAGTCGCCTCTTCGACCTATAACGCTTAGTTTTTCCGATCACTGAAGGCCGGAGGCGATACTGCCTCCGGCCTTTATCTTTTTGGTGCGCGCCACAGAAGAGATGAGGCAGGAATCCGTGGGAGGGTTTTGGATATCTAATGAGCTGTTGGTGTTTGGCGGAGGTTACTCGATGGAGCTGAACGAGACGGGTGAGGTGGTTGCGAGAATCAGCGCTGCGGAACGGGCCGAAGAACAGAAGCTGCTTCGCCGCTTGCAGATGATGATGAACATGGTCATGCAGGTCATCGCGCAGAATGGGTCGCTGACGGTGGATGAGGCGGCACAGATGATCGGCGATAGCAGAAAGGCGGCGCTGGCCATGTTTCCCGGAAAAGAGCTGGCGTACGACCTGATCTGGAAGCCGCGATTTCAGCGGCTGATGCGGGAGCGGTTTCGCATCATGTAACTCGCGTTGCAAAGGAGGATTCTGAAGCGATGCAGATACGGTTGGCGGTGCAAGAGGACGTGGGGGCGGTCATCGAATTGCTGCGGCGCGCAGTGCCATCGATGCGGGCGGCGGGAAATCTACAGTGGGATGAAAATTATCCTACGGTAACGGTGTTTGAGCATGATGTTGAGCAAAGACAGCTTTGGCTGGCTGAGATAGATGGTGCCCTTGCGGGGATGATCGCGGTGACAACGGGCCAGGACCCGGAGTACGGGCACGCAGGTTGGGATGTCGAAGAGGACGGGGCGATGGTGCATCGCCTGGCGGTCGATGCGGAGTTTCGAGGAGCAGGGGTGGCCTTGGCCCTGATGCAGAAAGCGGAAGAAGTAGCAGCAGAGCGTGGCTTCCCGGCGGTGCGCACCGACACGAGCGCGGAGAATGAGGCGGCACAGAAGTTGTTCCTCAAGCTGGGATATGGGAAGACCGGGGAGATCAGCTTGTCGTTCCGGCCCGGGCTGCGCGTTATTTGCTATGAAAAACGACTACGCTAAGCGCAGTTTCACAGGATGTAAATGCTTACATTAGAATTGGCGCGACGGCTCAGGAGATCTCTGGCCGTTCCGTTCTCCTCTGCGAGTGGGGAGGGACAGTTTCGCAAAATGGAAGGGGAGAGATGATGAAGATTCTGCGTTGGGGTTGGATTGGTTCGCTGCTGATGCTTGTGCTGATGGCGCCTGCGGCTGGGCACGCACTGGAAAATGGGTTGGCGCGCACTCCGCCGATGGGATGGAATAGCTGGAACAAGTACGCCTGTAAGGGCATTAACGAAGGTGTGGTGCGCGAGACCGCCGATGCTATGGCCAGCAATGGGATGAAGGATGCTGGATATCAGTATGTGATCATCGACGACTGCTGGCAGACCGGCCGCAACGCCGAGGGCAACATTATCGTTGACAAGGACAAGTTTCCCGGCGGCATCAAGGCGGTTGCAGACTATGTCCACTCGAAGGGCCTGAAGTTCGGGATTTACACCGATGCAGGCACGGAGACTTGCGGCGGCCGTCCGGGCAGCCTTGGCCATGAGTATCAGGATGCGCTGCAGTATGCGAAGTGGGGCGTGGACTACCTGAAGGAAGACTGGTGTCACACGGTGCCGGGGCAGAACAGCGAGGCATCCTACACGGTGATGCGCGATGCGCTGAAGGCTTCGGGAAGGCCAATCCTCTTCAGCATCTGCGAGTGGGGTTCGACTAAGCCGTGGCTCTGGGCCGGGTCGATTGGAAATATGTGGCGGGCTACCGGCGACATTCAGGATTGCTGGGACTGCAAGAAGAGCTGGGGCGGCAATGGCGTGGTCCAGATTCTGGATCTGATGGATGGGATCGAGAGCTACGCAGGGCCGGGCCACTGGAACGATCCAGACATGCTTGAAGTGGGAAATGGCGGCCTGACCACGACGGAGAACCGTGCGCACTTCAGCATGTGGGCGCTGTTTTCGGCTCCTCTGCTGGCGGGCAACGACATCGAACACATGTCCGCCGATACGAAGGAGATTCTGCTGAACAAAGAGGTCATCGCGATTGACCAGGACACTCTGGGACAGCAGGGACGCAGGGTGAAGAAGGATGGCGACCTCGAGATCTGGTCGAAGCAGTTGGCCGATGGCGGACGTGCGGTCGCGCTGCTGAATCGTGGCAAGGCGTCGGCTAAGATCTCGGTGAAGTGGGCCGACATTGGCTATCCAGACACGCTGAATGCGTCGGTACGCGACCTCTGGGCGAAGAAGGATGTAGGGCAGAAGACCGGTGGCTATTCGGCTGAAGTTCCCAGTCACGGAGTCGTGATGATCAAGGTGATGCCGTAGCGGCTTGCGGCTTCTTTGAAGCAAATCAAAAGGGTTGCCGTTTATCACAGCGGCAACCCTTTTGGTTTTTGATTGGTTGTGAGCTTGCCAATCCAAAGAACGGGCAAGCTGAGTTTTAGAACTCGATACGCGCCGTCAACTGGGCATCGCGTGAGGTATTGGCCTGGGTGCTGACAGTACCGAAGGTGGAGCTGCCTGTCTTCGTTCCAATGCCGCCGAACTGGGTGTGGTTGGTGACGTTGTACAGGTCGGCTTCCAACATCATGTGTGCTCCCTCGAACCCGAGACCGAAGGTACGGCGAAGGCTGATGTCCACGTTATAGTTGCCGGGACCGTAGAGGTTATACGGAGCCGTACGAGGCGAATTGCTGAATACTGGATTGGCTACCGTGGAAGGGGTCGTGATAAAGGCAGCCGGGTTGATGAACTGGCGGGTTGCGAGAGTGGTCGTGTTTCCGCCATGTCCCCAGTTGCCATTCGGCATCGCCGATCCGGAGAAGCCGGGTGCCAGGCTTGGCAGGCAGGTTCCATTGGCGGCGTTGGTTCCGCAGGAAGACGCCGTGAGCGTCAATGGCGAGCCAGAGTACATCTGGACGATGCTGGAGAACTTGAAGTTGCTGAGAAGAGAGCGCGACACAGCGTACTGGCTACCGAAGCCGTTCTTGCCAAACGGAAGATCGTAGACGCCGGTGAAGACGAAGTGTTGCGGCTGGTTGGAGGTGGACACGGCCCGCTCGATCGAATCGATCTTGTGGAATTTGCCGTCGCCTGCGAACTGCGCCGGAATATCGTAGCCGGAGCGGAAGACGCCGCCATCGTCGATGGCCCTGGACCAGGTGTAGTTGGCCATGAAGGTAAGGCCATGGGATACCCGCTTGTTGAGCGAGATCTGCAGGCCGTTGTAGTTAGAGTTTCCGATATTTCCATACGTGTCGGAGACGCTGTACTGAGGGAACGGCTTGAGCAGAGTCGAAATAGACTGCTTCGGATCGAAGGAGGCGTACCCGTTTTGCGGCGTGACGCCCTTAGCTTGCAGAGCCGCAATATTTGCTGGCGTCGCCTTGTTGCTGAGGAGCGCTCCGAGGCCAAGGTACTTGGGATCGAGCTGGTTGATCCAGTAGCCGCGACCGTTGTTGCCATCGGTGACTTCAAAGTGACCCTGCGAGCCGACGTAGCTCATGGTGAGGGTCAGCGTGTCAGTAAACGCCCGCTGGAAACCGAAGCTCCAGTTGATGTACTGAGGCGCTCTCCCACCAAGGTAAGGATCGCCATAGCCGACAGACTGAGGCGCTGTGGAAGCATTGCTCAAAAGCGTGCTGTAGCCGGTGCCAAAGCTGGACGAATAGTTCGGCAGCGTAGGCGGCGGGGTCAGGCCCTGGAAGCCGGCATCGAGCTGCTGGGAGGGATCGTAGTTGGTTGCGTTGATATAGGAGCTCTTCGGCGCGGCAGAGAATCCGAGCGTTCCGCTACCAAGCCTGGAGGTTGCAGAACCACCAACACCGTTGCCGTGGGTGTACATGACGCCCCAGCTTCCGCGCCATACCGTCTTAGCATCGCTTTGGAAGGCGAAGCCGAGACGTGGCCCAAGGTTCTTGAGGTAGTTGCTTACGTTGGTGTGGCAATTGCATCCAGCTGCACCAGCGGCGGACCCAGCAAATTCCAAAGCACCCTTATTGCCAGTGAGAGGGTTAGTCTCCGTCGGGTTGAAGAAGGAGAGCCTATCGTGCTGTTCGCGGTAGGTCGGATAGAAGTCATATCGCAGGCCGATGTTCAGGGTCAGCCTGGAGTTGACCTTCCAGTCATCCTGAACGTAGGGGGAGATGGGACGGAAACGCGCTCCGGTCTCGACGATAGCAAGATTGTCGGTTAGCGACTGGCTACTGACTGCACCAGCAAGGAAGCTGGCGTAGGAGTAGCCGCCCGTCGTATCGAGCGTGGTGGTGGAATGGGCGAGCGAGCAGGGGTTCTCGTTTTTGACGCTGCAGGTAAAGCCCTGGGTCTCAGAGGCCGTAGTGGCCAAGGTCAAGGGGCTGGTACCCGTGGCGTTGGTCAGATACTGATATTGCAGCCACGCGATCTGAGCGCCGAGGGTGAGGGTGTGACGGCCGAGCATCCACTGAAGGTTGTCGGTTGCGATATAGGCGTTGGAGATAGCCGTGTTAGCTACGCTGCCTGCCCAGCCGGTGGGGTTGCTGCCGTTGCCCGAAAACGTGACCAGCGGGAAGGCATTCGATGCCTGTCCAGCAGGAAGACCGGTGATGCCAGCCGCCGAAGCGGCAAAGTCGCCGCCGCTGTTGGGATTGAAGGTAGGACCGTTGTAACGAGCGAAGCCATAGTTGAACTGGTTCACCATCTTGGGAGTGATGGTGTAGTTGTCCTGGAGTACCCAGACCGTGGTCTTAGGGGCATACTCCTGTCCATAGTTATAGGGAGCGAATGGAAGCACGCTGCGGCCCGAGCTGGTTTGAACGGCTGGGCCCGTCGTAGCCTGGCGGCCCTTGCCAAAGGTGAGCGATACCGAGTTCTTCGAATTGACGACCCAGTCCAGCCGATCGGTGGTCATCCAGTTATAGAGACCGTATTTGTAGCCTCCAACAAAGTTGTTGCCCGTGGTGGTGGGCAGGGTGGTGTTCTTGGGGAAGAAGCTTTGCAGGTACTGTGCGGTCTTCGACTGCCTCGATAGTGGAATGGTGTTGTTAGCGTATTGGCTACGAGTGCAGGCAGTACCCGCAGAGTTGCAGACTGTGGAAGTGGGGTCGTAGATCTTCAGGCCTTGATCGCTGAAATTTCCGTTGTATTCAGCCTGGGTCGGAACCGTCTGATATGCAGCCAGA
Source organism: Granulicella sp. (assembly GCA_041691255.1). Lineage (GTDB taxonomy): Bacteria > Acidobacteriota > Terriglobia > Terriglobales > Acidobacteriaceae > Edaphobacter. Next base: position 43,100 of record JBEPUY010000024.1, on the reverse strand, counting down.
GGGCCGTGGGCAAAACGATAGGCGTCGTAGTTGAGGAAGAAGAAGAGCTTATCCTTCTTGATCGCACCGCTGAGGACAGCACCATACTCGTTCATGTTCTCGCGAGGCTTTACCGCGTAGCCCTTCGTGGGGTCGATCTGTGCTGGAGCAAAGTAGCCCCAGGTGTCGAGAGCGGTGTTGCGGAAGTAATCGTAGACCGATCCGTGGAGTTTATTGCCGCCTGATTTGGTGGAGTAATTTTGAACGCCCATGCCTTCATACATGGCCGAGTAGCCTGAGGTCTGGACCTGAAACTGGTCGATCGCATCCACTGAAATCGCAGTCCAGACGAACCGGGTGTCGCCTTGACCGGCGACCGACGTAAACGGAATGCCATTGATGTAGACCGAGGACGCTGCGCCACGGCTGCCGGAGCCGTTGACGACGCCGGTGTTGGTGGTGGCGTTGCCATTGGTCTCATTGCCCTGCACTCCGGGCATCAGGACGGCAAAGTCTGTCGCTCGACGCTGGTCGGGGCTGCCGCCGGCACCCATCTGGATGGGCAATGCGGAGTACATCGCCTGCTCCATGGTGGCGCCCAGGGTGGCGTTGCTGGTCTCAAGCGCGGGAGGCGCTGCAGAGATAGTGACGCTCTGCGCCTCGGAGCCGACCGTCAGCGCAATGTTCACGTTCGCGATCTCCAGAGCGTTGACGTTGACATGCTCCTGCGTGGTGGTTTGAAAACCGCCCGCCGAGACAGCAACAGTGTAGATACCAGGATCGAGGGGAGAGATATCGTAGTCGCCCGAGGAGGTCGACGTTCGCGTCACCTTGGTCCCCTTTGTAGTCGAGGTGACGACCACGGTGGCTCCGGGCACGACAGCGCCCGAAGGATCGGTGACGACACCTTTGATCTCTCCCTTGCCGGAGAGTTGGGCCTGCAGCGGCAGGGCGTAGAACAAGGCGACTGCTGCAATCAGAGCAAACAGAAACAGGACAGAACGCTTGCTCGAAGACGCCGGGGGGCGCTGGGAGTTGATATTGCGGTACGTCATCTTTACCTCACAAAAGTTTAAAAAGTGAAAACGTTATCGTGGCGCAATGCTTGGACTACGCTTCTATCGATTTTCCGGCCTAAAAGGTCAGACCACATCGGAACGAAAGCAAGCTTCTACCTTCGAACCAGCATCTGTCAAGAATTATCTTCATTGTTTTTGTAACGGAATGTCACAAATGGAACGCGGAAAATCCATCATAAATCGCCTCTACAAACGTTTCACCCGGCAATGCACGATGGTAGAGGCAAATTTAAGATTGATTTTTCACTGGTACTACCTTGCAGGCCTCTCGTTGGCCAAAAGAGGCCATGTAAGGAAGTAAACGATGGAGTAAACGCTATTGCTGAGGCTGGGCCTGGAGCCACTGGTGGAGGCTCGGCTCCTGCGCGGCACGGAACTCGATACAGGCGTTGATGCTGTCGATCGATTTGGCGAGAGTGCGTGCCGAAGCGTCAACGGGATGGCTGCCAAAGAAACTGGTGACTTGATCGCGCCCCTCAGGAGTGCAGAACGACCCCGCGGCAGCTACGACACGAACTCCCGAGTTGGTTGTGAACTGGGCGTGCACCTTATCCCAATGCTGCTGGATGTAGGTCCAGGCCTGGTCGCGGGTGGCGCGCTGCCGCAGCAGGATGGAGAAGATCCGCCAACTGTCCTGATTGCGAACCTGGCCCGAGGAGGCGTAGTCGAGCGTACGGGTCACGAGGCTGGGATCGAGAAAGCGGGCGAGCGTTTGCAGGGCGTCCGATTGCAGGCCGGGGTCGCTGGAGTCTTTGCTGGCTGCCAGAACCTTGTCGTAGAAAGCCGCATCGCCGTTGCTGGCGGCGATCACGACAGCCGCATCGCTGAGAGCGGGATCGAGGTTCTTGTCTCTTTTGTGGCCGAAGCTGCGGTCCGCGATCTCGCGGGACTGAGCGATGATGGTGGGATCGTTGGCGGCTCCAAGGAGCTCGAAGAGAAGCGCACGACGCTGGTTGAGGTCGAAGGAGTCGTGCTTCGAGGGCTTGCCGAGAGCGGCATAGACAGGGCTGAACTGGCTGCGGATTGCGGCATTAAGCCGATTCAGATCCTCGCCGGTAGCGATCTCCGCCTTGACGGTATGGATCTTGGCCAGCGCGGTTTCGAGGACGTCGGCGTTGGGGTCATCTTTGAGAGCAAGGACCAAGTTGAGGTAGTCCGAGATGGAGGAGCGGCCGGAGGGAACAAGCGCCCAGTGGTCGCCGATGAAGTTGATGCGCTCAGGCGCGGTGAGGGCGGTCTCTGCGTGGGTCTCGATCGCCTTGTACTGCTCCGGCGTATAGACCGTACGGAAGTAGCCTTTGGCTAGGGCGTTGGCGTAGAAGAAGGGGGCACTTTCCCCGGTGGGGAGAGTCGCTTCGCCCGGCTTGAGAAGGGTGCAGACAGGCTTGCCGCTGGTTTTGACGCAGACAGGAAGCGTCCACTGCTGGCTGGTGTGGCTTGACGAGCCAGGCGTGAGGAAGAAGCGGCTTTGGGCAACTGGCGCTCCGGATGGCGAGGCGTCCGAGAAGGTCAGCAGAGGAACGCCCGGCTGCTCGACAAAGCTGGACATAATCTTGTCGACAGGCAGGTGGCTGGTGGCCGTCTGGGCGTTCCAGAAGTCCTCGGCGGTGGCGTTAGCGTAGAGATGAGCGGCGAGGTAGTTATGGACGCCTTGGCGGAAGGTCTCTTCGCCGACATAGTTCTCGACCATATTGAGAACAGCGCCTGCCTTGCCATAGGCGATGCCGTCGAACATCTCGTTGATCTGGGCCGGAGTATCAGCCGTAGCGCGAATGGTGCGGGTGGTGGCCTGTGAGTCGTAGTTGAGGGTGCTATCGAGTTCCTGCGCCTCGTCCTGCGGAATGTTCCACTCGGGATGCCACGCAGCGAGCGGCTTGTGCTCCATCCAGGTAGCAAAGCCCTCGTTGAGCCAGATGTTGTTCCACCACTGCATGGTGACCATGTCGCCGAACCACTGGTGGGCCATCTCATGCGCCACCACAGCTGCTACGTTCTTCTTTTCGGGGATGCTGGCGGTCTTGCTGTCGATCAGCAGGTCGGTCTCGCGGTAGGTGATGCAGCCGAAGTTCTCCATCGCACCGGCCTCGAAGTCGGGCAACGCCACCATGTCGAGCTTGGGCATGGGGTACTTGATGCCGAAGTAGGTGTCGTAATAGTGCAGGATGTACTCGGCGGACTTGACCGCGAACTGCGTGAGCTTCACCTTGTCGGGCGTGGCACAGGCGCGAATAGGAACGCCATCGCTGCTGCCCTTGGTGCATTGGAAGTCGCCTACCAGGAAGGCCACGAGATAGGTGGACATGCGCGGCGTGGTGGCGAACTTGATGGTGTGCTTCTCATCGGGCGACGGGGTGTCGGAGACGATGTTGGTGTTGGAGATGACAGTGTCGCCACTGTCAACGGTGAGCGCGATGTCGAAGGTGGCCTTGAGAGCAGGCTCGTCGAAGCTGGGGAAGGCGCGGCGGGCGTCGGTCGGCTCAAACTGGGTGACGGCATAGTTGCGCCGGGCAGTCTTGGAGAGGTAAAAGCCGCGGAGCTTGTCGTTAAGGATGCCGTCGTAGCGAATGTCGAGGGTAACCTTGCCCGAGAGCGGCTGGGCAAACGTAAAGGTCGCCTGCTCCTTCGCCGGATCGAGCGAGACCTGCGCGGTCTGCGAGCCAGCGGTGACGGAGAGGAATTTAATCTCGGCTGCGTTGAGCGTGATGGTGGTGCTGGGCTGGTCGAGGGTGACGTCGATGCTCTCGGTGCCGGTAAAGGTCGCGGCCTTGAGGTCAGGAGTGAGCGCCAGCGTGTAGTGCTCGGGATGGACGCCGGAGGGCAGGCGCTGGGCCGAAGCCGCGAGGGGAGCGAAGCAGGAAGCGCTGAGGAGGAGGGCAGAAGAGAGGAGATTCTTTGTGGTCAGCATGAGGTCTGGTTAAACGGTACATGCTCGCACTGATTGAGACAAACGCTGTACCTGCATAAATGCATCAAAATTTTGCATGTTTGTGGCCGTACTCTGCAGCGCTCGAAGCCTCAAGCTAGTTTATGAGGACTCAAGCGTTGCAATCCGGCGGTCACGCTGAAAGTTCCCACTGGCGAATGCCGCTTTTGCGAATGGGTTTTGCCCGCTGAATGCGGAGAAGTCGCTTGGGGGTATGCAGTGCCTCCCATAGATCGGTGCGGCGCTGCGTGTTGAGCCAGAAATCAGCGCTGTTGCCAAAGACGCGACTCAGGATCAGGGCCGTGTCGGCCGTAATGGCGCGGCGATCACGGCAGAGCTCATTGACGTGCTTTCGAGGCAGCCCGGTTCTTTCGGCAAGATCCGTCTGGCTGATGCCGAGCGGCTCCATAAACTCTTCAGTGAGAATCTCTCCGGCGGTTGCGGGCTTTCGTTTCGTCATCAGCATAAGTGACTTACCTGTAAGAGTGATTGTCCAAATAGAGATCGAGGGCCTTATTTTCGCTCCACCGAAAGATCAGCCGCCATTGTGCATTAACCCGAATAGCGTGCCAGCCTGCGAGGGTTCCATTCAACTGCTCGAAGTGATTACTGGGAGGCACCCGAAGATCGGCGTCCGTTTCAGCATCATCGATCATCTGCAGCTTCCGAAATAGCCTGTCGCGCAGATCGGCAGGAATCTTCTTTGAATGCGTGTCCTTCTCAAAGAAGTTTCGCAGCCAGACATCCTTCCAGCTTGCGATCATATGCGTTTCACTGTACCACACTGCGGTACAGTGGGGCGAGAATCACTGGTGCTTGATCGAGGCAGCGCGTTCGGAATGGTTGGAGATATCGGCGGCGCGGGCCTCGGCGTAGGCAGCGGCCCCGAGCAGAGCGCAGGTGTCGTCGAGGATGATGCGGACGGGGATGGATTGCAGCAGCGGTGAGAGGCGGCCCTTGTCGAGGAAGGCTTGAATGAAATCGCCGTTCTGGAGCGTCTGAATGATCTTGGGTGCGATGCCGCCACCAAGATAGATGCCGCCCATGGCGAGTACCTTGAGCGCGATATTGCCAGCCTCAGCGCCATAGATCGCGCTGAAGGTTTTCAGCGTCTCGAAGCAGATCGAGCTGGAGCCATCCTGAGCGCACTGGCCGATCACCGCATGGGGGTCTTCGGCGGCGAGGCGGTCGCGGAGCCACTGCGGTTCCTGCAGCTTTTCAACATCGCGCAGGTAAGCGTAGATATTGGAGATGCCGGGGCCGGAGAGGACACGCTCATAGCTGACGTGGCCTTTGAGCGTGCTGCGGAGGTACTGCAGAAGAGCGACCTCGCGGTCGTGGCGTGGAGCAAAGTCGCAGTGACCGCCCTCGCTGGCGATGGGACGATGGTTCTTGCCGTCCCATATGAGCAGTGCTTCGCCGAGCCCCGTTCCGGCGGAGATGAGGCCGCGGTGTCCGACAGCAGCGGTGTTGGCGGCGTGCAGGGTGTAGATCTTGTCCGGCGTCAGTTCGAGGATGCCGTAGCCATTGGCTTCCAGATCGTTGATGAGGAAGATGTGCTCGATGTCGAGAGACTTCTGAAGCTCGTGAACATCGAGCACCCAGGGAAGGTTGGTGAGCTTGAGGCGTCCTCCACGAACCGGGCCGGGGCAGCCGAAGCAGGCAGCGGCGATCTGGCTGCGAGCGCCTTGATCCGAGCCGAGAAACTGTTCGACGACAGCGTCGAGCGACGCGAACTCGTGGGCGGGAAACTTCTGATCGCGAATGGAGTGCAGCTTGCCATCCTGAAAGTCGTAAAGCGCGAGATGAACCTTGGTGCCGCCTACGTCGCCCGCTAGGATCATTTATTTAAGCTCCAAAGTACCTGTCGTCTCTGAACTCTCTGGTGCTGGAAGCTTAGATGCCGCAGCCGAATCGAGCAAGAAGGTAAGACGTCCGCTGGCAGGCCGGATAATCTGCGAGGGATAGGTTTCGGGCTGATAAGGCCCAAGCAGAACATCATGAAGCACCTGCGCCTTGGCCGCGCCTTCGATCAGGAAGGCGACCTCCCTGCCCTGGTTGATGACCGGCCAGGTGAGGGTAATGCGCCAGGTGTCCTTCTGCGGAACGTGGTTGGCAGTGACGATATCGGTAAGGTCGTTGAGGGCTTCGGTGTGAGGAAAGAGCGAAGCGGTGTGACCGTCGTCGCCCATGCCGAGCAGGACGAGATCGAAGGTAGGCGTCTCTGCGCCTTCGAGCCTGAAGCTATTGCGAATAGTGGACTCGTAGCGCGCGGCGGCGACAGCAGGGTCAAGCTCGCCTTCCATGCGGTGAATCCGTTCGGGCGCGAGGGGAACCTTCGAGAGCAGCGCCTCATTGGTCATCCGGTAATTGGAGTCGGCATCCGTGGGGGGAACGCAGCGCTCGTCGACCCAGTAGAGGTCGAGCTTGTCCCAGGGAACCTGCTTGAGGAAGGGCTGAGCGGGATCGGCGAGGAGAGCGAACATTGCCTTGGGCGTCGTGCCGCCGGAGATGGCGATGCGCGCGCGGCCACGCTTTCCCGCCGCTTCGATCGCGGATTCCGTGAAGAGCTGCGCCGCAGCCTGGGCGACAGCAGCAGGAGTAGAGGAGATGCAATAGGTTACGGTGACGGGACGGGGCATTCTTCAACTCCTGAATTTAGCTGCGGCATCGAAGAGATTCATCGGCAGCGAAAGCCGCCTGGAATGAATTGGCCCTATGGCGGGACCTAAAGTCCCGCCATAGAGGTTGCAGCGGCTAAAAGCTGCGATTTAGAGTTTGCGCCACTTGCGGCCCTCGACTTCGAGCAGCGCGTCGGCGGCAGTTGGACCCCAGCTTCCGGCAGCGTAGTTGGGGAAGTCCTTAACCGGCTTCTCTGCCCATGCCTTGAGGATTGGCGTGATGAGCGCCCAGGTAGCCTCGACTCCATCGCGGTGGGCGAAGAGCGTGGCGTCACCCAGCATGGCATCGAGCAGGAGACGCTCATAACCATTGGCGGAGGACTTGCCGAACGACTCGGCGTAGCTGAAGTCCATGTTGACCGGGCTGATGTTCATGCCCTGCCCAGGGACCTTCGCGCCGAAGCGGAGGGTGATGCCCTCGTCAGGCTGAATGCGCATGGAGATAATGTTCGGCTCCACGTTGCCCGCCTTGCCGCCGTCTTTGCCTTTGAAGAGCAGCAATGGTGGCTGCTTGAACTGGACGGTGATCTCGGTGACCCGCTTGGCGAGACGCTTGCCAGCGCGAATGTAGAAAGGAACCCCGGCCCAGCGCCAGTTTTCGATCTCCAGACGAAGCGCCGCATAGGTCTCGGTCTGCGAGCGCGGATGGACGCGATCTTCCTGACGGTAGCCGATGACGGGCTTGCCGTCGACGGTGCCGGGGCCATACTGGCCACGGACGGTGTCCGCAGAGTGGATCGGCTGGATGGCTCGCCAGACCTTCACCTTTTCAGCGCGCACGGCGGAGGCCTCGAACGAGACCGGCGGCTCCATGGTGACAAAGCTCAGAAGCTCCATGACGTGGTTCTGCACCACGTCACGCAACGCTCCGGCGGTCTCATAGAAAGGCCCGCGACCCTCGATGCCGATTGACTCGGCAGCAGTAATCTCGACGTGATCGATGTAGTTGCGGTTCCACACGTTCTCGAAGATGCCGTTGGCGAAACGGAAGACGAGGATATTCTGGACCGTCTCTTTCCCGAGGTAGTGGTCGATGCGGAAGATCTGGTCTTCGTGGAACACCTTGTTGACTTCATCGTTGAGCGCTCTGGCAGATTCGAGGTCGTGGCCGAAGGGCTTCTCGATGATGGTGCGGACCCAGTTCTTCTTGCCGTCAGCTCCGCCGCCTTCGCATGGCGTCGCCATATCGTGCTTCCCGAGGTAGTTGATGATGTCCGAGAAGTACTCAGGCGCCGTGGCGAGATAGAAGAGGCGATTGCCGCAGGTGCCGAACTTCTTGTCGATCTTGCCGAGCAGTTTGTTGAGCCCGTCATAGCCGGACGCATCGTCGAAGTTCATCGCGTGGTACTGGATCTTCTCGACGAACGGAGCGAGCTTAGGATCGGACTCCTCAACGCCACCACCGGCGATGATGCCTTCCTTCATGTCCGCAGCGAAGGAGTCTTCGAGCGGACGACGGGCAACGCCAACAACCGCGAAGTCCTTGGGAAGCAGGTTGGCCTGTTCGAGGTGATAGAGCGCAGGCAGCAGCTTGCGCTTGGTGAGGTCGCCCGATGCGCCGAAGATAACGACGACGCATGGGTCTGGAGTGCTTTCCGGCTGCTGGCTCACCGGAGCGCCAGCAGCGGGGGTGATGTGTGGTTCAGTAGGCATATCAATTACCTCTCGTACTTGGTTGGTGCTTGTTGATGGCTTCGATCTTTCTGACTTAGCTCTTTTTGACATCGTGGCCACCGAAGGCGCCGCGCATGATGGAGATCATTCGGTCGGTAAAGTTGTTCTCTTCACGCGAACGGAGACGACGGATGAGCGACTCGGTGATGACCGGGGCAGAGATGTTCAGGTCGATGGCTTCGGTGACTGTCCAGCGGCCTTCGCCGGAGTCGGGAACCCAGGCTTCGAGGCCTTCGAGGGTTGGGTTTTTGTCGAGCGCGCTGGCGGTGAGGTCGAGCAGCCACGAGCGGACGACCGAACCCTTCTGCCAGATGTGTGCGATCTGGGTGAGGTCGAGGTTGAGGGGCTCCTTGGCCTTCATGATGGAGAAGCCTTCGGCAAAGGACTGCATCATGCCGTACTCGATGCCGTTATGCACCATCTTGACGAAGTGGCCAGCACCGGACGGGCCGACGTGTCCCCAGCCTTCGGTGGCCGAAGGAGCAAGGGCCTGGAAGATGGGGGTGAGGCGCTCGACGGGCTCTTTGTCGCCGCCGATCATCAGGCTGTAGCCCTCTTTGAGTCCCCAGACGCCGCCGGAGGTTCCACAGTCGACGAAGTTGAAGCCCTTGGCAGCTACTTCGTCATGACGGCGCTGCGTGTTCTTGTAGTTGGAGTTGCCGCCGTCGATGATGGTGTCGCCCTTTTCCATCAGAGGCTCGAGCTGGGCGATGGTCTGGTCAACGGGATCGCCCGCAGGAACCATGATCCAGATGTTGCGCGGCGCAGCGAGGTTCTTGACCAGGTCTTCGATCGAGTTCACACCGAGAGCACCGGTGGTGGTCAGCTTGGCGGTTGCTTCCTTGTTGAAGTCAAAGCCGACGACCTTGTGACCGGCGAGGCGGAGACGCTCCGCCATGTTGAAGCCCATCTTGCCAAGTCCAATAATTCCCAGTTCCATGATGTCTTTCCTTTCGGTGCTAAACGGCGATGCCGAGTTGAGTGAGTGAAGCGCGAAGTTGCGCGGGTGATTCAAAGTGAATGGCATTCACGCCAAAGCTACGGGCGGCGTCACAGTTCTCCTGCTTGTCGTCGATGAACAGAGCAGTCTCAGGAGGAAGGCCGGAGACGTCGATTGCCGCGCGGTAGATGTCGGGGAGAGGCTTCATCTCGTGAACATAGCCGGAGCAGATGAAGTAGTCGAAATATTGGCGGAGTCCGAAGGTGTCGAGACGATAGGCGTTGAGCTCTTTGGACTCGTTGTTGAGAGTAGCGAGACGGTATTGGCCCGATTCCTTGAGAGCAGCGAGGATGTTAAAGCTCTCCTGATGGAGGACTTTACTCTCGCTACAGACGAGAGGCCAAAGCTGCTCGAAGGTGAGATTGAGATCGTGATTGGCTTCGATGACGGTCTTGGCGAAGAAGTCCTGGGCGGTCATCAGGCCGCGTTCCCAGAAGTAGTTCGCTTCGTCATGAACTGCTTCATAGGCCGGAAGATTGACGCCAAGTGCAGTGAGTACGCGACCACGTTGCCTACTGTCCCATCCGTTGGCAAGCAGAACTCCGCCGATGTCCCAGAAGATGGTCTTGATGGGAGTGCGACTCACTCGCCCTCCGGAAAATCTGCGCCGAGAGTAGTGGATTGCCAAGTGTCGAGGTCGGCCTTCCACTGATCGAGCTTGCCTCTCATGCGTTCGAGAGCCAACGCTCCTAGTACGAGATGCAGGGGTGGCTGGGGAGACTCGGCGGCCTGAATGATGGCATGAATAGCGCGCAGAGGATCGCCCTTCTGTTTTCCAGCTTGATCGTGGAAGTATTGGCGGGTCTTTCCGGCGGTGGCGTCGTAGTCGGCGATGCGCTCTTTGGCTTCGACACCGGAGCGCCCGAGAAAGTCAGTGCGGAACGGGCCGGGCTCGACGATGGTGACATGAACGCCCAGAGGAGCAAGCTCCGCGGCGAGCGCCTCCGAGAAGCCTTCGACGGCGAACTTGCTGGCGTTGTAATAGCCCCAGCCCGCCGACCCGATCAGGCCACCAATCGATGAGAGATTCACGATATTGCCGCTGCGTTGCTTGCGAAAATGTGGAAGGAAAGCGCGAGTCACGCGCATCAGTCCGAAGACATTAGTCTCAAAGACCTGCATGAACTCTTCTTCGCTGGCCTCTTCGATACCACCGGCTAAACCGTAGCCTGCATTGTTGACAAGAACATCCACCAGGCCAAAGGTAGTCAGCGTCTGGGCCACAATGGAAAGAATCTGTGCCGGATCGGTGACGTCCATCGCAAAAACTTTGGCGTTGCCCGGATACTTCTCTTCGAGGTCGGCTATCTTATCCAGCTTGCGCGCCGTGGCGACGACCTTGCCGCCGGCCTTAAGAACCTCTTCAGCGAGAATGCGACCGAAGCCGGTAGAAGCTCCGGTAATGAACCAGGTGCGGGATGTGGTGACGTTTGCCATGTACTTTCAGATGCTTTTGCGCGACTTTCGGCTCGACGCTCCGCGCAAGTTACGTCGAGCCTGTAGGAAAATCCGACGCGACTACGAGGCGAGTGTGGTTCCCGCGGCGTCGGGCATGTAGGTCTTTTCGATGGCCTTAACCTTGTTGAGGCGACGGACAAAACGAGGCTCCGAAGCGATGAAATTGGCCTTGAGATAGGCATCGACGCACTCGTAAGCGAGAGCCGAGCCGATAATGCGCGCGCCGAGGACAAGCACGTTCATCTCGTCGTGCTCGACACCCTGATGGGCAGAGTAGGTGTCGTGACACATACCAGCGCGGATGCCAGGCATCTTGTTAGCAGCAACGCAGACGCCGACGCCGGAGCCGCAGATGAGAATCCCGCGCTCAACCTTGCCGGCCATCAGCGCTTTACCGACAAGAAGGGCAAAGTCGGGATAATCAGAAGGTTCAGTGTTGTACGCACCGAGGTCCTCGACTTCGTGGCCGAGCTTGCGGACATAGTCGCGGACTTCTTCTTTGAGGGGAAAGCCGGCGTGATCGGAGGCGATAGCGATTTTCATGATTTTGAACTACCTCAGGTTTCCGTAATGTGGTGTGAATCGAGGCAAAACAGGCGAATAAAGTCAGCCCTAAGATTGCAAAGTAGAACTGCTAGGAGGAATCTCGTTCGAATTCCCAGTCGTCTTCGGGAGGAACGCTGTCTTCGTAGGTCGGCTGCAGCGAGGTGAATCGCTCCTCTTTGACAGGCGACTCTTCGTTTCGACGCACCATCTCGCGTTCGCTGTTGACCATCATTCTCTCCGAAGGGACCTTGAACCTGCAGCAAAGGCGGAGCCCGATGGCCCCGCCCCTCATTCCTTGCTTACTTCTTGACCAGCTTCTTGGCCTGTTCGACGACGTTCGCAACGCTGAAGCCAAACTTCTCCATGACGATCGGCCCGGGAGCGGATGCTCCGAAGTGGTCGATGCCGATGACCGCTCCGTTGTGGCCGATGTACTTGTACCAGCCCATGGTGGCTCCGGCTTCGACTGCCAGCTTGGGAGTGTTCTCCGGCAGCAGGCTGGCCTTGTAGGCATCCGACTGCTCGTCGTAGACCTTGAAGCTGGGCATGGAGACGACCGAGGCGTTGATGCCCGCAGCCTTCAGCTCTTCCGCAGCTTTAAGGATCAGCGAAACCTCTGAACCGGTAGCGATCAGGATGATGTCCTTGCCGCTGTTGTCGAGCGCATAGGCACCCTTCTTCACACCTTCGTGCACCTTGTACTTCTCGTTGTCGAGAACGGGAAGGTCTTGGCGGGAGAGAGCCATGAAGCTGGCGCTCTTGCGCTCGAGGGCAAGCTGCCAGCAGGCAGCGGTCTCGTTCGCATCCGCAGGGCGGAAGTCGGTGAACTGCGGAATGGCGCGGAGGGCCATCAGGTGCTCCACCGGCTGGTGCGTGGGGCCGTCTTCGCCAAGACCGACAGAGTCGTGAGTGAAGACGAAGAGCGAGTGAACGGACATCAGCGCGGCCAGGCGAAGGGCAGGGCGAGCGTAGTCCGAGAAGACGAAGAAGGTGGAACCGAAGGGAATGAGTCCGCCGTGGGCAGCCATACCGTTGACCATGGCGCACATGCCGAACTCGCGCACGCCGAAGAAGACGTTGCGGCCCTTGGGATCGACGTGGAAGCTGGGCGAATCCTTAAAGATGGTCTTGGTGGAAGCAGTAAGGTCAGCCGCACCGCCGAAGAGCTCAGGGACGACGCCAGCGATGGCGTTCATCACAACCTGACCAGCGTTACGCGTGGCAACCGGCTTGTCGGTCGGGAAGACAGGGACCTTTTTCGACAGGTCCTTCGACAGTTCGCCCTTGACGACGCGCTCGAACTCGCCTGCGGGTTCGGGATAAGCCTTCTTGTACTCTGCGAAATCGGCGCTCCAGGCTTCGTGGGCCTTCTTACCGCGAGCCTTGGCGGTATCCCAGTTGGAGCGAGCCTCTTCGGGAACGTAGAAGGTCTTGTCTTCGGGCCAGCCGAGGTTCTTCTTGGTCTCTTTGACGGCCTCTACGCCGAGCGCTTCGCCGTGGACCTTGCTGGTACCGGCCTTGGGGCTGCCATAACCGATGACGGTGCGAACGCGGATGAGCGAGGGGCGGGTGGTCTCGGCCTTAGCAGCAGCGATAGCGGCTTCGAGGGCAACCAGATCGTTGCCATCGTGAACCATCTGGACGTGCCAGTGATAGGCCTCGAAACGCTGCGTGACGTCTTCGGTGTAGCTGAGTTCGGTAGGTCCGTCGAGAGAGATAAGGTTGTCATCGTACAGAACGATGAGCTTGCCGAGGCTCAGCGTTCCGGCCAGCGATGCCGTCTCGTGCGAGATGCCTTCCATCAGGTCTCCGTCACCGCACAGGACGTAGGTATGATGGTCGATGACCTTGCGCTCGTCGCGGTTGTATACGGCTGCGAGGTGCTTCTCAGCCGTGGCCATACCGATCGCCATGCCGAAGCCCTGACCGAGCGGGCCCGTGGTGACTTCGACGCCTGGGGCCTCGCCGTACTCCGGGTGGCCGGGGGTGTGCGAACCCCACTGGCGGAACTGCTCGAGCTGCGACATGGGCAGGTCGTAACCGGAGAGATGGAGCGAACCGTAGAGCAGGGCCGAGGCATGGCCATTGGAGAGGACGAAGCGGTCGCGGTCGATCCACTTGGGGTCCGCGGGATCGTGCTTCATGATCTTGTGGTAGAGCAAATAGGCGATGGGAGCGCAGCCGAGAGGGGCGCCGGGGTGGCCGGAGTTGGCCTTTTGAACGGCATCGACGGCGAGGAAGCGGAGGGCGTTGATGGAGAGCTGATCTAACGCATGTTGCTTATCGGACTGCTGCTGGTCGCTCATTCTTTTCCTTTTTCTTATGGGTAGAGACGCGGCGCGAGGCGGCGAATCTGCTGTGCAATGATTTTGGTCGTTCAATAACAGTGTAGCAAGCTGCGCGGGGGCCTGACACATCCTCAGGATTTGCTGGCTGAGGAGGCGGGAAACACGGAGACTTCGAGGTTCTTGCCCAACCACCGGTCCGGCTGGGTCTGGCCCTGGTTAGGCCAGCAAAGCGTGAAAATGATCTTTCCAGCCTGATTCGAGGACGTCGGAATATCGGCGAAATAGCCGACCCGCCCCATACTGTGAGCGTCGACGTGGTTGACAGTAGCCCAGTTATCGAAGGTGTAGATCACCCGAAAACGGCCACGATCGACCACCCGAAGCGTAAAGCCCGCAGGGAGCATGGAGATAGGCCGGGCGAGCTGGAAGATTTCGATCTTGCTGACAAAGGAGCGCTTTGCCGGCGGAACGGCGTAGCGCTCCTCGACCACGGAGATGCGATCGAAGACACGCCCGTCCGAGACGGAACGGAGCAGCTTGATGTACTCCGAGTGGGCCCAGACCAGCGGCTGCGCCGATCCGGCGGACTTGCCGAAGTACATGCCTTCGGAGGGCAGGTCGGCATAATCCCATACCTGCTCGGGAAGCATGCCGCCGATGGAGCTGAACTTCTCGAAGGCCGAGATCAGCGGAGCAACAGTGTGCCCGGCAGCAAGCTCATAATGCGCTCGTTCGCCGGTCAGCAGGGGCCAGGCGCGCCCCTGACCCCAGCCCTCGTACGGGCCGCCATCTTTTTTCTGGCCATAGCCGTCATGGTTGTAGCGGCGCCAGCAAGGTCCAGAGGGCGTGTCGCGCTTCAAAATAGCATCGACCACCTTGAGCGAGTCGACGATCAGCGGGTCGTCGGCGCGGCGAATGCCATAGCGGACAAGCTCCAGGAAGCCGCCGTCGATGATCTCGCGCGCCTCGAACTCCTGCTTCTCGTCCGGCGCCCGATTGGCGATACGGATATGGCCGGGCGGAATCTGATCGTTGTAAAACGGCTCTCCCGGAGCAGGCGGATTGATCCGCATGTAGTGGTACCTGACCTCCGGCAACAGAACGCCTTCGGTCGTCGTGGTCCACTCATCCAAATGAGCTTCGATCCAGTCGGCGTAATTCTCCAGGAAGACTGCGAGTTCTTCTGAATCCTTGGCGCGGGCGATGTCGGCGGCGCAGATGAGGCCGGAGATCACGGCGGCAAGCGTGGAAGGGGAGTACCCCGCGGTCTCCTCCCAGCGCTCCTGCTGCGTGACCGGAGCGTAGCAGACGAGGAAGGCCGCAGCCCGCTCCACCAGCGGAAAGACATCGAAGTTGCCGAGCCCCTTTTCCTTCCACAGCCGCCACGCCAGAATGATGGGAAACGCGACCTCGTCGAGCTGGATGCCGGACCAGTAGGGGTCGCCGTCGATCCAGAAGTTCTGCGCGAAGCTGCCATCGACGCGCTGGGTACAGGCGAGATAGACCAGCGCTCGCAGCGCAGCCTCCTGGTCTCCGCACGCCAGCAGAGCGGTCGCGGATTGCACCATGTCCCGGGTCCAGACCAGGTGGTAGCCGCCCAGGTCGGAGTCGCCCTTCGACGCTCCCCAGGGGATCGACGCCGACGCGATGAAGGCACCCGAGTAGGTCTTGTCCTCGTGGGTCAGGATGACGTTATGGCTGATGTTGGCGAGCCTGCCGTCATCGGTAGACGCGGCAGCGATCAGCTTCGGCGAGTCGACGCGCAGCCACTGCTCGATGAAGCGCTCGCAATGGGCACGATAGGGGGTGACCAGCGTCTGCATCATGCAGGCAAGCGCGGCGTGGTGGCCATCGCCAAACCCGATCGCGACCGTGAACTCGCGATTGTGGGCAAGATCGATCTCGCCCATGATGGCGATATTGCCATCGAGCGCCTGCCCGAACTCCCAGTCCATGGTCATATCAGTGGCAAGGTCCTGAAAGCCGTCGCTGGCGCCGACATAGCCGCAGGAAGAGCGGGTAAACCCGCAACTCACTCCCAGGGCCAGCGAGACGTTGTCCTTCCACGCCAGCAGGCAGCGCTGGCCCGCAACCTCGATGGAGCGAGCGGAGTTTCCCGCGCCGCCGCCGTTGAGATGGGGAGCAAGCAGGACATAGCACTTGACGCGCGAGAGCATCTCCTCATCGCCGGTGATGCGAACATGCATCAGCACCGCGGGACGATGCGGGTCGCTGATGAACTGCTTGGTGACGGTGTAGCGCCCCTTGGGGTCCTTGGCGACGACGCGGATGGCTGGCGCGTTGGGATGAATGTACTGCAGATCGTATTGGATGTCGCGCTTCTCTTCGTGCAGAAAGGTCTCGCCGTCAGTGAAGAGCAGCTCCATGTCGCGGGTCTGCGGATGATCGATGGTCGGGTAATAGATCTCGTTGAGGATGCCGTGCGAGACAGTGAACCAGACACGGCTGGCAGCGGCATAGGCAGTGGATACGGCGTCCTTCTGACTGGAAGTCCAACGGGGCTCGAGACCGGGAGCGCCGAACGCAGCTCCCTGATCGTCAAGCCAACGGTAGGCAGCGGCAAGATCGCTCATTGCATCATTAGACTCCAAAAGTCGTCTAAATGGTTCTGAGCAAACGGTAAAGAAATGAAGAAGAGGAAGCGGCTCAGCGAAGGAATGCCTCCCTTGCGCTATGATTCGAGGGTCGACTGGATTTGCCGGTGGCATCGAAAGATGCCGGCAGGGCATCCAACCAGAATGAACCGCCAGTGTGTGACCAAGCCTGGCCAAAACAATAAGCGACAGGAGAATGACCGTGGCCTACGAACTACCCCCTTTGCCCTACGACTATGCGGCGCTTGAGCCCACCATCGACGAAGCGACGATGAAGCTGCACCACGACAAGCATCATCAGGCGTATGTGACCAACCTGAACGGCGCAGTGGACAAACACCCCGAGCTTGGCAAGAAATCCCCCGAAGATCTGCTGAAGGACCTGGCCAGCGTGCCCGACGATGTACGCAAAGTCGTGCAGAACAACGGCGGCGGCCACGTCAACCACACCATGTTTTGGCAGATCATGAAGCCCAAGGGCGGCGGCGAGCCGACCGGCGCGATTGCCGATCAGATCAAGGCCGACTTCGGCTCGTTCGAGGACTTCAAGAAGCAGTTCAACGAGGCGACCGCGAAACAGTTCGGCTCAGGCTGGGGCTGGCTGATCTTCGAAGGCGGCAAGCTAAAGGTCGTCACCACTGCCAACCAGGACAACCCCATCTCGCAGGGTCACTACCCGATCCTGGGCAACGACGTCTGGGAGCACGCCTACTATCTGAAGTATCAGAACAAGCGTCCCGACTATCTCGCCGCATGGTGGAACACCGTGAACTGGGATGAGGTCAACAAGCGCTTCGAGACGGCGAAGAAGTAACCTCGCCTCAGCAAGATTAAAAGGGCTGCCTTCGGGCAGCCCTTTTTTGCTGGTTTGGAGAAGTACCCCCTCCCCCCTACTTAAATATCCAAAGTCTTGAATCGATGGTGGATAAGTCTGGACTTCGGGTGTACTTTCGACTTCGGCTCGATGTAAGTCCTGCCTGTTTTGAGGGGGTGCTTTGTCAAGTTTTTGAGTCTTGGGTAACAGGTCAGTCTGTACCCACGGCTCCGAATAGCCAAGATCGAGCGCTCTTTGAGTTATGAAACCAAAGAGCTGGTCTGGACTAATAACGATAGGCCAGGATGAGTTCAGGGTCCCGGGGCAAGCTCAACGGGGGTCTGCCGAGCTAGCAGCGAAGTGAGCGAGTCTGACGCTTCTCGATTGCCGGGATTCAACTCTAGCGCCTTCCTGTATGCCTTGATCGCGTCCGAGGGGTCACTGTTTTGCTCATATCCAGCGCCCAGGCTGTCGAAAGCGTCCGAGCTTTCTGGCCAGCGCCAAACGTTATATCGGAAGAGTGCCAGTGCAGCCTTTGAATCTGACCCAAGCAAACCCCCACCCCAGTTGTTGACGTAAGACTCGGATAGCGTCAGTTGAGGGAAGCGGCTTTTGGAACGTCGCACAGAACTCTCCACGTCTTGGTAGTGGGTGTTGGTTAGATCGGCCTTAAGTGCATCCAGCCCCGGAGTACCCTCGACGGCTGAGAAGAGCGTGTCCGCGAGCTCATAAAGGCGTCCCTCCGTCTCACCGGAGCGGTTTGCGAGCAGCACGATACCCTCGCCTCGTTCTGGGTAGATCTCGATGTAGCTTGCACCGCCTGACGTTCCACCTGAAGCATTCAGCTTGAGCGCCCCTTCCACATTTCGGCTGATTTGCCAGTTGAGGCCAACAGCACCCGTCTCCGGTCTGCCAACAACAGGCTTTTGCGTGAGCCGGATCGCTTCATCTCCAGAGGCTAGCTCTGCCTGTAGGAATTTAGCCATGTCCTCCGCGCTATAGCGCAGGCCGCCCGCAGTGAGAACGGCGCTCTGATTCGTCTCTGGCATCGGGACGTGTTGGGGATCGTAGCCCTGAACCATCCGGGCCGGATTGTCTGCGCTGACGCCGTTCCCCATGCCGATTGGTTTCTGTATTTTCGCTTGCAGCAGGCTTGTAAACGACTGTCCATAGACTCTGGTTAAGATGTACCCGAGCAGTTCAGCCGCGAGATTGGAATGCCTGGGGTCCACACCAGGCCTGCCGACCAGCGAAACAGAGTGAAGATCACGGAGCATGTTCTGCTGGCTGTAGTTGTTCAAGACCTTCGCGAGCACGAAAGCCTTCTCCCTCTCTGGTGCCTGTGCCGTGACATCTTGAAAATTCGGCAAATTGTCGGGCAAAGCGGAGGTGGTATCCGCAAGATCGATGATCCGTACTGGTGAGCCGTCAAAGCTGAGGTTCGTGTAATCACCTGGAAGGTAACGCCGGATGTCATCTTTGAGTCCGAGCTTCCCATCGAGCACAGCATGCGCTAAGAGGAGAGAGGTAAACAGCTTGGTTACAGAGCCGATTTCGTAAACGCGGTCCTTCGTCGGCCTGATTTCTTTGCCGTGCTGCGTAGTGCCGAAATCGAAGAACGCGACCTTTCCCGCCCGTACGATCGCGATGGATAGAGCGTCCGAGTGATCCGACGAGACGAACTCTTGCCCTAGCCGGTTCACAGCGCCTTCAGTTCGGAGCGGCAAAACCTTCTCTTGCGCAGGTACTGCCGCAGTCTGGGCTACAAGTACGCTAACGAACGCACAAAGGTAGAGTTGCTTCCGAGTGAAGGACATCAAAGATCGCATGGTGGTGATCCTAACGAAGAAAGCTTTCGAAAGTGAGTCGGAAGCAAAGGAGGGTGAAAGGCCCCCAATTGTCCTTGTAAACACGCACCTCAGCAGCAACTTCACTTCCAGTGTTGTTAACGCATGATAATGTCCTTTATCATGCGTTCGCGATGAGAAATGCTCTTTGGTTACGAACCGATTCCCCACCAAATTTCTTAAAGAGCAAAGAGCTGGAGCGTTTTTATCGCATCCAGCTCTTTTGTAGTTCGAGGTGCTGTTTGGTTACTCGCTGGAGCCCTTGCGGGGGCGGCGGTTGGCCTGCAATACCTTCTTGCGCATGCGCAGGGACTTGGGTGTGACCTCTACAAGTTCGTCGTCTGCGATGAACTCGATGCACTGCTCGAGGGTGAGGTTCTTGAACGGAACGAGGCGGACGGCATCGTCCGAACCCGAGGCGCGCATGTTCGAGAGCTTCTTCTCGCGGACGCAGTTGACGTCGAGGTCGTTGTCGCGGCTGTGTTCGCCGACGATCATGCCCTCGTAGACCTCAACACCGTCGCTGACGAAGAGGACGCCGCGATCCTGCAATCCTTCGAGAGCATAGGCCGTGGTGCTTCCCTGACGGTCGGAGATGAGAGCGCCGGACTGGCGCTGCGGAATCTCGCCCTGATAGGCGATATAGCCATCGAGGATCGAGTTCATGATGATGGTCCCGCGGGTCTCGGTCAGCATCTCCGAGCGCAGGCCGATGAGGCCACGGCTGGGTATGCGGAACTCCATGCGGACGCGGCCAGAACCGTGATTGACCATCTTCGTCATCTCACCTTTTCTGGGTCCGAGGCGCTCGATGACCGTGCCGACGAAGCTTTCGGGAACGTCGATGGAGAGATGCTCAACCGGTTCCATCACCTCATCGTTGATGCGCTTGGTAACGATCTCGGGGCGGCTGGCCATCATCTCGAAGCCTTCGCGGCGCATCATTTCGATGAGGATGCCAAGCTGAAGTTCACCACGGCCAAGCACCTTGAACGAATCCGGCGAACCGGTGTCCTGCATCTTGAGCGAGACGTTGGTGAGCAGTTCCTTTTCGAGACGGTCGCGCAGGTTGCGCGAGGTGACGAACTTGCCCTCGCGACCAGCGAAGGGCCCGTTGTTGACGTTGAACTGGATGGCGATGGTCGGCTCGTCGATAATGATCTGCGGCAGTGGCTGCGGGTTTTCGACATCGCAGAAGCTCTCGCCGATGAAGATCCCGGGGATGCCGGCGATGGCGACGATATCGCCTACCTGGGTCTCTTCGATGTCGGTGCGCTTGAGGCCGGAGAAGCTGAACAGCTTGGTGATCTTGTGCTTGGTGAAGGTACCGTCGATCTTGGCGACGCTGTACTCCTGGCCGGTGCGCATGGTGCCGTTGAAGACGCGCGCGATGGCGAGGCGACCGAGGTAGTCGGAGTAGTCGAGGTTGGTGACGAGGATCTGAACCGTACCTTCGGGATCGCCCTTGGATACGGGGATCGTCTGGATGATCTGCTCGAAGAGCGGCTGCAGGTCGGTGCCGGGAATCGCGGGATCGTTGGTCGCGGTGCCGAGCTTGCCGTTGGTGTAAAGCACGGGAAAGTCGAGGACCGACTCGTCGGCGTCGAGGTCGATGAACAGGTCATAGACCTCGTTCAGCACTTCCTGAACGCGGGCGTCGGGACGGTCGATCTTGTTGATGACGACCATCGGGGTCAGACCGGCTTCGAGCGCCTTCGAGAGCACATAGCGCGTCTGCGGCAGCGGGCCTTCCGAGGCATCGACCAGCAGCACAACGCCGTCGACCATCTTGAGGGCGCGTTCGACTTCGCCGCCGAAGTCGGCGTGGCCCGGGGTGTCCACGATGTTGATCTTGTTGTCGTGATAGTAGAGGGCGGTATTCTTGGCCAGAATCGTGATGCCGCGCTCGCGCTCGAGGTCGTTCGAGTCCATGACGCGGTCGGTGACAGCTTCATTGGAGCGGAAGGTGCCGGACTGGCGAAGCATGGCGTCGACGAGGGTGGTCTTGCCATGGTCGACGTGGGCGATGATGGCGATATTGAAGATGGGCTTAACGGCAACTGCGGTAGAAGTGCTCACTGCGATGTAGTCCTGTCTGGGCGCTGGAGGATGGGGCAAAGGGGTAAATGCGCGTCACTATTAGTTTACCGCAGTGGGTTGCGAAAGGGCCAAGAAAGAGGCGGATCAGGCAGAAAAAGACTGCCGGATCACCTATTTACAGCTGATTCGCTAGTCCAGCGGCTGGTAATAGCGCGACTCCGGATGGGCGCAGCTCTGGCAGATGATTTCTCCGTCAATTTCCACCTGGCGGTCGTAGTTGATGCCCTCGCCGCAGATTGCGCAGGCGATTCGGGCGGATTTATAGCCGGGAAGCTCTCGCGCATGCATCGGAACATGGACCCATTGCTCGCTGAAGAGATCTTCGTCGGGCAGCTCGCGGTAGGCCAGCATCTGCTGCTGGTTTTTATTTTCGATGTGCGGATAAAGGTCGCGGGCGCGCTGCTTGGAGGACTCCAACGCAGCAATGCGAATAGCTTTATCGGTCTGAAGATCGAGAAATGTAGCCGCCATCTTGCCCCAGTCGCGAAACTTGAGGGCCCGCTTGCCCAGACGGCAGCCGGTGACCACGGCAATCGCATCCGTGGCGCAACGGTCGATCTCGACGAAGGTGACGAGGCGCTTGCGGTCGGCTCCCTTGGGGTCGTCGATGCCGAGACGCAGGCAGCCGAGCATGGCCATGCGGACGCCGAGAATCTGTCCGGCGCAGAGATGGCCGTGGGCGATCTCGGCTTCGCGAAGGAGCTCGTCAAAGGTCTGCATGGAGTGATGATAGGCGGGATGCGCCCCCTCGACAACGTTCGGAAGGCGGCAACGTCTTGCACACAGCAGCGTAACGGGTCTATGATCCGAGGCCCGAGGGCTGCCCATGAGCGAATTGACCACGACAGTCGGCACGGTACTGAAGCAGAAGGCACGAGAGATATGGTCGACGACGCCGGCCGCCTCCGTGTACGAGGCCATCGCCATGATGGCCGACAAACAGGTCGGCGCCCTGCTCGTCATAGAGCATGGTGCGCTCATCGGCATCATCTCGGAACGCGACTATGCGCGCAAGGTGATCCTGCAGGAGCGATCGTCCAGAGAGACAACGGTGCGGGAGATCATGACCTCTCCCGTAATCTCAGTCTCATTGCAGCACACGGTAGGCGAGTGCATGCGTCTGGTCACCGACCATCGCATCCGCCACCTTCCGGTCGAGGATCGCGGGGTCGTCGTGGGGATGATCTCGATCGGCGACCTGGTCAACTCCGCAATCTCCGAACAGGAGGCGAGAATCCGCCACCTAGAGGCTTACATCTCGCAGTAGCCAGCCGCTTCAGATGCTGGAACGAAGCCATTGTGCAGTCAGCTATAGCTATTTCCTCTCAGGTGTAGATTCCGTTGTTTGTCATTCCCGAAGGGAATCTGCGTTTTGCTCGCATCACCAAAACTACATCTGGAGGAGAACCGCTCTAGTATGTCGCGAGACTGACGCGCAGCACCTGCGGGGCCGAGGTGAAATTCAGGCCATAATCCGTCTGATCCCCGTTCCAGATGCGAGTGAAGTGCCAGGTATCTCCTTCGTAGTTCCCTTCTTCCACCTTCACGAACTGGCGCTGCTTCGCGAGCGACTTATCGGCGACTTCGAAATCAACGCGTGCATGAACGGCGGTGACGAGAAACTCGTCCGGCCCAAGCTGCGCGACCATCGCCCCTCCATCGGGCGGCGTGTTGCCGGGCGGCACTTTGCCGTTGCCGAACTGGGGCAGGCCATAAGAGACGACCGCCTTCCACTTACCAAAGTCGAGCGTCTGCGTATGAACGTCCGGATCTTCGGAGACGGCCTGCAACTTGCCCTCGAAGTTCAGCCGCGCGATCACGCCGTCCATGGGGCTGAAGATGCTGTAGTTCAGAGCGAACGGCGCCAGCGCGTCGTCGTCAATGCGAGCGGCTCCGATGGGAGCGTTAACGTAGCCGGACGTATCCATGCCGAAGGGCGAGAAGCCGATGGCCTGATGGCCCAGCGCCGCGAAGAAGTAGCGCGCATAAGCCGGAGAGTTTCCAGTCTCCGGAACGAACATGGGATTATCGACGCGGTGATAAAGTTCGAGCACCTTGGTGTATCGCGCATAGTCGGGCATGTAGATATCAGGCGCAAGGATATCGATAGCCGGAGCCGCAGCCTTCCAGATGGGGATGACGTTGTCGGTGGGACCGCCCGTGTCGTAGGAGCCGGGCTTGCCAGGGTGGAACGGATCGCGAAGCGCCGCGTTCACATACATGGGCAGCGGATAGACCGCCTTCCCTGCCGCGGCAACCTGCCCGATGTAATGAGCGATGGACCACGCATGGAAGAACTCATCCGCGTTATCGCCGAAGACCTGCTGCCACGTTCCGGGCTGCTTCTGCATGGCCTTCAGCAGAGTTGCAGGAACCTGCCCTGCGAACAGCTTCTGGGCGGTAGGTGAGAAGTCGCGCACGCTGCCATAGGTGCCCGACTCGTTTTCCACCTGCACCATAAGGACCGTGTGCTCGGGATCGGCAGCCTTGAGGTCGCGCATCAGCTCAGTGAACGCCGCACGGTCCGCATCGAGGTCGACCTGCGAGTGCGGCGACAACGAATCGACCTTGTGGCCCTCTGCATTGACGACGTGCGGCACGCGCGCCTCATCGAGCTTGATAAACGACGGCGTGTAATGTCCGCTGCCGTTCTTCCACGTCCCAAACCAGAGCAGGACAAGATGAACATGGTGCTGCCGTGCCTGATCGAGAAGCGTGTGCAGAACGGAAGGATCGAAGTGCCCCTGCTGCGGCTCGAACTGCTCCCAGTAGATTGGGACCTCAAGCGTGTTCAGGTGCAGCTTCTCAACCGTGGGCCAAACCTTGGGCAGCATCGCAGGCCACGCACTCGAGTTGTTGACCTGAGCACCGAGCATCAAAAATGGCGCACCATCCACAAACAGCGCATAGCGTCCATCTTTCTGGACGATGCGAGGCATCGATTGATTCGTGCGGGACTGTGCGTGTAATTCGAGAGGGCCGAGAGCGGAGGCGGAAAAGATCAGAAGAAGAGAGGCAATGCTGAAGAAGCGGCAGAGTTTCATGCAGAGCATTGTCTTCTGTTGCCAATAGCAATGTCCAACTATAAAACGATTCAGCTAGATCTCGCGGTCTTTGACTCCTGCAATCTTGAGTGCCTCGTCGATTGCTTTGCGTGCGCGTTTTTCGCGGGACTCCGGGCTTTGGTAGTAGAAGATGCCAAGCAGATGGCCGCGACGCTGCACCGGCGTCATCGCCTCCCAGCCTGCGCGGGCTTGTGGGTAGCGCGTGAACTGCATTTGCAGAATGGGCGGAAGCTCGCGCTCGCCTTCCATGGCCAGCATCATGCGCTCGGCCATCTGTTCGGCGCGGCGAAGACGAACCTCGGCGCTTTTAGAACCGACGATGTTGCGGGCAATATCGTCGCGAGCGGAGATGCTTAGCTGCTCGTACCACTTCTTGAGTGTGCCGTGCTGCTTGAGGAGCTTTGCCAGTTCAGGCGGGATGGATGTCTTGCGCTCGTCGAGGTCGGGTTCGACAACGACATCCACCATGCCGCCTACGCTGACGTTTGCACCCTTCTGCATCTGCCGATTGACCAGTAGAAAGTGGCCATCCTCCGCAGAGCCAAAGAGCGAGGTGCGAAACGCAAAGCCGTTAACCGTGCCTCTGACGCGGAGGCGGTTACGCGTCTTCCATGTCCTGGCCACGTCGAAGGGCAGCTTGACGATGGTCCAGTTCAGCTTGCTATAGGGTTCGAGCAGCCCGCGAAACTTCTTGCTTGCGCTCATCCGTCTTGGCCGCTCCGCATGGATTTTAATATTGCCGGCTGAGTGCGCGGTGGATCTTCTGGTCGGTCTTATATTGGCTGAGCGCGTAGACGGCCCAGATGGTGGCAGGAATCCAGCCAAGAATGGTGATCTGCAACACCAGGCAGATCACGCCGGCGAAGGGGCGGCCGATGGTGAAGAAGGTTAGCCAGGGAAAGAAGAATGCGATAACAAGTCTCACTTGCGGGCCTTTCGTCTGGATTCGTCCGCACGCGGCGGACGGAGCTACAGCGATGTTACCGCTGATGGAGTGAGATACGCATCTGGCAGGCGATTAGTTCTCGCATCAGCCCCTCTAAACCAACGTCATCTCGACCGAAGTCCGCAGGCCGTAGCGGAGAGGCCCTTGTATTTCGCCGTTGTTCTTGCCGTTGCCTGTTCCTGATCCGTGCAATCGGCGCAAATCGGTGTTAAGCCTTCAGCTTTTAATTCTCGTCCGAGTTGTCCCCCTCCTCCACCAGCGAGCTCGAACCGAACACATCGTAGGTAGTAGCCGTGCCGCTGGTGGGCTGGATGGTGACGCGCATCGGCAGCCGCTGCCACTTCGCTGGCTGGCAGACCGGGATGAAGTGGTTCGACTGCGGCCATTCGCCGATCTTCTTCTGCACAACGGCTTTGCGCGCTCCAAGCTGTGCAACGACCGTGTACAGACCGCCTCTAGCCGTTGTGGCGATGCCGCAGTAGGCAGCGTAGTCGCGGAACCAGACCACATTTGAGACAACCGAGTCAAAGTCCGGAAGATGCAGCGCGGTGACGTGGCCGCTGACGCGATCGACCATCAGCCACGGACCCGCCTCCCACACCCAACGCGGTGCCGGATCAGTTGGCAGAGCATCGTTGAGGCGCAGCGCGCGGCGCACGGTAAAGGTGCGGTCGGTGACATCGTGGATCTCGCCGGTAGTCCACTCCTTCTGGCGG
This sequence comes from Granulicella sp., assembly GCA_041691255.1. Classification (GTDB taxonomy): domain Bacteria; phylum Acidobacteriota; class Terriglobia; order Terriglobales; family Acidobacteriaceae; genus Edaphobacter. The sequence goes on along the minus strand of JBEPUY010000024.1, from coordinate 17,369 downwards.
TCATCCACGTCCAGAGCGCGGACCCGCAGCGTAGAAGCCTCGTCCGATTTCGTCTCGGGAGTCGCATCGGTCGGGACATAGGGAACGCGGCGGCTGGGTCCAAGCGTGACGGTATGAACCTTGGGAGCAGCCAGAGCGGACGGAAGCGCCAGGGCAATCAGCAAAAACGTGGACAGAGAATTGCGGAAGTCAGAGAGATTCAAGGGGAGTCCTGTTTTTTGAGATCGCTACGGCATAGAAGTTTCAAAGTGTTGCCATGCTAACTGGCGACCCGCCATATTCGCCGATGCGCGGCTGCAACCTGCCTAACACTTTTGGGGAGTGGAATAAATGGGAGGATATTCGGAAGAAAGGAACAAGAAGCCGGGAAGAACCTTCCGAGTCAATGGAAGGCGCATAAAATCTGTGGATTTCATCATCGTTCGCGGCGTTATGCAGATGAAATCCAGAGTAGTATCGTGGAATGAATGCGTGCTGCCGTCGTGGTGGCGCGTTCGATAGCTCGCGGCGGGAATATTAAGCAGTACGAAAGGACAGAGACAGATATGTGGAAACCGAATCAGCCCGGAAGCAATAGCCCTTCAACTCCCGAACCAGTGCGCCCGGCTCCGGCAGCAAGCCCGAACTACGAGGCCAGCCCGACGCGGCAGGCGAGTGTAGGCAGCGCGACGCCAGCCTCGGCGGTACCGACGGGCGAGCAGGCGACGATCGGCAAATCGCTCATCGTCAAGGGAGAGTTGTCGGGTTCTGAATCGCTGTACATCGATGGAAAGGTCGAAGGCGCCATCAATCTGCCCGGCAATCGCGTCACCGTGGGCCGCAATGGCCAGGTCGCGGCGAACATCGTTGCCCGCGAAGTAGTTGTGCTGGGCAAGGTACGCGGCAACTGCCAGGCGAGCGATCGCGTGGACATTCGCAGCGAAGGCTCGCTGACCGGCGACGTCATCGCAGCACGCATCTCGATCGAGGACGGCGCGTTCTTCAAAGGCGGCATCGACATCCGCAAGCCGGGCGGCACGGACCTCAAGGGCGGCACCGCTGCTCCTGCCTCCGAGCCCGTAACCACTCAGGCTTAAGCCGCAACAATTCATCCTCAGAATGGCCTCGGCTCATGCCGGGGCCGTTTTGCGTTTGAGGCTAACTGTGAGCAGGGGTTCGATTTTTCCGCAGAGCTTCCACGACCAGACCGATCAGAGCGTAGGTCGCAGCATTCGCAATAAGCACCTGATACACGTTCACTGGGTGCGAGTGGGCGAAGATGATAGGACAACTGATGCCAGCGAGTAGCCATACATCGTGCATCCGCTCATTGGTGTGCGGGGCCGTTGCCAGGACATAGAGCGACCAGAAGCCCGCAACGAGAAAGCCCGCGACTGCCCATATTGCAATTCGGTTTTTCATGGTGCCGCTCCTGCACTTCCCTGCTCGAATAGCCGGGAATTGCTGATCGATTAGAAATGGTACGCCGAATCTCCGCAGATTGTTGACGTTGCAGCGTCTTGGATGCAGCACCAATTGAAGCGGAATATCTAGATTTGTCCGAAATTGCGGACGATGGCAAACAGAACAGCAGCGGCAAGGCTTGCATAGATCGCAGAAGGTGGCAGTCGCGGCAGTTGGATCGGCTCACTTCGAAGGAAGCGGCGGTAGCAGGCTGCGGCATAAATAACGGCGAACGGAGTCAGCAGAGTAGTAAGAGCGTTCAGCCGCATCGCCTCCGCAATATGACCGTGCAGCAAAGCGGCGACGGCACGTGTACTTCCGCAGCCCGGGCATTGCAGATGCAGAGAGCGATCGATGGGGCACTGCGGATAGAAAGAGTACTGGCCGGGAGGAAATCGCAACAACACAGCAACGGCAAGTGCAACAACCACAAGGGGCGCAGCCGCTCGCACAGCGGCTGCGAGGCGGCGGCGCAGGCTTCTCGTCATCGCATCGCATTCCGGTAGCGCAGCGTTTCCTTGATCTCCTTAATGCGGTTGAGCTTGTACTGGAAATAAATGCCGCCGAAGAAGAAGGTCATCACCGCGCTCAGACGCAGCCCCAGCGGCTCTGCAATGTTGTAATGCTTCTCCAGCGTGTCGCGCAGCGTAAAGCGGGCGATCAGCCGGACGACCCATGTGGCGATCCCTATCAAGCCGCCAAGGATGCTCTGGTGCGGATGCTGGTGGTGAACCGTCGCAATCACATTCCCATAAGAGCCGCCGAAGTTGAGCACCATCAGCACCGTGGCAATAATGTAGTAGGTCAGCGCCTTGCTCGCTGGCTGCACCCGCTTGGCCCACGAGGCGATGACCAGGTTCCACGCGATAACAAACAATACGCAGGTAAGGAAGCCCAGCAGAAGTTCGAGCGCCCAGTTCAGGTTCGGCGCATCGGGATAAGCGCCGCCAGCGGGCTGCCCATAGGCTGGCGAAGCGGTATAGGCAGGCGCCGCACCAAGAGGCGCTGTACCCAGGGGCGCTGTACCGGGGGGCATCGCACCAAGAATCTGCGAGACCGGCACCCACTCCGCCATCTCCTCGCTCTTGGCAAGGTCCGTGTAGAGGACGTGGCCAGAGGCGACATAGCGCTGAAGGTCTTCCAGTGTGTAGGGGCCGTAGCTCTGGCCATTGCGTGACACCTGATATTGCATTGCTGGCGCTCCTGTCTGTAACGGTTGCTGCGCACGAATCCGTAGAGAGATGAAAACACGGAGCGCACTTCTGCACAATACGGTTTCCCCGCAACGATGGTTCGCGAAACACTCTAAGAAGCTGTTAAAAAACTCAAACCACGTCCTCTCGACCGGAGCAACGGACGGTTTTATGTCCGTTGCGGAGTGGAGAGGCCCCTGTATTCCGTCTTTGTTCTTGCTGTTGTCTGTTCTTTCTATCTGAAGGCATCACCGTCCATGACAGCCTCGGAACAGGTTCTAAAAGCCGCGAACGATGAGTTCCCTACCTGAAATAGTTTCCAAATCATACCTCAACCCTGTATAAATCTGCTGAATGGTATTTAGCAGCGGGACACCGCCGCCGCATGTGAAAGATAGGAACGATTATTTAATGAAAAAGATATTTGTAGCTGCACTGGCCTGCTTTATCACCATCAGCGCACTGGCCCAGCAACCCTGGCAGAAGATCCAGATGCCGACCGCGGCCAGCGTACAGCAGGCGTGGATCAATCCGCCATCGGAGTACGGGCCGGAGCCCTACTACGGCTTGAACGGCGCGGTGAGCCAGCAGGTCATCGAGCGCGATCTGGACACGATGAAGTCGCTGGGCTATCGCGCGGTCACGGTGCAGGCCGGGTTCGGAATGCCCTTCGCCTACCTGTCGCCGGAGTACTTCAAGTTCTTCCGAACATTCGTGGAAGAGGCGAAGAAGCGCGACATGCGGGTGTGGATCGTGGACGACGCCGGTTATCCCAGCGGTTTTGCCGGAGGCAAGTTCACGCAGCAAAAGCCCGAGCTGCGAATGCAGGCGCTCGAGGTAGCGCAGAGGATTCCCGCAAAGAGCGGCGACACTATCAAGGCAGCGGTGGGGCCGGATACGGTCGCAGTAACAGCAGTAAATAGGGCTGACGCCAAATATGTAACCATTCCAGTAACAAATAATGAAATCGCATGGACCGCCCCTGCAGGCGATTGGACAGTCATGGTAGTGGAGCATCAGTTCAAGACCTCGCCGACCCGCTCCGACACCAATCCCACGCACAAAAAGGACGGCTCCCAGTCGCTCGAAGACTACATGAATCCCGCTGCCACCGAGCAGTATCTCGAGTTCACCCACGAGCAGTACAAGAAGGCAGTCGGCGACGAATTCGGCAAGACCATCCTGGGCTTTCGCGGAGACGAGCCGGACTACTCCATCGCCGGACTGCCGTGGACACCAAAGTTCTTCACGCAATTTCAGCAGGTGAAGGGCTACGACATTCGCCCCTACGTCGCGACGTTCCTGCTACCGAAAGGCACGACGATGACCGAGACGGAACGCCGAGCCAGGGCCGATTACTACGACGTCTTCTCGCAGATGTTCCGCGACGGCTTCTTCAAGCCGCAGGGAGAGTGGTGCGCGGCCAACCATCTCGAGTATCAGGTGCACCTGAACCACGAAGAGATGGAGATGGAGTTGACGCACAGCGAAGGCGACTTCCTGCGCGACATGAAGTACGTTGAGGTGCCGGGCATCGATGCCATCTGGCACCAGATCTGGACCGACACCATCTCCGACTTTCCGCGCCTGGCCTCATCGGCAGCGCATGTGTACGGGCATCCGCGCGCGTTCACCGAGAGCTTCGCGGCATACCGCCCCGCCCCCGATGTCACCATGGCCCGCTACATCCTGAACGAGCAGTTCGTGCGCGGCGTGAACCTGATCGAGACGATGTACTTCCCTGCCAGCAGTGGCGGCCGCCCGTTGTCGGGATACATGAACGACCCGGCCTACCCTGCGCTGCTGACCTACGTGCGCCGCATGAGCTACCTGCTCTCGATGGGCGAGCCCGCAGCCTCGGTCGCGCTGTTGATCCCTTCCAGCTCGATGTGGCTTGGAGATGCCGCCTCCGACACCGCATTTGTTTCGACCGAGCGCCTGCTCTCCGAGCATCAGATCGACTTCGACATCGTGAACGAAGACGCCCTCGCAACCGATCTGAAGGCCGAGCACGGAACGCTCCAGACGATGAGCGGCAACCAGTACCGCACCGTGATCGTTCCCAGTGCGGCGGTGATCTCGCAGGCAGTCCTGGATCGGCTGCGAGCGTTCGTCGCAGGCGGCGGCAAGGTGCTGTTCCTTGGCCGCATACCCGAGCTGATCTCGGGGCGAACGATCCTCGATGCGCGAGCAGCGACACCAGCGGACTTCGCATTCGCCACGGTCGAAACCTCGGCACAGTTGCCCGAGACGCCGACGCCACCGGCGTATCCTCCGACCGCACCACCAACTCCGCAAGTAGTAGCTCCCGCAATTCTCGATGCAGTGACGAGTGTGGTCGGCAAGCAGGACGTATGGCTCAGCACACCCGACACCGCGCTGCGCAGCATGACGCGGCGGCTCAAGGACTCATCCGTATATCTCTTCTTCAATGAGAGCGCCGCCCCCATCTCCGACTCGGTGAACTTCCGCAACGAAGGGGAAAACACCCGGCAACTCATCGAAGAGTGGGACCCGGCCACAGGCGCGGTCTCGTCCGTCGTCTCCACACGCGCCAACGGAACCATGTCCGTGCAGTTGAAGCTGAAGCCTTACGAGACGCGGGTGCTGATGGTGCGATAGAGTCAGCGAAAGTTGTAGATCAACGACCTACTTGAGCAGCATTTGGATATGGTGCTCAAAGTCTGCCCTGTCGACAACTCCGCTATGCGAGACGGCGATCCTGCCCTCTTTGTCGATCAGCAAGGTCAGAGGCATCGAAGTAAGGCCAAACCGCTTTGCCAGCGCATCGCTGCCGATCACGATGGGATACTGCATCGCAATCATCCCTCCGGTCTCATCATCAATTTTCTTCGCCAGAAAAGGTTTGACCGTCTTCCAGCCGTCCTCATCCATCGACACGCCGATGACGGCTAGCCCTTGCTGCCGGTATTTTTTATCGAACTCGATGTACCAGGGAATCTCCCGCTTGCAGCCACCGCACCATGTCGCCCAGAAGTCCAGCAACACCACCTTGCCTTTGTAGCTCGACAAGGTAATCGCCTTCCCCTGCTCGTCAATCAGCGTGAAGTTGGGCGCAGGCTTTCGACTCGCAGCAGGCGTCAGCACGTCAGGAGCTTCTGCCGGGCTAGAGAGTAACGCTGGCGCACCAGCAGCCTGCACCGTAGACGGATGAAGGCTGAACAGCATCAACCCTGCGGAGCACACCGCCAGCAATGTCAAACAACCCGTCAGGAGAAGCTTTCGTCTCCCAGGCAAAAGCAATCGAGCGTCAACCATTTTCATCATTCTCTTCTCCGGACAGCAGTCTTAAGAATAAGCCGTCTACCCGCGCTGTAGACGGCTTATCCCTAATTCGCTGCGCTGGTGGATTGATTCCCCTGCGCCGGAGCAGAGATAAGAACAACACTCCCCTGGTTATCCGTCTCCATCTTTGAGTAAAAGCTGCGGAGCCCGGCGTACTCCTTGGGCATGAAGATAATCGTTCCCAGGGAGTAGTTGCGTTGGAAGGTAACGCTGGTCGGTGTGGATGCAGTTGCAATGTCATAACCGGCGAGACTCTCAAACTGGGCCTTATCGCTCAGAGGCATCGATTCCACCTTCATCGACGCCGGAAAGTTCACACGAACAGCATCCTGATTCAAAGAGGCGTAATCGAAGTAAACAGGAATCTCTCGCTTCTCGTGAGGAAAACTAGGCTTCTCATTCACCTCGAAGAGGTCTGCAGGAACAATCAGCCGCTTGCCCGTCGAAGAAGCGATCTCCCCTTGAATAGTAAAGTTGACACGAAGTGGCTGCTCATAGTCCGCGAGCTTTTCGATGGACGACAGCTTGACGTCCATGGCCGCCGGTAACAGTTTTTCGACGCTGGTACGAAGATCATGCTCCAGGCTGGTGGCATCTCCTCGAAGAGAATGCTGCCGCCAATACAAAGCGGGCGCTCCGATGTAGACCATGCTCACCGTTCCACTCGCAACGCCATGCTCGTCCATCTTGAGATTGGCAACCCGCTGAACCCGCGAAGCAGTGTAAGGCTCCGCGGGCGCCTGAGCGATCGCCGTGCCATCCTCGGTCTGGCGAAGGCCGCTGGCTGACGAGTGTTTCCACGCAAGATGTCCGTACTGGCAGAATCTTGATCCCGCATCGAAGTACTGTTCTTTCCCGTCTACGCTTACGATCGCCAGATCATCATCCAACTGCCCGAGGTTGAAATAATTCGGCAGAAATACGTTCCTGTCCCGATTCGTAACCGCCGTAACATAAGCCTTCATTCCGGCAGCCCGAGCCATGGCGACGAAGAGGTCAGATAACTGATCGCTGCTCCCGCGCTTGCGCTCCCAGACATCATCGGCAGAGCGAATCGGCTTGCCACCATCTGCCTTCTCTTCGGCGTTCGTATGTTCCCGCGTGAAGTCCGTATTCTCAAGCTGCATCACCGCGGCATAGAGCTTGCGCAGCTTCTGGTCCTGCGTATCGTTCGGCGCGATCAGTTCTTTGACCGCTGCCTCGACGCCGGGGCCGGGACCAATAAATTTGTTATGCGTCTGCGACCAGTATTTTCCCTGGTTCTTCCAAAACTCCAATCCGTTACGGTACGGGGTGTAATAAAAAAGCACCCGGTAGCTCAGGCTGGAGATGGGCGGCATGAAGTCTTCGTTCGGCACTGGAGGAATATCGTGCACGTTAAGTTCGAAGACCTGCTGCCCCGGAGTGAAGCTGTTGGGTGGGGGAAGGGTTGAGTGCTGGAGTTCCGCTCCAGCCGGAAGAATCGGGGTCCACGCAATCGCATTTGTGAGGTTGTGGTGCCCGTCACTGGTGATCAGGGGTTCACTGGTCGGCTTCCATACATAGTGCGCCTTGCGGGTGTAGAGATCGGACTGGATATACCAGCGCGGCGACATAAAGTGGTTGTCGTCTAACCGCTGGTCATAGCGGTACTCGATGATGCTGCCGACTTCGACATCGGGCAGCGTAAACACCTTGGCCATATACTTCGCGCCCTGCGTCTTCTCGATGAGCTTCTGATAGGGCTTGCCGGTAAAAGGAATGATGGTGCCATCAGGATGAATCGTCCGGCCTTCAATCACGTCGATCGCAACGCTTCCATTGTCGCTGCTGGAGGAGTACCCCAACTCCACATTGGCATACTTCTTGCCGCTCTCAGTGAGCACCTTGAGACGTTCATAGACATGCATTGCGTGCATCTTGTCGTCCGTAGTCTGTTCGCGATAGAGATAGACCGCGGCCGCCCCCGGAACTTCGGGCTGCGAGGTCATCGAAAGCTCTTCCGGCGTAGGTGCCATCCATTTCTCCGCACGCGCAAGTGGCGAAGACAAAATCAGTAGAACGGCGAAAAATGCTGAGCAGAGAGTTCGACAATCGGGCATGCGTTTCATTGGTATCTTCCTTCTTCCCGGAAATATAAATTGTTTAAAAGTCATTACGATCAGCGTTTCTTAAGTACAGCGCGGTTCTGTTCATCCATCTCGATCATCCCGGCCAGCTTCTGCAGATCGCCGTATTGATCGGATGGAATCGTCACCTTGCGAACCGTGTAGGTCCGCGTGTAGTGAAGCGTGTCACCCTTAACTTCCACCGAACTTTGATAAGCAGCAAAGCCGAGGTCGACTTTGACCGGGTCGGGCGTCTCGTCCACGGCGTAACCCGGCGGCAGCTCGATGCTGAAGTCATCCGCCTCCTGCATCGTCTCCCTCAAATTGATAGGAACGTGGCGCACCTTGTGGTCTGTTTCCATCCCGTCGCTGCCAAGAACCCGGGGACGTACCATCAGCAGCGCCCCCATGGCCTTCGCAAAGTGATCGGCACTCAGCGAGTAAGACGTCGTCAAGTCCTTGCCGAGCGACGCTGCATTCTGCACCGCAAAACCGGAGACGGTAAACGTGGTGAAGTCCCTGCCCAGCAGATTGTCGAGAAAGTCGCTCTGCTCCTTCGCATCTCCCATCAGGTAGAGCCGTCGTCGCGCCTCCGAGATATCGCCGTATCGTTTTTCGGTAACAGTCCCCTTGAGAGAGCCGTCCGGCTGAAGCTGAAACTGCCCCGTTCGATGAATCGTATTAAGCTCCGGCGACAAAACCGGAAGCGCAACAATCTGGCTCTGATCGCCCTCCAACAGAAGGCCATAGCTGCCCTGAAGCCCATGTTCAAGCTGCCCAAAAGGAGTCTTGTCCCAGGTGGGATCGAAGATGAGATACTGCCGCCCGTTCTTCGCTGTGATGACGCTGTGCAGCTTCGGCGAGCTGTAGCCCTGCGGTATCTCAATGGCCGCGATCATATGATCGCCGACGATCGATGGCGCATCGGGATCGACCACTCCACGACTCGTATCGACCATCATCAGCGCAGAGTGGATGCCCACGCTCGAAAGCATCGCCGAGAGCAGCGTCGCCTTGTCTTTGCAGTCGCCATAACGATTGTGAAAGATGTCGCTGGCAAAGTGAGGCTGATAGCCGCCGATGCCCATCTCGATGACGAAGTACCGCACCTGAGTCTGCAGAAACTCGCCGATAGCTTCCGCCTTGTCGTAGAAATCGCTCTTGCCCGCCGTCAACTCGATGGCCTTGGCCGCGATCTCAGGAGTGGCCACAAGCCGGTCCTTCGCCAGTCCCTGATACCACTCGCCAATACTCTGCCATGTTCCATCCGTCGTCACCGGAATACCCGCGCCGAGATAGTGCACCGTCATCCGCCCGGCAAGCGAGAGCTCGGAGGGACGATAGAGAACATGGTTCAGATCAATGGCGGGAACATCTTTCATCTCCCAGCGCCAGCGCTGATTTTCAAGGTCAGCCGCCTTCATCGAGTCATGATGAGCCCACACCGTGCCAAATGTATAGCCGGGCGGCAACTCGAGAGTAAAGGTCTGGCTCAGGCTGGGCAGATCGGTCTGGAAGAACCAGGTCTTCTCCGTCAGCAGCGGACGGATGCGCTGCTCATACTCATAGGCGACCACACCTCCGGGGTCACGGCCCGGAGGGTTGGCGACCTTGACCTTATCGTCCTCAAAAAAATCTCCCTGCCCCGGATAGCCATATTGGACGAACTCATTGTCCTTCACGGCATATTGATGGCCATCCGGCCCAATGCTCCAGACATGCAGCGAAAGAATCCTGGTGTCCTTATCGAAGGGAACGGCGACCATCGCCTCATCCCGCCCCTGCGGGCGCAAAATCTTCACCACCCGGCGATAGTGCTCGGTGGCCTGGCCATTGGCGGCGACGCTGTAGGTGGTGTCGTCGAGAAGAACGACGGCGTTCGTCTCCGCAGGGTAGTCCGGCAGCTTTTGCGCGGCAGCGTCGCGCACCCAGTCCGGAACGCTGTCCTGCTTGGCAAAACAGAGTGGAACGGCAGAGAGAAGAATCAGGACAGCAGTCGCAAAGCGATAGCGGCAGGCCCATGGAGACGGTCTTACATCGTGTGTCATCGGGCCTCTTGCACGCCAATCTTTCACCAGCAAAGGTAGGTCAAAGCTCAAAATCCAGATTGAATGCGTGCGGAAGTTATACGATGGCGAGGCGCTCAGATCAAGACAAATCAATGGCAAATGAGCCACTCAAACGGGTGAGTGACTCATTCGGGAAATTCAAGGCCAATCTTTGCACCCTCGACCGCAGTTCATAGGAAAACTGGCAGACTCCCTCAACTCCTCAACACCCCGTCAGCGTGCCTCACGCAAGCGAGCCGAATCCAATGCCTCGGGTGGCCTCTGCGATCCAATCAGCCGATACGTAATCATCGAACCAAGCAGAGCCAGACACACCGAGATCCAGATCACCTCACGATAACCAGCAACAAAGGCGAGATCGATCGCCCGTTTAACCGCCGGGTTGTCGTTGCTTGCACCCGCGAGCTTCGACCGTTGCTGATCGATGCTCTGACGAGCAGCGGCGGACAACGGCATCTGCGAAAGACGGCGCGAGAGAGAAGTATTGAAGCCAGCCGACAAGACCACGCCGAACAGCGCGATGGCAAGCAGGCCCGCTATCCTCGAGATCGCGTTATTGATTCCAGAAGCCACCCCCGCCTCTGCCGTTGAAACCGCCTCCATCACCGCCGTCGTGAGAGGGGCAACGATGATCGACATCCCGATCCCAAGAACGATCACGGCAGGAAAGAAGGTCGTCCAATAGGTGCCTCCCGTCCCCGGTCTCAGAAAGAGGGCAAAGCCCGCCGCTGCCACAATCGATCCAAGGGTAAGAGGCATTCTCGCGCCATATCGAGAGACCAAACCTCCCGCCCAGCGAGAAAGAATAAAGATCAACAGGATGAGTGGCAGCAGAGCGGCACCAGCCTCAGTCGCCGTGTAGTGCTGCACCTGAATCAAGTCCAGCGGAAGGAAAAACAAGATCCCGCTGAGCGGAGCATAGAGCAGAAAAGTTAGCAGGTTCGCCCCGCTGAAGTCTCTCGAACGAAAGAGCCGCAGAGAGATCATCGGCGCAGGCGAGCGAGCTTCCACGAAAAAAAAGCCAAGCAACGCGCCGATGCCGACCACGCCGCAACCCCACACAACGAACCCACCCTTGGAAGCCTCGATGAGAGCGAAGGTGATTGCTCCAAGGCTGATCGTGGCTAACGTAGCCCCCTTCCAGTCCAACTCGCGTTTAGCGGATTCATTCCGGCTCTCTGGGACGCGCCACAGCGTCAGCCAGATCACTGCCGCAGCCAAGGGAAGATTGATAAAGAAGACACAGCGCCACGAGACATTCTGTACCAGCCAGCCGCCAAGCACAGGGCCAATCGCCGCCGTGATCGCCGTGAAGCCCGACCAGGTCCCGATGGCACGGCCACGATCTTTCTCTGAAAACGATGCACTGATGATGGCCAGACTGCCGGGAACCAGCAAAGCTGCGCCAATTCCCTGAACACCCCGAGCAAGAATCAACATACTGATCGACGAAGCAACTCCGCACCACCCCGATGCGACCGCGAACACACTCACGCCGAGAAGGAAGATCTTGCGTCGTCCATAAAGATCGCCGAGAGATCCACCCAACAGCAGCAAGGACGCGAGCAGCAGAGCGTATGATTCCACCACCCATTGCACGTCCGTCACACTTGCGTTCAAAGCAGCCTGCAACGCAGGCAGTGCGACGTTGACCACGGTCCCGTCAATGAATGCCATGCTGGACGCAAGAATCGTCGCAGCCAAGATCCACCGCCCGTTGCACGTCTCGGCTGTCTGAGAACCAGTTTGACTGAGAGATCGGCTGCACGGAACTTCGACGGGGATCGTCATACGGATAGATATACAGGAGTTGCTTCTATGTAGGAGTGATGAGCTTCTCAACACCAGCTCCGCGCTGAAGGCGCGGTCTATACCAGCATGGGGCGCAGCCCCATGGACCATAAAGGCAGGCAAGGAAAGGGCTGAAGGCCCGACCTATTCTCTTCAAAGATGGATACGTCCTAGGCCAGCCCGGTGCTCTGCGCCTGCTCATGCGCGTGATAGCTCGAGCGCACCAGCGGTCCGCTCTCTACGTGCCGGAAGCCCATCCCCAGCGCCTCGTGCTTCAGAAACGCGAACTCCTCCGGCGTGTAGTACCGCGTCATCACCAGGTGATCGCGCGAAGGCCGCAGATACTGCCCAATCGTCAGAATGTCCACCTTGCGGTCAGCCAGATCGCGGAATACCGCCAGCAGCTCGTGCATCTCTTCGCCCATGCCGACGATGATGCCCGTCTTGGTCACAATCGTCTCGCCCGTCTCCGCCGCAATCGCCTTGGCCTTCTCCAGAAAGCCCAGCGACCGCTCATACCGTCCGCCGCTCTTGGCCACACGATATAGCCGCGGAACCGTCTCGATATTGTGATTCAAAATCTCTGGCTTCGCCGCGACCACCAGCCGCAGCGCCTCTTCTACGCCCTGAAAGTCGGGCGTCAACACCTCAACCCTGCATCCCGGGGCCTGCAACCGGATCTCTTCGATCACCTTCACAAACGCCCGCGCCGCGCCTACATTATTGTCGTCGCGGTTCACGCTGGTCACCACGGCATGGGCAAGCCCCAGCTGCGCCACCGCATAGGCCACCCGCCGCGGCTCGTCAAAGTCGATCGGCTCGGGCCTCCCCTTGGGCACCGCACAAAATCCGCAGCGCCGCGTACACAGGTTTCCCAACATCATGAAGGTCGCAGCCTTCTGGTTCCAGCACTCGCCGATGTTCGGGCAATGTGCGCTCTCGCACACCGTATTCAGGTTCAGCTCGCGCGCCATCTTCTTCAGCGCATGGAACGTCTCGCCCATCGGAGCCTTGGCCTTCAGCCACGCGGGCTTGGGTGCCGGCTTCCGCGGCGACAAATCAATCTGCACCAGCTCAGCAGTCGGAGTCATCTCTTCCATTGTAGCGATTCCCTGAAAGCATCCCAAAGCGATCTATTTCGCGTCTTCGTACTCCTCGTGCCAGGCCTTCTGGATCGCCTCCAGAATGCCCTCGTTTGACTTTGCAGGATCGCCGGTAAACCCGGGCAGCTCGGTCACATAGCGGTGCAAATCGGTAAACCGGACGGTATAGGGGTCCATCTCCGGAAACTTCTCCTGCAACTGGATTCCAATCTCTTCGAAATCCGTCCATTCCATCTCGCGGGCCATTCGTCTCACCTCACCCACCATTTTACGGTGCGTCGTCGATCATGAAACTTCATCAATATTGTGCGTTAGCCCTATAAATAAACTTCCCAAAGTAGGGTATTCTGGTATATATCTATCCCATTCGGGATATATATTTCCCAATTTGGGACCGTTTGGAGGTGTATTTTTCTTGGCAGAGGTTCGAGTACAAGAAGGCGAACCCCTTGAAAATGCTCTGCGCCGCTTTAAACGCAAGGTGCAGACCGAAGACATTATCAAGGAAGTCAAGCGTCACTCCTTTTATCTGAAACCAGGTGAAAAGAAGCGCGTCAAAGAAGCGCTCGCACGCAAGCGCAATCGCAAGAAGGTCCGTAAGGAGCAGGACTAATCGCTCCCTAACCAAGTCAGGCCGTCCCGGCTCTTATGCCAGGGACGGCCACTTGAAACAGCCAGCCGATGGACTCCCGCCATAAAGCTGGTATTACCCGGCAGAGAGAGCATGCGCAGCTGCTCACCGTGACCGGAATGTTTCGCTTGCTCCGAGAAGCACGCAACAACGGGCCCCTTATACATCCTGCAAGGAAAGATCACGAACAAGGTTGAGCGCCCGACGGCCTCACGATGTCCAGTGTCCGCGGGTATTCACCCTTTTTCCGCAAGACGGGAGAAGCGGCTATGGAATTTCTGGATAGGCTTTTAACCTGCGCAGACTGTGGTGGTGAATTCATCTTCACCGCCGGCGAACAACTCTTCTTCTTCGACAAGCAATTTAAGAACGATCCCAAGCGCTGTAAACCCTGCAAGTTCAAACGGGCAGGCGCGGCTCTGCGTGCGGGAGCAAATCCATCTGCCACCGTACTCTCGCGGACCGAGACCCGGACCAACTGCTCGGAGTGCGGCATTGAGACCACCGTGCCCTTCAAGCCAACCCAGGGACGTCCCGTGCTCTGTCGCCAATGCTTCCAGCACAAGCAGCCTCATGCTGCCGCTGCGGCCAATCTGGCAGCAGTAGTCTCCGAGGGAGCAGCCATCAACGCGGAGCAGCTTGCCGCGATTCCGCACGCCTGACTCCCAGCCGCCTGTCCTCCCATTACGATGGAGTGGGAGGGACAGGCATGCCCATCACTGATTCAGATCTGGTCCGCGCGCGAACGCAGGTCGGCGACTTCGAGTTGACGGTCTGCACCGATGGCCCCTACAAGCTCGACGGTGGAGCCATGTTCGGCGTCGTACCCAAGACGCTCTGGCAAAAACGTGCCGAGGCCGACCAGCAGAACCGCATCCTGCTTGGGCTGAACACGGTAGTCGTCCGCACTGGAAAACACACGGTCTTGATCGAGACCGGCATCGGCAACAAGCAGCCGCCCAAACTGCGCGAGATCTTCGAGAACCAGCAGCTTCTCCCCGCCTCGCTCGCCGCCGCAGGCATCGCCGTCGAAGAGGTGGACTTCGTCATCAACACCCACCTCCACTTCGACCACTGCGGCTGGAACACCACCTTGCAGCCCGACGGCTCCATTACCCCGACCTTTCCCAACGCCCGCTACTTCGCCCACCGCGGCGAGGTCGAGCACGGCCACCTGCAACTGGAGCGCGACCGCGTCAGCTATCTCTCGCCAAATTACGATCCGCTGATCGACTCAGGCCAGATGACCTTGATCGAAGGCCACGCGGCAGACATCTGCCCCGGCATTCGCGTCGAGCTCTTCCCCGGCCACACCGCCCAACTGATGGGAGTTCACATCGAGTCGGCAGGCCAGCACGCCTGCTACATCTCCGACCTGATCCCCACCAGCGCCCACCTCGACCCCACCTGGGTGATGGGCTACGACCTCGACCCGCTGGAAACAATCGTGCAGCGCAAGCGTTTCTACCAGCGCGCAATCCCAGAGAAGTGGCTGGTCCTGTTCACCCACGACCACCGAACCCCCATGGCCCGCATCGGCCTGAACGAAAAGCAAAAGCCAATCGTAACCGCGACGGACTGAACTAAAGTCCCCACGGTCGCTCTACCACTGACGCGCGGTAATAAATTGGTCGAGATCTAGAAGTCCATCATAGACGGGAGAGAATTGCGCTATCAGTAGAGAGGGGGCTGCGAGAGTGGCAGCGGTCCCCGCCTTGAGGTAAGTATGCGCTGCTCCATCCCGCGATCCTTTCAAAATACTAAGGGCGGCGTTCAGCCGGACCAGCTTAGCTTGATCCACGCCTGCTTCAATCTTTTCGACTCCGACTAGCCCAAGAAGTTGGATCAGCATCTTGCGAAAATTGTTTTCGTAGTCGAATCCAGCATTTCTCCGCACAACAATTGAGTTGCAGTACTTAATATTTCTCGAATCCTGTAGGCATCTTGAGGAGCACTTGGAAACAATTTCATCCATTGCCTCCTCGATCCAGCCACAGAGTTCAATCAAAGCAAGCTTCGAACAGAATGCAGTGTCCGTGACATTCGCTGAGTTGTTGAACTGCTGATCAAGAAGACTAAGTGTCGCTCGGATGTCTTGGTCTGTCAGCATCGATCTAAGTCCCCTGAAAAACGGCAATGGCTGCGCGGATTCGCGATTCCACTCGCGGCCTCTTCGATAAACCCTCCAGGATCGAACTATCCGAGTAGTCAGGCAAATTTTCAAGTCCTTGGTACATTTGCTTCGCATCCTCGGACGATACAGTTTCGAGATAGTCGATATTCTTAGACACCCCGACTAGCAGCCCTTCGAGCAGCGTAATGGAAATCCTGCTCGGTATATTGACATCAAATATCTTTTGCGAAATGAAATCGCTTGTCCTTATGAAGAGCCTGGACTTCATGTCGATGAAATCCTGTTTTGCGTCGCGATGTTCATCCATGTAGTCATTCAGGAAGCCTGCGAGATTGCCCTCGTATTTCGCGAGGCTATCTCCAAAGGCGAGCATGCGTAAAATCATTTCTTGCTTTGTAAAACGATACTTGTTATTCGGTTCCATGCGATTGAATCGACGCCATGAGGGAGTCTCATCAAGCACCCGAAGCAATTTGTTGAAGGCGCCTGAATATATGCAATTCCGTATCTCCTGATTATTCAGCTTGACACCACCTGTGTTCAAACGATGGAAGATTGTAAATAGATAATCAAGATGAGTCTTCTTTGTGAATGTGCATCGCAAAACAGTTATCGGGATCGAGAGATTTTCGACTCTGGTGTAATAGTCGTGCAGTCCATCTGTCGCATTCTTGATGGCGGCTGCGGACTTTCCAGCGAGACCTGGATCAACATCTTCTAGAGTTGAGAGAGTCCAGTCGCCACCAGAAAGAAAGCGGACGATAGTAGAAATCCTTTGCAGGCCATCGATCACGATCCAGCGCTGCGCTTTATAGTCCATTGCAAAGCACATGCTGGGAATTGGTAGCTGTTTGATGAGTGAGTCAATAAAGCGGGTCTGTGCAGGACCCTTCCAAACGACGTCGCGCTGGAAATCAGGCTGCAAATCCAAAATGCCCTGTGTGTGCATTCGGAAAAGATCGGCGCAAGACCGCAGTTCGTTGTAAGCGACGATGTCGGCTGGCGGTACCTGTGCAGGTTCTTCTTGGTAGAACGTGGCACGTTCAATTGCTTCAACTGGCGATAGCGTACTATCCAGTTCTTCAGTAGTCATCGTCATCCTCAATTGGAAATGCTTCTCCACGAAGCGTACAGCTAAACAGGACGCGCCGTCATCTACCGGTGGACATGCACCTGTCTTCCTTTCCAAACTCGCTGAACGGGCAGCCAGGAAGAAAAAGTAAACATTGCGCTGCAGCAAAGCGCGACCTATTACAGTCCGAATGAAGTCCAAATCCTTAAACCACAAAGCCCTGCCGAAGCAGGGCTTTTTTCGCGTTACGAAAACTATGCAGAGACTGCGATAGGATCGACCGAGACGAAACGGCCAATCTGGCCGCGGTCCTGGAAGCGGACTACGCCGTCGACCTTGGCGAAGAGGGTGTCGTCCTTGCCGCGGCCAACGTTTGCGCCGGGCTTGAGCGGTGTTCCGCGCTGACGGACCAGGATGGAGCCGCCGGTGACAGTTTCGCCGCCGAAGCGCTTGACGCCGAGCCGCTGTGCATTTGAGTCGCGGCCGTTTTTAGAAGAACCTAAGCCTTTTTTATGTGCCATTGCATTGCCTCTTTCGCGC
>JBEPUY010000023.1:0-64183 GCA_041691255.1 Granulicella sp. | reverse complement strand
CACGTCGTCGACTTCCTCGAAGTCCACATCGTCCACTACCACTGGCCCGACTTCAACGTCGCCGACAGCTGCATCGTCATCGGCGCGTGCCTGCTGCTCATCGAAATCTTTCGACCGCAACGCGACATCTAACGACTCCATCCATGAATGACCAGATCACAATTCGCGGCGCACGCACCCACAATCTCAAGGGCATCGACGTCGACATTCCGCACAACGCCCTCACCGTCGTCAGTGGCGTCTCGGGCAGCGGCAAATCATCGCTCGCCTTCGACACTGTTTATGCCGAAGGCCAGCGCCGCTACGTCGAATCGCTCTCTGCCTATGCCCGCCAGTTTTTGGAGCGCATCGAAAAGCCCGACGTAGATTTTATGGATGGCCTCGCCCCGGCCATCGCCATCAAGCAAAAGAACCAGACGCGCAATCCTCGCTCCACGGTTGCGACAGCGACCGAGATCTACGACTATCTGCGCCTGCTCTATGCGCGCTGCGGCACGGTGACCTGCCTGCACTGCGGCGGCATCGTCAAACACGACACCGTAGACGAGATCGTCACCGCACTGCTGGCTCTGCCTGAAGGCACACGGACCTACGCGCTGTTCCCGATCGAGCGTGCTGCGATCAAACTTGAGCCAATGCAGCAGGTGGCGGTGGCAGTAGAAGAAGAAGCTCCCAAGCCAAAGAAAACCACTGCAAAGAAAGCCGTCAAGACCGCGGCTGCTCCCGTGGTCATCGACATCACCGATGCTCTCAAGGAACGCCTGACCGAGCTACGCCGTCGCGGCTACAACCGCCTCTTTCAGGCAGGCAAGATCGTTGAGTTCTCCACGCCGGAATCGCTGCTCGAACTCGACTTCACAACGCCGATCTTCGTCCTCGCAGATCGACTTTCCATCAGCCCCGATTCCCGCGCACGTATCGTCGATGCCATCGAGACCGGCTACCGCGAGTCCGGCGAGATTCAATTCCACACCGTACCCACCCAAAATAACGTCATCTCGACCGAAGCGGAGCGTAGTGGAGCGACCCCTGTATTTGTTACTGGCTCACCGCAGCATCTCCGCTTCTCTGCCGCCTTTGAGTGCACCACCTGCCATCGCGCCTACCGCGAACCCGAGCCGCGCCTTTTCTCGTTCAACAATCCCTATGGCGCGTGCCCGCGCTGCCAGGGCTTCGGCAACACCATCGACTTCGATCCCAACCTCATCATCCCCGACAAGTCAAAGACGCTCAATCAAGGCGCGATCGCTCCGTGGACGACGACCAAGTATCGCCCTCATCACGGCGAGATGGTCCGCGCCGCCAAGGCTGCGGGCATTCCGCTCGACACGCCCTGGTACGATCTGACACCCGACCAGCAGCGCTTACTCGAAGATGGCAGCGGCAGCTTTCCCGGCATCCGAGGATTCTTTGCCGCGCTCGAACGCAAAAAGTACAAGCTGCACGTCCGCGTCTTCCTCTCAAAATATCGCGGCTATGCGCTCTGCCCCGACTGCCGCGGCCAGCGCCTCCGCGCCGAAGCTCGCGCCGTCCTCATCAACGACCGCAATATCTGCGAGACCTCCGCGCTCACCATTACCGGCGCACAGGAGTTCTTCGACAATCTGCAACTGTCACCGGCACAGGCCGAGATCGCAGGGAAGATCCTCGAAGAGGTCCGTCAGCGCATCCACTTCCTGCATCAGGTCGGCCTCGACTACCTCACGCTCGACCGTCTCAGCTCCACGCTCTCAGGCGGCGAATCGCAGCGCATTCAGCTCGCAACTTCGCTGGGATCGCGACTCGTCGGTGCACTCTACGTGCTCGATGAACCCAGCATCGGCCTGCACACTCGCGACACCGCCAAGCTGATTCGCATCATGAAGGACCTGCGCGATCTCGGCAATACCATCCTCGTCGTCGAGCACGACCCCGATGTCATCCGCGCCGCCGATCATCTGCTCGATCTCGGCCCCGGCGCGGGCGAACTTGGCGGCCAGCTTCTCGCTGCCGGAACCGTCGCCGAAGTCACCGCCAACCGGAACTCCATCACTGGAAAATATCTCTCCGGACGCGCCACTATTCCCATTCCCCATGGTCGCCGCGAGCCGGGCCGCGAACACCTCAAACTCACCGGAGCGCGCATTCACAACCTGCGCGGAGTCGACCTCGACGTTCCGCTCAACCTTCTCTGCGTGGTTACTGGCGTTAGTGGCAGCGGCAAATCCACCATCGTTCACCAGGTACTCTATCGCGCGCTGATGCAGGCGCTCGGCCAGACAGAGGGCGGCGATCCGGCGCATCTCTACCGCGAACTCTCGGGCACGCAACACCTCAACGACGTCATCCTCGTCGATCAATCGCCCATCGGCCGCACACCGCGTTCGAACCCCGTCACCTACATCAAGGCCTTCGACGATATCCGCGCCTTGTTCGCGGCACAGCCTGATGCCAAACGTCGCGGCCTCAGCGCTGGTCACTTTTCCTTCAACGTTCCCGGTGGCCGTTGCGACGTCTGCGAGGGCGATGGCACCGTCACCATCGAGATGCAGTTCCTCGCTGACATCGAGCTACCCTGCGAAGAGTGCAACGGTACTCGTTACAAATCTTCCACGCTTGAAATCAAGTACAAAAACAAGAACATCTACGATGTCTTGAGCATGACAGTCAAAGAAGCGCTGGTCTACTTTGCCGGGCATCCAAAAATAGTCGACAAGCTCTACGTGCTCGACGAGGTTGGCCTCGGCTACGTCCGCCTCGGCCAATCGGCCACCACGCTCTCTGGCGGCGAAGCACAGCGCGTCAAACTGGCCTCGCATCTCGCTACCGCCCGCAGCGTCAGCTCCCGCTCAGCCACAAACGAGGCGGCAGCTAAAGCCCGTAGCCGCACCCTCTACATCCTCGACGAGCCGACGACCGGCCTTCACTTCGACGATGTTGCCAAACTGCTTGCAGCCTTCCACAAACTTATCGAGGGCGGCGGCTCGCTGCTCGTCATCGAGCACAATCTCGACGTCATCAAATCCGCCGACTGGGTGATCGACATGGGCCCCGAAGGCGGCAGTGGCGGCGGCCAGATCGTCGCCACCGGAACACCGGAAGAGATTGCGGCCAACCCCGCCTCGCACACCGGCCACTGGCTCGCTCCTGTGCTTCACCCTGCTCCACCTATCGCCGAATCAGAGCTTCTGATAACGCCGTAGTGCAGCCTCAGTTCGAAACAACAGTAAGGTCGTCGTCCTTCGTCTCCCGAATCATTAGCAGCCCTACAAAGGTGAGCACAGCAGAAGCCGTGAGGTAGTAGCCGACGTATTGCAGGCCATAGGTTTTGGCCAGCCACGTTGCTGCATACGGAGCGAGCGAGGCCCCGAAGATTCCAGCCATGCTGAACGCAAGCGAGCTTCCGGTGTAGCGAACCGCAGTGGGGAACATCTCAGAAACTACTGTACCCAGCGGGCCGTAGGTCATGCCCATCAGCGCAAGTCCAAGCGCCATCATCACCGTCGCTCCTACTGTTCCTGCGGTGAAGAGCGGAGCAAGCACAAAGCCGAAGAGTCCGATGAGCAGCGTGGCTGCCATCATGACAGGCCGTCGTCCGCGCTCGGCGATCAGCGCGGAGATAGGGATCAAGGCCGCGAAGAAGAGAATCCCAAAGAGCTGAATGAAGAGAAAGCTGCTGCGGCTGTAGTGCAGCGCGGTGGTTCCCCACGACAGCGCAAAGACCGTCATCAGATAAAACAGAACGAACGTCGCCAGGCAGACCAGAATCCCCGCCACCAGTGCACGTGTATGTCGCCTGAGAACAGTAAAGATCGGAATGCCAACCGGTTCGGCGTTTTGCATCGAAGCCTGAAAGACCGGCGTCTCTGTAATCGTCAGGCGAACGTAGAGCCCCAGCAGCACCAGCACCGAGCTGGCTATAAAAGGTAGCCGCCAGCCGAAGGCAAAGAACTGGCTGTCCGTAAGCCAGCGCGAAAGCAGCAGAAACGTTCCTCCCGAAAGTAAAAAGCCAAGCGGAGCGCCAAGCTGGGGAAACATGCCGTAGAGAGCGCGCTTGTTCGGCGGAGCATTCTCCACCGCAAGCAACACCGCGCCGCCCCATTCGCCCCCAAGCCCAATGCCCTGCCCAAACCGGCAAAGCGCCAGCAGCGAAGGCGCGGCCAGACCGATGAGGCGATACGAGGGCAGGATCCCTATAGCGAAGGTCGAAAGGCCCATCGTAGACAAAGCGAGAACCAGCGTTCGCTTGCGGCCAATGCGGTCGCCGAAGTGGCCGAAGAGCGCAGAGCCGATGGGCCGCGCAAGGAACGCGATGCCAAAGGTGGCCAGCGACTCCAGCGTGGCAGTGCCCGGATCGGAGGACGGAAAAAAGAGCCGGGGAAAGACCAGGACCGCAGCCGTGGCATAGATATAGAAGTCGAAAAATTCGACGGTCGTGCCAACCATGCTGGCAAAGAGGACCTGGCGCGGCGTATTGATACGCTTCGGTTGCGTTTTTGTAATCATGCTGAAGCTTGCATTCTATTTGAATGACAACCGAGATACCGCTATTAAGTTCAACGCGTTCAACTCGGAACTTATTCGTCGCTGTCTACGAGATACCCCTGCACCCTTAATGAAGTCTTAACCCTCCGTCACTAAGCTCAACCTTTGAAACCTATACCTAAGGGGGAAGAGACGTTGCGAAAATTTGGATTTTCTCTGATACAGATCGGACTGGTGTTGGCGGTAGGACTACTCCCTGCCGCGGCGCAGACGACAAACATGCAGGTGGTGAAGACCTTCCATCTTGGCGGCGAGGGTCGATGGGACTACGTCACCGTGGATGCCCCCAACCACCGGCTCTTTGTAACCAGGACGACGCACACCATGGTGGTCGACGCTGACAACGGCAAGGTTCTTGGCGATATTCCAGGACAGATCAATTCGCATGGAGTGGCCATCGTTCCCCGGCTCCAGCGCGGATTTATTACCGACGGCGGCGGAAGCGGTGCCATCATCGTCTTCGACCTGAAAACCTACGCCGTGTTGGGAAAGATTCCGACCGTGCCCGACTCCGACGGCATCATCTATGACGCGAAGCTGGACCGTGTGCTGGCTGTCTCGGGCGATGGCGGCGTGCTGATGACCTTCCCGCCGGATATCGATCCGAAGAACGGCAAGATCGAAGCCAGCATCGACCTCGGCGGAGCGCCGGAGTTCCTGGCGTCCGATGGCACAGGCAAGGTCTACGTCAACCTCGAGAACAAAGATGTGGTCGCCGTCGTCGATCTGCCCTCGCGCAAAGTGATCGCGCGCTGGCCGGTAACTCCAGGCGGACGCCCGGTGGGACTTGCGCTCGATGCGAAGGCGCATCGCCTCTTTATCGGCTGCCGCAACCCGCAAAAGCTGGTTGTCATGAGCACGCAGAATGGCGCCGTGGAAGCATCGCTTCCTATCGGCGCAGGCGTCGATGCGACTGGCTTTGATGGCGAACGGGCGTTTGCCAGTTGCGGCGACGGGTCGCTGATTGTTGCGAGCAAGAAGTCCGGCACCTGGGAAGTAGAGCAAACGGTGAAGACACCGCTGGGAGCGCGAACCATGAGCCTCAATCTGACGACCAACCGCATCTACCTGCCGACCGCAGAGATGGAACCGGCAACCACCGGGCGTCCAAAACCAAAGCCGGGAACGTTCATGATCGTCGAAGTCGGACGGCCCTAGCGGAGCTAGGGGGAAGCAGTTCGTAACTGTCTCCCCTCGCCTCTCCATCGCACTCCCCTTGACGCACCTGTTATTCTTGGAAGTAGGAAAGCTGTCGAAGCCCGGCCATTCCAGGTCGGGCTTCTGCACTTAACGTCAACATCAGTTCAGACCTAAAGTCTTAATTTCGAAGACTTTGGGTACTTTAGTCCAGAGGGGGAACATCACGATGCCGAAGACAGCACGCTATCTCTCGATCACCGTTTCCTTCCTGTTTCTCGGACTTCTTACCGTTGGAACGCTCCACGCCCAGCTTCCCGCCGGAACCACCGACACAACCGCTTCCCAGCCGCAGAGCCAATCGGAGCAGGACCCCCTTCGCGCACAGGCCAATGCCGCGCTCGACCAGCATGACTTCCCTGCCGCGCTCAAGATGCTGACCAGCCTCGCCGCAAAGTATCCCAACGACGCCCATCTGCTCTACGACCTTGGCTTCACCCAGGAGTCGCTCGACCAGACCTCGAACGCCGCCGACACCTATCGCCGCGCCGCTGCCGCCGATCCCAAGTACTTCGAGCCGCATCTCTCGCTCGGCCTTCTGCTTGCGCGCACCAGCCAGCACGATCAGGCCCGCGCAGAACTGCTTACCGCCACCACGCTGACTCCCTCCACCTATCCCGCGCTCAAGGCCCGCGCCTGGCGTGCGCTCGCCCGCATCGACCAGTCCAGCCGCCCCGTCGATGCCAGCAGCGAACTGCTCGCGGCGATGAAGATCTCTCCCGAGACGCCGGACGACATCATCCTCTCGGGCGAACTCGCCGAAGCCGCCAACGACCTTCCCGAGGCCGAAGCCGCCTACCGCCGTCTGCTCAGCGCCGATCCGCAGAATGCTACCGCTACTGCTGCCCTTGTCCATCTGCTGCAGCGCGAGAAGAAGGCCGATCAGGCCGAGGCCCTGCTTACCGCGTCGCTCGCCAAAAACCCTGACGATCCCACGCTCAACGCGCAGCTAGCCAGTCTCTACGACTCCCAGAACCAGCCGGACAAGGCAATTCCCCTCATCGAAAAGCTGCATGCGGCCAGCCCCAATGACTCCGGCATCACCCGCCTGCTCGCCCATCTTTACAGCAGCAACAGCCAGTTCGAGAAGGCCGCACCGCTCTACGCCACGCTGAC
The DNA here is from genome assembly GCA_041691255.1 of Granulicella sp. Taxonomy (GTDB): domain Bacteria; phylum Acidobacteriota; class Terriglobia; order Terriglobales; family Acidobacteriaceae; genus Edaphobacter. Next base: position 57,346 of record JBEPUY010000023.1, on the reverse strand, counting down.
CAACGACTTCCCCAACGACCCCACTCTGGTCACCGACCGCGCCGACGCCCTCATCCACCTGCGGCAATTTGCCGAAGCCGAATCGATGCTCAAGCGCACCACCAGCAATCCTTCCGCCTTCGCCACTAAAGACGACCTCGGCTTGGCCGCCAGCCACCTCGCCTTTGCGGCTTCGGCCAACGATGACCCCACCACCAGCTTGCAAGCATTGGAAATTCGTGATAAAGTGCTGCCACAGTCTCCGTCGTCTTTATTCCTGGCGGCGACCGCGCACGACAAGCTCCACCAGGTCAAGGAGGCTCGCGATCTGTACAAGCAGTTTCTCTCCGTGGCGAACGGCAAGTTTCCCAACGAGGAGTGGCAGGCCCGCCACCGCCTTGTCACACTCGATCACACGCGGTAGATAAGCGCTCCCTTCGAGGTGCGTTATGAAATCTATAGCAAGGTATTCCGCCCTTCTCCTCGTCACCGCATTGTTTCTGCTTCTCGCTCCTCCGGTTCATGCTGCCATCGATGAAACGCTGCCCGACGCACAAACCCTCAACCAGCTTGAATTGCGCGCCGAACAGGCCAATCCTCGCGATCAGTGCTACCTTTACACCCAGCTCGTCCACACCATGACCGAGCTGGCAGTCAAGGAGATGGCGGATGGCGACGACGATCAGGCCAGCGCTACGCTCAAGCAGATCAACCGCTACGCTCATCTCATCCAGGTCAATCTGGAACAGAACACCAAGCGGCTGAAGAACGCCGAGATGCTGATGCATCACACCACGCTGCGTCTTGCTCAGGCGCTGCACCTTGCGTCCGAAGACGATCGCACCACGGTGCAGGCGACGCTCAAGCAACTCGACCTGGTTCAGGACCAGATCCTTAACCAGGTCTTCAACCATTAGGACAGAATGCTGCGACGACTATGCTCCGCCCTCATCCTCCTCGTTCTCCACCCGCCACTGCATGCGCAGGCCAATGAGAATGCTCTGTCCAACGCGGAGGTCGAGCAGTTGCGCGAGTCCGCTTACTTCCCCAGTGATCGTGTGCTCGTCTTCGTCAAGTTCCTCGATGACCGTTCCGCCGCCATTCAAAGCCTCTTTGCCCATCCTCGACGTCCGGGCCGGGAACAGGATGCGCACGATTTTCTCGAGCAGTTCACCTCGATTGCCGACGAGTTAGAAGATAACCTCGACGACTACAGTACGCGCCACGGCGACGTTCGCAAATCGCTGCCGAAGCTGCTCGAAGCGACCGACCGCTGGGCCTCCGCGCTGAAGTCTCCACCGGACGATGAGGCCTATAACGTCTCGCGCAAGCTCGCCCTCGAAGCGATTCGCGATCTGCGGGAAGATACTACCGAAATGATTGCCAGCCAGAAGAGTTGGTTTGCGGCCCATCCGCCAGCCAAACAAGAGAAGAACGGGCCTATCGACATTCCGCGCTAGCAATCCGACAAAAACGAATACAGGGGTCTCTCCACTGCGCCGTGCGATAAAACTGCACGGCTTCGGTCGAGATGACGTACGGTCGTTGCTGGTTCTTTTCTTTGCTCCGGTCGAGCCGACGTGGACTTTCAGGTGCTCTCCCACTCCGTTCCAACCCAACCTCAAACGCACGTCATCTCGACCAGAGCGAAGCGCAGTGGAGAGACCCCTGTATTTCGTTTTTTTTAGCTTCGCCAACGTGTTAACCTTTTAGTAAGCGTATGTCCTCCGCACTCATCCCCATCTTTGAAGAGCAGTATCGAGACCTTCGACCTCGCGCTCCTATTCCTCCGCTTGATATTCGTTTTCGCCGCTTCACCTCGCTCAACACCACGATTCGTCTGCGCGAAGGCCAGCTTCATGTTCGGCTCTCCGATCTGCTGGAATCGGCTCCCGAATCCGTTCACCGCGCCATCGCGCATATTCTACTGGCCAAGCTTTATAAGAAGCCCATCGCTCCCATTCATGCTGATCGTTATCGCCGTCATGTCTCGTCCGAGGCGGTCTCGCGCCAGGCTGAACATATTCGCCAGACACGCGGGCGCAAGCGCATCCTTACCTCAGTCGGCCATCACTACGATCTCGATGAGGTCTTCGAGGCGCTCAATACGCGGTTCTTTCATGGGCTGCTTGGGCGGCCCACACTTACCTGGAGCGCTCACCATGCTCGCCGCATGCTGGGCCACTACGACGCCGCGCACAATACGATTGTGGTCAGCCGCGTCTTCGACCGGCCGGACACGCCGCGCTGCGCCGTCGAATATCTGCTGTACCACGAGATGCTTCACCTGAAGCATCCGGTCCGCGTCAAGGCGGGACGTCGCTGCGTCCACTCGCGGGAGTTTCAGGCAGAAGAACGCCTCTTCCCGGAGTTGGAAGAGGCGAAGGCGTACCTGAAATGCATTTAGAAGCGGGCTTGAATTAGCCTGCTTTGAACATCTGCTTGATCCCGCGCAGTGCTTGACGCGTCCGCTCCTCGTTCTCGATCAGCGAGAAGCGCACGTGGCCATCTCCGTGCTCGCCAAAGCCGATGCCGGGACTGACCGCGGTCTTTGCCTCGGCCAGCAGCTTCTTCGAGAACTCGACCGAACCCAGAGCGCGATACTGCTCTGGAATCTTTGCCCAGACGAACATGGTCGCCTTGGGCAGATCGACGGCCCAGCCAAGCTTGTTCAGGCCCGGGACCAATACATCGCGGCGGGCCTTGTAGTTGTCGCGAATCTTGGCCACGCAGTCCTGCGGTCCTTCGAGCGCGGCGATTGAAGCGACCTGAATCGGCGTGAAGGTTCCGTAGTCGAAATAGCTCTTGATCCTGCCCAATGCCGCAACCAGCTTCGGGTTTCCGACCATAAAGCCTACGCGCCAACCCGGCATGTTGTAGCTCTTCGAGAGCGTAAAGAACTCGACCGCGATGTCCTTCGCGCCCGGAACTTCGAGCACGCTCGGCGCACGGTAGCCATCGAAGACGATATCCGCGTAGGCGAGGTCGTGGATGATGTAGATGCCGAGTTCCTTGCATAGCGCGACAATGCGCTCGAAGAACGAAAGTTCCACACACTGCGCGGTGGGGTTCGAGGGAAAGTTCAGGATCAGCAGCTTCGGACGCGGCTGCATCCTCGGCAGCTCGTACTCGAGCCGTGCCAGCAGCGTGTCGGCATCGCCGTCTGCGGCAGGAATGCTCTGCACCTTTGACCCGGCGATCACCGGCCCGAAGATGTGGATCGGATAGCTTGGGTTCGGCACCGCGACGGTGTCTTCGTCGTCGAGCACGGCGAGGCAAAGGTGGGCGATGCCTTCCTTTGAGCCGATGGTGACGATCGCCTCGGTCTCGGGATCGAGGTCGATGTTGTAGCGGGTCTTGTACCAGTTGCAGATGGCCTTGCGCAGCCGCGGAATGCCGCGCGAGAGCGAGTAGCGGTGGGTTTCCGTCTTTTGTGCTGCTTCGATCAGCTTGTCGACGATTGCCTTGGGCGTCGCTCCATCGGGATTGCCCATCCCAAAGTCGATGATGTCTTCGCCGCGCTTGCGTGCCGCGGCCTTCAACTCGCCCGTGATGTTGAACACATACGCCGGCAACCGTGTCAGCCTTCTAAACTCGTCCATTGCGCCCTGCTCGCTCCAGAATTTCTTTCTTAGTCGATGATGCCACGACGGAAGAGTCAAAGCAGAATTCACTTTGCGCTTCCCTCGGGCCGGAACCCATCACGTCACTACTTTGCGGTGAAAACGACCTGGATGGGAAGGCTTCTCGGCGGATAGCATGCTGCGTGGTCGCATGCCTGATAGCGCAGCGTACCGTCGATCTCGTGCTGCCCTGCTTTCGCCACCACCGGCAGCTTCACCGTAAAGTCGCCTGCGTAGACATCCAGCTTCTCGTTCGGGCTGAAGCTGAAGCTGTAGGCCATGCCCGTCGGATACTCCGCCGTCTCAGCCTTCACGCCCGCTGCCGGTTGCAGGTCAACCTTGGTCGGAATCAGCAGCTCCGACTTCGGAGTGTGCGAGTTGACGTGAAATCCGTCGACGACGCGGAAGCGCATCTCCACGACGCTTCGCTTTCCTGCCGGAATGGCCTGCGGCTCGGCGTCATAGATCACGTAAGACTTTGCCTTCTCGGCATTGCCGTTCATGTTTCCCATCTGCGCTGTCAGGATTCCTGTATTCAGCAGGGCTCCCGCACTCAGCATCAGCCCCGCGATTATGCCGAGACGCATTACTCTCCACCCTTCGTGGCAGTCGTCGCTCCTGAGGCAATGGTCTTCTTGATATTCGCCTCAATCTCGTCCTTCGAGCTTAAGCCTCCTGTTGCCTCGACCACTTTGCCGTTCCGGTCCACATAAAACGACATAGGCAGATAGTCGATTCCGCCATAAGCATCTTCTATCTTGTCGGTGGCCAACAGAATCGGATAGGTTACACCGATCTTCTGCGCGGTTTTGGCGATCACGTCCTTGCCCGCGTCCGCATCGGCAGTCAGGCCAAGAATCTCAAAGCCCTGTCCTGCATACTGCTTGCGCAACTCTTCGAACCACGGCATCTCGATCTTGCAGGGAGCGCACCAGGTAGCCCAGAAGTTCACCAGCACTGGACGACCTTTGTAGTCGGCCAGCGAAACCTTTTTGCCGTCGAGCGTCGCAAGCGTGAAGGCCGGAGCGGTCTTTCCACGCAGCTTCGCGCCCGGATCTACGTCCTCTGCGTTGTCGCCCTGTGCGGACGAACCGGGCTGGGCAGGAGTCAGCACCACATGGTTGGCCTCGGCCTGCTGCATTGCGATGCGCCGTTGCCGCAGGTTATGCCATCCCGCCCACAACAGCAGCGCGATTCCAACGATCATTACGCCAAGAACCAAGGTATTTCGCTTCACTTGATTGGACATCCTTCCGGCAAGCGCTCCGCGCTGAGCCTGTATCCAGTTTAGACGCAATGCGGCCTCGGACGCCGCTCTGCTAGCATCGACATGGTTCTACCCCCATGGCGAACGAAGCCCACAAACCGTCCGACACCAAGCCTTCGAGTTTCGTGCGTATCGAGGCGGCTGCGCTGAACGACCTCGCTGACCGGCTCGATGGGGCGATGCTTGCGCCGTTTACCGAGGCGGCTGACCAGCTTATCCGCGCGGCCGACAGCAGGCAGAGCGTCATCGTGACCGGTGTCGGCAAGAGCGGCATCATCGCCCGCAAGATTGCGGCAACGCTGCGCTCCACAGGCACCTCGGCACACTTCCTTCAGCCGTCCGAGGCGCTGCATGGCGACCTCGGCATGATCGGGCGCGGCGATACCGTTTTGGCACTCTCGTCCAGCGGAGAGACCGACGAGCTGTTGCGGCTATTGCCTACGCTGAAGCGGCTCGGCGTGCGGCTGATTGTCTTCTGTAGCTGCGCGACTTCAACGCTGGCAGAGGCCAGCGATATCTTTCTCGAAGCCAGCGTCTCCGCCGAGGCCTGCCCGCTGAACCTTGCACCTACTGCTTCGACCACCGTGATGCTGGCGCTGGGCGATGCGCTGGCGCTGGAGGTGAGCCGCCGCCGTGGCTGGAAGGCGGAGGACTTTGCTGACCTGCATCCCGGAGGACGGCTGGGCAGACGGCTGGCGCGGGTCCGCGACCTGATGCACGCGGGCGAGGCGCTTCCCAGCGTTTCGGCGGAGACTCCTATGCCGCAGGTCATCCACGAGATGTCGCACAAGAAGCTGGGGATGACGACCGTTCTCGATGGAGGCTCGCTGCTGGGCATGATCTCCGACGGCGACCTGCGCCGCCTGCTGGAGCGGGATGGCTCTCATGCGCTGGAGCGGTCGGCAGGCGACATCATGAATAGCCAGCCCCTGACCATTGCGGGAGATGCCTTCGCGTCCGCGGCGCTTGCCCTGATGGAGGAGCGAAAGATTACCTCACTGATCGTCACCGGGGACAGAGGGCAGGTCGAAGGGGTACTTCATCTCCACGATCTCTGGACGACCAACCTCGCCTGAAGCTGCTAGGGAACCCCTGCTTAAGCCGCACTTTTGTTTAAGGGCAGGGCTTCAGCCGTACCGTAAGTCTAATAAAATCAACAGGGCTTTAGCCCCTGAGGTATGTCTCTGGGAATAAATCAGAGCATCCTTAGATGCTAATTCCTTAGTGGTGTAGAGCGGGTCTATCGCATTTGAGCGCCAACGGCGCGGCTCATACCAGCCCAGGGCGAAGCCCTGGGTATGCGTGCCACGAACGCTAAGGGCTGAAGGCCCGATCTATAAATCGGGAAATTCACTTTAGCGACTCTCAAATCCAGTCAAAACCATGTCAATCCCCACAACGACGGCGGTGACAGAAATCTTCCTTCTAAGTGCAATCAAAACAGCAACTTGAGACAGGGGAATAAATTCGGAAGATCTGCAAATCAGTTTTATCGAAACTGCTAACATAAAGGGAGAGCTAAAGTTACGGGCGCGGCTATTCCCTGGCCCATAACGGTAATAATATACTTGACAGACTATAGTCAGGGTTGTATCTTAGAAACATGGAAACGCCTAAGACACTACTCGAAGCAATCAACTTCTTCTCAGTCTACGAGAATTGCCGTCAGTTCATGATCGCTATTCGTTGGGCTGATGGCGTTGTCCGCTGCCCTTATTGCAATGCTACAAAGCTGACCTATCTGGAGAAGGCGCGAGTGTATCGCTGCTATGGCGACCATGCGAAACAGAAATTCAGCCTCAAGATCGGAACTATTTTCGAGGACTCCGCTATCGGCCTTGAGAAATGGCTTCCCGCTGCATGGCTGCTATCGAACTGCAAAAACGGGATCAGCAGCTATGAACTTGCGAGGGCGCTAGGCGTTACCCAAAAGTCGGCATGGCACATGCTTCACCGTCTGCGGGAAGCAATGACGGATGAGACTGGCAAGATCGGCGGAAACGGTACGCCTGTAGAGTGTGACGAGACTTTCATCGTTCCTAAGACTCAGAAGATGCATAAGGCCAAGCGCATCCAGTACCACGATACAGGCGGCTCTAAGGCTGTTGTGTTGGGCATGTTGGAGCGTGGTGGCCGTGTCAAGGCTGCGGTGATCCCTGCACGTCATAAGATGCACATGAACCCTGTCATGACAGCAAACGTTGAAGCGGGAGCGAATATCATGACCGATGAGTTTGCGACCTATGGCGTACTCGACACGCCTTATAACCGTGAGGTCATCACTCACGCAATGGAGTATGTCAACGGCCACATCCACACGCAGGGCATTGAGAACTTCTGGGCGCTCTTGAAGCGTGGGCTTCGCGGAACTTATGTCAGCGTGGAACCCTTTCACCTTGACGCCTACGTGAAAGAGCAGGTTTTCCGCTACAACAACCGCAAAGACTCGGACGACTTCACGCGCTTTGCAACTTGCATGATGGGGATTCAGGGTAAGCGTCTCACCTATACCGCGCTTACCCAACGCCCAACGGATATCAACTAAGAAGCGGCAGGGGCGTGGGAAGCAGATTTAGGCTTCTTGACAATTTTCTTCATCAAATCGGTGAACCGTCCGAAATCTCCGGGCGTGTTCATCGTTTCTGTTTTTGGAGGATGCTTGACTGGATCGTCCCAAGTCTTTTTCATGGACACAGTGTACTCCTTTGCGTAGATTGGCCGGATGCCAACAGTGACATTCAAGGGTAAAGTTGTCCCCGTTAGACCACCGTCTGAGATCGGCAATCTTCCCCCGGTCGTATGGGAGAACATAGACACGGGCGAGGTTGAATCCTATGCGGTCTCATTCAGTGGCGCAGATGTTTCGGTGAGCCTCACGATAACCGTACCGCTAGATGAAGAGCGCATTTCGCAATATAGAAATCGCGCCCTCGACATAGCCCGATCAGCTTTAGATATTGTCTGCTTTCAAACAGGATGGGGATTGCTTCTCTACTTGGATGTATACACTTCCCCATATGGAGTAGAAGATAAATTGATTCCGGGGGATCCTAATCTCGCCCGCCTAGTTTCATCGTTAAACAACGTCAACTTTCCCATAATGTTCCAACTGATGGCGGGAGACACAACTCTACAAAGAGTTTTGAACGACCTAATCACAGGGATTACTTGGCCACACGCACCCGCGATAAACTGCGCGCGTGCTATCGAGGGAATAAGAAAGCACAACAATCCATCGGAGGGTAAGAACGACAGAGGCTCGTCATGGGGATTGCTGCAAGAAGCCCTAAACATCAGCAGAGCTTATCGAGAGTTCGTTATCGAAGTTTCTACATCTCCCCGGCACGGAGATTCGAGTTTCATCAAACCCGAAATACAAGAAGATGCTATAGTCCGCGCTTGGACGATCATGGATAGGTATTTTCACTATCTAGGCAGAGGAAAGAAGCCACTAGGAGAGCTGGGATTTCCTCTGCTTTGAGGTGAGTTCGTATTCGGCAATCATATATTTCCAAACCCCCGCAGCATTCTCTGCGTGTGCTTCGTCGCTTGCAGCCTCAAGCATCTCAGCGGTGGGGATTCTAGGAACCAAAATCATGTCTTCCTGCTGCCCTGTCACGGTATTCATATCTTCGTCCTTTCCCTACAGTCTGTCAAGTATGTTATACCCCCCATAACTTTTTTAGATTGAATACCTTACCTCTAACATTCCTGGAATGAATACTTTACAGGCAAGTCTTTTGCAATGAAGACTTTGGCGCTAAAGTACCCCGGGGAGTACCCGGCAGGTACGGAAGCCAGCCCGGGCAAAGACGAAATACAGTGATCGCGACTCTTGGCCACGGGATGACGTTGGCGGGCGCTTGCAGGTTGAGTCTCCCCCGATGGAAAGTTACTCATTTGGCTCCCGTTCAATGGCACCCGCCACACCATTTAGAATGAGAGATCATCTCTAAAGTCCGCGCATTTTCTAATGTGGCGGGCAGGAAAGTGCCCTTTTGTCCATGCATCGCTGGTCGCAGCTCTTTATTCCTACCCTTCGTGAGGCACCGGCAGACGCCGAGGTCGCCAGCCACAAGCTCCTGCTTCGCGCCGGTTATATCCGCCAGCTTGGAGCCGGTATCTATAGCTACCTGTTTCTCGGCAATCGCTCGATCAACAAGATCGTGGCCATCATCCGCGAAGAGATGGACCGGATCGGGCAGGAGTTTCTGCTGCCTGCGCTGAACCCGCGCGAGGTGTGGGAGGCCAGCGGCCGTTGGACCGGCATGGGCGACAATATGTTTCGGCTGAAGGACCGCAAGGGCGCGGAGCTGTGCCTGGCCATGACCCACGAAGAGGTGATGACCGACATTGCGCGCAAGGAGTTGCGCAGCTATAAACAGCTTCCTCAGATCTGGTATCAGATTCAGACCAAGTTCCGCGACGAGCCGCGACCGAAGTCGGGCCTGCTGCGGGTGCGCCAGTTCATCATGAAGGACGCCTACTCGTTCGATATCGACGAGGCAGGCCTCGATGCGAGCTACAACAAGCACGATGCCACATACCGCCGCATCTTTAGCCGCTGCGGATTGCAGTTCGTCTCGGTCGACGCCGATTCGGGTGCGATGGGCGGCTCTGCCTCGCAGGAGTTCATGGTGTACACCGACGCGGGCGAAGACCTGATCGCCAGCAGCGCCTCGGGCTACGCCGCCAATCTTGAAAAGGCGACCAGCGTTCTGGCCCCGGTCGAAGACCTTGCGCCGACCGGCGATGGCCAGCCCGAACTTGTCCTCACGCCGGGCATGGCTTCGATCGCCGACGTCACCGCCTTCTTCGGCATTCAGGCTTCGCAGGATATCAAGTGCGTGGCTTTCATGGGTACGTCTGCTGCTGCGGACTCGCCTTTGCTTCCGGTCGTGGCGTTTCTGCGCGGCGATCACCAAGTGAACGAAACCAAGCTGATGACGATTGCGGGCGTTACTGAGTTGCGGCCCATGTTGCCTGAGGAGCTTGAACGGCACATCGGCGGTCCCGCTGGATTTCTTGGTCCGGTCGGCATCTCCGAGGTGATGACGGGGGGATCGCTGAACGGTCTCAAGTCGGGCAAGGAACTCGCCAAGGTCAAGGGCATCTTTCGTGAAGGTTCGACCGATGTTCTTAAGACGATTGTTGTGATGGATCTCGGCCTCGAAGGCCGCAAGAACCTTGTGGCCGGAGCCAACAAGCTGGACTATCACCTGCGCAACGTAACTCCGGGGCGGGACTTTACACCGACTCTGACTGCCGACATTCGCAGCGTGCTCGAGGGCGAAGGTTGCCCGGTTGATGGCTCTCCCTTGCGGCTGGGCAAGGCGGTTGAGATTGGCCACGTCTTCAAGCTGGGCTATAAGTACACGAAGTCGATGAGCGCGAGCGTGCTCAATCGCGACGGCAAAGAGGTCACGCCGATCATGGGCAGCTATGGCATCGGCGTCGAGCGCATTCTGACTGCGGCGATTGAGAGCTCGGCGGCGGCGAATGGCGGCGAGGCTTACGCGCTGCATCCGGCGATTGCGCCCTTTCAGGTTGTCGTGACGATCACCAATGTTGGCGATGCCGCGCTTCTGGCTGCGGGAGAAAAAGTAGCTGCTGAACTGGACGCGGCTGGCGTGGATGTCTTGCTGGACGACCGCGACGAACGCGCTGGGGTGAAGTTCAAGGACGCTGATCTGGTGGGTATCCCCTATCGCATCAATATCGGACGAGGAGTGGCCGAAGGCAAGGTCGAGTTGGTTGACCGGCTGCAGAACAAGAACCAGGACATTCCGCTGAACGAGGTAGCCAGCAGAGTTACCAAAGAGATTACCTCTACCTTGCGCGCACCGCTTCCCGCAGCCATCTAACTATCGTCCAACGAAAGAGTCCCTTTGCCTCTCAAACTCAAATACGGCAAGAAGCGAACCGGTTCGGCGTGGAGCATCTTAGACTCCAGCCTTGCGCGCGGGCTTCTGATCACGGTGCTCGGGTGCCTCGCTATCGGCGTTGCCATCTTCGGCTTCGCCTACTTTCACTATCAGCATGTGGTTGACGACAAGCTGGCCGCAGGACCGCTCTTTGCCAGCGAGTCGCAGATTTATGCCGCGCCGCGCGAGGTGCGTCCCGGACAGAAGCTGACAGCCGCGTCGATTGCAAGTGACCTGCGCCGCGCCAACTACAACAGCAATCCCAAGCTGGGGACGTTCCAGCTCAACGGCGATACCATCTTCATCAAGCCCGGCGCGGAGAGCTATCACAGCACCGATGGAGCCACCATCGACACCACCGGCGGCGTGGTGCAGAAGATTACTGCGGAGAACGGCGCGGCGCTGGCGGCTTACGATCTTGAGCCGCAACTGATTACGGCGCTCTCGGAAGATAACAGCCGCACCAAGCGCCGTCTCATCACCTACGACAATATTCCGCCGCGTCTGGTGCAGGCAGTAACTGCGATTGAAGACCGCCGCTTCTTCGAACACTCGGGCGTCGATTATGTCCGCATCGCCAAGTGTGCCGTCCAGGATGTGCTCTCCTGGCGGATGAGTTGCGGAGGCTCGACGCTGACGCAACAGCTCGCTCGCGGATTCTTTCTCTCTCCTGAGAAACATATCGTCCGCAAGCTCAAAGAAGTGATGATTACGTTTCAGCTTGAGGCACGCTTCAACAAGAAACAGATCTTTGAGATGTATGCCAATGAGATCAATCTCGGCCAGCGCGGAAGTTATGCGATCAATGGCTTCGGAGAGGCAGCTCAAACTTTTTTTGGAAAGCCGCTCCGCCAACTGGACACGAGCGAGTGCGCGTTGCTTGCGGGGATCATTCAGAGCCCCAGCCGCCTGAATCCATATCGCCATCCGGAACGCGCCATGGCCCGGCGCAATGTGGTTCTTGATTCCATGGTGGAAACCGGAGCACTGACTGCCGCCGAAGCCAGCCGCTTTAAAGCAGAACCGATCCGGCTTGCGCCGCCGAACCTCGATGCCAACGAAGCTCCCTATTTTGTCGATCTCGTACACGATCAACTGGTGCGCAAGATCGGCGATCAGGACCTGAGCCATCAGAACCTGCGCATCTATACCTCGCTCGACCCCGACCTGCAACGGGCGGCCTCGGAGGCGGTTGAGGCGGGCATGAAGGGAGTCGATGAGCTGGTCCGCAAGAGATATAAAAAGGGCGCGACGGATATTGACTATCCGCAGGTGTCGCTGATTGCTCTGAATCCACATACCGGACAGGTGCTCGCGTTAGTGGGCGGACGCAACTATGCTGCGTCTCAGCTGGATCACGCCATTGCCAAGCGTCCTACCGGGTCGATCTTCAAGCCCTTCGTGTACGCGACCGCCTACAATACGAGCCTCAATGGCACGGCGCTGGGCGAGGGCGGTGTCTTCACCGGCATCACCATGCTGAATGACGACCCCACGACCTTTATGTTCCAGGGCAAGCCTTACAGCCCGGGCAACTTTGTAAAGGGCGAGTACCCTGGCATGGTGACGGCGATCGACGCGCTCGATCACTCGCTTAATATTGCCACCATTGCGCTGGCCCAGATGGTCGGGTTCGACAACGTGGCGGCACTGGCCCGCTCTGCCGGAATCACCAGTGCTCGTGGAACGCCCTCGGTCGCGATCGGCACCTATAGCGCTTCCCCGCTCGACATGATTGGTGCTTATACGGTCTTTGCCAACAACGGCGTCCATATCGACCCCTGGATGCTGGCATCGGTCCGCAACGGAAGTGGCGACATCGTTGCCGACTTCTCGCCCCAGGCGCACCAGGTGCTCGATCCGCGGGTCGCTTACCTGACGCAGTCGCAGATGGAGAGTGTGATGAACCGCGGCACCGGCACCTCGGCCCGTCGGCACGGCTTTACGGCTCCCGCGGCCGGAAAGACCGGGACTGAGCACGATGCATGGTTCGTGGGATACACCTCGAACCTGATCTGCATCGTCTGGATCGGTAACGACGACTACACCGACATCAAGCTGCAGGGAGCTGATGCGGCCGCGCCGGTATGGGCGGAGTTCATGAACCGGGCGATCAAGCTGCCGCAATACTCCGACGTGAAGCCGTTCTCGGCGCCCTCGGGAGTCACCACCGTAAGCCTCGACAAGACGAGCAATCTACTTGCCGACGGCAGTTGTCCCAATGACTATAACGCGGCCTTCCTCGACGGCACAGCGCCGCAAAACTATTGCAGCCAGATGGGCGAAAATCCGCAGAACTTTATTCAGCGGCTCTTTGGCATCGGCGGCAACAAGCAGCCTGTTCCTCCACCTGGTTCACAGATGGTTCCGCAGGCCCCTCGGCAGTACGCGCCTGCTCCTTCACCTACGCAAAAGGCTGTTCCTGTAGAACCTGCTCCTGAGCAGCAGGAGGCTAAGCCAAAGAAGAAAAACTTCTTCCAGAAGCTCTTTGGCGGCGGTGGGGATAAGGATAAACAATCACAGTCGGATGCGCCGCCTCAATGAGGTCAAAGATTTGAGCGTTCCGCGGGGGTCTATCAGCGGAACTGCAGCTTCACCCTGGCTGGTATTGGGGACAGGAATTGCAAGAACAAAAGCGGAAATACAGGGGTCTCTCCACTACGCCACGCGATGAGACCGCGTGGCTTCGGTCGAGATGACGTGCCTTTGTGCGGGGGATGGAACGCTTGTTCGAGATGACGTGCTTTGTTGGGCGGATGAAACGCATGTTCGAGCTGACGTGCTCTTGTTGGGCGGACGGAACGCTTGTTCGAGCTGACTTGTTTTGTTTGCTGCTTCGGTCAAGATAGCTTGGCTTCTCGAGTCTTTGACAGGTTCTTAGGAGTCTCTGAAGCCCTATTCGTTTACCGGCTCGGTGCTGACTCTTCTTGCTGCCGGAGCGCGCTTGTGCGTGCGCTTCCACGCCGTGTAGACGATTCGGGCGAGCAAAAGCACCGTCAGAACAGCGGTGTCTTTCCATGGGGTGCGGACGCCGGTTTTGACCAGCCACCAGAAATGGATGACTCCTGCGATGGCGGCGACATAGACCAGTCGATGCAATCGCTGCCAGTTTTTTCCCCCCATGGCCCGCATCACAAAGGACGGTGAGGTTGCCGCCAGCAGAAACAGGATGATCCACGCCAGAAGGCCGACCTGGATGAAGCGGCGCTTGAGCAGGTCGTCGACGATGGCGGGCCAGATGACCTTCCATTGCGTGATAATCTCGCCGGAATGGCCGGAGCGAACGCCGCTGAGGGCGGTGGCGATGTCGTAGCCGGAGAAGAGGAAGACGTAGGTGGCGAGGTGAAGCGTCGCGTAGAAGAAGGCGTAGAGGCCGATCATGCGGCGGAAGCGGATGAGAAAGCTGATGCGCGGCGAGAGGCGGCGCAGTGGCGTAATGGCGAGTGTGGCCAGCAGGATGTAGAGCGTCCAGTCGCCGGTGAAATGGGTGATGTAGTTGACCGGATCGGGGTTCAGCTCGAGCGCGCCGTTGCGATAGAGCTGCAACAGGTAGGCGAAGGGAGCAAGGCATAGAAGATGGAGCAGTAACTTGAGGGCGATGATCGATCGTTTTGACATGGATGGCTTATCGCGGTGCGGGGTGCTGGTGGACACTCTTGCGGCGGATGATTTTTATGGAAAAACAGGCAAGGGCAAAATACAGGGGTCTCTCCGCTGCGCCGCGCGATGAAGCTGCGCGGCTTCGGTCGAGATGACGTTTGTGTGGGGGCTGGGTGACATTTCTTTGAATTCTTTTATAGGTTCTCAGAAACTACAGCCGAAGCACGGAATATCAGAAATTCTTTTTGAGGTCCATGCCGGTGTAGAGGCCGGCTACCTGATCGCCGTAGCCGTTGAACATCAGGGTGGGGATGGTGTGGGGCAAGAAGCTGGAGTCGATGCGGCGCTCGTGGGCCTGGCTCCAGCGAGGGTGGTCGACCTGCGGATTGACGTTGGAGTAGAAGCCATACTCGTTGGGCGCCATCTCGTTCCATAGCGTGTGCGGCTGCTTTGCGGTAAAGCTGATCTTGACGATGGACTTGCAGTTTTTGAAGCCGTACTTCCAGGGCATGACCACGCGGATGGGCGCGCCGTTCTGGTTGGGCAGGGCTTGTCCGTAGCAGCCGAACGTGAGCAGGGCGAGCGGATTCATGGCTTCGTCCATGCGCAGGCCCTCGGTGTAGGGCCAGCTGAAGCCGCCGGGGATGTCGGGCATCTGCTTGCGGTCGAGCAGCGTGGTGAACTCCACGTATTTGGCGCTGGGTAGAGGGTCGCAGAACTTGATGAGTTCGGAGAGTGAGTAGCCGTCCCAGGGAATGACCATCGACCATGCCTCGACGCAGCGGTGGCGATAGACGCGGCTCTCGATGGGACGGTACTTCATGATGCCGTCGATGTCGAGGGTCTGAGTCTTTTTGACGAGGCCGTCGATCTTGACCGTCCACGGGCGGGTGACGAGGGTGTGGGCGTTGCGGGCCGGATCGGATTTATCGACACCGAACTCATAAAAATTGTTGTAGTGGGTAGCCTTGTTGAAGGGGGTCTGAGCGTCGGGAACCGTGTATTTGCTGGGAACGGTCTGGAGCTGGCTTGCAGCGTAGACTTCTTCGTCGGGATACAGGAGGCCGGGGACGCGAGTGGCGGCTACTGCGCCTGCTCCAAGGACTGCCGCACCGGCGAGAAAGCTGCGGCGCGTTTGCCGAGGCTGCTCAAAGACTTCCTGCGGCGTGATTTCTGAGGACGGGATACCGGGGCCAAGGCGGTCGGACTTCTGAATCAGCATGATGCTTTCCTCTTTCCTTGTTTTGAGACCATCTCAGAGGCGATTTGGTTACAACGCAAGGCCCTATTGCTATAGATTACGCCGTGGTCCGCGGTTCGGATGTGCCTTCTGGGGCATCAGATATGAGAGATTAAAGCTAAATGATGATTAGACGGGCTTTTTCAGGATTTGGAGTTTTTGCGGCGATTGCGTTGGTGCTGCCGAGCGTAGCTGCGTGGGGACAGGCGGCGCATGATCCGGCGAACTTGGCCGGGGAGCAGGTCAAGGCGTCGGTGGTGGTAGATGCGCTACCTGCAAACCGAGGTACGGCCGCGCTGGAGCAGAACCTGAAGAAACTTTCGACCCGAGCAAGCCTGCTGATGATTGTGGCGCATCCTGACGACGAGGATGGAGGGATGCTCACCTACGAGTCGCGTGGACAGGGCGCGCGTGTGGGCATGCTGACCCTGACCCGGGGCGAGGGTGGCCAGAATGCGATGTCGGGGGACTTCGACGGCGCGCTGGCGCTGCTGCGCACGCAGGAACTGCTGGCCGCCGACCGTTATATGGGTGTGGACCAGATGTTCGGGACCGAGATCGACTTCGGCTTCTCGAAGACGAAGGAAGAGTCGTTTGCGAAGTGGACGCATGAGCGCGTTTTGTACGACGCTGTGCGAGCGGTGCGGCTGTATCGTCCTCTGGTGGTGACCAGCGTCTTCGTCGGCGGCGTGACCGATGGGCATGGCCAGCACCAGGTGAGCGGAGAGATTGCGCAGGAGGTCTTTACTGCTGCCGCCGATCCGAAGGTATTTCCCGAGATGGGGTTGGAGCCGTGGGCACCGGCGAAGGTATATGCGCGGGAGCCGTTTTCGAGGGTGACGGACAAGGGCATGTATGACTATGCGACCGGGAAATATGCTCCGGCGCGGTTTTATAACTATGTGACGAAGACATGGTCGAGCGAAGCTCCCGTAGCGAATGTGGAGGTGCCGGAGGGAGATCACAGCGATCTGCTGGGAATGAGCTATGTGCAGTTTGCCCGGCGCGGCTTGTCGCTGCAGCGGTCGCAGATGGGTCCTAAGGGGCGCACCGCACCGACGGGCAAGTTCGACGTTGGGTATACGCGGTACGGTTCGCGGGTAGGAGGCGCGGCATCGGAGAAGAGTTTTTTTGATGGCGTGGATGTTTCGGTGGTGGGAATCGCTGACCTTGCGCCTGCCGAGAAAACTTTTCTGAGAGATGATTTAGAGCAAATTTCTAAAGTAATCGATGAAGCTCAGGCGCAGTATTCGACGACGGCTCCCGGAAAGATTGCTCCGATGCTCAAGACTGGGTTGGTGGAGACGCGGGCTTTGATCGCCAAGGTAGAGGCGGCAAAGGATATGACGGCGCGGGAGAAGTACGATGTGCTCCACGAGCTGCGTGTGAAAGAGGGACAGTTCAACGATGCGCTGGTGGAAGCGCTTGGCCTGAGTGTGGAGGCGCGGGTTGCATCGGGCAGTGCGGTGGTGCCGGGTTCGTCGGTGGATGTGAAGGTAGCGGTGGTGAACAGTGGGAAAGATGCTGTTCGCGTCGTGGCGCGGGATGAGCGCTCGATGGATGGCAGCAGGTGGACGGAGGGTTCGAGCGTAACTCCCGGCGATGGAGTTTTGAATGCGGGGGCTACTCTCGATTGCGGATTCAAGGTGAGCGAGAAGGCCGATGGCAATGCGGCGACGCGGCCTTACTTCACGCAAAAGGATGTGGAGCAGCCTTATTACGATATTCAAGCCGCGGCGATGAGATTGGCTCCGCTGCCGCTACCTGCGGAGACGGTATGGATTACGGCGAAGTATGACGGCGTGGATGTTCGGTTAGGGCAGGTGGCGCTGGCCGCCCAGCAGACAACGACGGGTGTCGTGTCGCAACCGCTGGCGTTTGAGCCGGAGATGAGCGTGTCGATGCAGCCTTCGGCGGGCATTATTCCGCTGAGCGAGCGGAGCTTTGCTTTGACCGTTCATGTACGCAGCGCGGAGCCGCAGGGAGTACGCGGAACGGTGCGGCTGAAGATGCCTGCGGGATGGCGATCGCAGCCGGAGTCGGCAAAGTTTGCGATAAATACTACGGGGCAGGAGCAGGCGGTTCCATTCGTCGTAACGCCGGGGACGCTGGGCGAAAAGGCTTACACTCTGACCGCTGAAGCGACCTCCTCGGTAACGAACCGAACCTACGCCGAGGGCTATCGGGCCGTGGGATATGCGGGATTGACTCGGTCAAATCTGTACGCTCCTGCGACCTACCGGACGAGCGGCGTGGATGTGAAGGTGGCTCCACATCTGAAGGTGGGTTATCTGCCGGGTACGGGCGATGACGTGCAGAGGTCGCTGGAAAATATCGGAGTCGACGCCACTACGTTGACCATCGCCGATGTAGCGGAAGGACGGTTGGCAGGCTACGACGTCGTCGTGCTGGGAGTTCGCGCCTATGCGGCTCATCCGGACCTTGCCGCCGCTAGTGGGCAGCTTTTGAGCTATGCGAAGAATGGCGGTGTGGTGATTGTGCAGTACAACACGGCGGAGTACGACGGCAACGGCCCCTATCCGCTGTCGCTGGGCAGTGCAGAGAGGGTCATCAATGAGACCGATCCGGTGCGTCTGCTCAAGCCTTCGAGCCCGCTGCTTAGCTGGCCGAACAAAATTACTTCGCATGATTTTGATGGCTGGGTCGAGGAGCGCGGGCATGGCTTTATCGAAACATGGGACCCGCAGTATGAGGCGTTGCTGGAGACGCACGATCCCGGCGAAGATCCGCAGAAGGGCGGTTTGCTCTACGCACGAACGGGCAAGGGAGCGTACGTCTATGTTGCCTATGCGCTTTATCGGCAGTTGCCGGAGGGAGTTCCCGGAGCGTACCGGCTGTTTGCCAACCTGCTGAGTATTGGGAAAAAGGCAAAATAGCTTTCTCGGACGAGACAAAATGGGGCAAGTTGGTGCAAACTGTTTTGCATGATGAATGGCGCTCAGCAACGGCAGATGATGAATGCAGTGGACCTACTGCTCGACGCACGCAGGACCAACAAGCCCATCGCGGATCTTCCCGTAGACCTGCGTCCGGAGACGCTGGAAGAGGCTTACTTCGTCCAGGACAAGTTGTCGTGGGCCTATGAGGCGGTTGGCGGATGGAAGGTCGGCGCTGCGACGGCCGATGCCACTCCCATGTTTGCGCCGATGCCTGCGGCGTGGATCTCGTGCAGCGGATGCGAGCTGCGCGGCAGAACGCACCGGTATCGCGGCCTCGAAGCGGAGATCTCCTTCCTGCTGGGTCAGGACCTGCCGCCGAGGAAGACGCCGTATTCGCGCGAGGAAGTTCTGGGCGCTGTTGCAAGTTGTCATCCGGCGATTGAAGTTCTGGAGACGGCATTCGTCGATCCGATGCAGGTAGCGCGCCTGTCGATGATCGCCGATCTGCAAATCCACGGTGGCTTCGTCTATGGGGAGGCTATCCCGGATTGGCAGCATATTGATTTCTCGCAGGAGCACGTCAGCCTGGCCGTCGATGGCGCAGTGCGGGTTGAGCGGACCGGTTCGAATACCTCGGGAGACCTGTTGCGGCTGCTTCCCTTCCTCGCCAATGAGGGAGCTGAACGTACCGGCGGCCTGAGGCGCGGCGATTGGATTACGACCGGAAGCTGGACCGGGTACACGCTGGCTTCGGCGGGCTCAGTTGCGGATGTGAGCTTCTCGACTGCGGGCAAGGTGAATCTGCGGTTTGGAGCAGAGGGTTCTGCGCTGCCGGATTGAGCTATCAGATTGATGGGTGGGCATCTTTGGGCGAGAGCTGGGAATCCTAAACTGAGACGGAGTTCTCCGTCCTGCGAGGTTCCCTGTGACACGTCCTTATTGGTCTGGGCAAATTCAAATATCGCTGGTCTCGTTTGGCGTCAAATTGTTTGTCGCCACCGAGGCCAAGGGTGAGATTCATTTTCATCAGATAAGCCGCAAGACAGGTGAGCGGGTGCGCCACCAGAAGGTGCTGGCTTCGGCGCTGGAGGAGGCTCCCGATGAGGCCGCCGCGCCGGTGGAGAAGGATGAAATCGTCAAGGGGTATGAGTATCGCAAGGGCGAGTACATCGCCATTGAGCCCAGTGAAATTGAGCAGCTGCGTGTGCCCTCGAAGCACACGATTGAAGTGACGCAGTTTGTTGGAATGGACGAGATTGAGCCGGAGTACCTGGAGAAGCCTTACTTCGTGGTTCCCGAAAACGACGTTCAGGCAGAGGCCTTCGCGGTTGTGCGAAAGGCACTGCGGAAGACAAAGAAGGCTGCGCTGGGCAAGATCGCGTTTGGTGGACGCGAACATGTGATTGCCATTACCGCGCCAGATGACGACAAGCTTGCGGGCATGATGGCGTACACGATGCGCTACCAGGAAGAGTTGCGCGATCCGGCGGAGTATTTCCGGGACATCAAAAAAGTTGCCGTCAATGAGGACTCGCTCGAGCTGGCGGAGACGCTCATTAAGAAGAAGGCCGCGAAGTTTGATCCAGCGAAGTTTACCGATGGGTATGAGGCTGCGTTGAAGGAGTTGGTGGAGGCGAAGGTTAAACATGCTCCGATTCCCAAGGACGAAGCCTCGGCTCCGAAGCGCGGCAATGTGATCAACCTGATGGATGCTTTGCGCAAGAGCGTCAGCGGTGGAGAGTCTAAAGAAGCCTGGGAGACAAAGAAGAAGCCTGCTACGAAGAGTGGTCGCAATGCGGGCCTGTCCCTCATCAAGTCTTCGGCAAAGCCGGCAACTGCGAGCGGCAGGAAACGGAAGTCGGCTTAGCCTGACTGGATGGGGTGGAGGACAGGATGGCGAGCGCTAAGAAATCAGTAAAGAAAGCCGTGGGGAAAAAGTCAGCGGCGAAAAAATCTACGCGATCATCGCCGGAAGGAGTGAAGGCTAAGAACTCGAATAGAGCCGCCGATGCTGTGGACGATCAGTTAGCGCGATACCGCTCGATGCGCGATTTTCATGTAACGGCAGAGCCGAGCGGTGGCGAAGGTAAGAGCAGACATAAGGCAGAGCAGCTTCCCTTCTGCATTCAGAAGCACGCTGCATCGCATCTGCACTACGATTTCCGGCTAGGTTGGAATGGCGTGTTGAAGAGCTGGGCGGTGGCAAAAGGCCCCAGCTACTTTACCGGCGATAAGCGGTTGGCGGTGCAGGTCGAAGATCATCCCATGGAATACGGCGGCTTTGAGGGCATCATTCCTGCAGGCCAGTACGGCGGCGGCACGGTGATGCTGTGGGATCAGGGCACATGGGAGCCGCAACCCGGGCACGAAGATGTGGACAAGGAACTGCGCGGCGGCAGTCTCAAATTCGTGATGCACGGCACGAAGATCAAGGGAAAGTGGGCGCTCATCCGCATGGGAGGAAAGGCCGCGAACGAGCGCAAGCCGAATTGGCTTTTGATTAAAGAGCATGACGATTTTGAGCGAGAAAAAGATGATCCCTGCGTAACGGTCGAAGCGCCTGACAGCGCTGTGACGGGCCGCACGATGGAACAAATTGCGCACAGCGAAGACCATGTCTGGAATTCGAAGGACACGGCCAAGGGGAAGGCATGGTATCGACAAGCTGGGAACAATGGAAGTGTCGGCGATGAGAGCAGTGCTTCCCGGCATTTAGCAAAAGGTCATGAAAAGAGTTCGTCCTTCGAGAAAAAACGTGCGATGACTGTCCGCTCCTTTGACAAGAGCCTGAGCGAGTTGCCGAAGGAAAGCCAGCCGGGCTTCGTTGCGCCACAGCTTGCGCTGCAAGCGATCTCTCCGCCCGCAGGTGAAGGATGGTTGCATGAGTTGAAGCTGGACGGATACAGGATGCAGGCACGCAAGGATGGAACTGCCGTGCAGATGCTGACTCGCAAGGGGCTGGACTGGACCCACCGCGTGCGTGCCGTTGCCAATGAAGTGGCGAAGCTGGCAGTGGACAAGGTGACGCTCGACGGAGAGGTTGTGGTGGTTGCGGAAGATGGCACTACAAGCTTTGCCGATCTGCAGGCGTCGCTTCAGGATGGAGCAAAGAATGTGTTGACCTATTTCTGCTTCGATCTATTACATGCGGACGGCCACAATATTCGGGAGTTGCCATTAAAGCAGCGCAAGGAGATGCTGGGCAGCATTCTGAGTGGAGCGAACGAAGAGCTGGTGCGGGTCAGTGAACATCTTGAGACAGGCGGTGAAGAATTATTTCGCAAGGCTTGTGAGCTTCACGCCGAAGGGATCGTTTCAAAGAAAGCGGCTAGCCGATATTCCTCTGGACGCGGTGGGGACTGGTTGAAGATGAAGTGCCTCCACGAGCAGGAGTTCGTCGTGGGAGGATTTACGCTGCCTTCGAACGGGATCGAAGGCGTGGGCGCGTTGCTCCTCGGATATTACCGCGACGGCAAGTTGATCTATGCAGGACGTACGGGCACCGGCTTTACTCAGAAGACGCACAAATCGATTCGAAAGAGACTTAATGGATTAATGCAAACGGCGATGCCCTTTGAGCAAGTACCATCGGACGCAAAACGGGGAGTGAGATGGGTCAAGCCTGAGCTTGTCGTTCAGGTGAGGTTCGCTACATGGACTGCCGATAATTTCGTTCGCCAGGCAGCGTTTCTAGGGGTACGCGAAGACAAGAGCGCAGGAGAGGTGGTTCGTGAAGAAGCTACCGTTGCGCCGCGTCCGAAAGGAGCCAGCAAGAAGCCTGGCGAACCGAAGAGCTCTGCGAAAGCGGCGGCTACGCACCGAGTGAAAGGGCATGTAGCAGCGAAAGAAATCGCAACGATGGAGCATGCTCCTGTTCGCCTGACTCATCCGGAAAAAATACTCGATGAGAGTTCGGGAATGACCAAGCAGATGCTTGCGGATTATTACTGGGCCGTTGCAGCAGAGATGCTTCCGCATATTGCAGACAGGCCGTTGAGCCTGGTGCGATGCCCTGATGGCGCGGACAAGCCGTGCTTCTATCAAAAGCATGCAAGCCACGCGCTCCCTGATGGTGTTGGCAGCGTAGATGTCGCAGATAAGAACGGAAAAGTTGAGCCTTACATTACACTTTCAACTGCAGAGGCTGTGGCTGGTTTGGCACAGATGGGAGTGCTGGAAGTGCATCCCTGGGGATCGCGGAATGACGACCTCGAACATCCCGATCGGCTGATCTTCGATCTCGATCCCGATGAAGCGCTTGGATGGAAGGTGCTGGCTGAAGCTGCGGCCGAAGTACGAAAGCGACTGAAGGCTATTGGGTTGGAGAGCTTTCTGAAGACCACGGGAGGTAAGGGGCTGCACGTCGTTGTGCCCATTGCGCCAAAGCTTGAGTGGCCTGCAGCTAAAGAGTTTGCGCATGGATTTGTGAATGCGATGGAGAAGGCGAATTCTTCGTTATATCTAACGAAGATGACCAAGGCTGCACGTAAGGGAAAGATCTATCTGGATTATCTGCGGAATGAACGTGGAGCAACTTCGGTCGCTCCCTTCTCCCCGCGCGCACGAGCGGGGGCTCCTGTTTCGTTGCCGCTGAAGTGGTCGGATTTGAAGTTGCCTGAACGTCCGTTTTTTTCGGTGACGGCGTTTCCTGAATGGATGGGCCGCCTAAAGGCCGATCCGTGGAAGGCGATGGCAACAATGAAACAACGCATCACAGCGGAGGCGCTGGCTAGTGTCGGAATGAAGCGCTCGGCCTAATGCGTTCGTTTAGTGAGTTGCGCCGCTCAGTCTCATCACCAGGCATTTTGCGGCGCCGCCTGCTTTGAGAAATTCGCTTAGTGCCACCTCAATCACATAAAAGTCTCTTCGCTTGAGTTGGTCACTCAGTTCCCTACTGACCTCGTTGAGAATGACGGTGCGATTTACTGTGATGACGTTGCAGGCAAAGCGCAGGGCGTCTCCTTCGGTGACAATAATGCGTTTGTCTGCGGCATAGCAGGCTTCGATTTTTTGAACGGAAGCGTCGTCGAAGGCCTGTGGGTAATACATGACGGAGCCATCTTCGAGTGGAGCGAAACAAGTGTCGAGATGGTAGAAACGCGGGTCAACGAGATGGAGGGGAGCGACCTCAATCTTCCATGCCTCACTGAGATAACGATGGCTGGACTGAATGGTTCGCGGACCGTAGCCCACCCATAGCCGCGAGCCGTCGACTGCAAACAATGCATCGCCTTCGCCTTCGAATGGGGTCTCACGCGGAACACTCAGAACGGTATATCCGGCTTCATCAAACCAGCAGCGAAAGTGCTGCTCTTCGCCTTGTCTCTCTTTGTGGAAGAAGCTGCTGAGAACAACGACTCCGTCATGTTCTAATCCAGCGTTGGCAGTGAAGACCATATCTGGCGAACCCGGTTGCGGCTCTACCAGAACAACCTCGGCTATCTGAGTGACTGCGGCGTAAAGATGCTGCCACTGCTCCGCGGCTATGGCTCGTGAAGAGTCATGGACGTGGCCAGCCATCCATGGGTTGATGACATAGCTTACGTCATAGAGCTTTGGAGGGCACATCAAAAACGTAGCTGGGACAGAAGCCAGTTTCGAAGCGCTGAGAGGGGTTATGAAATTATCAGGAGACGGACTAATGCTTGTGCTCATCGACATGCCTCTGAGGATGAGCTTCGCAGTATGGGTTGACCTTCGTCAACATGAATGTTTATGCGGGTTTAGCGAATATAGATGCATTTCTTTACGTCTGCTCCTGCGGCCAGGCCAGACCTCCGATATGCGATCAGAATCGAACGCACATCGGAGACATAGACGCGGAGTTAGTGAGTAGGCTCAGGCGAAGGCGGCTCTTCATCACACGGGTTACGGGCCTTCGGATCTTTCTTGAACTTTCCAAGAAACGTCTTGAGGATGACATAGAGAACCGGGATAAAGAAGAGATTGAGGAGGGTGGAGAGAGCCATACCTCCGACAATCGCAGTACCGACCGAGTGACGACCATAGGCACCTGCTCCAGTGGCGAAATAAAGAGGAAGGACGCCGAGGATGAAGGCAATGGAGGTCATCAGGATCGGTCGAAGACGCAGTTCGGCAGCAATAATCGCTGCATCGATGATCGACTTGCCCATCTCCAGTTGCTGCTCGGCAAACTCTACGATGAGAATGGAATTTTTCGCAGCGAGTCCGATGAGCATAACGAGTCCTATTTGGACGTACACGTCATCGACAAGACCTCGCGCGGCGACAAGTCCAAGAGCACCGAGAATTGCCATCGGAACAGCAAGCAGAATGATGAACGGAAGGGCAAAGCTCTCATACTGCGCGGAGAGGGTAAGGTATACGACGAGCAGGCCAAGACCGAAGATGATGATGGCTTTACCTGCAGACTCAACCTCTTCGAGCGCAAGTCCTGTCCAGGAGAACGTCATGCCCTGTAGTTTGTTCTTTTCAAAGAGGCGTTCCATCGCTTGAATTCCCTGACCGGAGCTAAGGCCGGGGGCCGGCGATCCGTCGATTTCAGCCGAGCGGAAGAGGTTGTAGTGGTCGATGACTTGCGGCCCTGATGTCTCCTCGAGCGTTATGAGATTGTCGAGCGGAATCATCTGACCGGAATTGGAACGGACATAGTACTGCCGAATATCCTGCGCGTTGCGACGGAACTGCTGGTCAGCCTGGACGTAGACGCGATAGGAACGGTTGTTGAAGTCGAAGTCGTTGACGTAACTCGAACCCATGAAGGTACCCAGAGCGGAAGTGATCTGGTTCAGAGGAACACCCATGGTCTTGGCCTTCTCACGATCGATAGTGACGTGAAGCTGGGGATCGTTCGAGGTAAAGGTAGTGTTCATGCCGATGAGCCCGGAGCCCGGGGCACGGGACTGAGCGACGATGGTGTGGGCGACACGGTCAATGTCTCCGAAGGTGTTCCGTCCGCCATCCTGAAGGATGAACTGGAATCCGCCGACGGTACCAATACCTGCGATAGCAGGCGGCTCTGCGGCAAAGGCAATACCGCCGGGGATCGCGAAGAGCTTCGGCCCAATTGCCTGAACAATTGCCTTCGCGCTGTATTGGGTGCCCATCTTGGCACGCTCGTTGATCGGCTTCAACGGAGCGAAGATGAGTCCCGAGTTCGGAGAGCTTCCGCCGGAGAGCGAAAAGCCCATGACCGAGAAGGTTCCGAAGACACCGTCATTCTTGCGGACCTGCGCAGAGACACGGTCGGCAAACTCGCTGGTGTAGCTCAGCGAAGCGCCTGGAGGCGTTTGAACGATGATGAGGAAGTAAGACTGGTCCTCCTGCGGAACGAATGCAGTGGGGACGTGGTTGTACATAAAAGCGGTAGCGCCGAGGCCTGCGAAGAAGAGCACCAGCATCGCATAGCGCATACGCACAACGAAGGTGACCATCTTGGCGTAGACCCGGATCATCCATTGGATGAAGCTTTCAACGGGGTTGAGGATCAAGCCCATGATACCGGTATGTTTTTGCTCTCCGCGCAACAGAATGGCGGCAAGTGCAGGTGAGAGCGTAAGCGCGTTGAACGCCGAGATGGCAATCGAGAAGGCGATCGTCAGCGAGAACTGCTTATAGAGAATGCCGGTTGTTCCAGGGAAAAAGCTTACGGGAACGAACACTGAGATGAGCACCAGAGAAGTGGCGATGACGGCGCTGGTGACTTCGGCCATTGCTTCGGAGGTTGCCCGATGGCTGTCGCAATGCTCTTTCTCAATGTGTCGCTGGACGTTTTCAATGACGACGATGGCGTCGTCAACGACTAGTCCTGTAGCGAGGGTGATGCCAAAGAGAGTTAACGAGTTAATGGAGAAGCCAAATATCTTAATAAAGGCGAATGTGCCTATAAGAGAAACAGGGATGGTGACGGAAGGGATAATCGTCGCGCGCCAATCCTGCAAGAAGAGGAAGATGACGATGATGACGATGATGACGGCTTCGCCGATGGTCTCAACCACCTCACGAATGGAGTCGCCGATGACTGTCGTCGTATCGACGGCGATGATTCCCTTCATTCCCGGAGGATAAGACTTCGCCAGTTCCTCCAGCACAGCGCGGCAACGCTTGTCGACGTCGAGTGCGTTTGCGTTGGAGAGCTGTTGAATACCGATACCGACGGCATCGCCACCGGGTACTCCGCCACCCTGAAACCTGAGTGCGGTGTCGTAGTTCTCTGCGCCAATCTCAGCGCGGCCTACGTCTTTGAGCAGAACAATTCCACTGGCCGTGGAACTGTTTTTGATGACGATGTTTTCAAACTGCCTGGGATCGGAGAGGCGGCCGCTCACGCGGACTGCCATCTGAAAGTTCTGTTTGGGATCGGAGGGCTGCTGGCCTAGCTGTCCTGCCGGGATCTCTACGTTCTGCTCGGCGAGTGCGTTGGTGACGTCAAGCGCGGTAAGGCCGCGGGCGGCAAGACGGCTCGGATCGAGCCAGATGCGCATAGCGTATTTACGCTCACCAAAGATGACGACTGCACCGACGCCCGGAACTCGCTTGAGCGCATCACTGACGTACACATCAAGGTAGTTCGAGATGAAGGCTGGAGAGAGCGAGTGATCGGGAGAGACGAAACCTGCAGCAAGGACGAAGTTCGAGTTTGCCTTGGTAATCGTGATGCCGGTGTTGTTAACGATGGAAGGCAGGCGTCCTTGTACGGACGCGACGCGGTTCTGAACGTCGACGGCGGCAATGTTCAGGTCATAGCCGGTATCGAAGGTGACGGTAATGGAGGAGGTTCCGTCGTTGGAGCTCGTCGAGCTCATGTAACGCATTCCCTCGACGCCGTTGATGGACTGTTCGAGGATGGTCGTGACCGCTGATTCAACGTCCTTGGAGCTT
The DNA here is from genome assembly GCA_041691255.1 of Granulicella sp. Lineage (GTDB taxonomy): Bacteria > Acidobacteriota > Terriglobia > Terriglobales > Acidobacteriaceae > Edaphobacter. The sequence continues at coordinate 29,951 of JBEPUY010000023.1, read as the reverse complement.
GCACCGATGTAGTTGGCGGTAACGATAACCTGAGGCGGAGCCAACTGCGGATAAAGAGAGATCGGCAGCGTTGGAATGCAGACGGCGCCGGCAAGGACGATGAGCAGCGCGCAGACCGTGGCGAAGATTGGGCGACGAATGAAAAAATCTACCAAGGTGTACCTCTAGCCAGCGGGCTTTAGCCCTGGCGGTAAACGAGAGAAGGTGCGGAACTGGCGTGCAGCTCCGCAGACGTGGGTACGCGATGCTGCCTAGCCCAAGGGCTTGACGGGAGCACCTTCCTGCAGGAACTGAAGACCGGAGAGAATGACTTTGTCGCCGGGCTTGAGGCCAGAGATCACTGGATAGGTATTGTTTACAGTCTCGCCAACGGTAATCGGAATCTGGTGCGCGACATAACCGTCGCCCTTCGGCTCCGCGATGAAAACAAACGTCTGGCCGCCAACCAGCGAGACTGCAAGCACTGGAACTACGGGTTTCGGATTGGTATTCCAGGTGATGCGTGCCTTGACCAGCTGCTGGTTGCGCAGACGCTGTGCGGTGCGTGGAATCTCCGCCTTGACGAGGATGCTTTGCAGACCGTTGTCCACCTGCGGCGAGAGGAAGCTGATCTTGGAATTTACGATCGCTGTTCCATCGTTGTCGAGGATATCGACGGGAAGGCCAAGCTTTACCTCGGACGCTCGCTCCGTGGGGACGTAGACATAGGCTTCAAGGTCTGCGTTCTCGTCTACGGTGGTGAGCATTGTGGTTGCCGAAACGTAGTCGCCAAGATGGACAGGGATATCGCCGACGATGCCGGCAAACGGCGCGCGAATCTGGTAGTAGCCCAACTGCTGTTTCTGCGAGTTGGTCTGGGCTACTGAGGAATCGAAGTCTCCCTTGGAGTTTTGAAAGGCCTGCACCGCCTGGTCGTAAGCCTGCTTCGAAGTGACACCCGCCTCATAGAGCTTGCGCTGGCGCTCGACTTCGCCCTGGTTGTACTGGTAGACGGCCTTCTTCTGCGCCTCCGTTCCCTGCTGCTGCAGCACGGTAGCGGCCTGCTTGAGCGGGTCGATCTGCATCAGGAGTTGCCCGGCTTTGACGGCATCGCCCGACTTCACAAGAATGCGGGTAATATTGCCGTCGACCTGAGGCTGCATCGTGGCCGACCGGCGGCTCTTAATGGTGGCGACGTAGGTATCGCTGTTGGCAACCGGCGAAAGCGTTACCGAGGCCACCTTGACGGGCATCGCCTGGGGCGCTGCGGCGACCGGCGGCGGAGCAGATTTGCAACCGGCGAAGAAGCACACGGTCGCGCAGACGGCGAGCGGCAGAATGCGGCGGGGATTCAGAGTCGAGGACACAGTATTTCTCCTTCAAATTCAAAACGTCAATTGCAACGGCCTGCCCTGGGGTAATATCAGCGCCGGACAAACGCAGATAGGTCAAGTGTCTGATTCCGCAAGAGCACTATGAGTTTCAATTTTAGATGATGCCGCCCTTTGGGAAGGTTCTCAATAATTTAAGGAATTTGAAGAGATCAGTCACTCAGGCTTGATTCGGACGGGTTTTTTGACATGAACTATCTATATTGATAGCGTTGAAAGCGATGACGGCGGGTAGCGCGAGCCGTCCTTCCGCAGCGTCCCTGTCGTCTAGCCCGGCCCAGGACACCGCCCTTTCACGGCGATAACATGGGTTCGAATCCCATCGGGGACGCCAAATAGCTGAGCACCGTTCAGTGAAATTATTTCCAATTTGAAGCAGTGTTGACGTTTGCGATCAAAGTCGTAACTCAACCGCGTCCAATAAGAATACAACCGAAAGTGTCGACGCCGGGCGAGGACTTCAGATTTTTGTGGGCCGTATAAGCAGTTCTCCATTGTGGACAGATTCCCCGGTGTCTATGGTTTGAGCCGGGTCAAGTCGGTCTCCCCATAGATTTGAAGGTCATACATGCCAAGGACTTGTACTATGGCTACGTCAGACCCAAGGACGATTCGGCAATGGCGTTTTTCAGATCAAAGAGAGATAGTGACGCTCTCATCCGCTACGAGCATATCGAAGAGAAGCGAATCTTCGGCCTACTCAACTTTGTTGTTTTACTCGCAATCGCTTCGGTTGCCTACACCGACTGGTTTGTCGTCGCCAACATCTCGCTGGGCTATCTGTATATTCTTCCTCTCGCGCTCAGCGCTTTGGTCAATCCATTGCTGCTCACGGTATCGCTCGCCACTGCGTGTACTTTTCTGCAAGACATCTTCGGGCCTCGCAGCGATACGTTGTTTCTGCGAGTTACCCATGACTCGATCATGCTGGGAGTCTTTCTCATCACAGGTTATCTAGTCTGGCTTATCGCGCGTCAGCGCAGCCGATTGATCGACGAAGTGCGTGAGCAGCGTGATGAATATCAGAGCGATCTCGGACTTGCAGCCCAGGTCCAGCAACAGGTTCTACCTGCGCCTCGCATTTTTTCGGGACTCGAACTGGCAGGAACCATGCATGCCGCGCGGCTACTCGGCGGCGACTACTACGACTTCTTCCAGATCTCCAACGATATCGTCGACGTCGTTATCGCGGATGTCTCTGGCAAAGGAGCGGCTGCGGCCTTGCTGATGCCGTCGCTCTCCGTAGCGCTTCGCCTTCGCGCTCGCGAGCTGAGTGGCCCGGCTGCAATCATGAAGGACCTCGATGGAGTTCTCAAGCAGGTAACGCGCCCGGCCAGCTTTGTGACCATGTTCTACGCTCGCTTTCATCTTGAGGCCAAAACTCTCGAGTACGCTAACGGCGGTCACAATCCGCCTATTCTTCTGCGACCGGGCGGGGAGACTCGTCTGCTCGAAGCTTCGGGGCCTATCCTCGGAATCCTCGACAACGCGGAGTACTCGAATGTCACGATCAGTCTTGAGGCGGGCGACATTCTGGCACTGTATACCGACGGCGTGACCGAGCAGGAGAATAGTCAGGCCGAGCAGTTCTCGGTAGACCGCCTGGAACAGGTTCTCCATGAGCACGCGCACGATTCCGCGGTCTCAGCCGTAGATGCCATCTGCGAAGCCGTGCCTGCTTTTGCGGGAATGGAGGAACAGTCGGACGACTTTACTGTAGTAGTGGCGAAAGTCTCCTGACCTGTCTTTTTCTCCTGCTTGTCTATAGGTCACTTCTGAACGAGGCAGGTCAATCGCAACTCTCAGAACTTATTTGGCCGTCATAGCGTCTAATTCAAATATGGACAAAAGACAGCTAGGCAACTCCGATCTGCAGATCTCGCCCATCGGTTTCGGCGCGTGGGCGATAGGCGGGGGCGATTGGGCCTTTTCATGGGGTCCACAGGACGACAACGATTCCATCGCCGCCATTCACAAGGCAATCGATCTCGGCGTCAATTGGATTGATACAGCCGCAATTTACGGCCTCGGACACTCCGAAGAGGTTGTCGGCAAAGCCATCAAGTCCGCCTCGCGAAAGCCCTATATTTTTACCAAATGCGCAATGGTTTGGGATGAGAAACGCGAGATCACGAACAGCCTCAAACAGATTCGCCGTGAAGTGGAAGAGAGCCTGCGCCGGCTTCAGGTCGAAGCAATTGATCTCTACCAGATCCACTGGCCCAAGCCCGGTGAAGATCTCGAAGAGGGCTGGACCACCATGGCCGACCTGCAACGTGAGGGCAAGGTTCGCTGGATCGGCGTCTCCAACTTCAGCGTCTCGCAGATGGAGCGGGCAGCAAAGATCGCTCCCATCACCTCAAACCAGCCGCCTTATTCCATGATCAACCGAACTGTCGAGGCGGAGATCCTGCCCTACTGTCAGAAAAACAATATCGGCGTCATCAACTATGCTCCCATGCACTCCGGCATGCTTACAGGAGCCATGAGCAAAGAGCGCGTCGTCGCATTTCCAGAGGATGACTTCCGTCGCAGGGCAAAGAACTACCAGGAACCGCAACTCTCGCGCAATCTCGCGATCGCCGACTTCCTTAAGGCCATTGCGACTCGTCATAACGTCGCGGCTGGCGTCATCGCTATTGCCTGGACGCTGCACCATCCCGCCATCACCGCAGCCATCGTGGGCGGCCGCAACGCGAAACAAGTTGAAGGAGTTGCTCCTGCCCTCAACTTCCGCTTGTCAGAAGCGGAGTTCGACGAGATCAATACCTTCCTTGCTAAAAATTCCTAACCGAACGCCACCGAAAAGTACGCGAGCCTCCGGAGTTAATCCGTGAGGCTCGCGTTGCGAAGAGGGGTGATCGCTAGTACAAGGGCTTGCGTAAACGGCTATCTCACGCCATTCAAGAAGTGGTAGCTGATGCCGACGCTGACGCCGTAGGGATTGATGTTGCCAAAGGTGAATTGCGGCCACTCCTGGTACTCGAAGTCGACCAGGCGAATCCTTACGTTATAGGTAAGGTCGTAGTCGACTCCGGCCCCCGGTGCGATGACGAAATATTTTCCTTGCGCGTAGTTATAAGGAAAGTTGAAGTGTCCCAGCCCCACCAGCGTTTTGACATACGGCGAAAATCTGCCTCTGCGGATTTCGACGCGCGGGCCGATGAGATAGGTCGACTCGGTGGTGTTCGCGAGCTTATTCTGACGCAGCCACCGGGCTTCTCCCTCGATTCCAACCTGCCGCCAGCGGTTGATATCCACATATAATCCCGCACCGCCGAGAACTCTCTCCCCATAAGCAGATTGGAAGATGGAATAAGTGCCTCCGACGGAGACATAGGCTCCCGGTGCCTTCGCGGCAGGAAGAGCCTGTCCGAATGCATCCTGAAGACCAGAGAGACCGATCAAAAAGAAGACAGCAAGAAGAAGTTTTTTCATCGCAGGCGTCATCGTTATTTCGTAACCGTCATCGTGATGTCGACGTATTGAGAGACGCCGGTCTGGCCGGTCGCGCTGACCAAAAAGTTATAGGTCCCGGGAGGCGTTCCACTGTTCTGAATGGTCCCGCAACCGGAGAGGCCCGAGGTCATGGCAATGATGCCCACAAAGAGAAGCAGGCCGCTGACCAGGCGTCCGCGCCGAAGCTTGAATGCGAAGAAGCAGAATGCCAGCGATCCGGGAAACAGGCAGGCCATGACGATCTTCGAATTAGAGGATTGATGATTGCTCGCCTGACTTCCACTAAGCAGGGGATGGCCGGTATCTACAGTCAGCGTGACCGATTGAACGCCGCCCGCAGCTAGATTTGCCTTGTCTTTCGAGAAGGTACAAGTTGTGTCTTGGGGCAGACCAAGGCAGCCGAAGGAGAACGTATCGGTGAAGTTCCTGACAGAGGACAGCGATACCTTTACCTCCAGATGCTGTTTCGATTGCACCTGCAACGTGATCGGAGTCGCCTCCAAGGTGAAATCTGGAGCAGGACCAATTGGAACGGTAGCCGGCGAAGCAGAGGAGGTAGCATAGTTGGCGTCGCCGCTATAGATCGAAGACAGGCTGGCACTCTTTCCTGGCAACAGAACCGTCACCGTAGCCACGCCGGAGGAGTCAACCGGGACCGTCGCCAGCGTGATGTTTCCCGACATAAAGGTCACGGTTCCGGTGGGGGCCACGGAGCCGACTGTGCCCGTCGGACGAACGACCGAGATCAGTGTGAGCTGCTGTCCGCCTGAGAGCGAGGTCGTAGAACTGGTAAGCGCGTCCGTGGTGGGGCGCAGCTGAACCACCTCGGCAAACGGAGTTGCCACGCTGGGAAGGTCCAGTCCGTCGCCGGCATAGTTGGCGACGAAGGTATGGGTGCCAGCAGAGAGCAGAGGAATAGAGATGGTTGCGACTCCGTTGGGGTCGAGCGTGCCGACACCGATCGGGACAGAATCTTCGACGAAGGTCACAAGACCGGTTGGCTTCTGGGTTCCGCCATTTGCGACGGTCGCGGAGATGACAACGGGAGTCAGCGTGGGCAGCGGGCTTTGGCTCGAGGAGACGGCCGTCGTGGTTGGCGCTTTTACAATCGTGATAGCCAGGGGAGGCGCGGAGGTGCTTCCCGTGTCGTTTGAGTCGCCGTTGTAGATCGCGAACACACTATCCGTTCCGACGGGCAGTGAGGAGGTAACGACCGAAGCGACACCATGATTGAGGGTTCCCGTCCCGATGGGAACATTTCCGTTCATGAAGCTGACGGTGCCGCTCGGTGTCGCTCCAAGTGCCGTGACCGTTGCAGTGAGGGTAATGGTTCGGGTAGCGATTGAGTTCAGCGTGCTGGCTACGAGGCGAGTGGTGGTCGCAGTCTGCTTGATCGTTATCGTAACGTTCGATATGGAAGTGCTACCGGCATAGTCGGAATCGCCCAGGTAGACACCAGTTATATTGTGCGTGCCCGCTGGGAGCGTCGTATTCACGTAGGTAGCTACACCAAGTGAATTCACCGGCACGGTGTTTAGGACAGATGCGCCATCTTTGAAGGCCACGTTGCCGGTAGGCGTGGAGGCGGGAACTCCTGTCACCGTTGCGGTAAAGGTGATCGGCGTCGAAAACTGAACGACGCTAGCGCTTGTGTTCAGGGTTGTCGAGCTTGAGGCAAGGTTGACGTTCTGGTCAAAGCTGTACTGGCTTCCGTAGTCGGTAGCGTCTCCGGCATAGACGCCGGTGATGTGGTGCACACCTACCGCCAGAGGAGGAACTGGAAAACTGGCAACTCCGCTGGAATTGATGACGGCAGCGCCAAGGGTGCGTGCTCCATCGGTAAAGGTGATATTGCCGGTTGGGGCAGTGGTCCATCCGCTGAGAGTTGCCGTGAAATTGATCGGCACGAACTCTGTGGCAGGATTTGCAGTGGAGATGACGATGAGTGTCGTTAACTGCTCGATCACCTGGCTGAGCGGATTGTTGGGAGTGCTGGCCGCATTGAGATTATCGCCACCGTAGACCGCCGTGATGATGTGCGTTCCCAGAGTGGTGAAGGAGGTCATGATCGTCGCCGTGTTGGTGGCCGTGACGACGGCCTGGGGAAGCCCGATGGGAGTGGCGCCGTCGAAGAACTGGACAGTCCCGGTTACTTGATTTGGGCTCGATATGTTTGCAGTGAACGTGATTCCCTGGGTCACAGCCGCAGGATTAGAGCTGGAAGTAACTGTCGTCGAGCTTGGGTCGACAGAGAGAACCGTACCACTGAGATCGACCGAGATGGGGCTGTTGCCTGAGTCTGAGGCAACGGAGAGCAGGCCCGATACCGGAGACACGGTAGGCGGCTGAAACTCGACGGCAAGGATGCAGGTGTCATCGATCTGCAGCGGCACCGTGGTTGAGCAGGTCGTCGTAATCGAATCGGTTGGCACGGTATCGATTGTGGCGTTCATCGTTGCCGGAGCCGCGGTGAGGTCAGTCAGGTTCAACGATGCATTGCCGTCGTTTTCGACCGTTTGAGCGATTGGGTCGGAGGTCTTGCCTTCCTTCATCGTCGGGAAATGAATTCCTGCGGCAATCGCGCTCACCTCGCGAATACGAAGGTCGAGCCGGTCGGCGATGAAGAGGTTGCCGGAAGCATCCAGATTGACGGAATATGGCTTGTAGAGCCCGGCAAGGTTCGCATTGAAGCCGTCTCCGCTATAAACAGCGGTGCTATCTCCCGCAAGGGTTGCGATCTTGCCGGTAGAGCTGATTACTTTCCTGACTGCGTTATTTTCCGAGTCCGCAATATAGAGGTTGTCTGCCGGATCGATTGCGACGCTGGAGGGGCTATTGAGTGTCGCACTGGTGGCAGCTTGCCCATCTCCGCTGTAGCTGGCTATGCCTGTACCGACAACGGTGGTCACAACGCCCAAGGGGTCGACCTTGAGGATACGGTTGCTGCCGAAGTCGGCGATGTAGAGGCTGCCGTCTTTTGAGGAGATTGCGATACTCCAAGGCTGGTCGAACGTGCCCGGTACGGTAGTGACCACGCTCGCCGGATCGACCTTCTGAATGCGATTGTTTCCCGTGTCCGCAATATAGAGATTGCCGCTTGCATCGAAGGCGAAGCCTTGCGGCGCGGCGAGCGCATTCCCGGTGGATCCAGAGGTGCCCAGGGTTCCGGCTACCGTTGAAATATTGTGCGTGATTGCGTTGATCTCGCGGATAGCACTGTTGCCGGTGTCTGCGAAGAAGATATTTCCCGAACCATCCACTGCAATCGCCGAGGGGGCACTAATTTCAGCAGAAAGTGCAGGACCACCATCACCCGCAGAACCGGCGATCATATTACCCGCAATTGTCGAGATGCTCCCTGTCGGTCCGGGAGTGACCATCTCAATGCGGTTGTTGCCAGTATCGGAGATGTACAGATTGCCCGCCGCGTCGGTGGCTTCACCCAACGGAAGGTTGAGGGCAGCGCGCGTTGTCGCAGGGGTACCGCTGGTTGTCGGGCAGGGGCCATCGTTCAGGCACCCGTCTCCGGCGAGCGTGGTGATCTGCCCCGGCGAAAAGACACTCAACGAGCCCTGTCCGGTGCCCGCGATATTCTGGCTCGCCATGATATGCCCATCGCCGGCATCAAGGATTACGATTGCGCCGAAGCGCAGTCCGGGATATCTCGGCAAAAAGCTCACGGAGACGTTGCAGATCTGCCCTACGCCAGTGGCGCAGGCGCCCACGGAAGACAGGGTGAAGTCCAGATTTGCAGAGCCCTGGGTCAATACCTTGACCGTACCCAGGGTTCCTGCCGTCTGAATGGTGACCGGAATCGACTGTACCTGCGGGGCCCCGCCCACGGCCATCGCAGGCTGAAAGACATAGGCGGCTTGCGCCACAGCTTGCGAAAGAGAGCCAACCAGAAACAAGCAGACGATAAGTCCGAGTTGGATCATGTGGCTGTAACGCGATTTGCCCGATGGCTTTAAAAAAGAGGAACCTGCCAGTTGATGGGCGTTATGGTTTCTGCGAGGAGAGGCTTGCTTGTCTGCGGTTTGATTCATGGATGGAGCTTCCCTTGCATCCCGAGTCGTTCGCTGGCCAATCAAGGTCCGCTGGTCGTGCAGCCATTTGGTTGAATGGCGATTGGCGAGACGAGAAGCCAGACCGTCGGGCGCGCAGCTGGAGATTATTTCGGGCTGCTAGAGAACCCTATCGATGTTTTACCGCTTCAACTATTCCCCGAACGTGTTAGGTAAACCCAATCAAATGACAACATCCAGACCGCCCTCTGAAACGTAGAGGACGATCTGGATGGCGATGTCTTAAATCGTACTGTTCAGGTAACAGGATCAGGCAACGGACGGCTGGATTACCCGCGAACCCCTCAATCCGTAATAGATGATGAAGAGGTAGCAGAGGACCGGCACGATGAAAGCATGGTGGATGCCAATATGGTCGGCCAGAACTCCCTGAAGCTCCGGAATAATAGCGCCGCCGACAATCGCCGTAACCAGAAGCCCCGAGGCTTCGCCCGTCAGCGGACCCATCTCTGCAATGCCAAGCGTAAAGATGCTGGGGAACATGATGGAGTTGAACAACCCCACCAGCAGGATGCTCCACACCGCGACATGGCCAACGGTAAGCATTGAAATCACAACCAGCACTGACGACACAACAGCGCACAACGCCAGCAGCCTTTCGGTCCTCACCTTTTGCAGCAGCGCCGAGCCGATAAAGCGGCCCATCATCGCCCCGCCCCAATAAAACGGGACCAGGTTGGCGGCAGCCAGTGCGGTCAAACCGGCGATGTCCGACTGGTTGAAGTAGTTGATGAGGAAGCTGCCAATCGAGACCTCTGCGCCCACGTAGACAAAGATCGCAACCGCGCCCAGCACCACATGCGGATAACGCCACATGCTATGGCCTTTTTCACCCGCCTTGCTGGGTCTGTAATCCTGGGTCGCATCCAGCCGGGGAAACTTATAGAACCATATTGCCAGCGCCAGCAGCACAAGTGCCAGTGCAATCGCGAGGTAGGGAAACTTCACCGTCGCCGCCTGCTGAATGCGGTAAGCATGCAGCATCAGCGGTGTCATCTTATCAGTGTTCTCCACTGTCTTCTCTGCGCCGCGCAGAATCAGCCAACCGCCCAGCGGAGGTCCAATCGTCGTGCCCAGAGAATTGAACGCCTGCGTCAGGTTCAACCGGCTCGAACCTGTCTCGGGCGGCCCCAGCACCGTCACGTAAGGATTCGCCGCTACCTGCAATGCTGTAATACCCGCCGCCAGCACAATCAGCGCCGCCAAAAAGAGCGGAAATGACGGCATGTTGGCTGCGGGAATGAATAGGGCTGCGCCCACTCCCATGGTCAGCAGACCAAGCACCATCGTTCGCTGATAGCCGATCCACTCCACGATCTTGCCCGACGGAATTCCGAACGCGGCATACGATGAGAAGAAGGCAAACTGCACCAGCATCGCCTGGGCATAGTTCAGGTCAAAGATCGCCTTCAGATGCGGGATCAGAATGTCGTTGAGCGAGGTAAGAAATCCCCACACAAAAAACAGCGTGGTGACCATCGCAAACGCGCTGCGATAGTTGGTGCCTGAGCCGGAGCCCGGCATCGCGGCGATCTGTGTGGAACTGCCTGCATTCGTCATTGCCATTTGCTTAAATTCCCCATCTCTCGATGTTCCGCGCACTACATTAACGCCCGGTCGACTTCATGTTCCAGGGCGCAGAGAGCGCAGGACCTCACTCTGAGAATCATATCCTGCCCAAACCACTTTTCTGCTCAAAGTAAGCCTCGACTAACCCTGTACCCCAGTGGAAATAAGTTCTAATTGAGACCGGCCACTCGCTAATCGTGCGGCGGCAACTCCTGCGGAATCTGCACTGCACCAAACTGCCCATCTGCACCTCGACCAATCGTCGGCGCATAGAGCCCCAGCAACTGACGTCGCCACCAGTTACCCGTTCGGCGCTTCTCTTCTATCGATGTAAACCAGTACTGCCACAAAACCGCTCGGACATAGCGGGGCGGCGATTGCGGAAACGGGTTGCCGTGGAATAGAGACAGCACATCGCCATCGTTCAAGAGCAGCCGCTCCTCCGTGAACACCACCAGCTCATTCTGCCGCCACTCGCCTAGCGACGCGAACCATAGATTCCAATCGAAGCGCGGCTGATACGGCGCGTAGATTCGTGGAGCTTCATTCAGAGCCTGAGGCTTGTACCGAAACAGGTAAGGCTGCCAGTTCACGCCATCGTTCGAGCCCTGAAACTCAATCTCATAACGCCCGCGCGTCATCACTGCAAACAGCCCATACTGGTTGGCGATGCGAAACGGCTCCAGCGCCTTTACCGGAGCCACCGGCAGCGGCACGCGAGACATCACCATCGCACCCATCTCGACAATCGTGGCATAGCCAATCCAAGTCAGCAGCACCGCCGCCACGCCTACACCCGTAGCGTGCAGTCCCCTTCGGAGCCACAATGCGCTTCCCTGCTCCACGCTGTCTTCTTCAACAGGCATCGGCGGTTGAAACCGTGCCGGAATCAAATTGCGAAGGCTGAGATCATCCAGCAGCAAAAATCCAAGTACAGCCACCAGATAGTTCAGAAACGTATAGTTCCCCGTCAGGATCACGCCAATCTGCCACGGCGTGACGATCCAAAAACAGACCGGCCTTACCCGTCGCGGGAAGAAAAGCATCAGCACAATGACGAACTCCAGCAGCAATGTAGCCACCACCGTCGTCGCATGAAACCAATGCGGCAGATGCGCCACGTACCATCCAACCCACGTCGGCAGCGGGCTGTTCTGGTAGTAGCCATCCATCGCGGTCAGGTTTCGCCACTGCTGGTCCCCGCTGAGGATCTTCACCATCCCTGACTCGAAGTAGATTCGGAACCACTCCCACAGCAGCAGGAACAGGCTCACGCGTGACGGGGGATGGTCCGCGCCATATCCGGGCAGCAATCCGGGCGGCGCAAAGAAGAGCGCCAAAAATCCGGCTTCGAGCAACATTCCATCCGACTGATAGTTGGAGAAGTCTCCCGCCGCGACAACGAACGATAAAAAACAGATGAAGCAAATTAGGAGGTTCAGCCGGGGTGAGACATTGACAAAGACCAGCACGGAGGCCAACAGGCCGATCCACACCACAGCTATCAACATGTGCGAGTCAGCCGAGAGCCAGAACAACGACGGAACGCTCCAATATCGGCTCAAGCCCATAGAGTGCGCGGCCCAGGTCAGATACTGTTGTGCCGGAAGAATTCCTTTTGGCCCGATCAGCCCTTTGATCTGGAAGGCAAGCGAGAAAAATGCAGAGAAATAAATCGCGCCCAGCGCCCGCAGAAACAGCCATCTCGCAACCAGGCAGTTCCCCGCCCCGTCTCGCGAATCAAACAGCCACCGGTAGAGTCGAGGCAAACGATCCATAAACGCCAGTCGCAAGCGTGACCATGAAAGCTGGCGCGCCATACTTCGTCAAAACATCGCGCCACTCGTGGAACTCGCTTAAAACGTTACACCTTCTTCATACAAATCTTGCATCACTCCACCTTCTGAGGCATGATCGAGGTCGCCATGAAAAGTGCTATCTGGAAGACAGCAACTCTCGCGCTCCTCATCACGCTCTGCCCTCTCGCCAATGCCGTCGATCATCCAAATCCCGCGCTCTCCCCAGCGCAGAGTGCGGTTATATCCCGACAGATAGCAACCCTGAAATCTTCCGCCGACCGCAACGTCGCCCAGGGCTGGAGCAACGCGAAAAAAGTGGCCGAGCTGATCTGCCGCCCAGCTGCGTTACCCATTCTGAAAAAGCAAACCAAGGGGACAGACCGGGTCTTCCTCGGAACCGACGCGCCACAAAGCCTGACGCTCGAAAGCAATCAAAGACTGACTGGCAGCGGGCAGGTGCGAACCCCTCAGGGTTGGAAAGATTTCACCTTCACCTGCAACCTGAATCCAACGACGGGCAAGGTAATCGACTTCCAGACATTTGCAAAATGAGCAGATGGTTAAGCCGAACCAAGTCTAGCTACCCGGCTCATTCAGCTTGACCGTCTGCGTGATGCCCTCGCCTTCGACGATGGTGTAGAGCTTGTCTGCAGCAACGTCGTGCAGGTCCTCGGTCGCTCCGCTAGGCCACTCGATCTTCACCTGCTTCATCGTCGCAACAGCACCCAGTCCGAAGTGAAGCCGCTGGCCGTTTGAGGACAGGTAGCTTCCCCCGGCACGCACCTCGTCGATCTCGACCATCGTTCCGTCCGTGACCGTGACGCGCGCGCCAATGGCGGCACGATTGCTCTTCTTGCCCACCAGCTTGAAGAGGACGCGATGGTTCGCATTCTTCGTCTCGTTCAAAAACAATGACGGCGGGCCACTCACGTTGTAGACCACCACATCTACGTTGCCGTCGTTGTTGATATCGCCAAACGCTGTGCCTCGCCGCGAGTGCAGCGACCCATCATTCAGTCCGGACACATCGGCAACCTCGGCAAAGGTGCCGTTGTGCTTGTTGCGGTAGAGGTGGATCGGTTCGCGGTACTTCAGGTCATGCGGCAGCTTGTCGACCATGGAGCTGACATTGCCATTGGCAACGAAGATATCCGGCCAGCCGTCATTGCTGAAGTCTGCAAACCCCGCGCCCCAGGCCACGAGCTGATCCGACGCACGCGTCAAGCCTGCTACTGCAGCGCGGTCGGTGAAGCCGGTCTCGCCCTGATTTTTATAAAGGCTCATCGGCTGATAGCCATAACGAGTGACGACAAGATCAAGCGCGCCGATGCGGTCGTAGTCGCTAAAGTCGGCGGCCATATTGCCCATCGAGCGGCCTTCCGCACTCAACGCAGTGCCGGAGATCAGGCCATCCTCTTCAAATGTGCCGTCGTGCTTGTTGTGATACAGAAAGTTCGGCCCCATGTCATTGTTGACGAACAAGTCAGGCCAGCCGTCATGGTCATAGTCTCCCCAGACGACGCCCATGCCCAGCCGCTTGTCGGGGTTATCGACGCCTGCCTTTTGAGCCACCTCATCGAAACCGCCGTCCGTGTTGTGGAAGAGCAGATCGGTCTCCCCGTTCAATACCGGCACCTCCATCGGCAGTCCCTGATACTGAAACGCCTTGTCTCCGGGCTTCGGCAGATGGTTCAGATCGGTGTTCACATAGCGCGAGACGAACAGGTCGAGCCTGCCGTCGCGGTCATAGTCCGCCCACGCCGCGCCAGCGCTGAACCCTCCGCCGCTCACCTTCTGCTGCGCCGTGACATCTTCAAACTTGCATCCGCCAAGGTTATGGTAGAGCACGTTATGGCCATAGCCAGTAACGTAGATATCCGGCAGTCCATCGTTGTCGAAGTCGCCGATGGCGATGCCCATTCCCCAGCCGCGCGTGGTCAGCCCGGACGCAACTGTGACATCGGTGAAGTGCACCGGGCCGCGTGCTTGCGTGTCCTGATGGTAGAGCGTCACCATCGGGTCGCCGCCATGAAGATAACTATCCACGGTGGAATCGGTGACGGTAACGATGTCCAGTTTGCCGTCGTTGTCGCAATCGAACAATCCAACGCCGCCGCCCATCATCTCAACCAGATACTGCTTCACCGGAGCGGAGTGTGGCACGGTCGTAAGTCCTGCCTCGGGGCCGATATCGCGAAAGCGTAGTCCAGAGATAGAAGGACTCTGCGCAGGAACATAAATAGGGATCAACATCATCGCCGCAACAGCGAGCAGACCCTTGCGGATACCAGCCTCAGGGTTGAACATCTGTACTCTTCTTCTGGGTATGCGCCAGTGATTGTGCATACATGCTCGCTAGTTGTGGAGTAGCGGCTAGCGATGGTTCGATAGGCCCCAGCGTCTGCACCACGGCAGCATAGTCTTTGACCATAAAGTAGCTGATGCCGAGAACCCGCCTCGCACCCACCTCCTGCGGATGTGCCGCGAGATAGCGGCTCAGCGGCGGCACCGCCTGGGCATAAAGCTGGGCTGAGAATGCCGCACGGCCCCAGTTATAGTCGAGCCCTTCGAGTTGCGGATTCCACTTTCCCGCATTCGTAAAGTATCCGGTTGCCGTTGCGAACTCGCTTGCTCCGGCAGCCATGGCTCCGAGATTGTTGTAGCTGTCGGCAATCGCGGGAGCGACACGTTTTGCGAAGGCATCCAAAGCCTGTCGCGCCTTCACGTCCATCGGCCCTGGATCTGGTGGCCGCTGAAACGGTGCAATACTCGCCACCGCACCCATAGGAGCGCCCGTCATTCTCGCCTGGTCTCGCAGCGTATTCATCTTTAACAACTTTGCGGAGATCTGCATCTCCTGCTTCGCTTCGTCGAGACGACCGGTTTGCACCAGCAGGCGTCCAAGCAGGTAGTGAGCACGCTGCACCTGATAGTGATTGCGAGAAAGGTCCGTGGTTAGGGCGATGGCCTGGCGTAAAGCCTGCTCCGCATCTGCCGGGCGATTCAGCTGAATGTATATCTGGCCTAGCAGCAATGGATTGTCAGGATTGCGTGGATCGAGACTTGCCGCACGCTTCAGGTTCTGCTCCGCTTCGTCAAATTGACGCTCGGTAAATGCGATGTAACCTAGCTGCGCGAGACTGAAATAGTCATTTGGGTTCAACTCCAGCTCGCGATGAAACTCCTTGATCGCCTCGGGAAATCCGACCTGCCCCTGACTTAGAAGATAAGAAGCCCCGAGACAGTAATGCGCTTCAGGCAATCGGGGATTGAGCGCGATGGCCATCTTGAATTCAACGATAGCAAGATCGGGATTGCCCGCCTCTGAGTAGGCGCGGCCAAAATCCAGGTGAATCGTCGCCGTATTGCCGAAGCCGGCGGACATTTCATGGAAGAGCTTCGAAGCGTCCTTTGTGTCGGACAAGGCAAGATAGGCCGTCGCCAGAGCCAGTCCATTTTTGTAATTTGGATCGAGAGCAACCGCAGCCTCCAGTTGCTTGCGGGCCTGCTCATTCTCGTCGGTTTGCAGCAGCGCCTCGCCTAGAATCAACCGCGCCGTTGAACTCTTCGGATCGGCTGCAACCACGATCTGAGCCTGTGACCGCGCCATTGGAATATCACGAGCTAAAAGCGCGGCCTGAGCGTAAGCAACGCGAAGGTCAGTAGTGTTTTCCTCGGGAATGACGGCCAGCGCCTCTTCAAAGAGCTTTGTTGCGCCGGGATAGTCGCCAGCCCGCGCGTAACCGTCAGCCAGATGGTGGAGCGTGTCCGCCAGAAAACTCCGGTAATCGTGGGCTGCGCGTGTCATATCGCCAGCCGATTGCGCGCGCTGAGCGGAGTCATACCTTTGCTGAAGATCGGGAGAGTGCGCAGCGGCCTTACTGGTGCCCTGGCAAAGTCCCATCCTGCTGGTCGCGAAGCAGATGAGCAGCACAGCCGTCACCCGCCAACAGCTCCGTACAACGCGTTTACGGGAATAAGTGCACTGTTTGGCGGCCGTTATGAGTCTTACCAGCATTGAACCAGAGTATAGCGAAGCGCCATGACTACCTTCATCGAATCTTTCCTGTCGCAGAAAAATGGGGCGACTCAAAGAGAGCCGCCCCACTCGGTTAAGGAACAAGCTAGAAGTTGTACTTGATAGCTAGTTCCATGGTGCGTTGCGAGTGTCCGCCCGTCTTGGTATCAAGGAAACCAAGCGTCTTGGAGTTAGACCCTGTATTCACCGTCAGGTCGTTGTTGTAGTGAAGAGCCAACTGGTTGCCACCGCTGAACTGCGGAAGCGGATGGTTGATAAAGTTGAACGCCGAGGCACGGAACTGCACGGTCTGATGTTCCGTGACATGGAACGTCTTGTATGCAGCCAGGTCGGTATCGAAGAAGTCCGCCATCCTGTAGTAAGGAAGGTTACGCGGACCGTTGCTTCCAACTGCCGGTGCTGCAAAGCAAGACTCGTTCACCCGCTGCTTGTCCTGCAGGTGGGCGCCCGCGTCACAGGTCAGAACCGGCATGATCAGCTTGGGAGCCGAAGTGCCGAAGTAGGTCGCGTCACCTTTGCCTGTGATCGAAAGCCCAAAGTTCGGGCTGTTGATCGCCTGCAGGTTGCCACCGGACTGCCATGACGTAATTCCGGAAAGCGTCCAGCCATTCGCAACGCCACTGATGAGAGGCGACTCGCCGTTGTAGACCCTGAGGAAGTTATAGGAGTACGAGGAGTTGAAGGCATAAGGACGGTCGATGCTCAGAACGCCATAGTTGCCACGGAGAGAGAACGGATCTATCTGTTGACCAACTCCAAGCGTCTTGGACCACGTGCCGTTGAAGTTGAAGGTGAGGCGATCCGAGCGCTTGACCCAGCTCATCTGAAGACCGTTGTAGTTGGAATAACCCGAGTTTGAGTTCACAAGGATCTGGTTGGTCCCGTACGTAGAGCCATAGGGGCGATAGTCGGCTTCTTTGTTGCTTGTCGATCCGGGTCCACCAAGCTGTTCCGGGTTTGGTGAAACGACGCCCGTGTTCGGGTCAGGTAAATAGAAGGCACCAAGGGGAACCTTGTTCTGGTTAGTGAATTCGGTAAATCCGCTGCCAGAGGTGCTTTCGCCGCCCATCACAAGTTGCGAGCTGCTGCTGCCGACGTAGGCCACTTCGACCAACGATTTCCACGGAGCCTGCTGCGAGATCGTCATGTTGTATGCACGGCTCTCAGGGACACCATAGTCGGTTGGATCAAGCGCGCTGACCGAACCATTGACGCCACTGCCAGCCGGTGTATTGGCTTTAATCGAGCCGATCTGAGAGAGCAGAGCAAAGGAGCCTCCAGGCAGGCCGTAGCCCTGAATGCTTTGTGCCGTCGTCAAAGCGCCAGTGTAGTCGTTGTATTGATCGGTGAACCGGTAGATGCCCCATCCACCGCGAATCAGAGTCTTTCCTGTGCCAAAGACGTCATAGGAAATTCCAAAGCGCGGAGAGACAAGGAGGAACCGGTCCGGCTGGCCGCTCTTGGGAATGCCGGGGTTGATGCCATGCCAGTACACACCGGGATCGAGCTTGCCGGATGCCTTGTCAGAGGCGACGAGTGAAGGAATGAAGACCGCAAGACCGTTGCCCTGGCGATCGTACCAATGACCGATATGGTCGAAGCGGATACCATATTCGATGTTGAGACGCTGCGTCGCCTTCCATGAGTCATTTCCGTAGAAGGAGAAGGTTTGATAGGCCATGTCGCTAACCGGAGAAGAGTTGTTCTCGCCGTAGCTGGTGACGTTGCCGAGCAGGAAGTTGGCGGTTGGGTTGTTTGGCGAACCGATCAAAGTGTGGGTAAGAATATTTGGCTGCAAAGTGCCGCCAGCGCTAAAGCTGTTCAGTGCGCCATTCGGAGACTCGGACGCGCCTTGAATATTGCCAACATTCTCGGCATAGACTCCGAGCTTGATGGTGTGCGTGCCGATGACCTTGGTTACGTCGTCAGAGAATGCAGGCATCTCTTTACGAACAAGATACTTGCCATTTGCCGACTCGAAGATGTCCTGCTGTGAGAAGTCCGGGAAGGTCAAAGTTCCCGCACTGGAGTAGGACGGAATCAGCTTAGAGCCAGTGTTGAAGTAAGTACCATAGCTGGCGGGATATTTGAGTGTGCTCTTGTATGCGCCCGAAGCGTTGGGCGGACCAACCGGGAAGTTACCATAGCCCCAGCTCGCGATGAACTCATTGGTGAGCGTCGGGCTGAAGATATGAGTAAAGTGACCGGCAACTGACTTCGAGAAGGAGCTGCTGATGAGACCGCCGCCAGGATATGGAATCGCGTTGCCTGGCGTCCAGTAGATGTGAGCGCCGTTACCCTGCGAAGGGGCAGAGTCCTGACCATACTGGTATGAGATGAAGAAGCTGGTCTTGTCGCTTAGGTTATAGTCCACGCGGGCGCGGAAGAGATAACCATTGTGCGTTCCTGGGATCACCTGGTTGTAGTTATAGCCACCCTTGGTTGTAGCTGGGTTCGCATTCGCTGCGGGCCAGAAGCTGGCAAGAGAAGTGGCCCCTGGATCGAGGAATTGCGCTGGGATGATGCCTGCAGGCCGGCTGCCCTGGCCAATGATGGTTCCATCAGGTAGGACCGTGCCGGTCAGGTCGTTACAACCATTGGTGTTCGTCGCGGTAAGAGCCCCTTGGCAGAATGCCATGTTTGCCGCAGTATTGGTAAAGTTACCGGCCATCATGTCAGGAGTAGGGATAAAGGATTGGAGACGATTCGAGTTGCCCGTATTTTGCAGGATGCGCTCGTAACCAGCCCAGAAGCGCAGCTTTTTATGCGTAAACGGAACCGGGCCGCCAAAGTTGCCGCCAGGATAGTAGTAGTGAGCGCTGCCCTTGGGCGTTCCGGCGTTATCGCTCTGCCAGTCGTTGGCGTTCAAAACGTCGTTACGAGCATAAAAATAGCCTTCGCCGTGATAATCGGCGCCGCCAGATTTGCTGATCGAGTTGATGACCACTGGCCCACGCGGAGCGTCCGCACCGAAGTTCGAGGTCTGCACGCTGACTTCCTGCGTCATGTCGGGGTTCAGAATCGCAATCGAGTTGCAATCGCAACCGGGATCGTCGACGTCAACACCGTCTGAAAGCTGGCTGGTACCGCCGCGGTTGACTGCACCATTGGCATTCAAACCGTTGCCGACCGCGCTCGAGCCTACGCTAACAACAGTAGGGTCGAACGACGAACCGTTGTTGAGACCGTTGGGAGTGTTGGTGACACCAGGAAGCACCTTCAACAACTCTGAAAGGTTGCGGCCTTGGATGGCGAGCTGTTGAATGTCCTTAAAGTCCAGAATCGCAGCGCGCTGGCCGTTTTCGACCGGGATAATCTGCGTATTCGCTTCGACCGTAACCGTCTCGTTGGTCTGGCCGATGGTCAGAGCCAGGTCGGAGAGCTTGATCAGGTCGGCCGCGTGCAGCACGATGCCGTGACGCTCGTAGCTCTTAAAGCCCTTCGCGTCGATCTTCACCGTATAGGTTGAGGGCAGCAACGCCGGAAAGGCAAAGTACCCGCTGTCGTTGCTGACAGAGTTGCGGGACTCCTTGGTGGCCTCATTGGTCAAAGTAACAGCTGCACCGGGAACTACCGCGCCGGTCGAGTCCGTTACCGTTCCATTGAGGGTTGCCGAAACCTGGGCGTCTGCGCTTGGCAGCGATACCAGGAACAAGGCTAAAACGAACGCTAGGCCCATTGACGCCTGTCGCCACAACTTAGGGAAACATCTCCCACGATTCTGCATAGATTGCATACTGCCTCCAAAAAACATCGACTACATCATTGCCCAAACATCGGACATAGACATCCACGACGCCCGCGGAACAAGGTGCGCCCGCGACCGCTCTCCGGCATCATTCTTATCCGCCGGATATTGCTGATTGACTCTGCCCGGCAAACGCCCGGGCATTGCCAACACGCTAAAACGATTCAGTTTGATGTTGAATCGTTTACAGCACTGAAATAACGCCTGTCAATAGTTTTTTACGGACCTCAAAAGATAAAGGAGTTAACCGAGGAGAAACGTTAAAACTATGTACTTTTGGGGACATTCCTGTTAACGGTCCCAAAACATGAATCGATAAACTAAAGCGTTTTAGCACCCATCCTGTTTACGTCTACGCCCCTGCCATTGTCAAGAAAAAAATAGGAATTCTACCCGTCATTCCGTTTCCCTGCAGTGGCCGTGTAGTCTGGTAGAGCGACTCGCCGGAACTTCCCGCTGCTTTTCCGCCAGGACCAACGATCACCTTGACCGCGCCGCTGAAACCCCATCCCGCCTCACCTGACTGGAACGCATTTCTGCAGCGTAGAGCTTCTCCAGAACCCAGAATCGAGCGCGAACGGCTCCTTGCACCTCTCTCAGAAAGACGGATCTTGGTCACAGGCGCGGGTGGATGTATCGGCTCAGCGTTGGCAAAAGCCATCGCGCAGTCGAATGCAAGCGAAATCGTTCTGCTCGATGCCTCTGAAGGTGCACTTTACGAGATTCAGCAGACTCTGAGTGGCCTGAAACATGCCCCGCCGCAGTTCGTCGTCCTCGCCAGCGTTGGCGATTCAGCAGCAATCAACCGCTTGTTCGAGCGGTACCGGCCCGACATTGTCATTCACGCCGCTGCCTTTAAACACGTGCCGCTGATGGAGAGTAACCCATTTGCCGCCGTAGCCAATAACGCCCTCGGCACCCAAACCCTTGCAGGAGCAGCAAAAAAAAATGGCTGCGAGCAACTGCTCATGGTCTCCACCGACAAGGCGGTCGCCCCATCGAGCATTATGGGAGCCTCCAAGCGCATCGCCGAGCTTATCCTGCTTGCCCCGCGCCCAACTCGTACTTGCATGAAGGCGGTACGTCTGGGCAACGTGCTTGGCTCCTCGGGCAGCGTGGTTCCGCTGTTTGAGCACCAGATCGCGCAGGGAGGCCCAGTCACCGTATCGCACCCTGACGTGCGCCGCTATTTCATGACGCTTACAGAGGCCGTGGACACCCTCCTCGGGGCGCTGTCTTCCGACTCGCCTGCAGGCATCTCTGTCCCGGAGCTCGGTGAGCCGATCCGCATTCTGGATCTGGCAAAGTTCCTGATCGGCCAGCGACAGGTGCCGATCGTCTTCACCGAGCTCCGCCCCGGAGACAAGATGGAAGAGTCGTTGATTTCACCGTCTGAATCCTATCGCAGCCCCTTCAGTGGTTCGCTGCGCGCGGTCGACAGCCCTACACTCTCTTCCGACGAACTTGCCTCTTCCTTAGAGAGGTTACGAAGAGCTATTGGGCTGTACGATCTCCCATCCCTCCTCGAAACCGTACAGCGCATGGTGCCGGAGTATCGTCCCAGCCACTCCCTGGCCTCCGCCGCAATGGTGAGTGCATGAAGCGCACCATCGCCGTCGTCACCAGCTCGCGCGCGGACTATAGCCACCTTTACTGGCCGCTGAAGGATCTCGCGGCTCATCCCGACGTTGATCTGAAGCTGATTGTCCTCGCCGCGCATCTCTCCCCGGCCTTCGGCAATACCGTCAACGAGATCGAACAGGATGGATTCGCCATCGCCTCGCGCATCGAATGCCTGCTCAACTCAGACACTGACACCGGCATGGCGAAGACCCTCGGCCTCGCCGTACTGGGGTTGACGGATGTCCTCGCGCAGATGCGTCCCGACCTTCTTCTCCTCATCGCAGATCGCTACGAGATGCTGGCCCCCGCCAGCGTGGCTCTCACCCTGCGCATTCCGGTAGCCCATATCGAAGGCGGCGAGATCAGCGAAGGCGCAATCGACGACGCCGTCCGCAACGCGCTCACCAAGATGGCGCACATCCACTTCACCTCCACCGATATGGCGCGTGCGCGCGTCATCAGCATGGGTGAAGAGCCGTGGCGAGTGACCCGCGCAGGCGCACCATCGCTCGACCACATCACACGAAGCCAATTACTGTCGCGATCGCAGCTGGAGCAGGCGCTGAAGATCGACCTGAAACAAACTCCAACTGTAGTGGCCTATCATCCCGTCACGCTATTGCAGAACACCACCGAAGAGGCCGACGCGCTCTTCGAGGCGCTCTCGCGGATCAAGGGCCAGATCATCTTCTGCTATCCCAACGCTGACGCCGGCAGTCACAGTCTGATGCAGCGCACGCATGAATTTATCCGGCAGCACACTGACGCGCACGTCTTTGTAAATCTCGGCGCCGTCACCTATTGGAGCCTGCTCAAACAAGCTGGCCTGCTCCTCGGCAACTCCAGCAGCGGCATCATGGAGGCGGCGTCGTTCGCGCTGCCCGTGGTCAACGTTGGTCTCCGGCAATTTGGCCGCGAGCGAGCGCCCAACGTTCTCGACGCCGATCCCAACGTCGATTCCATCCTCGATAACATCGCAACAGCGCAAAGCGCAGCCTTCCGCGAATCGCTCGGCGGCATGGCGAATCCCTATGGCGATGGCCACGCCTCCGAGCGAATCGTGCAGATCCTCATCACGGTGCCCCTCAAAGGCATCCTTCGCAAGCGAGCCGCCGCAGTTCCATCATGACAATCCCCCTCTCCTCGCCGGACATTACCGAGGCCGAAATCGAAGCCGTCACCGCCGTTCTGCGCACCTCGCGGCTCAGTCTCGGGCCGCAGATGGAAGCCTTCGAAGATGCGATGGCAAAATACATTGGCACCTCACACGCCGTCGCCGTCAGCTCTGGCACTGCCGGGTTGCATCTCTGCATCAAGGCGCTCGGCATCGGCGAAGGCGACGAGGTCATCGTTCCCTCTTTCACCTTCATCGCCGCCGCCAACGCCATTCGCTATGAACGCGCCCAGCCTGTCTTCGTCGACATCGATGCCGAATCGTTGAACATGTCTCCGGCCAGCATCGAGCAGGCGATCACTACAAAGACCCGCGCCATCCTCGTCGTACACACCTTCGGGCGCCCTGCCGAGATGTCAGCCATTATGGACGTCGCAAACCGCCATCATCTTCTCGTCATCGAAGACGCCTGCGAGGCCATCGGTGCGACCTATCAGGGACGCAAGGCTGGCTCGTTCGGCGACGCCGCAGTCTTCGCCTTCTACCCCAACAAGCAGATCACCACCGGCGAAGGCGGCATGGTCGTCACCCGGCGGCCAGAGTTGGCAGCGCACATCCGCGCATTGCGCAATCAGGGCCGCTACGACAGTACAGACTGGCTACAGCATGCCGAGCTCGGCTACAACTATCGCCTCTCCGAGATCAACTGCGCCCTCGGCCTCGCACAATTAAAGCGCATCGAACCCATCCTTCAGCAGCGCGAAAAAGTAGCGCGTCAATACCAGCAGGCCCTCGCAGAGATAAGCGAACTCATCCTTCCCATAACAGACGTTCCCGACGCGCGCATCAGTTGGTTCGTCTACGTCGTCCGCCTCAACGCTGCGTTTACAGAGGCAGACCGCGACAGCATCATCGCCACGCTCACCAACGCAGGCATCGGCTGCGGACGATACTTTGCCCCCATCCACCTGCAGCCAAGCTACGCCGCATGGCGCAACTCGGCCACACTTTCTGTAACGGAAACACAGGCCAGCCGCACCATCGCGCTTCCCTTCTTCAATCGCATCACCGAAGATGAAATCGCACAAGTCAGCGATACCCTGTGTGCAGCACTACTTCAGATACAAAGTAAATAGACACATGAGCGATCTAGTCCTGCAACCCGCCGTCGATCTGCTAGCGATGATCTCCTCCCGCAAGCTCTCTCCGCTCGAACTCGCGGAAGAACACATCGCCCAGATCAAGCGGCTGAACCCGCAGCTCAACGCCCTCATCGACTTCGACGAGCAAAGAGTTCGCACCCAGGCCATCGCACTTGAAAAAGCCGCGCCCACAGGCCCTCTTCACGGCCTTCCCTTGACCATCAAGGCCTCCATCGCTGTAGCTAACCACCGCTGCGAGACTGGAAGCCTGTTCAACAAAGGTCACCTCCCCAGCGAAGATGCGGTCATCGTTGCACGCAGCAGGCAGGCGGGCGCGGTCATCCTCGGAACCACAAATTGTCCTGAATTTCTGATGGCCTACGAGACCGACAATCTCCTCTATGGCCGCACCTCCAATCCATGGGATCTCACTCGCACCGCCGGAGGCTCGAGCGGCGGCGAATCGGCCGCCGTCGCCGCGGGCCTCTCTGCATGCGGCTTCGGTAGTGATGGCGGAGGCTCAGTCCGCGAGCCAGCGCACTTCACCGGCATCTGCGCACTCAAGCCCACGCCCGGCAGAATTCCCGGCATTGGCCATCTCCCACCGTGCGTCGGCCCATTTTCATTGCTTGGTGCCATCGGCCCCATGGCACGCACCATCGCCGACGTGTCCCTTCTCTTCAACGTCCTGTCCGGCCACGCCGACGCCGATCCCACCGGCGCGCCCGTGCCTCTGCAGCACTACAGCAAAGAAGATCTGCGACAAATACCTATAGGCTTTTTCGAAGACGACAACATCACACCCGTAACTCCCGAGACGAGACAGGCCATACAAGATGCAGTCCGTTCTCTGCGCGGCCAGGGCTTCCGTGTCGAGCCATTTCGCCCTCGCGCTCTCGAAGCAGCGCGCAAACTCTGGTGGAAATATTTTGTGCGTTGCGGAGCTATGCTGCTCCAGCCCATCTTCGCCGGGAAAGAATCATACCTCAGCCCAACCTTTCAGGACTTCCTCGCCATCGCCCGCCAGGACCCGCCGCTCACCGGCGACGAGCTACTCTTCGCATGGGCAGAGTGCGATGTCATACGAGCCGCCCTGCTCGAAGAGATGCGCGAGTTCCCCATCCTGCTCATGCCCGTCTGCTCCGTCCCCGCCTTCCGTCACCGCGAGCGTCAATGGAACATCGACGGCCAGCAGGTGAACTATCTCGACGCAATGCGGTACACACAATGGTTCAACCTGCTCGGCGCACCCGCCGCCGTTGTGCCAGTCGGACGTTCGCCGGAGGGCCTGCCCATCGGCATTCAGGTCGCAGGCCGCCCCTATCAGGATGAAATCGTCCTCGGCATCGCAGCCGCTGTCGAGCGCGACTTCGGCTACCAGCCTCCGCCGCTGGCGCTTCGAAGCAGCTAAACCAACTGCACCTCAATCGTCTTCGCATCCAGATCGAGCTTCGTAATTTTGAAGCTGCGAATCTGCCCCGCACGGACTTCATCCGTCTTGGCCGCGCTCACCGCACCACTCTTCCAGCGCTCCTTCAACATCGAGCTGAACGCCGAAAGATCAACCTGCCCCGCAGCCGCAGGCTGTTCTTCCTTTGCCACCGCCGCAACCATCCTGCACTTGCTGCGAATTCCTTCACCCAGCTCCACCGTCGCGTTGTCGCCGGAGACCTCGATCAACCGTCCGGTCACGACATCGCCTTCCTTATGCTCGGCAATGTATTCATCAAGGCCCGTCGGAACAAGCTGCTTCATGCTCAGCTTGATCTGTCGCTTTTCCTTGTCGACGTCGAGCACCTTGGCCTTCACCACCTGCCCCACGCGCAGCACATCCTGCGGACGTTCCACGCGCTTCTCCGCGCTAATCTCGCTGACGTGAATCATGCCCTCCACACCCTTGACAAGCTGTACAAACGCGCCAAACTTGGTGAGGCTGACCACCGGACCTTCCACCGTCGAGCCAAAGGCAAACTTCTCCTGCGCCTCGGCCCATGGATCGCCCAGCGTCTGCTTCAATCCCAACGACATGCGCCGCTCCGGTACGTTGATGCCAAGGATCATCACCTCAACCGTCTCGCCCGGCTTCAACATATCGCTAGGCTTGTGAACCTTCTTCGCCCACGACATCTCCGACAGATGAACCATCCCTTCAATCCCCGGCTCCAGTTCGACAAACGCGCCAAAGTCGGTCGCCCGCGTCACCACTCCGCGAACCCGCTCGCCCGCCGTGTACTTCCCTTCCACCGCGTCCCACGGATGCGGCAGAAGCTGCTTCATTCCCAGCGAGATTTTTTGGCTAGCCGCGTCAATTTTCAGCACCTTCACTTCAACCTGCTGCCCCACCGAAAGCACATCCGCAGGCTTGTTCACACGTCCCCATGCGATATCGCTGATGTGCAGCAAACCATCCACGCCGCCGATATCGACAAACGCTCCATAGTCCGCAAGACTGCGCACTGTCCCCAGCGCAGTATCGCCTTCCTTGATCTCGGCCAGACGCTGCTCTTTGGTCGAACGTGCCTCTTCTTCGGCAACCGAGCGATGGTCCACCACCACATCCTCCTCGGCCACATCCAGCTTGATGATCCGGCAGGTAATCTCCTGCCCTATCAGCTTCTCCATCTCGGCTGTATCACGCGCTCCACTGCGCGAACCTGGCATAAACGCCCGCGAGCCCACATCCACGGTCAGTCCACCCTTAACCACACCGGTCACCGTACCCACGATGATCGACTTGTCGGCAAACGCCTTCTCCAGCGAGGTCCAGTCCTTCGGACGCTCCACCCTCTGCCGCGAAAGCTCGTAATAGCCTTCCTCATTGCGACCCTTCACCGTCACTAGCAGCTTCGTGCCCACCTCGACCGTCTCATTGGCGTTCTGAAACAAGGTCAGCGGCAGAATGCCTTCGGTCTTAAATCCAATATCGACAAACACCGATTCCGACGAGACGACGATGACCGTCCCTTCAAGCTGCCTGCCGTCCTCGCCCACGCGGTGCGAGTGACTCTGCTCATACTGCGAAAGGATCTTGTCGAATGACTCGTTATTTTCGAGGGTTGATTCTGCTGTCGAAACATCTGGATTGGACATGAAAAGTTACAGCCTCGCTATCACTGTGATTGCGGCTAGGATACCATCGCGTCCGCTTATCGCCCGCGTCCACATCGCAAACCCTATTTACTCAACAGAAGGCTTGCTCATGACCGGCGCACCCGCCGGAGGCATCCCAAACAGCCGCCGCAAAGGCCGCTGAATCGCCCGCAAAAGCGCACGAGCAGCCAGCACCGCCGCCACCAGCAGCACCACCGCAATCGAAGCCGCCACAATCGGATGATGCGTGGCAAACCATGTCAGCCCTACAGCCACAACATCTTCCGCACTGCTCAACGCAATATTCGACACCGGCTCCGGACTGGGCGTCACCACCGCTCGCAGCGCCGTCTTCGAACTATGCGTAGCCAGTGCAATCGCCGCCCCAACTCCGGTAGCGATGATCTGCATCTGCGGCGAAAGCTGCGCGCTCGCATGGTAGGCAACCAGCGCCGCAATCGGCACACGAACAACGGTGTGCAGCACATTCCAAAAGACATCAAAGCCGGGAATCTTGTCCGCCACAAACTCAACCGCGAACATGATCGCGCACACCACCAGAACCCACGTATGCCCCAGCGAATCCAGTCCCGCCGGCAGAGCAACCCAATGGGTTCGCGCCAGGATCCCCAGCGTCAGCACAGTGGCATAGATATTGAGCCCAGCCGCGAAGCTGGCAGCAATCACGAGCGCGGTAATATTGGCAGGCGAGAAATCCATGTGCACGGAATTCTATACCCGCTACGAGAACATCCGCTGCACAGGTATATATTGACCACCAAAGCTCGATTCTGTCGGATCAGGAGACCTCACGCAATGAAAGCCAATCCAACCCTGGATGAGCGAGCCAGTCACTGCTTCGGTTGCGGCCCCGCCAATCCTCAAGGCCTCCATCTCAGCTTCGAGATCGACACCACTCATCCTGAAATCCCCACCGCGACCGCGCACATCCAACTAACGCAAATGCACGAAGGCCCCCCCGGCCACATTCACGGAGGCATCGTAGCCACGTTGCTCGACGAAGCCATGAGCAAGCTCAACCGCCCGCTCAACGTTCTCGCCATGACCCGCCACATGGAGGTCGACTACCTCCGTCCTGCCCCACTCCACCAGCCGCTGGTCCTCATCAGCCACCATCTTCGCCGCGAAGGCCGCAAGCTCTTCCACCAGGCCGAACTCCAACACCCCGACGGCACCGTCCTCGCCCGTGGCAAGGGCCTCTTCGTCGTCATCGACGAAAAGTTTCTCGCCCGCGTCGGCCTCAGCCAGCCCCAGGCTTAAGCATCTTAGAGTAGCTTTTGAACCACGCCATCTCGACCGAAGCGAAGCGCAGTGGAGAGACCCCTGTATTTGCCTTTGTTCTTGTCCCTGTCTGTTTTGGTAGTCGTGAGATATTGTTCTGGACAGTCCCTAAGCCTCAAGCTCTTCCCAATACCCTTGGTCCTCTAAAAAATAACCCTCATCCCAGCTATGCAGCATGGTCTTGAAGAACATCCAGACCATCCGTGCATGTCCCAGCTTCTTGAACCGCCGATTGGTGGTCAGCACCTTGCCCCGCACAATCCGAAACCGCTGCCGCTCCACGCCTTTGGACAAGAGATAGTCCTCGGCGAACAGCGCGCGCTCATTGAAGCCACCCAGCCTCCAGAACGCTTCGCGGTCGAACAGCATGAACATCCCCGTCGCAAACGGGGTCACAAACGAGCTCATACGCTGCACCAGATTGTTCCCCGCATACAGAGCATCGTCGAAGAACCCACCATGCCTGCACGCAATGTTCGTCGTCGTCAGATGCAGTTCTCTCCGCGTCATCTTCCCCAGCGCCCGCCGCAGCAGCGTCGGCTCTGGCAGCTCCACATCCGCGTCCAGAAACAGCACAAACCGGGTCGTCGCCAGCCGCGCTCCCGCATTCCTTCCCACCGAAGGCAGTCCTCCCGGAATCACCTCAACCTTCAACCTATCGCGAAAGCTCAGCGCCACCTCCACCGTGCCATCGGTTGACCCGGCATCGGCGACAATCACCCTGGTCTGCGCCATGCCCTCATAGTCCTGCCTGCAAAGCGATTTCAGAAGCTTCGGCAGCATCTTCACTTCGTTCTTCGCAGGAACCACAATCGTCAGCTCAGCTTCCATTTGCCCTCCGTACACTGGCAATACCTGACTCTCTACCTAGTTTGACGAGAGGATCGGCACATCGCATAAACGCTTCTTGAATTTTCGGCAAATCTCTCGCTGCGGGCCTCATCTCGGTCAACAGCCCGGCAACTACATCCATCGCCGCAAAACTGGTAAACTTAATTTTCCCGCGAACAGCCTGAATCACCCCCTCAGCGCGCCTCTCGCGGCAAGGAGATATCGTCATGGCAGACCACACCACCAACGGCAACTTCGACTCGTCCTCCCTTCGCCTCAAGACCGGCCTGGCCGAGATGCTTAAAGGTGGCGTCATCATGGACGTCATGAACGTCGAACAGGCCCGCATCGCCGAAGAGGCCGGTGCCATCTCCGTCATGGCGCTCGAGCGCGTCCCCGCCATGATCCGCGCCGAAGGCGGCGTCGCCCGCATGGCTAACCCCAAGCTCATCAAGGAGATCGTCGCCACCGTCTCCATCCCCGTCATGGCCAAGGCGCGCATCGGCCACTTCGCCGAAGCCCAGGTGCTCCAGACCCTCGGCGTCGACTTCATCGACGAGTCCGAGGTTCTCACCCCCGCCGACGAGGTCTACCACATCGACAAGCACGCCTTCACCACCCCGTTCGTCTGCGGAGCCCGCAACCTCGGTGAAGCCCTCCGCCGCATCGCCGAAGGCGCAGCCATGATCCGGACGAAAGGAGAACCGGGGACCGGCGACGTCGTTCACGCCGTCCAGCACATGCGCCAGATCGTCCGCGAGATCAAGGCCCTCACCGTCC